>JAAAPD010000039.1 GCA_009908505.1 Alphaproteobacteria bacterium | reverse complement strand
GAGCGACCTTGTCGACATGATCCGGTCGGCAAGCCCTAAGAAACCCCTGGTTCATTTGCGGGGACGGACCAGCGCGGCGGATATTTGCGGGGCACTGAACGCGGAAGGCCTGCGGTGTGAAGACCGCGTTGTTTATGCAAAGGTGCCCAAGCCGCTGACCGAACAGGCGCGCGCGGCCTTGGGGGGGAAAGCGCCGGTGCTGCTTCCCCTGTTCTCGCCGGAGACCGCTGCGCTACTTGTCTCACAGGGGCCGTTTCCGGCGCCGCTGACTGTCTGTGCCCTTAGCGAAAACGTTGCAAGGGGCGCCGCCGAATTGAACCCGCAGCGCATGAAAATCGCACCGCGCCCGGACTTGGCCACGATGGTCGGACTTGTCGCAGCGCAGATCGCTTGAGGCTTGCCGGGGTGCAGGATAGGCTTTGAATTGGCCAGAGGGCTGAGCGGAACAAGGATTTGGGTGGCGAAATTGGCGAAATCTTCTAAAAAGACACCGAAACCGGACCAACCCGAGGCGGTTGAGAAGGACGATGCCCTGACCGACTCTGATTCCAACCAGATGGAGGACGAGGCGCAGGCCAAGCCTGCAAAGGCGGATGCCGACACCGAGTCCGATGCCATTGAAGACGCCGAAATTCTGGACACAAAGGCAGCCGAACCCGAACCGCAAGAAAAGATGACGGAAGAGGCGTCGAGGGAAGAAGCCTCGCAACCCCGCCCGGAACAGCGGGAAACTGACGGGATTGCCCAAACGCCCGATGCCGAGGACGGGCGTGGCGACTCCACGTCGCCGCCAGTATCGCAACCGCGCCGTCGTGGCGGTGTCCTGCCACTGCTGATCGGCGGCCTGGCAGCAGGCGGTATCGGCTATGGCGTTGAAACCTATCTTGACAATCAGCAAGCGGCGGGTCCGGATCTCTTGGCGCTGCTCGAGGATCAAGCCGCCAGCATCGAGGCCCTGGGCGCCGAGATCGACGCTATTCCTCCGGCGCCTGACCTGTCGCCGCTGCGGGATCGAATCGCCGCGGTAGAGGATAGTGTTGCGGATGATATCAATGATCTTGAGGCGACTCTGACCGAGCGTATCGCCGCCCTAGATGAGCGGCTTACCGAAGTCGAGAAGCGCCCTGGAAGCGATGGCACACTCAGCGAGTCGGCCCTTGCCGCCTACGAGCGCGAGCTTGATGCGCTGCGCGCCGACCTCGCGGCGCAACGGCAAGAGGTCACGGCCATTGCCGAACAGGCCGCCGAGGACTTGAATGCCGCTAGGGCAGAGGCCGAGAAGATGGAACAGCAGGCCCTGCAAGAGGCCCGCGCCGCGGCCGGGCGCGCCGCCCTGAACCGCCTGCGTGTCGCCGTGGATTCAGGGGAACCCTTTGCCGATCTGCTGGGGGACCTGGAACAGGTTGCGGGTCAGGTTCCATCTGAACTGAAAGCCGTGGCCGAGACTGGCGTCGCCACCCAGGCGGCGCTGGAAGACCAGTTCGACTCGGCGGCAAGAGCGGCCCTCGCCGCCGCCCGCGACGAGGGCGTCGCTGGTGAAAGCGGCGGTCTGGGCACTTTCCTGCGCCAGCAGTTCGATGTTCGTTCGACCCAGCCGCGCGAAGGCAGCGACCCGGATTCCGTTCTGTCGCGTGCCGAGGCCGCCGTCGAGTCCGATCGGCTGTCCGACGCCCTGGCCGAGATTGCCACGCTGCCCGAAGTGTCCCGCGCCGCCATGACGGGCTGGACCGCCGAGGCGCAGGCCCGTGCCGATGCCATGGCGGCGATTGCCGACCTGTCCGAAACCCTGAACACGAACTGAGGCTGCCCCGATGCTCTGGTCCCTGGTAAAGATTCTGGCCTTCGTGGCCCTCGTGACCGCCCTGACTTATGCGGGCCTTCTGTTGATGGATGTGCCTGGCGAGGTGGTGATCGACGTGGCCGGTTTCGGCATGACGATGAGCGTTCTCGAACTGGTTGTCGTTCTCGCCCTTCTGGTCCTGGCGGTCTGGCTTGGTATCAAGTTGATCGGCCTTCTGGTTGCGACCTTCAAGTTCCTCAACGGGGATGAGACGGCGATTTCGCGCTACTTTTCCCGCAATCGCGAACGTAAGGGGTTCGACGCCTTGTCCGAAGGCATGATGGCTCTTGCCTCTGGCGAAGGGCAACTTGCGCTCGCCAAGGCGTCGCGGGCCGAAAAATACTTGGGCAAGCCGCATCTGACCAATCTGCTGGCTGCCCAAGCCGCCGAGATGGCGGGTGACCGCAAGGCCGCTGAACGGACCTATCGCAAGCTTCTGGAGGATGAAAACACGCGCTTCGTCGGTGTGCGGGGCATCATGAAGCAGAAGCTTGCCGATGGTGATACCGAAACCGCTCTGAAGCTTGCCGAAAAGGCCTTTGCCATCAAACCGCGCCACGAGGAAACACAGGATACACTTCTGCGACTGCAAGCGGATAAGGCCGATTGGAAGGGTGCTCGGGAAACACTTGGCGCCAAGCTCAAGACCGGAAACCTGCCGCGCGATGTCCACAAGCGCCGGGATGCGGTTCTGGCCCTGTCCGAGGCTGTCGAACTGCGCGAGCACGGCGAGGATGCCAAGGCACAGGAATCGATCCTCGAAGCAAACCGCCTGTCGCCGGACTTGATCCCGGCAGCTGTCGAGGCCGCACGCGTGCATATCGCCAAGGGCGCTAACCGACCCGCCGCCCGGATTATCAAGAAGACCTGGGGTACTCATCCGCATCCGGACCTGGCGCGCGCCTTTGCCGAGATCGCCCCGGACGAGGACCCACAGGCCCGCGTCAAGAGATTCAAGGCGCTCTTGAAGATCAAGCCGGAGCACGCGGAAACCCGGATGCTACTGGCCGAGCTGCATATCGCAGCAGAGGACTTTCCGGCCGCGCGCCGCGCACTGGGCGACCTGATCGAGACAGACCCCACGGCGCGCAGCCTTACGATCATGGCGGCGATAGAACGCGGCGAGGGCAAACCAGATACGGTTGTGCGCGGCTGGCTGACAAAGGCACTGACCGCGCCGCGCGGCCCGCAATGGATTTGTGACAATTGCCAGCAGGTTCATTCGGATTGGGCGCCGGTCTGCGGCAATTGCCATGCCTTTGACACGCTGGATTGGCGCCGACCGCCCTTCGGCGAGGTTGCGATGCCGGGCGGCACCGCGATGCTGCCCCTGATCGTAGGCCAGATCGAGAACCAGCCAGAGGACGCGGCGGAAGACACCGACGAAGCCGAGGTGATCGAAGGCGAGGCCGAAGCGGAAAAATAGCCCTTTTCCTTGGTTGCGCGCCAATGCTAAAGGGGTCGCCGTGGCCGCTGTAGCTCAGCTGGTAGAGCACGTCATTCGTAATGATGGGGTCGGGGGTTCGAGTCCCTTCAGCGGCACCACTCTTCCCGGAAAACCGAACCTGGATGTAGTGTCGGCAACTGGGGCCGAGCGGGGTTGGCCACGCCGTAGGATCACGATGGGTCACGAAAAACCTCGGCATATCGTCGACCATTGCCGAGATCCTTCGGGCCGATGGAACGCCCGGTCCGTTACAAAACCTTCTCAGGCCTGAAACGAAACCGTCTTCAAGCCGGCCTAGTCACCCCTCGAACGACGCTTTGGGGGTCATATGCTGCAAGTTGCAAAGCTGACGAAAGCATTCAGCGGCAAGACGGCCGTGGATGCGATCAGCTTCGATGTCGATCAACCACGCATGATCGGCGTAATCGGTCGGTCGGGGGCGGGTAAATCGACCTTTCTGCGGATGATGAATCGCCTGGCCGATGCCACCGCGGGATCGATAAAAGTGGATGGGCGTCAGCGCCGGCGCCAATGTGGGCGAGCGGCTGATGGCCGTGGGCGCGCGCCACTACGGCGACATTCGCGGCCAGGCGGTGGATTGGCTGGGCCGGGTCGAGATCGACGAGACCCGGATCGATGACCGCCCGACGACCTTCTCAGGCGGCATGCAGCAGCGCCTTCAGATCGCCAGAAACCTCGTGACCGGGCCGCGGCTAATCTTCATGGATGAACCCACGGGCGGGCTGGACGTGTCCGTGCAGGCGCGACTGCTGGACCTTCTGCGCGGGTTGGTGCGTGACCTTGGACTCTCGGTCATCATCGTGACCCATGACCTGGCCGTGGTTCGGCTTCTCGCCGACCGGCTGATGGTCATGAAGTCGGGCCACGTGGTCGAGGCGGGTCTGACCGACCAGGTGTTGGACGACCCGCAGCATGCCTATACCCAGCTGCTTGTCAGCTCCGTTCTGCAGGTCTGAGACATGATCGAGATCGAAAACCTGTCCAAAACATTCACCCTGCACAACCAGGGCAGCGCAGTGATCGAGGTCATGCGCGATGCGACATTGTCGGTCAAGGCCGGAGAATGCGTCGGGCTGGTCGGTGCATCGGGTGCCGGCAAGTCAACCTTGATGCGCATGATCTACGGAAACTACCTGGCTGCTTCGGGGTCGCTGCGCATCGGTGATATCGATGTAGCCAAGGCAACCCCCCGCGACATCCTGGCCCTGAGGCGCGACGTTCTGGGTGATGTCAGCCAATTCCTGCGGGTGCTGCCACGTGTGCCGACCCGTGACGTGGTGGCCGAACCGCTATTGGCTATTGGAGTGCACGAGACAACGGCCCAAGCGCGCGCGGAATCCTTGTTGGCGCGGCTGAATATTCCGCAAACCCTCTGGCATCTTTCGCCCACCACCTTCTCGGGCGGCGAACAGCAGCGCATCAACATCGCCCGCGGCTTCGTCCATGCCTATCCTGCCCTTCTTCTGGATGAGCCTACGGCCAGTTTGGATGCGACCAACCGCGAGGTCGTCCTGACCTTGATCGAAGAAGCGAAGGCACGGGGTGCCGTGATCGTGGGCATCTTTCATGATGAGTTCGCGCGCGACCGCGTATGTGACCGGGTCATCGACGTGACGGCCTTTTCGCCGGACCGTGTGACCTGAATGGGTGCTGGCCGTCTCATACCCGTTGTCGGTCCGTCCGGCGTCGGAAAGGACAGCGTCATGACCGGGCTTGCCGCCTGTCGGCCTGAACTGCGACGGGTGCGACGTGTCATTACCCGACCCGCCGATCCCGATGCCGAGGACCATGACAGCCTGACCGAGGCCGAGTTCGAGGCGGCGGTTGGCGCCGGGGCCTATTGCCTGCACTGGCGGGCCCACGGGCTACGATACGGTATTTGCCAGTCGGTCCTGCAGGAGGTGGCGGAGGGTCGCGACGCTCTGGTCAACCTGTCCCGCTCGGTCCTGGAAGAAGCGGCCGCGGTTTTTCCCAAAGTCGTCGTCCTGTCGCTGACGGCGCGAAAGACGACGCTGGAGGCGCGGCTCGCGCAGCGGGGTCGCGAAACCGAAAGGGACATCGCAACCCGATTGGCGCGGCCGGCCCGGTCGGCGCCCGAGGGCGTCCAAGTGATCACATTGTCCAATGATGGTCCGCTGAAGGTTACGATCAATGCGGCGCTGGCCGCGCTCTATCCGCAAAGGGCATAGCGATGGATCGTCTGGAATCGACCATCTTGCAGCTCACCCACCAAGGCCAGTTCATCTATTCGGAAGGGTTGCGGCAGGGGCGGCAAAAGATCGGCGAGGATGGATGCCAACCTGTCCCTTTCAACCGCGTCAAGCTTGCTGGAAAGTGTCATGTGAAAACGGAACGCTTCCATGACATAGGGATAGCCCCAGCGTTGCAGGTTTCGAACTTCCACCGCAGAAAGGTCGATAGCACGCCTGCGCGCCAGTTCTGCAGGGTCCGGCAAGGCACGAAACGGGTCCAGAGTTTCGACGCAGGACGCCGCCAGCGCATCCAGTGCAGGTGTCGCGTCAACGGGCGCAAGGGCCAGGAATGCGCCCAGCGATTGCAGCGACAAGCCGGCCAATTCGACTGGACGCTGGCGGTCGCAGAATTCTTTTGCCGCCTCGGCCAGCGCGTCAGGGCGCGCGCCGGGTTTCAACCGAAACGGTGGCTTGATCGTGGCGTGGAAGCCGTATTTCCTCGGGGTATCGGTCAGCGCGGCAAATTCCGGGTCCTGCTGCACGGGTCGCGCCGCATCGAGGTCCCAGCCCAGCCAGCCAGCGCCGAACCGCGCCAGTTCGCCGCCCACGGGTGGCAGATAGTAGATTGCAAACCGAGTGAAGTCTGACATGAACAAGCCCGAACTCTCCTCATCTCTCGCAGAGGAAGACAACGCCCAGATGACAGGATCGGGCTGTGTTGCCAATGCCTGGTTGGTTCTGCCGGATCAGGTCATCCGGGGTGCAGTGCATTTCCGGGATGGCCTGATCATGGACATCACCGAGGGCACATCGGTTCCGACCGGTGCCATCGACGCGGCGGGCGACTACGTGATCCCGGGCATGATCGAATTGCACACCGACAACCTGGAACGGCATATCAAGCCACGGCCCAAGGTCGATTGGCCGCACAAGCCTGCCTTGCTGGCCCATGATGCGGAATTGGCGGGGTGCGGGATCACAACTGTCTTCGATGCGCTGCGGATCGGGTCATTTACCGAACGGCAGACCCATTACGGCGAATATGCCCGCACACTTGCAGATGAACTTCTCGCCCTGCGTGGCGACGGTTTCCTGCGCATAAGCCACATGTTGCACTTGCGGGCCGAGCTGTGCTCGGAAACCTTGATGGAGGAATTGGCCAAGTTCGATCCCTCGGACAGGGTCCGCCTTATCAGCCTGATGGACCACACGCCTGGCCAGCGGCAATTCCGTGACATGACTCAGTTTCGTGCCTATTGGCAGGGAAAATACGGCCTGTCCGATCCTGCCTACGAAGCCATGGTGGTGAAACTGAAGGCGCTCCAGCTCGACGTCGGTGCGCGCCACGAGGCAGCCGCCGTTGCCGAAGCGGCGCGCATCGGCGCTACACTGGCCAGTCACGACGATACGACCGCGGCACAGGTTTCCCATTCGTCCGAGCTTGGCGTCAGGTTGGCAGAGTTCCCAACGACGGTCGAGGCCGCCCGTGCCTGTTCAGAGCTGGAGATCGCCACGATCATGGGGGCGCCCAACCTCATCCGCGGCGGATCGCACTCGGGCAACGTGTCGGCGGCCGAATTGGCAAAGGAGGGGCTGATTGACATCCTGTCATCGGACTATGTGCCCGCAGGTCTGATCCAGGGGGCGTTCATTCTTGCGGAGATGTGGAAAGATCTACCACGGGCCATTGCAACGGTCAGCGCCGGACCGGCCGGGGCGGTTGGATTGGCGGATCGGGGGCGTATCGCGCCAACCTTGCGTGCCGATCTAGTGCGGGTCGGCATGGCAGGTGACGTGCCGATGATCCGGGCGACGTTCTGCAAGGGCAACCGGGTCGCCTAATGGCGCTTCCGGGCGGCGCGGCGGGTTTGATTTGCTTTGCATACTTGAATTGTTTCGTGCTCACTCTCAGCGACACCTTGCCGCGTCATGCGGATCGGACTGTATCCGCTGGCGAATCCGTCTAGGTTACGCGCCGAGGTTCGTAGAAAATGACAACCAGACTAGGAGACGTCATGACCAAATTCGCACTCACCGCCGCCGCGGCTCTTCTCGCGGCCCCCGCTTTCGCTGACAATCACGCCGCAACGGGCGACGCCGCCGCCGGCGAGCAGGCTTTCGGCCGCCAGTGTGTCACCTGCCACAATGTTGTGAACGAAGCCGGCGACGTCCTGGCTGGACGCCCGAATGTCCGGACCGGCCCCAATCTTTACGGCATTGCCGGCGGTACCATCGGCGCGGCCGAGGAGTTCCGGTATGGCCCGGCCATCATGCAGCTGAACGAAGAAGGCATGACCTGGAACGAGGAAGACTTCGTCGCCTATACCCAGGACCCGACCTCCTGGCTGCGTGAAGCCACCGGTGACGATCGTGCCCGATCCAAGATGGCGTTCCGTGTCCGCAACCCCGAGGATGCTGTCAACATTTACGCCTATCTGGCCAGCCTGGGCGAGAGCGACTCCGAATAAGATCGGCCAAGCGATTCCTTGAACGGCCACACCTTCGCGGGTGTGGCCGTTCTTGTTTTGCCCAGGCACATCCGGCTCACTTTTGCGTCAACCGGATTGTCATGCTGCACGGTCTTGGCGACAAGTGCCGAAACCAAGGACTGACCGATGCTCGACGCCGCCGCCCGCAAGCTGATTGATCCACCGCTGAACGCGGCTGGTCGGCGCTTGGCTGTGATGGGGATCGGGGCCGATACCGTGACCGTGCTTGGCCTGATCATCGGCCTCTTCGCGGCGCTTCTGATCGCGCTGGGACAGCCGATGCCGGCACTGGTCCCGTTGTTGTTGTCCCGCCTCGCCGACGGGCTGGACGGGGCGATTGCCCGCGCCACGCGGAAGACCGATTTCGGCGGCTATCTCGACATTGCCAGTGATTTTCTTTTTTACGGTTCCATCCCCTTCGCCTTCGTTCTTCTGGATCCTGGCGCGAACGGAGTGGCCGGTGCCTTTCTGTTGGCCAGCTTCTACTACAACGGCACGAGTTTTCTTGGCTACGCGGTCCTGGCCGAAAAGCATGGGATCGAAACAACGTCCCAGGGCGTCAAGTCGCTCTACTTCTCGAACGGCCTGCTGGAAGGGACGGAAACGATCCTGTTCTTTGTCCTGCTCTGCCTGTTCCCAACAGCATTCGCGCCGCTGGCGTGGATATTCGGTGGGCTCTGCTTCGCGACAGCGACCTTGCGCATCCTCTCTGCCCGCACAGTCTTTTCACCAAACAAGGACCAGACATGAAAAAACGTTCGCTTGCCGCCGCACTCTTGGTGCCGTTTGCCGCCTCGGCCCAGCCTGATCCATCGGACTGGGAGGCCGTCTTGCAAGAGGCTGAGGGTCAGACCGTCTACTGGAATGCCTGGGGTGGGTCGACCACCACTAATGATTTCATCGTCTGGGTGGGTGAGCGCGTATCCGAAGACCACGGCGTGACGCTGGAGCATGTCAAGCTGACGGACACTGCCGACGCGGTGACGCGCGTGCTGAGCGAGAAGCAGGCGGGCACGGACAGTGACGGTGCGATCGACCTGATCTGGATCAATGGCGCCAATTTCGCGGCCATGAAAGAGGCCGACCTGCTGTTCGGCCCCTTTGCCGAAGAATTGCCGAATTGGGCCTATGTAGACACTGAAGGCAAGACCGTTCAGACGGATTTCACCGTGCCGGTTGAGGGCTATGAAAGTCCTTGGGCCATGGCGCAGGTCGTGTTCATGTACGACACTGCCGATATCGCGGCGCCATTCGGGTCGATGACCGAAATCCTGGAATGGTCCAAGGCCAATCCCGGTCGCTTCACCTATCCGCAGCCGCCGGATTTTCTCGGCACGACCTTTCTCAAGCAGGCGCTGGTCGATTTGGTGGACGAACCGTCCGTCCTGTCGCAACCGGTCGAGGATGCCCCTTATGAAGAGGTTACCGCGCCGCTCTGGGCCTTTCTGGAGGAGTTGACGCCGACCCTATGGCGCGAGGGACGTGCCTATCCGCAGACCGGACCGGCACAGCTGCAACTGATCGCGGATGGCGAAGTCGACATGGCCATTTCCTTCAGCCCCGGCGAAGCGACGGCGGCGATCGCGAACTACCAGCTACCCGACACCGTGCGGACCTTCGTGCTGGACAAGGGAACGATCGGCAATGCCAGCTTCGTGGCAATTCCATACAATTCCGGGTCCGCTGCCGGAGCGATGGTCGTCGCGAACTTCCTGATGTCGCCAGAGGCCCAGCTTCGTGCCCAAGACCCGGAGGTTCTGGGTTATGGAACCGTGCTGGCCATGGACAAGCTGCCCGAGGCAGATCGTGCCGCGTTCGAGGCGCTCGACCTGGGCATCGCCACGCTTTCGCCGGCCGAGCTTGGCGAGGTGCAGGATGAACCGCATCCCAGCTGGATGACCCGCATCGCCGAGGACTGGGCGCTGCGCTACGGCACCGTTCAGTGACGTGCTGCGCCATGTTCCCCTTCTGACGCTGGTCGTCATGCTCGGGCCGGTCGCGGCCGGGCTATGGGGAACCCTGTTACCCGCCTTCGGTCATCTGCCGGGGGCGGGTCTTACTGGCCCATCGCTGAACGCGATGCAGGACTTGCTGAACTGGCCGGGTCTGGTCCAGGCGATGCGCCTGTCGATCGTGCCCGGGCTATTGGCCACGCTCCTTTCGCTGGTGATCGTGGTGCTGGTAACCGCCGGTTGGTCCGGCACGCGCACCTTCGGCCTGTTGCAGCGCGCGCTGGCTCCGATCCTGTCGGTGCCGCATGCCGCCGCCGCCTTCGGCCTCGTGTTCCTGATAGCACCTTCGGGCTGGATCAGCCGCCTGGTTTCGCCCTGGCTGACCGGATGGGACCGCCCCCCCGATCTGCTGATCGTGCAAGACCCGGCCGGGCTGGCCATGACTCTTGGCCTCGTGGCCAAGGAGGTGCCGTTCCTACTGTTGATGACCTTGGCGGCTTTGGGACAAGTTCGGCAGGAACAGAGAATGAAAACCGCCCGAAATCTGGGTTATGACCGGGTGACGGGCTGGCTCAAGACCGTGTTCCCGCCCGTCTACCGTCAGATCCGCCTGCCGGTCTACGTCGTCCTCGCCTATTCGATGAGCGTCGTTGACGTGGCGCTGATCCTCGGACCGACACGGCCGCCCAGCTTGTCGGTTCAGATCGTCAAATGGATGGGCGACCCGGACCTGACCCTGCGGCTGACCGCCGCCGCCGCCGCGCTGTGGCAACTCGGCCTTGTCGTCTTGGCACTCCTGCTCTGGCGCGTAGGCGAGGGCCTAGTGGCCGCGTTGGGGGGTCGATGGATTGAAACGGGCCAGCGGCGCTGCCTGGATCAGGGCTTGCGCCTGACGGGTCTTGGGTTTGGCGTTCTAGCGACCGGGGTCGTCACCCTCGCGCTGGTGGGCTTGCTGGTGTGGTCCTTCGCCGGGTTCTGGAGCTTTCCCTCGGCCCTTCCGGACAGTTTCGGTTTGCGCAACTGGTCCAGGCACGGGCCCGGAACGGTTGCCGCCATGGGAGAGACCTTTCTTGTGGCCGGGCTGTCCACGCTGATTGCCCTGGCACTTGTCTTGGGGTGCTTGGAGTCAGAACATCGAAGTGGCAGGACGGTGACAACGCGCGGCCTGTGGTTGCTCTACCTGCCGCTGCTGGTGCCGCAGACCGCGTTTCTGCCGGGGCTACAGATCCTTCTGCTGCAGGCGGGGGCGGATGTGGGACGCCTACCCGTTGTCTTCGCGCACTTGGTCTTTGTCTTGCCCTATGTCTTTCTGTCGCTGGGCGACGCCTGGCGGGCCTGGGACCCGCGAAATGCCGTCGTGGCGGCCACGCTCGGCGCACCCGTTGTCTTCGCGCACTTGGTCTTTGTCTTGCCCTATGTCTTTCTGTCGCTGGGCGACGCCTGGCGGGCCTGGGACCCGCGAAATGCCGTCGTGGCGGCCACGCTCGGCGCCCCGCCGGCGCGGGTCTTCTGGCGGGTTCGGTTGCCGATGCTGTTGCGCCCGGTTCTGACGGCCTTTGCGGTCGGCATGGCAGTCTCCGTCGGGCAATACCTTCCGACGCTCCTGATCGGGGGCGGACGTGTGGCAACATTGACGACCGAGGCGGTGGCGTTGGCCTCGGGCGGTGACAGGCGGGCGATCGGTGTCTATGGCATCATGCAGACGCTAGCCGCCCTTTTGCCCTTTGCGCTGGCCATAATCGTGCCGACAGTGATCTGGCGAAACCGGCGAGGGCTGCATGTCTGATGGATTGACACTGAGTCAGGTCTGCATCACCGATGGCGGGCAGACGCTGATCGAGGTCGATTGCGCCATCGCGCCCGGCGAGGTTCTGACAATAATGGGGCCGTCCGGCGTCGGGAAATCGACCCTTCTGTCCTTTGTTACCGGTACGCTTGATCGAGCCTTCACGGCCACCGGGAAGGTCTGGCTTGACGGGGACGACATTTCCCGCCTGCAACCGCATCTCCGCCATGTGGGTATTCTGTTTCAAGACGATATCCTGTTTCCGCATATGAGCGTCGGACAGAACCTTGCCTTCGGCATGGCGCCGGGTGGAAGCAGGGCGGACCGACGGGAGCGCATCGCCAATGCCCTTGCAGAGATCGGCCTGACGGGGTTCGAAGGCCGCGATCCGGCGACCCTGTCGGGTGGACAGGCCGCCCGGGTTCAATTGCTGCGTGTGCTGCTGTCGCAGCCAAAGGCCCTGTTGCTGGACGAGGCTTTTTCGCGGCTGGATACCAGCCGCCGGGCGCAGATACGGGCGCTGGTCTTTGACATGGCGCGAGACCGCGACCTTCCGGTCCTCATGGTCACCCATGATGCAGAAGATGCCAGTGCCTCTGGCGGACGTGTCATCACGCTTGGCGAATAGACTCTATTCCGCCGCGTTCCGCTTGGGAAGCACCCAGTTCGGACGGACGAAATGGCAGGTATAGCCGTTGGGAACCCGCTGCAGATAGTCTTGGTGTTCCGGCTCTGCCTCCCAGAAATCGCCCACCGGGGCAACCTCGGTCACGACCTTGCCGGGCCATAGGCCCGATGCCTCGACATCCTTGATCGTGTCGAGCGCAATCTCGCTCTGGCGGGCATCGGTGTAGTATATGGCCGAGCGATAACTCATACCGATGTCGTTGCCCTGCCGGTTCTTGGTGGTCGGGTCGTGGATCTGGAAGAAGAATTCGAGGATCTTCCGGTAACTAAGCGTGTCGGGGTCATAAATGATCTCGATGCCTTCAGCATGGGTGCCGTGGTTGCGATAGGTCGCATTCGTCACGTCGCCACCGGTGTAGCCCACCCGGGTGGAGATCACGCCGGGCATCTTGCGGATCAGGTCCTGCATACCCCAGAAACAGCCACCAGCCAGAACTGCGCGATCTTCAGCCATTAGATATCCTCCACTTGGTCCAAGTAAGCACCGTAGCCTTCGGCCTCCATCTCGTCACGCGCAACGAAGCGAAGCGCGGCGCCGTTGATGCAATAGCGCAGCCCGCCGTGTTCGGGCGGGCCATCGGGAAATACATGACCCAAGTGGCTGTCACCTTGGGCCGACCGGACCTCGGTGCGTGCCATTCCAAGGCTGTTGTCCATCAGCTCGTTGATATGATCGGACGCGATAGGCTTGGTGAAACTGGGCCAGCCGCAGCCGGATTCATACTTGGCAGAGGACGCGAAAAGCGGCTCACCCGAAACGATATCGACATAAATGCCCGGTTCCTTGTTCTCCAGGTAGGGCCCCGTCCACGGCCGCTCCGTGCCGTTTTCCTGGGTGACGCGGTATTGCTCCGGCGTCAGGTTGGCGATGGCCTCGGGCGACTTGTGATAGGTGGTCATCGGCTCTCCTTTCCTGCCACAAGAATATGGGTCGGATGCAATGAAAAACCAGTACCGCTCACAGTGATGCGAGGTGCTAGCCCCGCATCGCCCGGCCGTCCGGATCATAGGGTGACGGGTCCAGCACCGTGGCCTTGCATTCTACCCCGACGATATGGGTGGTCAGTTCGGCTCCGGGATTGGCCGCCGCCTTGTCAACCAGTGCCATGGCAAGGGACTGGCCCACGCTGTACCCATAGGCGCCGGAGGTCGTGAAGCCCACCTTCCTGCCCTCCTGCCAGACAGGTTCATAGCCTACCGCCTCGGCCTCGGCACTGTCGATCCCAAGCGTCACCAGCATCTGGTCAGCACCTGCCTCGCGTTCTTTCATCGCGGCTTCGCGGCCGATGAAATCGCCCTTGTCCCAGGCAATCCAGCGGTCCATCCCGGTCATGCCGGGGGTGCGGTCCTGGGTGAATTCCGCGGACCAGATGCCAAAGCTCTTTTCGATCCGCAGGGACAGAAGCGCGTTGAATCCCATTTCGCGGATATTCTGATCGGCCCCAGCCGCTAGCAGCATCCCGCGCAAGGCGATATGCTCATTGGCTTTGCAGTGGATCTCGTAGCCCATCTCGCCCGTCACGGACAGGCGGCCGACTCTTGCGCGGATGAGGCCAAGGTCGAAGGTGCCGCAGCCCATGAAGGGCATATCGCCGATCGGGCCGTCGGTCAGTTTCTCGATCACGGCTCGGGATTTCGGCCCGTTCAAAGAGAAACCGCAGATATCGTCGCCAATGTCGCGTATGCCAACGCCGTCCTCAAGGTGGTCATTGAACCAGCGCATGTGCCATTCGCGCAGGTAATAGCTGCCCATGATCCACCAGGTTCCGTCGCCCCAGTTGAAGAGCGTCATGTCACCCTTCAGCTTGCCTTCGGGGGACAGCATTACGGCGAGACGCGCCCGGCCCGGCTTGGGCAGGCGGGTCGAGAATACCCTGTCCAGCCAGGCATCGGCATTGGGTCCCGAAACCTCGAACCGGCTGAACCCGGTGATATCCAGCATGGCCACGTCCCTGCGCGCGGCCTTGTGTTCGGCGGCCACGATGTCGTGGGCATTGGACCGCTTCAGGCTGGGCACTTCCTCGAACCCGTCGGGCGCGAAATAGAGCGGGATTTCCAGGCCCCAGCTGCACCCCCAGCGCGCGCCGGCCTGCGTCATCTCGGAATGGGCAGGCGCCATTCGCAGTGGGCGGCCCGCGGGCAGTTGTTCGTTCGGGTAGGACATGACGAAGCGGCGCGAATAGAACTGGCCGGTGGTCTGCCTGATATATTCCTTGTTGGACTGGTGCGGCCCGTAGCGGGCGATATCCATGGACCAGGCATCGGCCTCGGTGTCGCCATGGATCATCCATTCCGCCAGGGTCTTGCCGACGCCGCCCCCCTGAAGAAACCCGGCCATCACCCCGCAGGCTAGCCAGTAGTTGGGCACCGATGCCACCGGCCCGACCAGCGGATTGCCATCGGGCGAAAAGGTGAAAGCGCCGTTAACCCAGTTCTCGATGCCCACGTCGTTCAGACATGGATAGCGTTCAAAGGCCAGTGTGAGCTCGTTCTCGATCCGATCGATATCCTCTTGCAGCAATTCGATCCCGTAGTTCCACGGGGCGCCATCCATCATCCAGTGCTGGTGGTCGATCTCGTAGATCCCGATCAGGATGCCCTTCTTGTCCTGCCGCATATAGGTGAACCCTTCCGGGTCCACGGTCATCGGCACCTCGAAATCCAGCGCCTCGATCTGGGGGATGGACTCGGTCAGGAAGTAATGGTGTGCCAGCGGCGAAACGGGCAGGTCGAGTCCGACCATGCGACCGCATTGCTTGGCCCAAAGGCCACCGGCATTCACCACGTGTTCGGCCGTAATAGTGCCTTTTTCGGTAACAACTTCCCAAGAATCGCCCTTCCAATTCAGTTCCAGAACACGATTGTGCTCGACAATGTCGGCGCCTCGGTTCTTGGCGGCGCGCGCATATGCGTGGACGGTGCCGGTCGTGTCGATATAGCCCTCGCGATCCGCCCAGAGGCCACCGATCACGCCGGTCGTGTCCATGATCGGGCATTTATCCTTCACCTCGTCCGGGGTCATCAGGTGGCAATCCTCTATCCCCACGGACTGGAAGGTGCGAAAGGAGGATTGCAGCCATTCCCAGCGCGTTTCGTTCGTCGCGATGGTAATGCCGCCGGTCATGTGCAGGCCGATGTCGATCCCGCTTTCGAGTTCGACCTCGCCCAGCAGGTCGATCGTATAGGCCTGAAGGGCGGCCATGTTCGGATCCGCGTTCAGGGCGTGAATACCGCCGGCCGCATGCCAGGAGGACCCGGCGGTCAGCACGTTGCGTTCGATGATGGCAACATCGGTCCAGCCGAATTTCGTGAGGTGATAGGCGACCGAGGCGCCCACGACACCCCCGCCGATTACGACGACCCGATAATGCGCCTTCATGATCCGCCCTCCTGTTGTCCCGAACACGAAAACAACCGCGACAGGTCGAGTCTAGGCCTGTTTGCGACATATCCGGTCCTGCCGACGCCCGTGAACGACGCAGGTAGGACACGGGCGCTCGGCGATTCATGTCTGCCTCGCAAGAGGTTTTGACTTGGCATTGTCTTTGCGTTTCCACTCGTTCGGGGGATGGAACGAGGAGTTTTGCGCATGCGCGTGTTGGTGACCTTCGAGCAGACCGGTGAAACCCCCGCCGCCACCGGACCCGTGACCGTGGGTTGGTTCCTTGCCGACCAGAAGGGTGGGATAATCTACGATCCGCCTGAACGTGTCCGAACGGCCGAGGTCAATCGTGACCATGCCAAGTCGGCCTCGCGTTGCCCCGCGGTGATCAACTTGGAAAGCCGCTATTTCATGGTACGGTGCCCGTTCGACGTTCATGTCGGGTTCGACCGGGACAAGGACGGAAAACCGGTTCTAAGGAACCTGGCGGGTGCGAAAAGCGCGATCCGGGCCAACAAGCTGGGCGAAAAACTGCACCTGACGCCGGAAACCGAATGGCGCCTCAAGGGCGTACCTACGATCCAGCTGTCGCTACCTTATGTGTTCATCGCGGACGAACCTGTCTATGCCAGCCAGATCAGCCCCTTCATGCACTATACGAAAGAACCTCTGCCGGGCACGATCTTCGGCGGCCGCTTTCCGATCAATGTCTGGCCCCGGCCCCTGATGTGGGCCTTCGAATGGCATGATACCGACAAGCCGATCAAGCTGGGACGGGGCGATCCGCTGTTCTACGTGATGTTCGAGACCTTGCCGCAGGACCGCAGCGTCGCGGTGAAAGAGGTGGAACTGACCGACGAGCTCAAATCCTACATGGACCTGATCTCGGGCGCGGTGAATTACGTGAACCAGACGTTTTCCCTTTTCGAGGCCGCCGAAGCGCGTCGCCCGAAAACGCTGGTCAAACCCGTCGAGCGCAAGGGCTGAGGCCGGTCGTGGCGACGGCGGATCGCAAGGTCGCCGATGCGGCGACGGCCCTTCATCGCAAGGGGAAACTGGACGATGCGCGCGCCGGCTACGTGGCCTACCTTTCCGAGACCCCGGGGGATGCCGGTATCTGGTCCAACCTGGGCGCGCTGCTCCGGTCAAAAGGCCATCATGAGCAAGCCCGGCGGGCGCAGGAAAGGGCCTATGCGCTGAAACCGGATGATCCCGGAATCCGCAAGAACTATGCCAATATCCTGTCCGATCTCGGGGAATATGACCGGTCCATCGCCTTGCGGCGGGCGGCCCTGGACCATGACAGCTCGCACGTGCTGCATCACGCCCTGATCGGGCGGTGCCAGCGCGGCAAGGGCGACTACCGAGCAGCGATCGACTATCTTGCACCCAAGGTGGCTGACTATCCTCAAGAGCCCGAGATCGAGCTTCAGCTGGCCTTCGCGCAGCTCGGCGCGGGCCTCTATGGCGCGGGGTTCCGCAGCTATCGTGCCCGGTGGCGCAGCGATGAAATGACGCCACGCAAAATCGACGTTCCGGCTTGGCAGGATGGCGATGCCGTTTCCGGAAAGACCCTGTTGGTTCTGCCCGAACAGGGGTTCGGAGATGCGATCCTTTTTTCCAGATTCGTTCCTGTTCTGGCCCAAAAAGGGGCGAAACTGCATTTCGTGGCGGAAAAGCCCGTGGCGCGTTTGCTGTCTGAGCTCGACGGCGCGGACTGGGTCGGTACATCGGTGCCGGACCTGTCGTCCTATGATGCATGGATGAACCTGATGGACATGCCCATGGCCGTGTTTGGGCCGGACGAGAGGGGCACGCCTCCGCCGCCAACCCGTCTGGCCGTTCCCAAGGAGTCGCGCGCCCGTGCCCGGGCCATCGCGGCCCCCTTTCAGGATCGGTTCAAGGTCGGCGTGGTCTGGTCGGGATCAGCCACCTACAAGGGCAATGCGTTCCGGTCCTTTTCCCATCGCGCCTACCTGCCGCTCGCGGATATTGCGGGGGTGCAGCTTTTCTCGCTCTACAAGGGGCCAGCCCTTGTCGAATTTCATGGTGACGGCAGTGCCGCCTTCATGGTCGATACCGCCAGCACTGACAGGGATTTCGCGGATTGCGCCGCGACGATGCTGGAAATGGATCTTGTCATCACCTCGGACACGGCGACAGCCCATATCGCCGGGTCACTGGGCATCCCGGTCTGGACGATCCTGCATTGGGATCCGTTCTGGGTTTTTACCCATGCGGGTGAGACAACGCCGTGGTATCCTTCCATGCGCCTGTTCCGGCAGGTCCGGCCATTGGATTGGTTGGATGTATTCGACCGGGTCGAGCAGGCCTTGCGTGAAAAAGTGGAAGGACTTTGACCGAATGGAACGGATCATGGTGCCCACCGCCCCGGCGGAGTTGATCGACAAGCTGACGATCCTGCGCCTCAAGAGCGAACGGATCGACGACCCGGCCAAGCTGACCAACGTCCTGCACGAACACCAGGTTCTGACCCGCACGGCCAACGAATATTTACCCGAAGACACGGAGTTGGCCGCGCTATGGGTAGAGCTTTATCGCATCAATTCACGTCTTTGGGTCATCGAAGACGACATTCGCGCCTGTGAGGCCCGCGAGGATTTTGGCGCATCCTTCATCGCCCTCGCCCGCGCCGTATATGGCACCAATGACGAGCGGGCCGAGGTCAAGAAGAAAATCAACACCTTGCTGGGGTCGGACCTGGTCGAGGAAAAATCCTATACCGGTCACGGAGCCGACCCATGAGTGACTCTCTCGCCGACACCCGCAAGGCCCTTTTTGCCGAAGTGCGCCGGCTGAGCGGTATCCTAGAAAAGGACAAGACCCGTCGCCGCGCGCCGCTTGTGCGTCGGCTGCACGAAACCCGGCGCATGCTGGACCCCGGCTATCGCTATACATCGCAGGCCGGTCAGGACCTGGTCATCGACATGATGCTGAATCGCAAGCGCGGCGGCACATTTCTGGATATCGGCGGCTATGATGGCGTGACCGGATCGAACACTTTTTTCCTAGAGGTGTTTCGCGGCTGGACCGGCGCACTGGTTGAGCCGGTTCCAGCCCAGTTGAAAAAGGCTCAGCAGGTGCGTCGGTGCCCCTGCCACGGTGTCGCCGTCGCGGTGACCGAGGGCGAGGCGGAGTTCATCGAGGTGGTGGAAGGCTACACCCAGATGAGCGGTCTGACCGAAACCTACCACGCGCGGGCGCTTGCCACGGTGCGGTCCGATAGCCGCCACAAGGAGCGCCGCCTAACGGTCGAAACCCGGACTCTCGCGGGCATCATGGAAGAAACCGGCGTGACCGCGCCGGACTTCATCTCGCTCGATATCGAGGGCGGCGAGCTTCCGGTGCTCGAAGCCTTCGATTTCAGCAGGTTCAGGGTCGAATTCTGGTCGATCGAGAACAATACAGCTGACCGCCGGATTAGCGAAATCATGTTCGATAATGGCTACAAACTGGCCGAATTCTGCGGCCCGGATGAAGTCTATCAATTGGCCGGGGAATAGCGGGCATTTGAACTGTTAGGCTGGTCTTCACCTTTGCCCTGCTATCCCAGATACGGGTGAAAAAGGGTGAGGTCATGGGCGACAAGTCGAACGCGCCGGTCATTATCAAACGCAAGAAGGTCGTCGGTGGCGATGGTCATCACGGCGGCGCATGGAAGGTCGCCTATGCGGATTTCGTGACCGCGATGATGGCGTTCTTTCTGTTGATGTGGTTGCTCAACGCCACCACCGAACAGCAACGCAAGGGAATCGCGGATTATTTTTCGCCAACCGTGCCGGTGAACCGAGTTTCCGGCGGTGGTGCGGACATGTTCGGTGGCGACAGTATCATGACGGACCGGACCTTGGCGCGAAATGGAACGGGCCAGGCGGTCGGACTCCGCGTTCAGGGGCAACAGTCGGCGGCCGAGGCCGCCGCCGAGGTTGCGGCCCTTCGCGAAGTCGAGCAGCAGTTGATGGGCGTGGGCGGAGAAAGCCTGCTTGAAATGGAGGCGCTGCGCCACGTCGTGACCCGCGTTACTGACGAGGGCCTGATAGTCGAGATCTTTGCTCGCGACGGCGCGCCCATCTTTGTCGGCAATACACGCGAACCGACACCGGTCATGGTCGAACTCATGACCCATTTCGCGCCGATCTTCGGGATGGTGACGAACCCCATCGCCATTGATGGGCACCTTCGGACGCAGCCGGTTGTCCTTGCCGAGAACCCAGTTTGGGACATTTCGAGCGGCCGTGCCGATGCCGTTCGCGGACTGCTGGTCAACGCCGGGGTGGAAGAGGTCCGCATGGCGCGCATCACCGGTCATGCCGACAGGCGGCCCGTCACCACCGACCGTTTTGCGACGCGCAATGATCGGGTCAAAATCACGCTGCTGCGCTGGCGCTAGGCAGCGTCGAAACTGCATCGCATTTTAGCTGTTAGCGCGCCGTTAATCGGTCGGAAGATAAGGCTGGTTCAATTCCTGTGCGCGTCTTGTGACAGAAAGGCCAAGAACATGACCATCTCTTCCTCGCTCAATGCCGGCGTCGCCGGTTTGTCCGCAAATGCCAGCAAACTGGCCACGATCTCCGACAATATCGCGAATTCCTCGACCTACGGCTACAAGCGGGCCGTAGCCGATTTTCATTCGATGGTCATCGAAAGCGGCAAGGGCGGCTATTCCGCCGGCGGGGTCCGCGTGACGACGCAACGCCTGATCGACGAACGTGGACCCCTGGTCTCGACCTCCAACGCGACGGACCTCGCCGTGCGGGGCCGGGGCATGCTGCCGGTCTCTGACGCCTCGGCAATCGGTGGGGCCGGGGACCTGCCGTTCAAATTGTCGACCACCGGATCGTTCCGCCCGGATGCCGATGGCTATCTGACGACCTCCAGCGGGCTGGTTCTGATGGGCTGGGCCGCGAACCCTGACGGCACCATCCCGACCCATCCGCGCGACACGATCGGCGGCCTAGAACCGGTGCAGATCAATGCCAACCAGTTCTTCGGAAATGCGACCACGGCCATCGACCTAGCGGTCAACCTTCCCGCAACCGAGACCGAGGCCGGCGCAAGCGGTGAGACACAAGAGCTTTCGATCGAGTACTTCGACAACCTCGGGAAATCCGAAAGTCTGTCGATCACCTTTGTGCCAACAGTTCCCGGTGCTGGCGCGTCCAACGAGTGGACCATGGTGCTGGAAGACAGCGCTTCGGGTGGCGCCGTGATCGGCGAGTATACCCTGACCTTCGACGACACGCGGGGCGACGGCGGTCGTCTGTTGTCGGTCACGGATGTCAGTGGTGGCCCCTATGACCCTGCCACCGGCACGATTCAAGTGAATGTAGCTGGCGGACCGGTCGATATCGACATCGGTACTCTGGGCGATCCTGGTGGTCTGACGCAGCTTTCCGATGCCTTCGCGCCGGTCTCGATCTCCAAGGACGGGTCGCCGGTTGGCAACATGACCTCGGTCGAGGTCGACGCCAACGGCAATGTGCATGCCTATTTCGACAATGGCATGTCGCGCCTGATCTACAAGGTGCCACTGGTGGATGTCCCAAACCCCAATGGCCTGCTGACCCAGGATCATCAGAGCTACACGGTCACCCCCGACAGTGGACCGTTCTTCCTCTGGGATGCCGGTGACGGTCCCACCGGTGATGTCGTCAGCTTCGCGCGCGAGGAATCCGCCACTGATGTGGCCGGCGAACTCACCCAATTGATCCAGACGCAACGGGCCTATTCCTCAAACGCCAAGGTGATCCAGACCGTGGACGAAATGCTTCAGGAAACGACCAACATCAAGCGCTAAACCGATGAAGGAGACCTCGGCATGAGCCTTTCTCATTCCCTTTCCAACGCAGTCAGCGGCATGAATGCCGCCTCGCGCCTTGCCGAGATCGTCTCCTCGAACGTGTCCAACGCCCTGACCGAAGGGTACGGGCGACGCGAACTGGATTTGAATGCCGCCTCCGTCGGTGGGCGCGGGGCGGGCGTGCAGATTGGGGCCGTAACCCGAGTCGTGGATCGCGGTATCATCGGTGAACGCCGGCTTGCGGATTCCGAGATGTCGGGCGCCTCCGCCCTGGTGGACCTGCGGAAAAGGCTGGAAACGGTTTTTGGTGCCCCCGGGCAACCCGATGCGCTGACGGCCCGTGTTTCCGGGTTTGAGCAGTCGCTCGTCGATGCCGCGACCGATCCGTCATCGTCGATCCGGTTGAACACCGTGCTTGGTCGGGCTCAGGACCTCGCGGGTGCCTTGAATACGGCCTCGAACACGCTTCAGACCATGCGCGCAGAGGCGGATGAACAAATCGCCACGCAAGTCGACCAGCTCAATACTGCGCTTGGCCAGGTCGAGCGCCTGAACGCCGACATCACGGCAAGTGTGAATACCGGGTCGGATCCGTCCGCCCTGATGGACCAACGCCAAAAAGTCATCGACCAGGTTGCCAGTATCGTTCCGATCCGGGAACTTGACCGCCACGGTGGGCAGGTCGCCTTGATGACGCCGGGCGGCGAGATGCTCATCGACGGTCCTGCGAAACGGTTCGATTTCGTCCCGACGCCGGTGATCACCCCAGACATGACCCTCTCGGGTGGCGGGCTGACTGGAATCACCCGTGATGGTGTGGCGATCGCGCCAGATGGCCTGGGAAAGCTGGCCGGTGGCAGTCTAGAGACGGCATTCATTGCCCGGGACGTGGACCTTGTGGAGGCGCAGGCGAAACTCGATACCGTCGCAACTGATATAATCGAGCGCCTGCAGGACAGTTCCGTCGACCCAACGCTTGGACCCGGCGATGCGGGCCTGTTCACGGATGGTGGACAACCGCTCGATCCAATGGATACCGTTGGCTTGGCCGGCCGGATCGCGGTCAACGCGGCAGTCGATCCGTCGCAGGGTGGTGAGACCTGGCGCTTGCGCGACGGGATCAACAGTACCATGCCGGGGGCGTCCGGTGACAGTTCCCTTCTTCTTGCGGCGGGCGCCGCCCTGCAGTCGTCCCAACCGCTTGGCGGGTCGGGTATGGGGCGGTCGCTCGGCGGCCACGTCGCCGATATTCAGTCCGAGATCGGCGCGTCACGGCTGAATGCCGATGAAGAGTTGAGCTTCGCGACCGCCCGATGGAACACGCTCACTGAGGCGGAGGCAGCCACTGGCGTCGATACCGACCACGAGATGCAGATGCTTTTGCGGGTGGAGCAGGCCTATGCCGCAAATGCGCGCCTCGTGCAGACCGTCGAGGCCATGATCAACCGTTTGATGGAGCTGTGACCATGGGTATGTCGATGATCGGCGATCTGAGCCGCCACCTGGTATCGGTGCGCCATAACGCGCAGATCAAGGACCGGCTGAACACGCTTTCCCAGGAATTGTCGACGGGGCGGGTGTGGGACCTTACCGGCCATCTGGGCCGCGACCAGGCCCGGTTCCATGACACCACCCGTCAGCTCGACCTGATCAAGACGCAGGTACGGTCCCTGGACGAGACGGAGAATTTCCTTTCGGTGGCGCAGCTCGCCCTTACCCGCACAGGCGAGGCAGGCGAATCCGCCGCGACGGCCTTGCTGTCCGTCGTCACGGAGACCAGCCCACAGCAGAGAGCTGCTGCTTCCACCGAGGCCGAAAGGGCCTTCGAGGCCATGGTTGGCGCCCTGAACACACACGTCGCCGATCGGCCGATCTTTGGCGGGACAGAGCTGGGCCAGGCGCCTCTGTCGAATGGATCTGACATGCTACAGGCCGTCGTGACAGCCGCCTCCGGCGCCACGGACGCGGCCGGTGTGGTCGCCGCAGTCGATACCTGGTTCGATTCGCCCGGAGGTGGCTTCATGATGTCGGCCTATGCGGGCAGTACCACTGACAATCTCGTTCGGCCTATCGGTGATGGCGAGGTGATTGAGATTCAGGCGCGCGCCGATCACGGGGCGATCCGCGCAACCCTCAAGGCGGCGGCCCTCGGAGCCATTGCCGGAGACGCGGCATTGGCGCTCTCGGATTCAGATCGTGCGAGCTTGCTTCGGCGGTCGGGCGAGGCACTGGTCGAGAGCGCCTTGCCCCTGACTCAACTTCGGGCAGATCTGGGCGCCTCGGAAGAGCGGATCGGCCTTGCGTCGACGCGCCTTTCTGCACAGGAAACCGCCCTGTCCATCGCCCGAAACGAGATGAGCTCCGCCGACTCCTACGAGACGGCCTCGGCGCTTCAACAGGTCCAGCTGCAACTCGAAACCCACTACACGCTGACGGCGCGCTTGTCCCGCCTGTCGCTGACGGAGTATCTGAGATGACCAGATTGATGGCCGCCCTGATCGCTTTCATGGTCTCGGCCTCGCTCGCAAATGCGACGCCGGTCCGGTTGAAAGACCTGGTCGAATTTGATGGGGTTCGCTCCAACGATCTCGTCGGCTACGGCCTAGTTGTCGGCCTGAACGGAACCGGCGACGGCCTGCGCAATTCACCCTTCACCGAAGAGATCATGTCCAACATACTTGAGCGCCTCGGTGTCAACGTGACCGGTGAGCAATTTCGTCCGAACAACGTGGCCGCGGTTCTGGTCACGGCGAGCCTGCCACCCTTTGCCCGCGCAGGCAGTTCCATCGACGCGACCGTGTCGGCCATCGGTGACGCCGACAGCCTGCTGGGCGGGACCCTAATCATGACGCCGCTCAATGCGGCCGACGGGGAGATCTATGCCGTTGCTCAGGGCACGATCATCGCCGGTGGCGCGTCTGCCGAGGGCGAAGCGGCCACGGTCGTGCAGGGCGTCCCCACGTCGGGCACCATTCCGGGTGGCGCCACCGTCGAGCGTGAGGTGAATTTCGACTTTGCAGCGCTCGAGGTGATCCGGCTAGCCCTTAGGACGCCGGACTTTACGACCGCCGCCCGGATCGAGGCCTCGATCAATCGCGCTTTCGGACGTGGTGTCGCAACCATGTTGGATGCCGGGACCGTCCGCCTCGATATTTCGGCGACCCGTGCGGCCTCGCCCGCCCATGCGCTGGTCCAGGTCGAGAATATCCTGGTCGAACCGGAAAGACGGGCCAGGGTCGTGGTCGATCAGCGCTCGGGCACGATCGTGATGGGTGAGGATGTCCGGATTTCGCGCGTTGCCGTCAGTCAAGGCAACTTGACCCTTCGGATCGAGGAAACGCCGCTCGTGGCCCAGCCCAACCCCTTCGCGCCGGGTCAGACGGTGGTCGTGCCGCGCACGAATGCCCAACTTGAGGAGGATCCGGGTATCGCCATGGCTGAAGTTCCCGCCGGGACCTCCCTTTCAGAGGTCGTCGCGGGACTGAATGCCCTTGGTGTCGGTCCCCGCGACATGATCGATATCCTAAAGAGCATCAAGGCTGCCGGCGCCCTGCACGCTGAATTCGTGGTGCAATAGGGACTGGGTCAGTGCACGCGAAGGCGCGTTGCACAATCCCCCCGTTCAGGGGACCCCAGAGACATAAGCGGCATGCTCAGGCCCGAACCAACCGAGGAGGCCCCCCACTTGATGGATGCAGGGGAGTTCTTTGATGGGCGAGCCAGCGCTGCCGGCCTTCAGGGATAAACCAGGCCGGCCGGCCATGGTGGTGCAGCATGTCCAAGACGGCGGCATTTGCCAGTGCTGGGGTCATTGCGCCCAAGACGCTCCTATCCGTGACCGCGATCCAGGGAATTGTGCCCGATTACCCCGATCGCGAGGTTCTGAAATTGTCCGGCGCGACTGCTGGTTCGAAAACCACTAGAAATAGCTGCGGACCAGGCTGCCGGCAATCAGGCTCCAGCCATCTGCAACGACGAAGAAGGCGAGCTTGAAGGGAAGCGAAACGATGGCAGGCGGTACCATCATCATCCCCATAGACATCAGAACGGCCGCCACTACGAGATCAATGATCAGGAATGGCAGGAAGACGAGGAATCCGATCTGAAAGGCCCGCTCGATCTCGCTGAGCAGGAAGGATGGCACCAGAACAGACAGTGGCGAAGAATCGATAGCGGTCTTCGGTGCAACATCCGGTCGCAGTGATGCCAGCTCCTCGAAGGTGCCGGGATCGATCCGGGCAGACATGAAGTCGCGGAAGGGTGCCATGACCCTTGGAAAGGCCTCTTCCAAGGTCAGGGCGCCATTGATCAATGGATCGACGCCGTTGGTCCAGGCGGCGACGAAGACTGGTTCCATCACGAAATAGGTCAGGAACAGGGCCAGGCTGACCATGAGCATGTTGGGCGGAGACTGCTGCAACCCGATCCCCTGCCGCAGGATGGCCAGAACCGTCACTATGAATGGAAAGCAGGTAATCATGATCGCAATGCCCGGAACAAGACTGAGCACCGTTATCAACACGATCAGCTGCACCGAACGGTTTGCAAGTGACCCGTCGGAACCGAAATCTATGGCAATATCCTGTGCCGTCGCGGGACCGGCCAGGCATACTGCGAGCAGGGCCAGCGCGAGATGAGGCGCCTTAGCCAAGGGACAGTCCACCGGACACGACTTCTGTCAGCCGGACCGCCAGGCTACCGTCGCCTGCCTCGGCCTCTTCCAGCTGCCCACGAGCGATCAGGCGACCACCCACGAACAGTTCGACCGGGTCTTCGACCCGTCGATCAAGGGCCAGAACGGCTTGTTCCTCAAGCGTGAGAAGGTCGCGAACGAAGGGCCGCGCCCGTCCAACCGAAACAGTGATCTCGATCGGCAAGTCATGAAGCGGATGGTCGGGTGCAGTAGAATCAGACATGGGTCTTAGTCCTTTCGTCGGGAAACAGTCCGGCCAGTGCGTTCTGCAGCTGGCGGATCAGGGCGGGCAGATCGACCAGCGTTTCGCAGGACTCGAGACTGAGTCGCGCCTGGTCGGGGGACAGGTCCGAATCCTCGGAAACGCCAACCTCGGCGGTTCCCAGCGCCAGGTTGACCGCCTCGAACTGGTCGGGATGAACAGCAAGACTCAGCGGGACATTGGTCGCCCCTTCCAGCGCTGTTCGGATCTCTTGCGAGAGGTGATGAACAAAGGATTCGGAGGCGAGAGCGGGCAAAACGGCGTTTGCCAGTTGCTCAATCACGGGCGCCATGGCCTGCAACAGCTCTTGCCGGAGCTCGGCGCGTGTCAGTTCGGTGTTCCGGATGTGGGTTACCAACGCCTTGTTCAGGTTCTGTTGCTGTTTTTCCGCCGCATGCTGCCCGGCCCTTACGCCGTCTTCGAATCCGGCCAGGTATTCCTTCGAGGGGCCGATCTCTGCGCCGGTCTCGGTGGAATTGGTAAAGTCCTCGAAACGCAATTGGGACGTCATGCACCGGCCTCGTCGTTCGGCACATCATCCATCCAGGATTTCAGCACCTGAACCGCCTCTGCCCGTCGATCCTGGATCAGGTCACGGAGCCGGTCGACGGGGTCGGCCTCTGTGTCGCTTTCGCCCGAATTGGCTTGGCAAGAACCGGCAAGGCCGTATCCGCCGTGATCTGGGCCGGCAGGTCGCTGGGTTGTGCGGCGCCGCTATTATCCAGTTGAAGTGGTTCGTTCCGCGCGGCCGCGCCGCGGCCAACCAGGATCGGGCGCACCACGAAGAGCCCGAGCACCAGCGCCACCACGGCCAGTACACCGGTCTGGATCAGGCGCATCATGTCCAGGGGGGTGGACGGCGCCTCGATGGTTCCAAGAGGATCGTCCTGCGCCGCAGTCGGTTCAAAGGCCATGGACCGGATCGTGATCTCATCGCCGCGATTGGAGTCGAAGCCCACTGCGGCCGCAACCAATTCCCGGAGATCTTCGAGCTCTTCCTCGGGGCGTGGCACCTGTTGGACCTCGCCTGAGCCGTTCGTGGTCTCGACCGCGTTGACCAGAACAGCGACCGTCAGCCGCCGTACCGCGCCGGGTGCGCGCAGCAGTTCTCGCTGGGTCTCGGAGACCTCGAAATTGGTGACCGAGCGGCTTTCGGCCGCTTCATTCATGGAATTCCCGCCGCCAGCCTCGGCATCGCCGTCGGGCAGATTCGAGGCCACTGTCACATCCCCGCCCCGGCTGTCATTGGCCTTGTTGGTGCTTTCCTGCACCTCGGTCGAGATCGCAATGCGGCTTTCGGGGTCGATCAGCCGTTCAGTGATCGATTCGGTCTCGGTGACCGTCTCCAGGCTGACCTCGACAACTGCGTTTCCGGGCCCGACCCGTGCGGCCAGAAGCCGTTCGACCCGCGCGCGGATTTTTTCCGTGCGCTCGTTATCGGTGCCCAGCGTGGCAGAATCGTCTGCCCCGGCGACAAGGCCATTGGCGCCGTCGATCACCGCGACATCCTTGGGCAACATGCCCGGAACGGACGACGCTACGAGAAAGCGCAGCGCCTCCGCCTGGGTGGTTTCGAGCATGCCGCGCGTCGTTGTGACGGTGACAGCAGCGGTGGGTTTCTGATCCCGGCGAAACGGCTGTCCGGTCGGTGAAGAGATATGAACACGTGCCGCGCGAATATGTGGGCTGGCGAGCATTGTGCGGGCCAATTCGCCTTCTTTCGCGCGCCAATACGCGGCATCGAACATCTGCGAGGTGGTGCCGAAACCAGACAGGTTGTCGAGGATCTCGTAGCCTTGATTCGTATTGGCGGGCAACCCTTCGGATGCGAGGGTCATGCGCAACGCGTCGCGCTCGGCGCTGGGCACGAAGATCGATGTTCCACGCACGTCGTAGGTGGCGCCGCGCTGATCCAGCGTCGTGATCACATCTCCGGCGGCCGACCCGTCAAGATTGGCATAGAGCAGCGACATATCCGGGCTGGTGGTCGTGCGGGCCAGGGCAAGCACGGCCACGAAGACCGCGACTGTTGCGCCGATCACGATGATGCGGCGGCGGGAATCCAGCGTCGACCATAGGGACGAAAGTGAGTCCAAGGGGGTTCTCCGATTTTTCCGGGCATTCTGCCTTGCCTCCTCAATAGGGTTGCCAGGCTTAACAATCGGTTAGTCAGTCTCGGCCTATTTCAGGGAAAACGCCGAAAGGGATTCTAGCCATGGCCGAAGACACGACCGATGCCGGCGACACGGAAGAGGACGCTGCAGCGAAAGGCTCGAAACTGCCACTTATCCTTGGATTGGTCTTTGCCGTTCTCGGCGGGGGCGGCGGTTTCGCGGCCGTGCAGATGGGCCTGATCGGCGGGGCCGGTGAACCCGTCGAGGCGCAGGCCGACAAAGAGGCCGACACCGCGGAATCTCTGCCGCCGATCGCGTTCGTACCGCTCGATCCGGTCGTGATCAGCCTGGCGCCGTCGGGGGCCTCCTCGCATTTGCGCTTCAATGCCCAGCTCGAGGTTGATCCCGATCATATGGACGAGGTCGTTGAATTGAAGCCTCGCATCCTCGATGTGCTCAACGGCTATCTTCGCGCCGTCGCGGTCGAGGACCTGCAGGATCCTACGGCCCTGTCGCGTCTGCGGGCGCAGATGTTGCGGCGGGTCCAGGTCGTGGTCGGGGACGGGCGTGTCCGCGACCTTCTCATCATGGAATTTGTTCTGAACTAGAAAGGGTCTGAACCATGGCGATGATCGCTGATATATTGTTGGCGTCTGGGGCGCTTGCGGCCAGTTTTTACTGTTTCGTTTTGTCACGCCGATTGCGTCGGCTGTCCGACCTCGACAAGGGCCTCGGTGGTGCGATTGCCGTGCTTTCTGTTCAGGTCGATGACCTGGCGGCTGCCCTGAAACGCACCGAGGCCGCGTCGGCCGAGGCTGCCAGCACGCTTGTCAAGGAAACGGAACGAGCCGAGAACGCGGCCAAGCAGTTGCAGCTTCTGATCGCCTCGCTGCACGATCTGCCGCAACCTGCCCGGCAGGAACAGACCTTGTCGCCATTCTTCGGTCGCGCCGAGCGCAAGACGTCGGAGCCGGCATGACCTGGCGCGCGCCTTCGACCTTGGGTATTTTGGTAGGACTGCTCCTCGCTTCGGCGGCTCTGCGCATCGCCATCGGGGCGGGACCGGCCCTGGCCGAAGCCGAAGAGATGCTGGCCGAAACGCCCCAAGTCCTGCCGTCCGAGCCTGATACCTGCAGTGGTGAGATTCCGGAGGAACTATTGGTGGCGCTTGACGCCCGTGAAGAGCGTGTCACCGCCCTAGAGGCCAGTCTTGCCGACCGCATGCAGGCCATGCGTGTGGCCGAGCAGGAAGTGCAGGAACAGCTCGACCAGTTGCGGCTTGCCGAAGAAAGCCTGGAGGCCACGATCGCCAGTGCGGAAACCGCCAATGACGGCGACATCACCAATCTTGTCAGTGTCTATGAAAGCATGAAGCCGGCCGAAGCCGCGGCCTTGTTCGAAGAGATGACGCCGGAATTCGCTGCCGGATTCATGGCGCGAATGCGACCTGATGCGGCTGCCGCGGTCATGGCTGGGCTGGAACCGGCCACCGCGTATTCGATCAGCGTGGTGATCGCCGGACGAAACGCGCTGGTTCCCACGCAATAGAGCCGAAACGGCAAGACGTCAGCAAAGATTTAACGCTCTGCATGGCAAGACATCGATGGTGTGAACTGTTCCAGGAAGGCCAGATTTCATGATCAGTATCGTTGGAATCATCATCATCTTCGTCATGGTCTTCGGTGGATACACCCTGGCTGGTGGCAAGATGGGTATGATCCTCAAGGCCCTTCCCTTCGAGCTGATGATGATCGGGGGGGCGGCGATCGGGGCGTTCGCGCTATCCAATCAAGGGGCCGATGCCAAGCATACGCTCAAGGACATGGGCAAGGTTTTCAAGGGGCCAAACTGGAAGAACGAGGATTACCGTGACCTGCTGTGCCTCTTGTTCGAACTGATCCGCCTGGCGCGCGCCAACCCCGTAGGCCTGGAAGAACACATCGAGGGGCCGGAAGAGAGCAGCATTTTCGGCCGCTATCCCAAGATCCAGGCGGATTCTGAGGCCGTTTCGTTGATCTGTGACACCCTGCGCACGGCGTCCATGAACTATGATGATCCGCATCAGGTCGAAGAGGTCCTGGAAAAGCGGATCGAGGCATCGCTTCACCACAAGTTGCATTCGACCCATGCCTTGCAGGCTGTGGCCGATGCGTTGCCGGCCCTTGGTATCGTCGCGGCGGTTCTGGGGGTGATCAAGACCATGGCGTCGATCGACCAACCGCCGGAAATCCTTGGCAAGATGATCGGGGGCGCCCTGGTTGGAACCTTTCTGGGCGTATTCCTGGCCTACGGTTTCATGGGTCCCTTCGCGGCGAAGGTGAAATCGGTGATCGAGGAGGATGCCCATTTCTACCAGTTGATCCGCGAGGTCCTGGTGGCCAACCTGCATCGCCACACCCCCAATATCTGTATCGAGGTCGGGCGACAGAACACGCCGAGCCAACACCGGCCCAGCTACTCCGACCTCGAGGAGGCGTTGAAGGCCACGAAGGATGCCGCATGAAGTTTGCTCTGAGCGTTCTGGTTTTCTTGCTCTGGGCTGGTGCGGCCATGCCCCGAGACATCTCGATCCGTTCCGGTGAACATGACACTTTCTCGCGACTGGTCATCGGGATCGGTGAAGGCACGCAATGGAGCATCCAAAGTACCGAGGCCGGGGCGGAGCTGTGGCTGTCAGATTCGGAAGCGGAATTCTCGACAGAAGGTGTGCTTGACCGGTTGCCGGCGCGGCGGCTGGATGCCGTGGTCGATCTTGGCGCTGGAACTCTGGGAATTCAGACAGCCTGCGCCCCCTGCCACGTGGATTCGTTTCTTTGGCGGCCCGGCTTTTTGGTGGTCGATATCGTCGATGGGCCTGATCCGGATCGGTCGGCCGATCGTGAACTGACCCAAGCAAGCCCGCTGCGATTGCCTTTGTCACCTGAACCCACCGACGAAGGGCCGATTTTCCTGTTGCCCGGCGCCTTTGAAAAGAGGGTGGGCCCGGAACGCCCCCGAGTAGCCCCTGATATGGTTCAGTTCGAAGGCATGGCGCAAGAGCTGGCCCGGGCAGTGGCGGCGGGGTACCTTACACCTTCCGTCGAAGGTGCGATCGCGCAACCGGCCAATAAGAACGCCCCCGAACCGATGCCGGAAATAGCCTCCTCATCCGATGACGCAGGACCGGTCGGTGCCGCCGACCCGGGAAATCGCCGACCGGGCATGACGCTCGGAAACGCCCTGGATCGGCAACTCGCAGCCGTCAATGAGAGGTTGGCCAGCGCGGTTGATGAGACATGCCTGCCGCAGGAGGCGTTCGAGATTTCCGAATGGGTCGGCGAGGGTAGCTTCGCAAACCTGATCGCTGATCTGAGAGTTGGCCTGGCCGCCGAATTCGATCGTCCGTCGGAGGCGGCGCTGCTGCGTCTGGCGCACGGCTACCTACATTTCGGGTTCGGACGTGAGGCTCTTGCCACGATCTCCAGCCTCAGACCTGATAGGGAGACTGCGCTTCTGGCAGAGTTGGCGCGGATCGTCGATGACCTGCCCGGCGACGAACCCGTCCTCGCGTCGCAGATCGGGTGTCAGAACGGTGCAGCGCCCTGGCTATTGCTGTCCGGCAATGCCGCGCTCTCCGACCTGGATCGAAACCGCGTCATCCGAACCTTTCGCCTGATTCCGCAGCCCCTACAATCCCATATTGGCACCGGTCTGGCCCGGGCCTTTCTGGATGCTGGCGATGTCGACGGTGCGTCGCTTGTCTTCGAGTCGGTTCGGGGGCGGGACGCAGCCCGCACTGCTGAAGCCCAACGACTGGAGGCCGCACTTCTCGAGGCCAACGGCGATTCCGCCGGCGCCCTTGGTATTCTGGACCCCGTGGCGGGCGACCGACCTGATCCGGGGTCGCTGATCCGCCTGATCGAGCTGACTATCCAAACGGGGGATAGACCCAGCGATTCAGACATGGTCCTCGTCGCCGCGTTGATGCAGGAATACCGCGAAACGGATGCTGAACCGGCCTTGGCGGCGACGATGCTGCGGGGCCATATCGCTCGATCTGAATGGCGCAAGGGGCGCGAAATCCTGACGGACTTCAGTGATCGCTGGGACGACGATCAGTACCGCGAACTGGCAGATGATCTTTACCGAAAACTGGTCAGTTCAGGGCAAACTCCGATCTTCCTGCGGCTTGGGTTCGAGGCCCTCCCCAAGTCGCTCTCGGCCGATACGGTCAATGCAGTCGCGGCACGGCTGATCGAGAATGGTTTTGCCGAACGTGCCTTGGAGCTCGTTCGACGCCCCGCTGAGGGCGAGGCGATGGGAGAGCGGCGTTATCTCAGGGCCGAGGCTGCCCTGAAACTTGGCCAGACGCAGGACGCGATCCAGCATCTTGGCGGTATGACCGATGCCCGGGCCGAGCAGCTTCGCGCCGACGCAATGTTCGCCATGGGGGATTATCGAGGCGCTCTTGCGGCCCGACCGGATAGCCCGGACCCGGCAGCCGATTTCCGGGCCGGCGCCTGGGATCGTCTGGCAGCCTCGGGTGATCCGATCCTTCGAGAGGTCGCCGAAAAGGCACTGTCGCAGCCGGATATGACTGAGATGCAAGATTTGGCCGAACGCCGCGCCGCCCTTGAAGGGGCCCGCGAAACGCGCAGGACGATCACTGAACTGCTTGAGCGCTTCCCGGTTGAGTCCGCGGACGCGGATAGCCCTGGCAACTGATCGCCGGCAAAGCAGTACGATCGATCCGACTCGACCCCGGGTATACGCCTGGTGGCAAGGGCCCGGTCAGCGGCGCCGCCCAACCGGCCGCGTCCTCACGCCGCTTACGGATTGTAAACCAACCGGTCCTACTTTCGGGGCTAGGACAAGCAGCAGAAAGCGCCTTGATGACCACTAAGAATCCGCCTGCCGCGGCTTTTTCCCGACCCATTTGTTGTTGATCAAGACAATGGGGACGTTGGCGAACATATTCAAACCGACGATCCTGCTGGCCATGGCGCTCATGGCCGTAATCGTCATGATGATCCTGCCGATGCCGGCCTGGGTGCTGGATATCGGCTTGGCCGCCTCTTTCGCGCTGGCGATCCTGATTTTCACGGTGACCCTGTTCATTGAGCGGCCGCTGGACTTCTCCGCCTTTCCAACAGTCCTACTCGCCTCCCTGATGCTTCGATTGTCGCTGAACGTTTCGTCGACAAAGCTCATTATCGGCAACGGCCATACAGGTACGAACGCGGCCGGCGACGTGATCGAGGGCTTTGCCGATTTCGTGATGGGCGGAAGCGTCTTTCTCGGGCTTGTCGTGTTCGGCGTTCTGTTGATCGTGAATTTCGTCGTGATCAACAAGGGTGCCACGCGCATGGCCGAGGTTGGCGCCCGGTTCGCGCTTGACGGTATGCCCGGCAAGCAGCTTGCGATCGACAGCGATATGAGCGCGGGTGCCATTAACCATGAAGAAGCGCGCGCGCGCCGCGAAACGGAACAGGCGGAAACGACCTTTTTCGGCTCGCTAGACGGGGCGTCGAAATTCGTGAAGGGCGATGCCATTGCCGGGTTGCTGATCACATTCCTCAACCTCGTCATGGGGTTGATCATGGGAACGGTGATTCACGGTATGCCGCTTGGCGTGGCCTTCGAAACCTACGCCATACTGACGGTGGGCGACGGACTTGTTTCCCAGATTCCCGCGGTGATCATTTCGATTGCATCGGCCCTGCTGCTCGCGCGGGGCGGCGCCAACGGGGCAGTGGATCTGGCCATCGTTGGGCAGCTCGGCCGCTATCCGCCGGCGCTTGTGACAGTGGCCATCCTGATGGGGTTGTTCGCCCTTGTTCCCGGTCTGCCGTTTCTGCCGTTCATCCTCGGGGGGCTGGTCCTGGCGGCTGCGGCCTGGTTGGCGCATATGGCCGCGAAACGGGCCGAAGCCGACAGCGAGGCCGCGAACGTGACCCCCGATCAGCCGTCTCATGACCCCAGCCTCGGTGACCTCCTGGATCTCGATGATATCCACGTGGAATTTGCCCCCGATCTGGTTGAGATGGTACTTGATCCCGGCATCGGGCTCGACGTGCGCATCGCGAATATGAGGAGCCATGTCGCGACCGAATACGGGCTTCTGCTGCCCGAAATCCGGTTGACGGATAATGCGGGCCTGGCCGGTGGCACCTACCGGGTCCTCGTCCAGGGGGTCGAGCAGGTCCGCGATACCCTGCGCAGTGACAAGGTGCTGGCCCTGTTGTCCGGGCCGCAGGAAACCGGCCTGGGTGGCGAGGATGTCAAGGAACCGGTCTACGGAGCCCCAGCACGCTGGATCGCACCGTCCGATCAGGATGAGGCCGCGCTAGTCGGCCTTACGACGGTGCAGCCCACTGAGGTTCTCGCGACTCACCTTCTGGAGGTCATCAAGAAGAATTTTCCAAGGCTTCTCACCTTGCGGGCCCTACGGCGCCTGCTGGATGAAATGTCCAATCTCAGCGATGCGGCGCGGGCCGAGGAAAACCGGAAAATGCTGGACCAGCTGATCCCCGACAAGGTTCCCATGGATGTGCTCTTGTCGGTCCTCCGGCTACTGCTGGAAGAGCGGGTTTCCATCCGCAACCTTGCTACCATCATCGAGGCGGTGGCCGAGGGGCGGCAGATCTACCCCACCGCCGAGGGTATCGCAGAGCACGTGCGCCAAAGACTGGGTTTCCAACTCGTTTCCGAGCTCAGGCGCGCGGATGGAACGATCCCGCTCGTGCAGCTTGCGCCGGAATGGGAAGACACCTTCGCCACCTACCAGGTTCCGTCCGACAAGGGCACAGGGGATGTCGCGCTGCCCCCCGATGAGTTCAACCGCCTGGCCACCGCCATTTCCGAGAAGGTGGCCGCCGCCGGAGAAACGGGCACCTTTCCCGCGATCGTGACATCGATGAAGCGGCGCCGGTTCCTGCGCACCGTCCTGACCGCCAAGGGAGTGACCAATCCGGTCCTGTCCTTCGAAGAAATCGGGATAGACGCCAAGCCCGCCTTGGTGGGGCTGGTTCCAGTATGATATCGGTTCCAGCCGAACTGCTGGAAATCGGCCAGGAGAGCCTTTTCGCGGCCATCGCTGTCTTTTTGCGGGTCGGGGCCATGATGGCCCTTTTGCCGGCCTTCGGCGAACGATCGGTTCCGGTGCGGGTCAAGCTGGGCCTCGCCTTGGCGTTCACGCTCATCATTTTGCCTGCCGCTCCGGCATTGCCCGCTCTTTCACCGGGACTACTGCTGTCCGAGACCGTGACGGGGCTGTTTTTCGGTCTTCTGTTGCGGCTCTTCGTCTTCGCCTTGCAGATTGCCGGGACCATCGCCGCGCAATCGACCTCGCTTTCCCAAATATTCGGGGGCAGCGCCGGGGCTGATCCGCAACCGGCGATGGCCCATATCCTTGTCGTGGCAGGCCTGGCACTGGCGGCGACGATGGGACTCCATGTGGCGGTCGCCGAATACATGATCCACAGCTATTCGTTGATACCACCGGGCCGCATGATTCCGGCCGAGCTGATGACGACCTCGGGCGTGGCCCAGGTCGCGCGCAGCTTCTCGTTGGGCTTCACGCTCGCCGCACCATTCGTCATCGCCTCGCTGCTTTACAATGTCACCTTGGGGGTCATCAATCGTGCCATGCCGCAATTGATGGTGGCCTTCGTGGGGGCCCCGGCCATCACGGCCGGCGGTTTGATCCTGCTGTTCCTGTCCGCCCCGATCCTCTTGTCAGTCTGGTTAAAGGCCTTGCAAAGCTTTCTGGTCGCACCTTTCGGAGGCGGGCCATGAGTGAAGAAGGCGCCGAAGACGACAAACAATACGAAGCGACCGCCAAGAAACTGGAAGACGCCCGAAAGAAGGGCGAGATTCCCCGGTCGAACGACCTGAACACGGCGGCCGCCTATGCGGGCCTTTTGTTCGCCGGTCTGGCCCTCGGAAGCCGGGCCCTGACCGGGGCGGGCCAGACGTTGATGGTGCCATTGGACCGGGCCGGCGAATTGTCCGAGTTGTTTTTCGACGGTTCCGCGGCGCCATCGGTTGGCGGGCTCTTGTTGGCGGTCGGACAGGCGCTTTCGCCGCTTTTCGTGGTGCCGATCGGGATCGTGATCGTGACGATCCTTGCGCAACGCGGCTTTGTCTTCGCGCCCAGCAAGCTGGAACCGAAGCTTTCGAAAGTGTCACCGATTGCCCAAGCCAAGAACAAGTTCGGGCGATCCGGCTTGTTCGAATTCTTCAAGAGTTTCGTCAAGCTGACCATCTACTCGGTGGTTCTGTTCGTCTACCTTGCCGGTCAGATGCCGCGGATGCTCAGATGCCGCGGATGCTTATGACGATCCATCTCGATCCCGGCCTGGCGACGGCGGAACTGCTGCGCCTCGCGATCGGTCTTCTCGCCATCGTCCTCGCGATCTCTTTGACGATCGGCGGCATCGATTTCGTGTGGCAGAGGGCCGAACACCTGCGCAAGCACCGCATGTCCCGCAAGGAGATGACGGATGAACAGAAGGACGCCGAAGGTGACCCCATGATGAAGCAACAACGCCGCCAGAAAGCGATGGAAGTCGCGAACACACAGATGCTGGCCGACGTGCCCGAAGCGGACGTGGTCATCGTCAATCCAACCCATTATGCCGTCGCCCTCAAGTGGTCCCGCGAGGCGGGTTCTGCGCCGGTTTGTGTCGCCAAGGGCGTGGACCATGTCGCCGCCCGTATTCGAGAGGTTGCCGACGAAAGCGCCGTGCCGATCCACTCCGATCCGCCGACAGCCCGTGCGCTCCATGCGACAGTCGAGATCGGGCAAGAGATCCCGCCTGACCACTACCAAGCAGTGGCCGCCGCCATCCGTTTTGCAGAGCGTATCCGTCAAGAGGCGCACAGATGAGCCTCGATCTTCGTCAGATCGCCCGCCTGCAAGAGGTTTTAGAGGCCTCATTTCAGGCAGAACAGGCTCGATTGTCCGAGGTTTCGCGGCGAATCGAAGCCGTTCAGGGTCAGTTGGCGGCACTTCATCGAACCAGAGACGTCGAAGCCGACTCGGATTTGTCGCCGGCGGCGATCGCCAAGGCCGACATGCGGTGGCGGGCCTGGGTAGAGCAGCGCCGCCGAAGCCTGAACAACGAGCTTGCCCGCCTTATGACCGAGAGGGAGGCGCGGCGCGCCGACCTCGCTACCGCATTCGGCAAACGACAGGCGGCCGAAGGGATGCTGGCCCGGTTGACGGAGGAAGCCCGGCGCAAGTCCAGACGCCAGACCTGAGCGCGTGGCCGTTTGCGCCAACGAGAATCCTGGGGCAGGGACGTGCAACCGCCTGTTAAGCGGATGCGTCAGCCCGCCACGTCTTGACGCACGATGTCAATTATCAGGACATCGGTGATGCCACCGCCCACGTTACGGGTCGCCGTTCGCCGGAGCGCATCGCGCAACAACCGCATATTGGAGGATGTGGTGAATGCGCCGTCGAACCCACCCATATTCGCATGGTCGAACAGAACTTGCAGGAACAGGTCGCGCAACCGCGGCTCATGAGAAAAGACGTTCTCCTTGGTGCCGGCCTCGACTTCGACCGAGAGCGACAGAACGACCAGCGAGCTGACCTTGTCGTTATGAACTACCGGCACCACGAACTGGTTGTTGAGGCGTGCGTATTCGCGCCCCTCGGTCATGGCGGCGCCTTCTTCCTCGGCCTCCGGCGCCTCGGCCTGTTCCGGCCGATCCGCGTCGGGGGTGTCTCCACAGGGGTTCTCCGCCAACATCTCCTCTTTCTCGGGCGGTGATACAAGGAACAGCCCGGCCGCGATGCCGCCGCCCGTTCCAAGCACCAGAAGAATGAGGGGGAGAAGAAGCTTTTTCATGTTGAAACCTCAAAAAGGCAGCACGATATCGGCCGCCTGCTGGCCATAGCGCGGTTGCTGCACGTCGCTGATCTGACCGCGCCCGCCATAGGAAATCCGAGCCGAGGCGATCTTGTCATAGGTGATCTCGTTCTGGCGGCTGATATCCTCAGGGCGTACGAAGCCCGAGACCAGCAATTCGCGTAGCTCGAAATTTACGCGCACTTCCTGCTGACCTTCGATGGCCAGAACACCGTTGGGCATGACCTGCGTCACAGTGGCGGCGACCCGCAGCTCAAGTTGCTCATTGCGTTGCACCGACCCATCCCCAGAGAACGTGGAAGACGAATTCAGCTGAACCGCCGGGTCCAGGGTCGCACCGTCGGGCAGCTGTTCGTTTGCGCGTTGCGGTAGCCCGAACAGGGCGGAAATTCCCATGTTCTCGGCCCCCGAACGCGAGCGACCGGTGGAATTCGAGATCGAGGCACTGTCGTCGATCTCGATCACCACGGTCAGGATGTCGCCGCGCTGCATCGCGCGCCTGTCCCCCAGGAGCGATCCGCGCGCCCCGGTCCAAAGCGAGGGCGTGTCCGAGCGGGCCGCGGTCCGCCGAAGGTCTTCGCCCAATCCATAAGTCATCATCGCCGTGGCCTCGCCCGACGCTTGGGCCGGGCTCATTTCCGGGGCCTTGCCAATGGCCGCTATACGGCCACAGCCTGCAAGGCCGAGCATGAGGATTGCGATGAAACAGAGTCTAGTTGGTGACATGGGCAATCCCTTCTTCGTCGATCACGGCGCGAACGGTCTGGCGGGACATGACATTCATGACCCGGATCAGGTCGCCCGGACCGGCGCGGTCCAGGGCCCGGCCCTCGGTGCGGATGACAAGGCCGTTTTGCGCGTAGATCAGGGCCACGATCTGGTTGCGTTCCACCACGGCGGGTGGGCCGATATCGGCGCTGCGGATGGGGCGCCCGGCATAGAGCGCGACACGGGCCTCCATGCCGATGATCTGGTCGGGGTCGCGGACCGCGCCGAGCGTCGAGACCTCACGAAGCAGCAGATCGTCCGGCCCGATCACCGACTTGGCCGGGATGGTGCGCGCCGCCACCACGGTCATCGTCGCCTCTTGCGCGGCAAGCGGCGCGGCCCATAGGCAGATCAGGAGGACAAAGCGCTTCATCGGATCTGGACCATGGCGCCCAGCATCTGGTCGGCGGCGGTGATGACCTTGGAATTGAGCTCGTAACCCCTTTGGGCGGCGATCAGGTCGGTCACCTCTTTCACGGGATCCACTGAGCTGTCTTCCAGGTAGCCCTGCCGGATCATGCCCAAGCCATCCTGGCCGGGGGCGGATACGGCGGCCGGCCCGGAGGCCGGGGTTTCGAGAAACAGGTTCGAGCCGATCGCTTCGAGCCCGCGGGGATTGACGAACCCCGACAGCGTGACCTGGCCCAGCAGTTGCGGCTGCACCTGATCGGCAAAATAGGCATAGACTTCGCCCTCGGGATTGATCGAGATGGACCGGGTGTCGCGTGGAATTGTTATATCGGGCACGACCGGGTGGCCATCGGATGTCACAATCTGTCCGTCGCCCGTCCGTTTCAGCCCGCCATCACGGGTGTAGGCGGCGCGGCCGTCGGGCAGGGTCACCTCGATATAGCCCTGGCCCTCGATCGCGATATCGAGGTCGCCGCCGGTCGCGGCAAGCGATCCTTGAGACAGCATCACCGATACTGCAGCGGGCCGAACGCCCAGCCCGAGTTGCACGCCGGTGGGCAGAACGCTGCCATCGCTGGCATTGATCGTGCCCGGCCGCTGAACCTGCTGATAATGCAGGTCGGCGAATTCCGCGCGGCGGGCGTTGTAGCCGGTGGTGTTCATGTTGGCGAGGTTGTTCGAGATCACCTCGACCCGGGTCTGCTGGGCGGTCATGCCGGCCGCGGCGATTTGCAGGGCGCGCATTCTGTAGCCTCCTTATTTGCCAAGGGCGCGGATCGCGCCTCTGATACGTTCGTCTTCCTTGTCCATGAAGCTCTGGCCAAGCTCGTAAGCCCGCTGCACTTCGATCATCCGGCTCACTTCCAGGACCGGGTTCACGTTGGATTCCTCCAGGAAACCCTGGAGCATCCGGGCCTCGGTCGCCTCTTCGAAACCGGACCGGGCGTGGAAGCGGACGCCGTCCTCACGGATCATGCTGTTGGGGTCGATCGGGCGCACCAGGCCGATCTGTCCCACGGGTTGGCCACCGGCGCTTACCGTGCCATCGGGCGCGATCCCGATGGGTCCGGCCCCCGCGGGAATGAAGACCGGCGCGCCGCCGGCATCCAGAACCCTGTGGCCTTCGGGCGTGACAAGGTCGCCGTTTTCGTTTGGCGTGAACGCCCCGGCACGGGTCAGGCGTTCACCCTGCGGTGTTTCGACCAGGAAATAGCCGTCGCCCTCGACCGCGATATCCAGCGGCCCGCCCGTCTGGGTCAGGCTGCCTTGGGTCTGACTCGTCTCTCGCACGGCGGAATTGGCCATGGACAGCGATGGCGCGTCGGGCCCCAGCGCGGCGACATGCTCGGAAAAGATCACACCCTCGGCGCGGTAGCCCGTGGTGGCACTGTTGGCGATGTTGTTGGCCACGATCCGCATTTCGCGCATCAGCCCGGATTGCCGCGTCAGCGTGGAATAGGTGGCATTCTCCATGGCTCAGCCTCCGGCGATGATGGGGATCAGGGTGGATTGGAAGAAGGTCACGAGCGTTTCGGTCATGAACCCCATCGTGATCCAGAAGATGCCGACGATCGCCAGCAGCTTGGGCACGAAGGTCAGGGTCATTTCCTGTATCGACGTCAGGGCCTGGAAAAGCCCCACGACAAGGCCGGCCGCCAGTGCGACCCCGAGGATCGGGATCGAAATGACCACGGCGACCCACAGCCCCTGCCGGAGCGTGTCGTATAGAACGGCCTCGTCCATCATCAGACCGGCATCCTCAGGATTTCCTGGTAGGCCTCGACCACTTTGTCGCGAACCGTCACCGCGGTCTGGATGGCAATCTCTGTCTGTGCCAGCGCCTGGACCAGGGCATGCGGGTCGGCCCCGCCGCTCATGGCGTGCATGGCTTGGGATTCGCCATGTTTGATGGTCGAAACGAAGTCCGAGGCGAAATCACCGAAGGCGGCGCCGGATTCCCCGGGCTGGGGCGCGGTGGCGGGCTTGTTCGCAGCATATTGCTGCGCGGCGAATTGGATCGGCTGGAATTCCATTGTCAGGGCTCCTTTTTACTTTCGCAGGATTTCCGTCAACGACGTCGACATGCGCCGGACCATGTCGAACAGCTTGAGGTTCGCCTCGTAGCTGCGCTGGGCTTCTCGGGCATCGGCGATCTCGATAAGCATGTTGACGTTGGACCCGTCGTAATTGCCGTTCGCGTTGGCCAGCGGATGGGATGGGTCGTGAATTTGTGCCAGGTCGCTTCTGTCCAGGCGCACATGGCCGGTTTCGACCAAGCCGGTGGTGCGGCCTGCTGCGACGACCTCTTCGAAGGCGACGGTCTTGCGGCGATAGCCGGGGGTGTCGGCGTTCGCGATGTTTTCCGATACGTGCCGCAGACGCGTTGCCTGGGCCTTCATCCCGCTGGATGCGATCGACATGGCATTGGAGAAATCGGTCATGGGCTACCTCCGTCCGAGCGACAAGCGCAGAACTTCCAGCGAATGCTTGTAGATGGTGAGGGCACGGTTATGTTCGCGCTGTATCTCGACTGCCTTGAGCATTTCCTGCTCGACCGAAACGGAATTGCCGTTCGGCGACGGTTCCGAATCGGTGAAATCGACTCGTGCGGCCGCGCTGGACCCGGCCGTTTCCATGTGCCCCGGCCGGGTGCGGCGCAGGGTTTCGGTGGGCGGGGTCGTGTAGATTTCGGAGAATGGCGCGACGGAACGCGCACGATAGCCGGGCGTATCGGCATTGGCCAGGTTGGCGGCTGTCACGGCCTGCCGCGACCCGGCGTGGCGGGCCATATCCATGGCGGTCTGGAGCACATCCAGTGATTTGAACATCGGGGCTTCTCCCTCGATCCGGTTTCAACGAAGGCTTAAGCCTGATTCCCTAAGGATTGGTTGTCGCCGCAACAGCGAGGGCCAATGAAAGATTTCCAGTTCCAGAACGCAGCGGCCGCCATCCGCCGCGCGCAGGCGCGATTCCCCGTGGGGCGTGTCATCTCGGTAACCGGGTCCCAGGTTGTTTTGACTGGCCTTGCCGGTCGAGCCGCCCCGGGGGATCGGGTGCGGTTGGCCAATGGGCGCTATAGCGGCATGGTCACCAGCGCCGAGGGCCAAAACGTTCGCGTGCTTCTGGATGGCCCGGCCGAGGGTGTCGTGACGGGTGATGCCGGGGTTCTTGTCCCGCCGCCGGTTTTCGCGCCGCACGATGGCTGGATCGGCCGGGTGGTAGATCCGGAAGGTCAACCGCTTGACGGCCGTCCGCTATCTCAGGGGTGCGCGCTGGCGTCGCTGCATGCGGCGCCACCCCCCGCGGGCGCTCGAAGGGCGCTGGGCGCGCGTGTCGGCACTGGTCTGGCCCTGTTCGACACGATACTGCCCCTGGCACGTGGCCAGCGGATCGGCCTTTTCGCCGGCTCCGGCGTTGGCAAGTCGACCTTGCTTGCGCAGCTCGCACAGGGGGTCGAGGCGGATGTGATCGTGATCGGCCTGGTTGGCGAGCGTGGCCGGGAACTGCGCGAATTCATCGAAAACGTCCTGGGGCCTGATGGCATGGCGCGCTGTGTCATCGTCGCGGCGACGTCGGACCGTCCGGCCCATACCCGTCGCCGATGTGCGGCCGCGGCCACCGCGGTGGCAGAGCATTTCCGCGATGCCGGCCGGCACGTCCTCTTGCTCATCGACAGCGTGACGCGGTTCGCCGAGGCCCATCGCGAAGTGGCGACCGCCGCCGGTGAAGCGGCCAATCTCAGGGGCTATCCCTCGTCGACCGCCGCCGCCATTGCCGGTCTGTGCGAAAGGGCCGGGCCCGGTGTCGCGGACGCCGGGGATATCACGGCGGTCTACTCGGTCCTTGTGGCCGGGTCGGACATGGACGAACCGATCGCCGATATCCTGCGCGGCGTTCTGGATGGGCACGTGGTATTGGACCGGGCCATCGCGGAACGGGGGCGGTTCCCGGCGGTTGACGTGGTGAGGTCCGTTTCGAGATCTCTTCCGGGTGTTGCGACGTCGCATGAAAACGGGCTGATCGCGACGGCGCGTCGACATCTCGGCGTTTATGCGAGGTCCGAGTTGATGATCCAGTCGGGCCTATATGCGCCGGGTAGCGACAAGGTCGTCGACGAAGCCATCGCTTGCCATGAGGCGCTTGACCGGTTCTGTACAGAAGCATCCCCCAACGGCCCTCGTGGGGCGTTCCGGGCCCTGCGAAGGGCATTGTCCGCTGGCCAGGCAGAGGCGGCAGAGGCGCCGCCGCCTGGTTTTGGAGGCCCCAGCCGGTAAAACGGCTGAACCTTCGAGGTGAATAATTGGGCTGGAGTTGGCCTTGGTGTCAGGCCTCGCGTAGCCGTATGAAAATTTGCAGACGCGCCTTGGCCAGAAGGGGCCTCTAAAAGAGCTGGCCCGGAGCCTGTTGTAGCAAGCTCAATGCGACGGAGGCGCCGCCAAGGCTGGTGGATTGCTGCGTCTCCGAACGCACCATGAAGAGGCGGATGACCTTCTCGCTATTGTCATCTGCCAAAAGCGCCTCGAGGTCGTTAGTCCCAAAGGTCGCCTCGCTGCGGGACTTGAATTGCTCGAGTTGCCGATCGATGTCGATGCTACCGAAACCGGAAGGAAAACCCAGCGCGGTTTCGAACAGCTTGCGAAGTGGGGGATTGCCCATAACAGCGAACCAGCGGGCGTCCGCGGAGCCGTTCGCGGCGACAATGTCGCCCAAGGCCGGTTCGAAGTTGAGGGCCAGCCGCATGCTGTTGTCGGCCTCGCCCACGGCTCGTTCGAATTGCCGGGCTTCGTACCGATCGACAATTTCGTCGGCAAAGAACTCAAACTGGGTGCGAGGCAAACCATCCCCGCCGAAACCGAAGGCTTTTGCGAAGTCACCGTAGCGACTGTCGGAAAGACGATTGGCGAGCGCCTCAGGATCATCCGGATCGCTGTCTAGGATCTTGCGCATGAAGAACGAGTTGTCCAGGTCCTCATCCAACCCGAAGGCACCCAGCGCCACGCTCAGCAGGGCCCGATCATCTACCAGTTGCTGGGCATTGGTGATGTTGCCGATCCGTTCGCGAAAGGAATCTGTTGCCCTTTGGACGGGTGCGCTTTCGTTGAACGCGGCGCGTTGTGTGTCCATGGTGCGTTCCAGGAATTTCCACCCGGCATAGCCGGACAGGGGAACGACGGGTTGGAAATTCATGACACGGCGCGCGATGCGGCGAGAAGGCGTTCCTCGCGTGGCAGCAAGGTCCGTAGGCGTTTGAGAACGCGGTAGTAGTCACTTTCGGTCAAGGCCTCGGTCGCGTCGGACAATTGTTTGCGGCTGTCGGGATCGCAAAGCGCCTGGCTGAGCTGCTCGATCCCGCGCAAGAGCTGGTGACGGGCCTCATCCTCCTTCGCATCGCCGGACAGGACGAGCTGGGCAATGTAACAGACCCGGCGAACGGGCGTGTTGACTTCGTCCGGCCGTATCGCGTCTCGCAACCGCAGGATATTGGCGTTCGGCGTCAGGATCGAGACCCGAGACCGGCGATCGCCGTTCTCGATCACGGCGCCATTCACGAGGACCCTTTCCTTCGGTCCCAACTTCAGCACAAGTCCCGTCATTGCGTGGCCTCCGCCCCATTGAGCCCGCGCATGATCGCCCGGTTGATCTCGATGAGGACGTCTGCCTCCGCGTCCTTCTTCAGCACCTTGGAGGTGTGCTGAAACGTGAATTCGGCCAAATAGAAGATCTGCGCCCGCAGCTGGGCAGGCAGCGTGTTGTCGGCGTCGGCGACGTCGATCGCCAGGACCTTCCACAGCTGCCTGTTCTCGTTGAGGGCCTCGGCCAGTCGGGCGAAATCGGTCGGTTCGGTGTCGGCGGCGGACTGTAGACGTGACGTGATCTGTCCGAAGAGCTGGGCCTCGGCCGAGCGACCGGTGCGAAGGGCCGATTGGGCCGGGTGGTAGGCTTGACGGGCCAATTCTGTGGCGTTCATCTCATGTCCTTTCGGGACCTGGCCGTTGCGGCAACGGCGGCAGGAAATGGGGGCGCCCGCCCGGGCGGGCGCCCGTCACCGCGTTAGCGGAACAGCGACAGGATCGCCTGTGGCGCCTGGTTCGCGATCGACAGCGATTGGGTGCCCAGCTGCTGCTGCACCTGCAGCGCCTGAAGGCGTGCCGACGCCTCTTCCATGTCGGCATCGACGAGCGAACCGATCCCGCTCTTCATGGCGTCCATGACCTTGCCAACGAAGTCGCTCTGATCCGAGATCCGCGAGGCAGAAGCGCCCAGTTCGGCGGCGCCGTCCACAGCGGCCTGGATCAGGGTTTCCATCGCGGCAAGCGACCCGTCGGCCGCGGCGGCCGAGGACACGTCAACAGTGGTCAGGTCGAGGCCGGCTTCGAAGTCCACCGAGGCGACGGTGATGTTCTGCGCAGTCACCGCGCCAGCGGCGTCGCGATCGAGCGAGGACAGAACCGTCACATCGCCACCAGCGGTGTTCAGCAGGTTGGCCCCGTTGAACTGCGAAGCGGAGATGATCGAGGTGATCTGGTTCTTCATTTCGTCGACATCCGCCGTGATCTTGGCATGGTCCACGTTCTCGCCGGTCGCCGCGACGACCTTTTCCTTCATCTCGTTGAGAAGGTTGGTGATCTGCTCGGCCCCGGCGGAGGCGACGGCGACCGTCGATTCCCCGAGGGCAAGAGAGTCGGCCACGGCCGAAAAGCCGGACACGTCGGATTCCATGACCTTGGAAATCGCCCAGATCGCGGAATTGTCCTTGGCTTTGCCGACTTCCTTGCCGGTCGAGATCATATCCTGGGTCTTGGCCAGGTCGCCGTTGATGCCCTTGAGGGTTTGGAGGGCCACCATTGCGCTGTTGTTCGTCAGAATGCTGGACATGTTTTGGTCCTGTAGTTGGGGGCGCGTTTTGCGCCTGGTTTTCGGGGACCGACCCCAAGATGGAGCCGGACGTTTCGCCATTCTGACGTGTGCGGATGCCGATTTCGGCAGCGCGCCATCCGATCGGATGCAGGGGGATATTGCGGGGACCAACCTAACGGCGGCTTAACGCGAATGCGGCTTTACGGTGAACATTCCATGCAATTGAAATCGAATGCGACGCGTATTCAGAACCGTCGCTCGGTCGCGGGGCGCGGGGACGCGATGCGGGCCTCGTGGCCGGACTTGTCGTAGGTTGTCATGCCTTGGCGCAGTCGCTTCTGCTCCTCCAAACGGGCCTGAACATCGCGCACACCATCCTGAGCCGCGGCCAGAAGCCGGCGATTCCGTTCGAGCAGAGTGCGAATGCGTTCAAGCTGTGGACGGGTCAGCGCGCCGCCATCCGACACCGCGTCGGCCAGGGCCTCCTTTTCGGGCGCAAGCTTTTCAAGTGCGGCCAGGTCGCCGCGCCGCAAGACCTGTCTTTCGGATTGCATGACCTCTTCGAATCGGGTGGCCAGATCAGGCATTGCGCGTCTCCATCATCGCTTCGAATAGGCTCTGTGCCAGCCCGATTCCCCCGGCATCGGCCATTTCGCGTGCCTGTTCCTGACGCAGGAAAGAGGCGAACTGGTCTTCACCGATACCGCCGCCGAACCCGTCGGGCGCCTCACCGACACCAGTGGATTTCAGCATCTGGGCGAGAAAATTCGCCTCGAGCTGTCGGGCGGCCTCTTTCATGGCTTGGACCTGGCGCGGCGGTTGCGGCACCAGGGCGAGCGATTCGATTTGGGGCGTCATGGCGGGGTCCTCGGTCATTCGAATTGGTCGGACTATGGCAGGGGGTCGGTAAAGATTGGGTAAGCTTCTCTCGGGTAGACCGGGGTCGAAAACAGGATCGGAGAAGCCGATGATTCCATTCGATATGCGCCTCCCGCCGACCACAGGGTCAGGCTTGGGCCTCGATCCAAGAAAAGAGGCGCCGGACACTGCCGCGGCTTTTGGCGATGTCCTGATCGCTGAAACCAGGCGGGACAAGACAGTGCCGACCGGTTCCGATGATCCCGGTCAGGTAGCAAGGACTGAACCCGACGCGCCCGAGGTGCTGGAAGGTGACGCCCCCCAGGTCGAGCCGGAAAAAGGCCCGCGCCCGTCCGCCACACTAGAGGGCGAATTCGGGACTGCCCATGAGGCCGGGTCACGCGTGCTGGACGGATCGGGGCGCATATCCGCGGAGTCCTCAACAACCCCGCTCGAAGCGCTCACGCCGAGTGGGGGCGGGCACGACGGTGCCCGCCAAGAGGCGCCCGGTAAAGGTCTTCGATCTACCGCGGCTGACAGTGTGGTGCGGCCCGATAAAGGACCAAGCAGACCGATTATCACAGGTAGCATTGGCGGCATATTCATTTCTGATGATCAGCGGGCGGACGTGGCCAACGCACCGGCTTTGCGCAGCTCGGGTGACCACGCGGTCATTGGCCAATCCGCAGCGGTTCCCCAGACCATACCGGCGCCGGGCCTTGGAAAAGCGGCTGCCGTGGAAACCAGGCGGCATGAGCTGTCGCGCGAAACCATCAAATTGCCCGATCGCGTGGGTATCAGTGATCCTGACGCAAGCTCCAATGCGCCGGTGCGCAGTCAGATGGCCGTCGCGGTGATGCATGCCGGTATGTCGGGCAATGCGGTCCCCTTGTGGATAGCCGAGCCGGCGCATGGCCGCCTCGCAATGACGGGCAATGTCGGCGGCGTGTCGGCCGAGGAAACGCTTTCACCCCTTGTTGACGGGCCCGCCTTGACCGCCCCGGATCGTGCTGGCCCGAGCGGGCAGGCATTCACCCTGACCAGTGGTGGCATGCCGCGGGCGACGCCCGCCCAGATCGCGCATCAGATCGCCGTTGGCGTCACGTTGGCCGAGGGCGGACAGACCGAATTGCGCCTGAACCCCGAAGAACTCGGCCGCGTTCGCCTGTCGCTTGCGGGGTCCGAAGGCGGTTTGACCGTCACCATTGCGGCGGAACGGCCCGAGACCGCCGATCTGCTCAGACGCCACATCGACGGCCTGGCACGCGAATTCGAAGCCTTGGGATATGCCGATATCGACTTCCGCTTCGAGGGGGAAACCCAGCATGATCGAAACCACGGCAGCCCCGGCCTGCCTTCCTCGCAAGAGGCCGAGCCGATGGACGACAGCCCAGCGCCACAAAGCACGGCCGGACTCGCCCTGAGAGCCGGGCTGGATCTCAAACTATAGGACACAACCATGGAAATCGCGCAACCGCAGTCGACCCCCGCTTTCGCAAGCGGCCAGACCACAGAGACCCCCGAAACGGTGATCAGTTCGGATTTCGAGACCTTTCTGAAGATGCTCACTGTTCAGATGGAAAACCAAGATCCCCTGAACCCCACGAATTCTGCCGAATACGCGATGCAACTTGCAACCTTCTCGGGGGTCGAACAGCAGGTCCTGACCAATGACCTGCTGGAGGCGATGATGGTACAGATGGGCACCACCGGCATGGCGCAGATGGCATCCTGGGTCGGGCGCGATGCGCGGGCCGCCGTTCCGGCCCAGTTCAACGGCGACCCGATCACCATCGCGCCGAACCCGGCCGCGATCGCCGACAGGGTCGAGCTTGTCGTCACGGACGCCGACGGCGCCGAGGTGCAGCGGCTGGAATTGCCGTCATCGGCCCAAGCCTACGAATGGTCGGGTCTTGCCGAAGATGGATCGCCCCTTCCGCATGGGCAATACCGGTTCAACCTGGTCAGCTATTCGGGCGACGAGGTGCTGATCGACGAACCGGCCGAAATCTATGCACGCGTAACCGAGGTGCGCGCCGAGGGCGGTGAAACGATCCTGATCCTCGAAGGTGGGTCCGGGGTTCTCGCCAACCAGGTTTCTGCGCTGCGCGAATAGGCTCTAGAACAGGGTGAAGAACGCAACAATCGCCGCACCAATGGCACCGCCCATGACGGCCCAGACCGGGCCCCACCAACGCGAAGGCTGTTCAGGCTCTTCCTGCTCTTGCGACAGCCGGATCAGCGCCTCTTCCGCCAGGGCCGGAAGCCGAGGGCCGAACCGGGCCAGCACCCGCGCGGTCTTGGCCAGGTCGTCGGCGACCGCCTTTGGCCCGATGCTCTCGGCGATGTAGCGTTCGACAACAGGCTTGGCCGCATCCCAGATGTTCATGCGCTCATCCAGCGTCCGGGCGACCCCCTCGACCACCACCATCGTTCGCTGCAACAGGATCAACTCGGTCCGGGTTTCCATGCCGAAACGTTCCGTGACCTCGAACAGGTAGGCCAGCAGTTTGCCCATGGAGATCCGGCTGGCATCCATGCCGAAGATCGGCTCGCCCACCGCGCGCAGGGCGCGGGCGAATTCATCGACATCGCGGTCGGCGGGCACGTAGCCGGCCTCGAAATGTACCTCGGCCACGCGCTTGTAATCCCGCTTGATGAAACCGTAGAGGATCTCGGCATAGACCCGGCGGGTATACTCGTCGATATGGCCCATGATGCCGAAATCATAGGCGATGATATCGCCGTTGGGCGCGATCTTGAGGTTGCCGTGATGCATGTCGGCATGGAAAAAGCCGTCGCGCAGGGCATGGCTCAGGAACAGCTGGATCACCCGCTGGCTCAACCCGGTCATATCATGCCCGGCGGCGCGCAAGGCCGCGACATCGCCGGCATTGATCCCGTCGGCCCAGGTCATGGTCATGACCCGGCGCGAGGAATGGTTCCACAAGACCTGAGGCAGGCTGAAACCTTCGTCATTCTCCGTGTTGTCCGCAAACTCGGAGGCCGAGGCGCTTTCCAGGCGCAGGTCCAGTTCCCCCAGCACGACGCCCTCGAAATGCTCGATCACCTCGACCGGGCGCAGGCGGCGCGAACCGGGCAGGAACTTGGCCACCAGCCCGGCGGCGAAATAGAACGCGTCGATATCGCGGCGAAAGGCGCGTTCGATGCCAGGGCGCAGAACCTTTACGGCGACATCCCTTCCGGAATCGGCCAATTGCGCGCGGTGCACCTGGGCAATGGACGCGGCCGCGACCGGTTCCGAAAATTCGGAAAAGACCTCATCCGCGGGCCGGCCCAGCTCAAAGGCCACGGTTTCCCTGGCCCGCCCCCGCGAGAAAGGTGGCAACTGATCCTGCAAAAGGCGCAATTGCATGCTGAGCGCGTCCCCGACCACGTCGGGCCGGGTCGAAAGGATCTGACCGAACTTGATGTAGGCCGGTCCCATGGCCGTCAGCGCGCGTGCCACGGGCGGCAGGCTGGCATCGCCGCGATAGCCCAGCCACTTGAACGGCCAGGCCAGCGTCCGGATCGCGATGCGCGCGATGCGCGGCGCCTCGACGGCCTCCAGGATGTCGGCCATGGCGGCGTTGCGTTCGAGGGTCGCGCCGGTTCGGACGAGGCGAAAGATATTGTGCGGGCCGCGCATCTACAGTTTCCAGCCCGAGTGCAGGCAGGCGATACCCATGGACAAGTTGCGGTATTTCGCGTTCTCGAACCCGGCCTGCCGGACCATGGACAGGAACGTGTCCTGACCGGGAAAGCGGCGGATCGATTCCACCAGGTATTGATAGCTGTCCCTGTCACCGGTGATGACCTTGCCCATCACCGGGATCGCGTTGAACGAATAAAAGTCATAGATTCGTTGCAGGAGGTCGTTGGGGATCTCGCTGAATTCCAGAACCATCAGCCGCCCACCGGGCTTGAGCACGCGGAACGCCTCGTTCAGGGCCTCTTGCGGGCGGGTCACGTTCCGGATGCCGAAGCTGATCGTGTAGACATCGAACGTGTTATCGTCGAAGGGCAGCGCCATTGCATCGCCCACGACCCAGTCCAGGCTGTCGGCCATGTCCGCCGCCTCGGCCCGCTTGCGACCCTCGATCAGCATCGGTTCGGTCAGGTCCAGCACAGTTGCATGGCCCGACCCTGCCCGCTTGAGGAACCGGAACGAAATGTCGCCGGTCCCGCCCGCCACGTCCAGCAGCCGCTGACCAGGGCGCGGCGCGAGCCAGTCCATCATCGCGTCCTTCCAGATGCGATGGATACCCAGCGACATCGCGTCGTTCATCACGTCATACTTGCTGGCCACGCTGGAAAACACACCCTGCACCCGCCCGGCCTTGTCCTGCTCGGGGATGGTGTCAAAGCCGAAATGGGTGGTGCGGTCGGTCTCGGTCATGTCGTGCGCCTGCCCTAATCCAGTCAGATTTCACCTATAGCTAAGTCCCCCGGGATACAAACCCACTTTCTGACGCAGGAGTATTGCATATGGCTTGGTTCGATAGCGTGCTGACTGGACTCTTGCCCCTGCTGATCCTCGCTGCGGTCTATGGCTTGCTTCTGTGGCGGCGTTGGCAGGGCCGTGCGCCGGGTGACAGGATCGCCCGCCATTTCATGGAGCCGCGCGTGGCGAAAGAGGCCGAGGTCGAGAAGACCGTGATCGCCCGGCTTGGTGGCCCCAGCCTGCCCTTCAGCGCCGGCGTTGTCGCACGGTCGGGAACCGGTCGCGCCGCCGACCGCATGATCGACGAACACGTTTTGCGCCCAACCCTTGGCGTGCGGGCCGTGTCCCTGATCAGTGCGGGGGCAATCCTTTTTGTCATCTGGGGCACGCCGGGCGCCCTTGTGCCCTCGGACGGCCCGATCACCTGGGGACTGACTGCGCTTATCGCCTATTCGGTGGTTTACCTTTTCAGCTATGAACTGCGCTATGACCGAGACAGGATCATTGCGCAGGGCTGGGCCTTCAACCGCCGCGAACATGCCTGGCGCGACCTGGTACGGATCCGTGACAACGGGCACTATCTTTATGTCCTGAACTTCGAAGACGGCTCCAGGCTCGAGGTTCAGAAATACCTTGCCGGCATGCCGGACTTCCTTACCTTCGCTCAAACCCGTATTGCCGAGAACCTGAGGGGCGAATGCCAGAACTCCCGGAAGTCGAAACCGTCCGCCGCGGACTCGCTCCATCAATGGACGGGCACGTCATCGCGAAAGCGATTGTAAATCGCCCCGACCTGCGCTGGCCCTTTCCGGACGACATGGCCGCCCGCCTGACCGGGGCACGGGTGACCGCGCTCCGGCGGCGCTCGAAATACATCCTGGCCGATCTGGACCGGTGCGAGACCCTTTTGATCCATCTTGGCATGTCCGGTCGAATGACCGTTTCTGGCGACCCGCTGGGGGTCTTCCACCATGATCATCCTGCCCCACAGAAGCATGACCATATCGTCTTTCACATGGCCAATGGCGCCCGCGTGACATTCAACGACCCGCGCCGGTTCGGCGCGATGGATCTGTTTGCCACGGGCGCAAGGCATTGGCTGCTCGACGGCCTCGGCCCCGAGCCGCTGGGCAACGATTTCAACGAACCCTACCTCGTGGCGGCGCTCAGCGGGCGCAACACCCCCATGAAAGCCGCGTTGCTGGATCAACGGATCATCGCGGGGCTGGGCAATATCTATGTTTGCGAGGCGCTGCATCGGGCGGGAATCAATCCGCGACGCAAGGCCGGGCAGGTGTCGGCCGCCCGCGTCGCGCTCTTGGTGCCGATTATTCGCGACATTATTTCCGAGGCGATCGAGGCGGGTGGATCGTCCCTGCGGGACTTTCGGCGGGCCGATGGCGAACTGGGCTATTTTCAGCACGTTTTCAAGGCCTATGACCAAGAGGGGCAGCCCTGCACCACCCCCGGCTGCGAGGGGGAAATCCGGCGTATCGTGCAATCGGGGCGCTCCACATTCTATTGCCCGCGCTGCCAAAGATAGGTTGATCCCTGTCCTGCCTCTGGTAACCCTTCCGGTCCGTGCAACGCGCAGGAGAGCAGCCCATGGCCTATGAAACGATCAATGTCGAAATCAAGGATCACGTGGCGCTGATCACGCTGAACCGGCCCGAGGCGCTCAATGCGCTCAACAGCAAATTGCTCGGCGAACTGACCGCGGCGCTGGAAGAGGCCGATGCCAGTGAAAAGGTGCGCTGCATGGTGGTGACCGGCTCCGAAAAGGCCTTTGCCGCCGGGGCCGATATCACCGAGATGGCCGACAAGGGGTTCGTCGAGATGTATCGACAGAATTTCTTCGGCAATGAAAGCGACCGGTTCCTGAGCGTGCGCAAGCCGATCATCGCGGCCGTGTCGGGCTATGCGCTTGGCGGGGGTTGCGAGTTGGCCATGATGTGCGATTTCATCATCGCCGCCGAAACGGCCAAGTTCGGCCAGCCCGAAATCAACCTGGGCGTCATCGCGGGGATAGGCGGCACCCAGCGTTTGACCCGGTTCGTCGGCAAGTCCAAGTCCATGGACATGCATCTGACGGGCCGTTTCATGAATGCTGAAGAGGCCGAAAGCTGCGGCCTCGTTTCGCGAGTCGTGCCGGCCAAGAAGCTCAAGGAAGAGGCGCTGGCCGCCGCCGGAAAGATCGCCGAGAAATCGCTGCTGGCATCTATGGCTGCGAAGGATGCGGTGAACCGCTCCTATGAGATGACGCTCGCCGAAGGATTGAACTACGAACGGCGCTTGTTCTTCTCGTTGTTCGCAACCGAGGATCAATCCGAAGGCATGGCCGCCTTCACCGAAAAGCGCGAACCACAATTCCGCGACAAGTAGGTCGGGGCTGTCGGGATCAAATTGCTGTTTGCAACCCGGGCCAAAGCCTGTATATGCGCCGCCAGACATGCGCGTGCGGCCCGCCTTGGCCAGATTCGCCCGGTAGTGAACCCGGGGTCGGGACGACCCGTGCATTTGCAATTTGAAACGACCCGACAAGAGAGAACACGCACATGGCTAATATGCCCCAGTCCAAGAAACGCGCCCGCCAGAACGAGCGTCGCTACGCCGTAAACAAGGCGCGCCGCTCGCGTATCCGCACCTACCTGCGCAAGGTCGAAGAGGCGATCGCCGCCGGTGACAAAAACGCCGCCGCCGCCGCCCTGCGCGCCGCCCAACCCGAACTGATGCGCGGTGTTTCCAAGGGCGTGATGCACAAGAACACCGTGTCGCGCAAACTGTCGCGGCTAAGCGCCCGGGTAAAGGCAATCGGCTAGGCAGAATCGCCTGAACCTGTGTCAAACAGCAACACTCAAGGGGCACCCGAGCGGGTGCCCCTTTGGCATTCTGCGTCGCAGCGAAAAAGAGTTTCTCTTAAGATTCAATCGTCGTCCGGATTCGTTCTCGTGTTGCAACGAGTCAAGCCCAACCTTGCAGTTGAAAAGCGCTCTGCGACGTCGCTATGTTTCCCCAACGATTCACATCGTTCCTGGGGGAAGATGGGGGATAGGCCCGGTTTTAAGAGATCCATTTCGGGGTTTCTGACTGGGCAAATCCATAGGGACGCCGGCGAAGGCGAATAACCGGATGAGCCGGCCCACCCTTGTTCCGCTGTTCTGCAGAGTGCGGCGTTGTTCGGGCCAAGCCTATCGACCTCCGCAACGCTCTGAACCTTGGTGCTAAAAGAGTCCGTTGGGACCTGTTCCGACGGTGGGGAATTCTTTTTGCCAGTGAACCCGGGAATGTTGCGGAACGCGGCGCGTCGATTTCTTCCGACGCGCGGGACAGTGCAGAATTTTTAAAAGGGCGGTCGGGACAGAATGGCACAAAACGAATGGGGCACAGTAAAGGACGACATCCGCAACGCGGTCGGGGCAAGCAACTACAAGAACTGGATCGAGCCACTGGTCCTGTCATCGCTGAGCGAAGGTGTAGCCCATATCGAAGTACCGAACGCCTTCATGGGGGACTATGTCGGCAAGACCTTCGGTGACCAGATCATCTATCACCTGAATCGTACCGGTGCGCAGGTTCAACGCCTGTCCTTTACCGTCGCTGAAACCCTGGGCTACAAACCCGCCGAGGGTGAAAAGCCGACCGTAGCCAACGGCACCCCTGTCGCCAAACCAACGGGCGAGATCCAGCCCGACCACCGGTTCACCTTCGACACCTTCGTGGTAGGCAAGCCGAACGAGCTGGCCCACGCCGCGGCCAAGCGCGTGGCCGAAGGCGGCCCGGTCACGTTCAACCCGCTGTTCCTTTATGGTGGCGTTGGACTGGGCAAGACGCACCTGATGCATGCCATCGCGCATGAACTGTCTGTCCGGCAGCCCGAGTTGAACGTGCTCTATATCTCGGCGGACCAGTTCATCTATCGCTTCATCTCGGCGCTGCGCGACCGCAAGATGATGGACTTCAAGCAGATGTTCCGCTCGGTCGATGTGCTGATGGTCGATGACATCCAGTTCCTGGCCGGCAAGGAAAGCACGCAAGAGGAATTCTTCCACACCTTCAACGCGCTGGTGGATCAGAACAAGCAGCTTATCATCTCGGCCGATCGCGCGCCGGGCGAACTCAAGGATGTCTCCGAACGTATCCGGTCGCGCCTGCAATGCGGCCTTGTCGTCGACCTGCACCCCACCGACTACGAACTGCGCCTGGGCATCCTGCATGCCAAGCAGGAGATGTATCGCTCGATCTATCCCGGCGTCGAGGTGGCCACGGGCGTGCTGGAATTCCTTGCACACCGGATCTCGTCCAATGTGCGCATCCTCGAAGGGGCCCTGACCCGGCTTTTCGCCTTCGCCTCGCTGGTCGGGCGCGAAGTGACGATGGAGCTGGCGCAAGATTGCCTTTCGGACATCCTGCGGTCGTCGGATCGCAAGGTCACGATCGAGGAGATCCAGCGCAAAGTATCGGAACACTACGCCATTCGGCTCTCCGATATGCTGGGGCCGCGCCGTCCGCGCAACCTGGCCCGCCCGCGCCAGATCGCCATGTGGCTGTGCAAGAGCATGACCAGCCGGTCCCTGCCAGAGATCGGCCGTAAGTTCGGCAAGCGCGACCACACCACGATCATGCATGGCATCCGCAAGATCGAGGAGTTGCGCCAGACCGACAGCCAGATCGCCGATGATCTGGAACTGCTGCAACGCGCGCTTCAGGAATAGGCAAATCCGCCACGCTCGGTGATAGCCGTTGACCCCGCCCCCACGCCGGCTGTTGACGCTTGAATCCCCGTCGCGGACAGTCCATCAAAAGACTTGTATGGCAGGGCGAAACCGTTAGTTTCGTTCGCCCCCCCGGCCTTTGAACTGGTTCGAAGGTCGCTAAGGACGGAGCGAGGGCTATGAAATTCAGTATCGAACGCGGCGTGTTGCTCAAGGCGGTGGCGCAGGCGCAGTCTGTGGTCGAGCGGCGCAACACCATACCGATCCTCGCCAATGTCCTGATCGAGGCCGACGGCAGCGACGTGCATTTTCGCGCCACCGACCTGGATATCGAGGTGGTGGACAAGGCCCCGGCCCAGGTCGAGCGCGCGGGTGCCACAACGGTTTCGGCGGTGACCCTGAACGAGATCGTGCGCAAGCTGCCCGATGGCGCGCTGGTGACCTTGTCCGAGGACAGTGCGGCCGGGCGCCTGACGATCCAGGCGGGACGGTCGAACTTTTCGCTCGCGACCCTTCCGAAGGAAGATTTCCCGGTCATGGCATCGTCGGATTACAGCACGAATTTCGCGGCCCCCGCCCCGGTGCTGCGCCGGCTGTTCGACAAGTCGAAATTCGCCATCTCGACCGAGGAAACCCGCTACTACCTCAACGGTGTCTACATGCACGTCTCCGAGGTCGATGGCGGCAAGGTGCTGCGCTGCGTGGCCACCGATGGGCACCGCCTGGCCCGGATCGATGCTGACCTGCCCGACGGGGCCGATGGCATGCCGGGCGTGATCGTTCCGCGCAAGACCGTTGGCGAGTTGCGCAAGCTGCTGGACGATGATGACATGTCCATCGCCGTCTCGGTGAGCGAAACCAAGGTGCGGTTCGCGACCCCCGACATCACTCTGACCTCCAAGGTGATCGACGGCACTTTCCCCGACTACACGCGCGTCATTCCGCAGGGAAACACCCGCAAGATGGAAGTGGACGCAGGCGAATTCGCCAAAGCGGTAGATCGTGTCGCAACGGTCAGCTCGGAACGGTCCCGCGCCGTGAAACTGGCGCTGGACGAAGACAAGCTGGTGCTGTCAGTGAACGCCCCCGACAGTGGTGCCGCCGAGGAAGAATTGGCCGTTGCCTATGGGGATGAGCGGCTGGAGATCGGGTTCAACGCGAAATACCTGCTGGAAATCGCCAGCCAGGTCGATCGTGAGAATGCCGTTTTCCTGTTCAATTCCTCGGGTGATCCCACGCTCATGCGCGAAGGCAACGACACGACCGCCGTCTATGTCGTGATGCCGATGCGCGTGTGACGGGGCGCGAAGTTTTTCAGATAATCCCGGCCCGTTTTGCGGGGTTCGAAGGTGGTGCCGGAAGATGAGCCGGCTGGCCATAACCGCGCTCACCCTATCGCATTTCCGGTCGCACAAGCGGGCGAGACTGGACTTGGACGGCCGCCCCGTGGCCATTCACGGCCCCAACGGCGCGGGCAAGACCAACATCCTCGAGGCGGTGTCGATGCTATCTCCGGGCCGCGGCATGCGCCGTGCCGGTGCCGAAGACCTATCACGCCGTCCCGAGGCGCTGGGCTGGAAGATCACCGCAAGCCTAACCGCATTGGGCCGCGCGCACGAGATCGAGACCTTCTCCGAAAACGCCGCCCCGCGCCAGGTGCGGATCGACGGCAAAACCGCGCCGCAAACCGCGCTGGGCCGCATTGCGCGAGTCCTCTGGTTGATCCCGTCCATGGACCGGCTGTGGATCGAGGGGGCCGAAGGGCGGCGGCGGTTCCTGGACCGGGCCACGCTCAGCTTCGAGCCCACCCATGCCGAGGCGGTTCTGACCTATGAAAAGGCCATGCGCGAACGCAATCGGCTGCTTAAGGACCAAGTGGCGGATGCCCATTGGTATCGTGCACTGGAATCGCAGATGGCTGAGGCGGGCGCGGTGATCCAACGCAATCGCACCCATGCAATCGATCGATTGACCGAGGCGCAGGCGAACGCGGAAACGGCCTTTCCAACCGCCGACCTGACCCTGACGCATCCAGACCCGGCCCCCGAGGCGCCCGATGACCCGGCGTCGCTGCAGGCCGTATTTGCCATGGGTCGGTCCCGCGACATGGCCGCGGGCCGCACCTTGGCGGGACCGCATCGCGCCGACCTCGACGCCATTTTTGCCGCCAAGGGGGTCGCGGCGCGCGACTGTTCCACGGGCGAGCAGAAGGCGCTTCTGGTGTCGCTCATCCTGGCCAACGGGCGGGCATTGACCGAGCATTTCGGCGCGCCGCCGATCCTGTTGCTCGACGAGGTCGCAGCGCACCTGGATGCTGGGCGCCGCGCGGCGCTCTATGACGAGATCTGCGCCCTGGGCGCGCAGGCTTTTCTGACCGGCACCGGCCCCGAGCTTTTCACAGAGCTGGGCCAGCGCGCCCAATGGCTTTCGGTGCGCGAAGATGACCAGACCAGCCATATTGACCCCGAGGAGACCCCATGACCCTGCCTTTCAATCGCGTGAACTTCATCACGCTCGCCGTTGCCAACCTGGACCGTGCGCGCGGCTATTACGAGGCCCTGGGCTGGCAGTTGGAAAGCGCCAATGACCTCGTGGCCTTCTACGATATGCGCGGGGCGAAATTCGCGCTGTTCACGCTGGAAGGGTTGGCGAAAGAGACCGGGCGCGACGTTGCCGAGCTGCGCACCGGGGCCATGACCCTGGCCCAGAACCAGCCGGACCCGGCCGGCGTGGACGCGGCCTATGCCCATGCGCTGGCTTGTGGCGCTACGCCCGTTCGCCCCCCGTTCGAAACTGCATGGGGCGGCTATTCCAGTTATGTCGCGGACCCGGACGGCCATGTCTGGGAATATGCCTACAACCCGTTCGACCCGCTTGACGCGGAGGGAAGGATCGCATGACCGGACAGATCGACCGTATCGAAGAGATGCGCCTGGAGCCGGACGACGAGGCGCAGATTGCCCAACTGTTGCTTGCCGCGTTCGATGACGAGGGATTCTGCGGGCGCAGCTACCATCAACAGCGCCACCATCTGCGGCTGGTCCTACGGGCCCCCGAGATCATTGGACACATGGCCCTGACCTATCGTGCGATCCGTATGGGGGACGCGCTGGTCGACATCGTAGGATTGGCCGAGGTCGCAACCGCCCCTGAAAGGCAGGGAGAGGGGATCGCGACGCGGCTTCTGACTGCCGCCCTCGACGAGGCAAGGTCGAGCGGGGCGGCATTCTTCGTGCTGTTCGGCAACAGGCCGATCTATGCCGGGCACGGGTTCCGCGCCGTCAGCAATCCGCTGACCTATACCCCGATGTATGGGCAGGAAACCGGCGCGGTGATCCGGCAGGAAACAGCTGTCACCCATGACGACATGATGATCCTGCCCCTGGGCGATATGCCGTGGGACGCCTCCGCGCATATCGACTTGCTGGGCACGAAGTTCTAAAGGGCGCTGCATGACGATCTCCGCAGCCGATGCGGCGCTCTATGCCGGGGCGCTTCTTATCCTGTTCCTTACGCCGGGGCCGGTCTGGCTGGCCCTGATCGCGCGCGCCATGACGGGCGGGTTCGCGGCCGCTTGGCCGTTGACGCTGGGCGTGGTCGTGGGGGATGTCCTTTGGTCGGTTTTGGCGGTTCTGGGGATGGCTTGGGTGGTCGACCAGTTTTCTATGGCGATGACGGTTATGAAATGGGTGGCTTGCGCGACCTTCCTGTTGATGGGCACGCTCGTGCTGCGTTCGGCGGGCAAGGAAATCGGCCGCGACAGCCGACTGACACGCCCGGGCTTCGCCGCCGGGTTCATTGCGGGGCTGGCCGTCATCCTCGCCAACCCCAAGGCCATCTTGTTCTATATGGGAATGCTGCCGGGCTTCTTCGACCTGACGGTTCTGACGGCATGGGACGTGGTCGCGATCGGGATGATGTCGGCGCTGGTTCCGCTTTTCGGCAACCTGGTCATGGCGACCTTCGTGGGCCGCGTGAAAACCATGCTGAAGTCACCCCAGGCCGTGCGCCGCATGAACATTTCCTCGGGTCTTCTGCTGATCGGCGTGGGGCTGGGTATTCCCTTTTTCTGACGCCACAAAATATGCCCCTGCTGCGTGACATTCCCCCCCGGATTTCGTATAAAATCGCAGAAATAACACAAAGGGTCCGAAATGGCCGAAGAGCAGCAGAAGCCGAGCGACTACGGCGCCGATTCCATCAAGGTTCTCAAAGGGTTGGAGGCAGTCCGCAAGCGCCCGGGCATGTATATCGGGGACACCGATGACGGGTCCGGCCTGCACCACATGGTCTACGAGGTTGTCGATAACGGCATAGACGAGGCGCTGGCCGGCCATGCCGACTATGTGCACGTGAAAATCCATGCGGATTCCAGCGTGTCCGTGCGCGACAACGGGCGCGGGGTGCCCGTCGAGATGCACGAGGAAGAGGGTGTCTCGGCCGCCGAGGTCATCATGACCCAGCTGCATGCGGGCGGGAAGTTCGACAGCAATTCCTACAAGGTTTCGGGCGGCCTGCACGGCGTCGGTGTGTCCGTAGTGAATGCGTTGTCCGTCTGGCTGGAGCTGACGATCTGGCGCAACGGCAAGGTCCACCAAGCCCGGTTCGAGCATGGCGAAACGGCCGAGCACCTGAAGGTGATCGGGGATGCAGGCGATGAAACCGGCACCGAGGTGCGGTTCCTCGCCTCGACCGATACGTTCTCTGACCTCGATTACAGCTTCGAAACGCTGGAAAAGCGCCTGCGCGAACTGGCGTTCCTCAATTCCGGTGTGCGCATCATTCTCGAAGATGAACGCCCTGCCGAACCGCTAAAGTCGGAGCTGTTCTACGAGGGCGGCGTCAAGGAATTCGTCAAATACCTGGACCGGTCCAAGGCCGCGATGATGGAAGAGCCGATCTATGTGCGCGGCGAGCGCGACGATATCGGCGTCGAGGTGGCGATGTGGTGGAACGACAGTTTCCACGAGTCCGTCCTGCCCTTCACCAACAACATCCCCCAGCGCGATGGCGGCACCCATATGGCGGGCTTCCGCGGGGCGTTGACCCGGACGATTTCGAAATATGCCCAGGACAGCGGCATCGCGAAAAAGGAAAAGGTCAATTTCACGGGCGACGATGCCCGCGAGGGGTTGACTTGTGTCCTCTCGGTCAAGGTGCCCGACCCGAAATTCAGCAGCCAGACCAAGGACAAGCTGGTGTCGTCCGAGGTGCGCCCGGCGGTCGAGAACCTGGTAGGTGAGAAACTTTCGGAATGGTTTGAGGAAAACCCCAACGAAGCCAAGATGATCGTCGGCAAGATCATCGAGGCGGCGCTGGCGCGCGAAGCGGCGCGCAAGGCCCGCGATCTCACCCGCCGCAAGACTGCGATGGACGTGAATTTCCTGGCTGGAAAGCTCAAGGATTGTTCGGAAAAGGACCCGTCCAAGACCGAACTTTTCCTGGTCGAGGGGGACAGTGCCGGCGGCTCGGCCCAGACCGGCCGCGATCGGCGGACGCAAGCCATCCTGCCCCTGCGCGGCAAGATCCTGAACGTGGAACGCGCGCGGTTCGACCGGATGCTGGGCAGCCAGGAGATCGGCAACCTTGTCATGGCGCTGGGCACCGGGATCGGGCGCGACGAGTTCAACATCGACAAGCTGCGCTATCACAAGATCATCATCATGACTGACGCGGACGTGGACGGGGCGCATATCCGCACGCTCTTGCTGACGTTCTTTTTCCGGCAGATGCCCGAGATCATCGAGGGTGGGTATCTCTACATCGCGCAGCCACCGCTCTACAAGGTCAGCCGCGGCAAGTCCGAGGTCTACCTGAAAGACCAGGCCGCGCTGGATGATTACCTGATCGAAATGGGTGTCGACGGCACCATGTTGCGCCTCGGCACTGGCGAAGAGATCACCGGCCAGGACCTCAAGCGCGTGGTGGACGAGGCGCGACAGCTGCGCCGCGTGCTCGATGCCTTTCCCACCCATTATCCGCGCAACATCCTGGAACAGGCGGCGATTGCCGGGGCCTTCGTGCCCGGCGCGGTGGACGAAGACCTGCAGGGCGTGGCCGACAAGGTGGCCGCGCGCCTTGACCAGATCGCGCTGGAATACGAACGCGGCTGGCAGGGACGGATCACCCAGGATCATGGCATCCGTCTGGCCCGCATCCTGCGCGGGGTGGAAGAGGTGCGCACGCTGGATGGTCCCATGCTCCGTTCGGGCGAGGCCCGCAGGACCGGCAGCTTCACCAAGTCGCTGCAAGAGGTCTACAAGCTGCCCGCCCAACTACACCGCAAGGACCGCCACCAGGTGATCTATGGTCCGCTGGACCTGCTCAAGGCGATCCTGGACGAAGGCGAACGCGGCCTGACCCTGCAACGCTACAAGGGTCTGGGCGAGATGAACGATGACCAGCTCTGGGAAACCACGCTGGACCCGGATGCGCGCACGCTGTTGCAGGTCAAAGTCGATGACATGATCGAGGCGGATGACTTGTTCACCAAGCTGATGGGCGACATGGTCGAACCGCGCCGGGAATTCATTCAGCAGAATGCGCTGAGCGTCGAAAATCTGGATTTCTGAGGGGCGTTAGTCCCTCAGCAGATCCGTCATCACCGACAGGAACCGCGCCACCTCGGCCTCGGAATTATAGTGACACATGCTGACCCGGACGGCGGCGTCCTGACCCAGCGGGTCAAGGATGTTGCCGCTGTAATGGTCGGCCTTGCGGGTATGGGTGCGAATGCCTTCGGCGTTCAGACGATCGACAATGTCGGCGGCGGCGATGCGATCGGCCCAGAAACAGACCAGCCCCTCGCGCGCGGGGTTGTCGATGCCTCCGATCACGTGAACGCCGGGCAGTTCAGCCAACCCCCTGAGGTTGCCCGTGCCATGCAGCATCGCATCTGTCAGACGCTTTTCATGCGCATGGATTGCGCGGCCGGCCTCTTCGATCCGGTTGCGTCGGGTGTCGGCGTTGCCAACCTGCGCGCCCAGCCAGTCGAAATAGTCCACCAGATCGGCAAAGGTCGCGTAGGCCCCGGTGTCGCGGGTGCCGAGTTCCCAATTGCGCTCCGGCCCGCCCGCGAGCTGTTCGGGGCCAAGGTTGGTCAGGCGGTCACCGATCCAGGCCACGCCGTAGCCATGACGGGAAAACACCTTGTAGGGCGAGATGACGTAGCCATCGACGCCCGCGGCCGCCACGTCGATTCCGCCATGGCTGGCATGCTGGATTCCGTCGACGATGATCAAGGCCTCGGGCGCCACGCTGCGGATCGCGCCGGCGATCCCGTTCAGGTCCATCCCCATCCCGGTCACGGGCGAGGTATGCAGGATCGTCACGACTGTGACATCGGGCGTCACGGCGGCGGCGTAGGCCTCGGGCGTGACCAGGCCGAGATCGTTGTCATGTGGCACAAGCCGATGCTCCAGCCCCATGATGCCGGCCCAATGAGCGGCGGCCGACCGAGAGGCAGGGTGTTCGACGGTCGAACTCAGCACGACGCCATGACCCTGTCGCGTGACCGCCGTGCGCACAAGCCGGAACAGCAATTCCGTGCCGCTTTCCCCGACGATGACCTGGCCATTTTTGGCGTTGAAAAACTCGGCTCCCGCTGTCTTTGCCCGCGCGATGATATCGACCAGTGCCTGTGACGCCCCGTTGGCGCGGCCCTGGTTGTCCGGGATCGCCGCAAACCGGGCCGAGGTTTCGACCACGCTGTCCAGCGTCAGCGCCCCGCCGGCATTCTCGAAAAAGATGCGCGGCCCCTCGAACGGGCAGGTTTCGACATGGGCGAAACGGGCGCGAATGTCTTTGAGCAGGCTCTCTGTGATCATCGGGGTCTCCTTCGTGCCCAGATGAGACCATGGCGCCGGATTATCCAAGCCCCTCGGTGCCGTATTTCAGGATCACGGGCACGATCAGGTCCTCTTCGTCGTCCAGGTGCCGCCGCAACAGGCGATCCATATCGCGGGACGCGCCGCGAAATTTCGCGGCCGCAGGCTTGGCATCCTCCTCCAGCACCCCGTTGATGGCGGCATTGGCCGATTTCACGAACCGGTCGAGATGGCCGTCAAGCGCATGGTGGTCCGTATCCAGTAGGGCAAAGCCCTTCTCGATGCGCTTGTCGCGGGTCGCAAGTCGCGGGTCGCAAGCACGGGGAAGTAATGGTGATCTTCGATCTGGTGATGGCCGTGCAACTGATTGACGAACATGCCGCCGTAATGGCCGACTGCCTGGGCAAACCGGCGGGCATCGGTATTGTCATCCAGCAGGGCTTCGGATTCCTGCTGCAACAATGTCCCCAGCTTGCGGAACATCATGTGACGATCCAGCCAGAAGGCGATCAGCCCGTTGAAATGCGGGTCGGCTTGCCACGCCGCGCGCGGGTGTTCACGCAACAGCACTTGAAAGGCCTCGGGCAGCCCTTCTCGGGTTTCAAGTGACAGGTCCATGGCGGGGGAGTTAGCCCACTTTGCCCGACAGATCAGCCCCCAGATGCTGCACACCCCGTGCGCGGGCAAGCGCAATCTGTTTCTGGCGTTCGCGGAACCGCGCCTTGTCGGCGTCGCTGGTCTCATCAATGCAGTGATGGCAAGACACGCCCGCCTCGTAATCCTCGGACTCCATATCGGCGGGCAGAAGGGGGCGGCGGCAGGCATGGCACAGGACATGCGGCCCCTCTTTCAGCCCGTGATCGACACTAACGCGCCCATCGAAGACGAAGCACGAGCCATGCCAAAGGCTGTCCTCTTCGGGCATCTCTTCGAGGTATTTCAGGATGCCGCCCTTGAGGTGATAGACCTCGTCGACCCCCTGTCCGATCAGGAAATTGGTCGATTTCTCGCACCGGATACCGCCGGTGCAGAACATCGCGATCCGCTTGTTGTGAAAGCGGTGCTTGTTCTTCTCCCACCAGGCGGGGAAGTCGCGGAAAGAGGCCGTTTCAGGGTCGATCGCGCCGTCGAACGTTCCGATCGCCACCTCGTAATCGTTGCGCGTGTCGATCACCGTGACATCGGGCGCCTGGATAAGATCGTTCCAATCCTCCGGCGCGACGTAGCGGCCCACATTCGCGCGGGGGTCCACATCGGGCTGGCCCATGGTCACAATTTCTTTCTTGAGCCGCACCTTCATGTGCGCAAAGGGCTGGTCCGCGGCGGTGCTTTCCTTCCACTCCAGGTCGGCACAGCCCGGCAGGGCGCGGATATGTGCGAGAACCCGGTCGATCCCCGCACGGCTGCCCGCGATGGTGCCGTTGATCCCTTCGCGCGCCAGCAGCAGCGTACCGGTGGTGCCCGTTTCCGCGCATAGGGCCTTCAGTGGTCCCTGCAACGCGGCGGGATCGTCAAACGGCATAAAATGATAGAGTGCGGCAACCGTGAACATGTCGGCTCACATACGATTGCGACGGATTGCCTGCAAGATCAGTTGCGCGTCCAGTCATCCACCAATGCATCCAGCGCGGGCCAGTCGGTATATTCCTTGTCGACTTCTGGGTCGGCGTCTGGATCCTTGGTGGCGATGATCCGGCGCATGATGAAGCGTTTGAACATGTCGTACTGTGATGGCCGGTAGGCCCCGGCGACCTGTTCGACGCGGTTGGGTGTCCAGCCCGTCACCTCGGTGAAATCCTCGACGATCCTGTCCAGCCCGCGCCAATCTTCGGCTTCGTGCCCGGCGGCGGCCAGGGAAACCGAAAGGAACAGCACCGGGGTCCGGTCCAGCCAGGGGCGATGCTCGGCGGCGAAGGCCGACAGTTCCTTGCGGTATTGACCCGCATGAATCGAGGCAACCAGAACCGTGCGATCGAACCGATCCGTCCTCAGGCCCTCTGTATCCTCGAGCGACAGCAATTCGACGGTATGCTCCGCATCAAACAATCTGTCCCCCACATGCCGCGCGATCCTGCGTGATTGCCCCTCGGTCGAGGCGTATCCGACCAGAAATTTCATGATGGTGCCCTCCGATTCCATGATTCCACTGTGCCCGAGCCCGCGACGCCGCGCGTTGATGCGGGTCAAACCCGTCATGCCTCCTGCCCGGGTTTTCAATCTCTCGCGCCCGTTCTAGTGTTTGGCCGACCACGGAAGGAGCCTCCCATGACCCATGCCCTTGTTGTCATCGACGTGCAAAACGACTTCTGCCCCGGCGGTGCGCTGGCGGTCTCGGGCGGCGATGACATCGTGCCCGGCATCAACCGGCTGATGTCCGATTTCGACGCCGTGATCCTGACACAGGACTGGCACCCGGCGGGTCATTCCTCTTTCGCCTCCACCCATGACGCCGAGCCGATGAGCATGATGGAAATGCCCTACGGCCCGCAGGTGCTTTGGCCCGACCATTGCATCCAGGGATCGCACGGGGCCAAGTTCCACCCCGACTTGGAAGTCGACCGCGCCGACCTGATCATCCGCAAGGGGTTCAACCCGGCCCTCGACAGCTATTCGGCGTTTTTCGAGAACGACCACGAAACGCCCACCGGGCTGGAGGGTTACCTGCGCAGCCGCGACATCGACAGGCTCACCATGGTCGGGCTGGCCACCGATTTCTGCGTCAACTGGTCCGCCACGGATGCGGCCCGGCTGGGCTTTGCCGTCACCGTTCGGACCGACCTGTGCCGTGCAATCGACTTCGACGGATCGCTCGATGCGGCGCTCGACGGGATGAAGGGCGCCGGCGTGACCCTCGCCTGACGGGCGTTTCGCCCTTGCAGCCCCCCAAGCGGGTTTGGTCTAACCTGTCCAACCGCAAGGAGAGGACACATGGTCGACATCGCCACCCGCGTCTGGAACCACAAGTGGAAGATCGACCCGATCGTCCGCTCCCTGATCGACACCGATTTCTACAAGCTTCTGATGTGCCAGTCGGTGTTTCGCAACAAGCCCGACACGCAGGTCACGTTCAGCCTCATCAACCGGACCACGGACATCCGCCTGGCCGAGCTGATCGACGAGGGCGAGCTGCGCGAACAGCTGGACCATATCCGCTCGCTGTCGTTGCGGCGCGGCGAAAGCACCTGGATGCGCGGCAACACCTTCTACGGCAAGCGGCAAATGTTCACGCCCGAATTCATGGACTGGTTCGAGGTCCTGCGCCTGCCGCCCTACCACTTGGAAAAGCGCGACGGACAATATGAACTGACCTTCGAAGGCGCCTGGCCCGAGGTCATGCTGTGGGAAATCCCGGCGCTTGCCGTGTTGATGGAATTGCGGGGCCGCGCCGTTCTGGGCGAGATGAAACGCTTCGAACTTCAGGTGCTCTATGCCCGCGCCATGACCAAGCTTTGGCACAAGATCGAGACGCTGCAACCGCTGCAGGGCCTCAAGGTCGCCGATTTCGGCACCCGCCGGCGGCATTCCTTCCTGTGGCAGGATTGGGCGGTGCAGGCCATGCAAGAGGGGCTGGGCGACGGGTTCACCGGAACCTCCAACTGCCTGATCGCCAAGAACCGCGACCTGGAGGCGATCGGAACCAACGCCCATGAACTGCCCATGGTCTATTCCGCGCTGGCCGAGGATGACGCGGCGCTGGCCAATGCCCCCTATGACGTGCTGTCGGACTGGCATGAGGAGCACGAGGGCAACCTGCGCATCATCCTGCCCGACACCTACGGCACCAAGGGCTTCCTTGATAACGCGCCCGACTGGCTGGCGGGCTGGACGGGCATACGCATCGATTCAGGCGACCCGGCCGCCGGGGCCGAGATTGCCATCGACTGGTGGAAATCCCGGGGCGAGGATCCGACGGACAAGCTGATCATCTTCTCGGACGGGCTGGATGCCGACAAGATCGTGGAGCTGCACACCCAATTCGCGGGCCGCGTGAAGGTGAGCTTTGGCTGGGGCACCATGCTGACCAACGATTTCATGGGCCTGACGGCGGGCGACACGCTCGCCCCGTTCAGCCTGGTCTGCAAGGCGGTGACGGCCAACGGACAGCCCACGGTGAAACTCTCGGACAATCCCAACAAGGCCATGGGGCCGGTTGACGAGATCGCCCGGTATAAGCGCGTGTTCGGGGTGGGGAAGCAGGAGAGGTTGGAGGTTGTGGTTTAGAGCGCTTCGTGATGGTAATGCACTCGCATTATCATCACGATTCAATCACAATATCTCCATGATTAACTTGATATTTGTGGCTCTAAGTGCAATCTTGTTTGAGTCTGTCGCGATCTGCGCCAGTCGAGACTTTGCTGATCGACGAAGGAATTGGCATAAAACAAAGTAAAACTAGGGGCTTACCGTCCATGTGTCGACCGTCGATCCGACACCTCTGTCACGGCCTTGAGGAGCAATCATGGCACGAATTCAAATTGAATTGTCGGCTAAGGAAGCTGCGCGGCTTAACCACATGATGGATGTATGCGACTTCCAGACAAAGAAGGAGTTGTTTGGCAACGCGTTTGCGGCGCTCGAGTGGATGGTTAGGGAGAAACAGGTTGGCAGAGATGTGTTCTCTCAAGGGAACTCTACCGACGAGAAGTACTATCTTCAGTTGCCCGCTCTGCAAAATGTGCAGCAGCTATCAAACCTAACGAAGGACATCCAGGAATCACACCGCGGGTCTGTCAGTCGGGCTGCAATAGAAAAGAAGATTGCAGTCTAATTCCGCCAGACTTCAGAAAAACTGATGACAGTAGTTTGAATTTGGAAGATATTCGCCTTTAATAAGGCGAATATCTCTATGATCCCAGTCACTCCTGCACCATTTGAAGTCGAAGATGTATCTGTTATTGACGCGGTTCGACATGAAGTCTTTGTGCTGCACGGGATCCTATCAATCTCGGACTGGTGGGATGATTTCTCGCACGTTACGGACGGCAAGTTTGCTGACATTGAGTTTGGATATGTGCCCGTCAGTTACGCTCTAATGACGCCACTTGACCTAGTGGCAGGTTTGGGCTCAAAAAAGCGCTCCACTCTTACGGAAGCTCGAGTGCAAGATGCATTTGACGCATCTGATGCCGACTCGTACTCAATTATCTGCCATAGTAACGGAACAAAAGTTTTTGCTTCACTATCTGATGACATCAAGGGCAAGTTCGACTGGGTCTTCTTTTCAGGTTCAATTTGCCACCACGATGATGATCGCAAACTAAAAAATTGCGCAGCCAATCTAGTAAACGACTGTGGAGTGTGTGATCTTTGGCCGATCATGTTGGCTAGCATCCGACCCAGAACGTTCGGGCACACCGGTGTTGTTGGATTTGGGAACTCGCCAATCACCGACAGGTACTTCTTGCTAAATCATTTTGGCGCCACAAAGCGACCGCATTTTGCGGAATGGATTCTTCCAGTCCTCCGCGGAGGGCCTGTTATGGGCGCAAGGGTTCACAAGCCGCCTAGGGTAATCCTGTTCCTTCCGACGCTGCTCCGGTTTGGTGCCCTTGCTATATTGATTGCAGTCCTACTCATCTGAGTGCGAGCGCCAAGCGCCGCATAGGCTCCGGAAAAAAAGCAAGTCTACACTCTACCCCGCAACCGCTTAACCTCCCTCGTTCCTTCTTCGCCTTGATCCGCCGTTCCACCTAGCCTTTCGCGGAGCGCTTCTTAGCCCAGTAGCCTCAAACCGCCTCCACCAACCCCTTCAATTCAACAGCTCCGCCGAGGCCCGTAGCCCCTCGGTTTCCGCCGTGTCCAGCTCGGGCCAGAGCGTGGCCGTGACGCCTGCCGCCCCGACCACGCGGGGCAGGGACAGGGCGACTTCTGTGACGCCCAGCACATCGCCCGGCACCGACACGGACAGCACCGCCTGTTCATCCCCGCCGATGGCCCGGCAGATCCGGGCGAGGCCCGCGCCGATGCCGTACCAGGTGGCGCCTTTCCCCTCGATGATCGTATAGGCCGCCCGGCGTACGCCCGCGTCGATATGGGCGCGCACGTCCTCGGTGATCGGCGCGCCCACCTGCGCGGCAAAGCTGGCCAGCGGCACCGACCCGGCCCGCGCGTTCGACCAGGCCAGCACCTCGGAATCGCCGTGTTCGCCCAGCACATAGCCATGGACCGACCCCGGCGCGATCCCGAGGTGCCGGCCCAGCAGCCAGCGGAACCGCGCGGTATCGAGGATCGTGCCCGACCCGATCACCCGCCCCGGCGCCAGCCCCGCGATCCGCGCGGTGATCTGGCCCATGATGTCCACCGGGTTCGAGGCCACCAGCAGGATAGCATCCGGCGCGACCGGCAGCACCTGGCGCACGACGGAGCGGAACACCTCGGCATTGCGGCCCAGAAGTTGTAGCCGGGTTTCCCCCGGTTTCTGCCCCACCCCGCAGGCGAGGATCACCACCCCCGCGCCGTGCAGGTCGTCATAACCGCCCGCCCGCACCACGGCGGAACTGGCGAAGGGCACCGCATGGGCGATGTCCTCGGCCTCGGCCCTTGCGCGTTTCTCGTCAAGGTCGATCAGGACGATCTCGCGCGCGATGCCTTGCATGACCAGCGCGAACCCCGCCGCCGACCCGACCATCCCCGCGCCCACGATTCCGACTTTCATGGCCATTCCTTTCTCGGTTTCGTCAATCGTCGCGCACCGACCCGCGCAACGCTTTGACCTCGCCCCGCTTTTTCTTGGCATCGACGCGCTTGCGTTTCTGGTTCTGTGACACGCGGGTCTTGATGCGGCGCTTGGGCTTTTCCAGCGCCTTGCGGATCAGTTCCGCCAGCCGTTCGCGGGCGATCTCGCGGTTGCGCGCCTGCTGGCGGGTTTCGTCGCATTTGATCAGCACCGCGCCGTCCTTGGTCCAGCGCTGACCGGCCAGCCGCCGCAACCGGGTCTTGACCGGTTCGGGCAGGGCGGGGCTGCGCGCCGCCTCGAAGCGCAGTTCGACCGCGGTCGCCACCTTGTTCACGTTCTGCCCACCGGGGCCCGAGGACCGGACGAATTGCTCGGTCAATTCCCAATCGGCGATCTCGATCTGGTCGTTGATGTGAAGGGGCATGACCACGTCTTACCACGTGTGGACAGGATTTGCAGGGCAATGGAAAAGGGCCGCTCCGGCGATGGAACGGCCCTTCGAAAGTTCAGGAGGTGGGGTCGGTTAGACTGCTCTCACACGTTGGTGATAACCGGCCCACCTGAAGGTTTGCACACCCAAGGGCTGCCTCAGATGTCAAACCTCCAAGCTGTCCCGACACCTCTCTCCAATCTCTTTCTAGACACTGGATCACCTCCTTTCATTGATTTCGCCTGAGGTCAGGAAAACACAAGATCAGGGGATCGCCAAAGAAAAAATTACTACATTTACGTGACGGGCCGCAGAAGACGCCCAACAATAAGGCGGAACGGGACCAAGGCGACCAGGGCAATGGCAAGTTTGACACCCCAATCGGCCACGGCCAGCGTTACCCAGAGCGGTGCCTGCGGGCCGCTGAGCAGGAAGGGCGCGGCATCCTGGGCCCATGAGATTTGCTCGTCGGCGGCGGCGCCAAAGGTCAGGGCCGCGCCGAAGGCGATGGTGAAGAACAGGGCGGTATCGACCGCCGACCCGATCACCGTTGAGGTCAGCGGGGCCTTCCACCAGGCGCCCTCACGCAGGCGAGAAAAGATCGCCACGTCCAGCAGTTGCGCCACAAGGAAAGCGGTGCCCGAGGCCACGGCGACGCGCAGCGGCACGGCGGCATAGGTATAGCCATCGCCCTGCAACATGATCTGGCTGCCGATCAGCGAACAGATCACACCGGTCACGAAGCCGGCAAAGACGACGCGGCGCGCGGGGCCCGCGCCATAGACGCGGTTCATGATGTCGGTCACCAGAAAGGCGAAGGGATAGGTGAACGCCCCCCAGGTCAGAAGGCCATCGAGCAGCAGGAATTGGACGAGGATATTCGAGGCCACCACGACGGTGGCCATGGCAAGGATGCCAGGAAGAAGGCGGGTCATGTTTTTGGTCCGTTTTGACAAGGTCGCGGAGACTTGGCCCTGCCCGAATGGCAGAACGCTGTGCTCCTACCGGGGCGGTGCGGGGCTTGTCAACTCAGTTGGCGGCGACGGCGCTGCACTGGCCGGGCAGGTCCGCCATGCGCAGCGGTCCACGCGGCGGGCGCGGCGTTGCCTCGGGATCGGGCGGCGGCGGGTTCAGGATGTTGTTGACCCAGACCTGCGCATCGGCACAGCCGTCGCCCGGCGGCGGCGGCGCCTGGTTCTCGCAGGCGCGATCACCTACGGGGCAGGTCAGGCGCACATGGAAATGGTAGTGATGGCCCCACCAGGGCCGGATCTTGCGCAGCCAGGCCCTGTCACCGGTTTCCCAGTCGCACATAGCGACCTTGGCGCCGGGAAAAACGAAAATCCGCGCGACACGATCATCGCTGGCCGCGGCACGAAGCAGTAGCATGTGCTCCTCGGTCCAGCGGTCATTCGTATAGGCGCCGCGGTCGCGCCGCATGGAGATCGAACTGATGTTCTCGCGCTCCTGCGCGGTCAGGTTCAGGCGATCCGGCGGCAGCATCCAGATGTCGATATCCAGCCCCGACTGGTGGCTGCGATGTCCGGTCAGCATGGGGCCGCCGCGGGGCTGGCTCATGTCGCCAACATAAAGCCCCTCCCATCCCGGCAGAGTGGCGGCGAACCGGCTCAGGTTCTTGACGTAGTCGATGGTTTCCGGCTGGGCCCAGTTGCGATTGCGGCTCAGGCGCATGGCCTGCCATGTCGGGCCGGTTTCGGGAAGTTGCACGGCCCCGGCCTGACAGCCCCGGGCATAGCCACCGATGGCGGCGTTGACCTGGGTCGAGGCGGCGGGCAGATATCCGAAGACCTCTTTTGCCACGCGGGTGTCATTGTTGCCCTGGGTGGATACCGTTGTGCGATCGGTACCGTCATAGTCCGTCGCCCCGTCGCGGCAGGCCGCCGTCAAGACAAGTGCAAGGATCAGGGCGCCGGTATTGAGGACTTTGACCATTCTGCGCGATCTCCCTCTGGATGGACCCAGCGTAGCAGAACGAAGCCCGCCAGGAAAAGCCCGATAACGGGGGTAAAGCCCAGCCGCGCATCGCCGAACCACCAGGTGAAGAAGGCGATCAGGCCGGGGGCGAGGAACGCCGTGGCCTTGCCGGACAAGGCGAAGAGGCCGAACGCCTCGGTCGGGCGTTCGGGGTGGGTGTGGCGCACCATCATCGACCGGCTGGCCGAGTAGATGCCGCCGCCCGCGCCGCCGATGATCGACCCGCAGATGTAGAACAGCAGGTCCGGCACCGGGCTGCCCGGCGCCAGCGGGATGCCCAGGACCTGCTCGCGCGTCATGCCGACAATGATGACGCAGACCACCATCAGCGTGACGATGCAGACATGGATGACGGGCCGCGGGCCGAACCTGCGATC
>JAAAPD010000081.1 GCA_009908505.1 Alphaproteobacteria bacterium | reverse complement strand
AGCCCTGCCGCGCCAAAGGCGGCGGCAAAGGTGTCGGTCATCTGCGCAATCCCGTCCGGGTCGGACGTCGCCAGAAAGGTAAAGATTTCGTGCAGGTTGACAGCGCCGGGAATATGGCCCGCCGCATAGGCTTCTGGCGCGCGGGTGTCGATGATGACGACCCCCTCCATATCCTTCAACTGCTCTGGCGTGATCAGTGCGTCTGTCATGCTGTTTTCCCCTGTTGGTTCTATGGTTTTCGGACGGGCGATCAGGCCGCTGCCCCCATATCCGCCAGCATCTTGCGCAGTTGCTTGGTGGCGGGGGTGACGATGGCGACGAAATAGCTTTCGCGCAGGCGGCGCTGGGCGGCCCCATGGCTGACATAGCCGCGCGCGCCCTGGTGCAGCATCGCGTTATGCGCGGCGGCGACCGACAGGTCCCCGGCGGCCAGACGCGCCTTGATGACACGGATGAAATAGTCGTCCGACAGGTCGTAGGGGGTCTTGCACAGCTCCGCGACCTCGGCCTTCATCGCGTCCAGCTTCTCGCGGAAATGCTCCGGCTGGTCGGGAAGGTGCTGGTTCACATGCCCCAGCGGGCCGCGCACCTGTTCCATCAGGGCAATGCAGCCTTCGATCATTCCGAATGCCATGCCCGCTTGCAGCAGGATGAATCCGGCGCGGATTTTGGGCACATAGGCGTTGATCGGGTCGGCGATGACATGGGCGCTTGGCACGAAGGCATCGCGGCATTGCACGCCGTAGGTGCGGGTGCCTTCCAGCGCGACGAAATGATCGTTCGAGACCAGCTTCACGCCGTCGCCGCGCCCGTGCAGCACCATCATCACCCGTTCGCCCGCGCGCGGCCCTTCGGGGATTTCGCTGATCACGGCGAACCACGCATCCTCGTTGATGTTGCTGACCCATGGCAGCGTGCCGCGCAGGGTATAGCCGCCCTCGACCGGGGTGGCCTTCAGCTTCATCGTCTCGATCCCGAACAGGGTTTTCATCGGGTTGGATAGGCCGGTGCCGCCCAGCACCTCGCCGGTGGCGACCTTGGCCCCCAGCCCGTCCTGCAAGTCGGTATTGTCGGAATTGAAAATATACCAGCCCAGCGCCGATTGGCACCACATGCAGAACGCGGTGGACAGGCATTCGCGCCCGGCGCGGGCCATGGCGGCAATCGTCGTGTCCAGGTCCAGCGCGCCGCCGGGGGCGGGCAGATGGCGCTGGAACGCGCCCGCCGCCCCATAGCTGCGCATGACCGCTTCGGGATACAGACCATCAGCGTCGATCTGCCGGACAAGCGGGACAAGGTCGCTTGCGGTGATGCGGTCGGCTTCGGACAGCACGAAACCGGGATCGGGCAGGCCCAGCGCGGGCATCTGCGGTGCGGTGGCAAGGTCAAGGGACATGAGCAACTCCTGGGGGATGGATGCGATAGCCTGTCGCGCTCAGACATCGGGGGGTGGAATGCGGGGCCGCCACGCGCAGGCGGCCCCGATAGACGGCTTAGGCGGCGGCGATTTCCATGTTCACCGGGCGCGAGAAGGTGTTGAACACCGGCGACCATTTGGCGACATGGGCGATCAGCTCGTCGATCACCGCTTGCGGGGCGTCAGCTTCCATCACGACCTTCATGCGCACATCGGTGAAACCGACAGGCTTGTCGGATTGGTCGCCCGTGCCCCAGACGGCGGTGATGTTCAGATCGGCCTCCATCTCTATTTCCAGCTTGGTCACGCTGATCCCGCGATGCACGGCATTGGCGTGCAGACCCACGCAAACGCAGGAACCCAGCGCGGCAAGCGAGGCCTCGGACGGGTTCGGCGCGGTGTCGTCCCCCAGCAGGCCGGGCGGCTCGTCCACGATATAGGGCGGCAGATCGCGGATGTAGTTGGCGTGGCGGAAGCGGCCTTCGGCGACGGTCTTGCACGACAGCGTCTTGATCGCTTTCGGATCGGCCTTGCCCTTCTCGATCAGGCCGTCCAGCCCGGTCTTGTCGATCGGTGCCAGGCATCCTGTCAGCACGGTTGCGGGTTCACCCATGGTATTCCTCCTTTTCGGGTTGGGGTTCAGGTATCGCTGCGCAGCCAGCTGAAACGTTTGATCGCCAGCAAGCACAGGGAATCGAGCGCGTAGCCGATGACACCGATGACAAGCACCGTGGCCCCCAGACGCGCATAATCGAGAGAGTCGCGCGCATCGTTGATGGCAAAGCCAAGCCCCGAGGACACGCCAAGGTATTCGGCGGGCACCAGCACCACCCAGGCAATGCCCAGCGCCAGACGAATGCCGGTCATGATGTCCTGCGCGATGGCCGGTAAAATGACATAAACCAGCATGTGCACCGGGTTGGCCCCCAGATTGCGCGACACTTTAAGCCAAGCGGGATCGATGCGCTTCACGCCGGCGGCGGTGGCGAACATGATCGGCCAGACGGATGCGACGAAAATCAGGAAGATGATCGCGGCGTCCCATGTGGCGAAGGCCATGATGGCAATCGGCATCCAGCTGAGCGGCGAGATCATCCGCAGCAACTGGAATGGCGCATTCGACAGGTCGCGCAGCCAGGCCAGCCGCCCGATCAGAATTCCCATCGGCACACCCACCAGAATGGCAATGCCCAAGCCCCATCCCACGCGGTTCAGGCTTGGGGCCGACATGTCCCAGATCTCGCCGCGCTGGGCCATGTCCCACAGCCGTTCCAGCGTCGGGACAGGGGCCAGTTGCGCGAAGGCGAACATGCCGGGCGATTGGGCGATATACCAACCGCCCAAGGCCCAGAGCGCGCCCAGAATGCCAAGACCAAGCGCCCCGATCGCCATGCTGCGCAGCCAGCCTTGCAGCATGGCGATGCGGGCGTTGACAGCATCTGACCTGGCGCGGTCGGGTTGAGAGAAGGCAGCCTCGGTCACAGCGACAGAACCTCTTCGCGGGTGAAGGGATCGCCGGCATTGACCGACGGGTCATCCAGCCATTCCGGGAAGCGTTCCACCGCCTTGCGCACGAAGCGGCGATCCACCAGGTCGTCCGACACGAAAGCCGGGTCCAGATCGGCCAGGAAAGCCGCATCGCCCGAAACAACGGTTTCGCGCAGGTAGGACACGGTCAAAGCGTCGGCGCTGGGATAGGGCCATGGTTGGAAATCGATCCGGCCATTGTCCCAATCCGCATGGGTCAGCGCGCCGCTATCGGCATATTCGGCGGTGTCGTAATGGGTCATGGCGCGGGTCACGACCTCTGCCGGGGCGGGCAGGTAGCCCTTGCCGTCGCGGCTGATCATTTGCGCGACCTCTGCCTTGTTCTGAGAGGCGTAGATCGCGCCCCGCACCACGGCGTTCGTGACGGCCTGCACCCATTCGGGGCGCGCGGTGATCGCTTCCTCATGCGTGGCGACCACGCAGCAGGGGTGGTTTTTCCAGATATCGCCGGTAAAGCGCAGCATCCGCGCGCCCGCCAGAACCTCGCCCATGGCGTTGAACGGTTCGGCCACGATATAGGCGTCGATCGAGCGGGCGGCCAAGGCGGGCGGCATTTCCGGCGGCGGCATGACCATCAGGTTGCATTCGTTGTCGGCCAGCGGCGCGGATTGGTCCTGAATGACCGGCGTGATCCCCGACTGCCGCAACGCGTATTGCAGCACGATATTGTGCATAGAATACCAGAAAGGCACGGCGACCTGTTTGCCGCCCAGACCCTTGAAATCGGTAATGTCGGTATGCGCGCCGACCACCACGCCGGACCCGTTGGTATGCGCCCAGGACAGCACCTTCACGGGGAAATTGTTGTTGTAGCGCATCCAGATCGGGATCGGATTCAGGAAATGCACAAGGTTGAAGCGGTTGGTGACGAACCCTTCGATCAGCGGCGCCCAGCCCCGGATCAGCGTCGGGTCTTCGGCGTCCAGCCCTTCATCCTTGAAATAGCCGTTGGCATGGGCCACCAGCAGCGCCGTGGCATCGGTGATCGGCAGATAGCCGATGCGCACCTTCTCGTCTTCTTGCGCATAGGAGATTTGCGGCAGGCTGGCCAGCAGACCGGCCAGCCCGGCAGATAGCCCGCCCTTGGCAAACAGGTTCAGGGCGCCCCGGCGGGAATAATCGCCGCGATAGGCATCCATGGCCCATTTCAGTTCGGCGCGGCGCAGGTCATCTTTGTTCATATCGGTTACTCCAGTAGGATAAGAAGGTCAGGCAGTCGCTTCGAACAGCGTGGCAAGGCGGGCGCGCTCGGCCTCGAATTGCGGGTTGTCGCGGTGGCGCTCCGGGCCGGGGTCGAGCAGAGTATCGGTCACGATCCGCCCCGGATCGGGCGCCATGACAAGGGCGCGGTCGGCCATGATCGCGGCTTCGGTAATGTCATGGGTGACCAGAACCACCGTCAGCCCCAGTTCCTTGGCGATCCGGCGCACGTCCTGTTGCAGGGCGCGGCGGGTGAAGGCGTCGAGCGCGGAAAACGGCTCATCCAGCAGCAGCAACTCGGGCTGCGTGGCCAGCGAGCGTGCCAGCGCCACGCGCTGTTGCTGTCCGCCCGACAGGTCCTGGACATTGCGATCCGCAAAGGCCGTCAGCCCGACAAGCTCCAGAAGCGGGGGGATGCGCTTTGCGATTTCAGCTTTGCGCCCGGCAAATCGCAGCCCCAGCGCGGCATTCTGCGCAACGGTCATCCACGGAAAGAGCGAGGGCGCCTGAAACATCACCACCCAGCGCGGACAGGCCGATTTCACGCGGTTCCCGTCGATATACACGCCGCCCGCGCTTGGCTGCATCAAGCCGCCGATCAAGTGCAGCAATGTTGACTTGCCGCAGCCCGATCGACCGACAAGCGCCACGATCTGCCCCGGCGTGACCTTGAACTCCAGCTTATCGAGGCAATTCGCGGCAGCCCCCTTGTAGCGATGCTGCAACCCCTCGATCTGCACATGCGCCCCTGTTGCGTTGCGCTCCGCCTTTGCGTCGCGTCGCGGGTCGTCATGGTGACCGCTCAGGGACCGGGCAAGCGTGAGAATACCGTCCAGCGGTCTTGCCTGCACAAAAGATGAAATCGCGTTCATCGGCCTTCCTTTCGTCGCACAACATCGAAAGCTATCGGTATGAGATCAGCATAACGATACCGATCTGTATGTCTTTCATTTCCTTGAATGACGTTCCCGTCACGCGGCGCACGCCTGCTTCATGCCCAAGAATTCAGATTTTTTCGGGCCATTTGCGAAATTATCAGGCTATTTGAAAACGCACCACCGCCCGAATCGGCAGACCCCAGCGTGATAAATACGATACCGAAAGGTTTTCTTTATCCGGGTCTGCGTCAGAAAAACCGTTGTCCCGCGCGCGCCTGATCCGAAACAGGCGCGTCGGTTCCGCCAGAAAATAAAAATGCCGGTGCCGGGTCGGGCACCGGGCCAGGCGTTTCCTGGGAAAGCTTGTGTTTCCCGCGTGGCCAGGCGACGTGTCATCGGATCGCATCACGGGTTTGATGCTTCGACCCAGAGTAGCTTTCCCGTCCGGGACAAGGATGATACCGTGCGGTACTCACCCATCGTGGGTCGGGAACACGCGTAATCTGACGGGACAGGCTTGATGGACGACATGCAACCGCCACGGGATGGCGACCTGACCGCGCTATCAGAACCCGACACGCCGCCGCCACCGCCGGGGGTCTTGCTGGCCGGGGCTGGCACGCTTTGCTCTGCCACCTATTCCGGATCAACGCGGGAACGTCTTTTGGCCGCCGCGGCATGGCTGTTTTGTCACCGCGGCTTTCAGGCGACCGGGGTCGATGCGATCGCGCGCCGCGCAGGAACGGCGAAGACGTCTCTCTACAAGCATTTCGGCAACAAGGACGGTTTGATCGCGGCCGTGCTGGAACGCGAGGGCGCCGCGTGGCGCGCGTGGTTCTTCGCCGAGATCGCCCAGGTTCAGGGCGATGCCTTGACGCGGCTCTTGGCCATGTTCGATGTGCTGGAGCTTTGGTTCGTCGATCCGCAGTTCTTCGGTTGCCCGTTTCTCAATGCCGCGGGAGAGTTCGATATGGATAACATGCGGCTGCGTCAGGTGATCGCGGCGCACAAGGCGCATCTGAACGGCTGGATCGCCGCGCAGGCTGAAATCCTGGGGGTTCGGGACACGGCCAAAACAGTGGCGAAATTCACGATCCTGATGGATGGGGCCATCGTTGCCACGCAGATCAGCGGTCAACCCGGCTATGCCGGCCACGCAAAGGAGATGGCGCGGCTTCATCTGAAAGACTGTATGCGCCACGCCGGAGGATGACACGCCTGCGCCTGGCGCGCCCTGTCCCGGCACCGGGAGTTCTGCGCCGGATGACCCGAGTGACCGCGCGGCGCGTGCGGTGCCGCTGGGATGAACAACGGCAGATGCCCAAATGCGGCCCATGCCACGGTCACGCGGACGTGACCCGGCGTTGCAGGACTATTGATTTCGTAAAACCTGTTCGCCTTGCTATGTAACAGTT
>JAAAPD010000077.1 GCA_009908505.1 Alphaproteobacteria bacterium | reverse complement strand
GCGGTCTTCACACCGCAGGCCTTCCGCGTTCAGTGCCCCGCAAATATCCGCCGCGCTGGTCCGTCCCCGCAAATGAACCAGGGGTTTCTTAGGGCTTGCCGACCGGATCATGTCGACAAGATCGCTCGCATCCCCGCGCGCGCTTCGTGCGACAAAGCCCGCCGCCGTGGCCGTTCTGGCCGTATGATCACCGACACACCATGACACCCGCCCGGCGCCGTCACCTGCATGGCGAACCGCCTCGGCCGAGGTGAAGATCAGTTCCGCCGCAGGGTCGAACGAGGCATGATCGACCGCCGCATAGTCGAAAAGCGGGCTGACGATCTCATTCAGATTCACGACCCCGCGCTCGGCCAACGCATCGAGAAAGGCACGCGATCCGCACTCGGGTCGGGTCAGCAAGAGGATCGGTCTTTGAGGTATCACATGCCCCCCGGCCATTGTCGGATGCGGCCCCGAGTGTTACCTCGGATCGGATGCAGTGCAACCGGTCGCGACATGAACGAACCCCTGACCATCCTGGGCATCGAAAGCAGCTGTGATGACACGGCTGCCGCAGTCGTGCGTGGCCGCCCGGGATCGGCCGAAATCCTGTCCTCGGTTGTCTATGGCCAGACGGATCTACATGCCGACTTCGGGGGCGTCGTCCCCGAGATCGCCGCACGGGCCCATGCCGAGAAGCTGGATATCGTGGTTGAACAGTGCCTGTTCGAGGCAGATTTGACCCTTTCCGGGATCGACGGCATCGCAGTCACGGCAGGACCCGGCCTTATCGGTGGGGTCCTGTCCGGCGTCATGTGCGCCAAGGGGCTGGCGGCAGCCACCGGCCTGCCGCTGATCGGGGTCAACCACCTTGCAGGGCATGCTTTGACGCCGCAATTGTCGGATGGGTTGGGATTTCCCTATCTCATGCTTCTGGTTTCGGGTGGGCATTGCCAGTTCCTGCTTGTCGAAGGGCCCGATACCTATACCCGGCTTGGCGGCACAATCGACGATGCGCCTGGCGAAGCCTTTGATAAATCGGCCCGTATCCTGGGCCTGCCGCAACCGGGCGGACCGTCGATCGAGCGCGCGGCCAAAGGTGGTCGAGCGGAGCGGTTCCAACTTCCGCGTCCGTTACTTGACCGAGACGATTGCAACATGTCCTTTTCCGGCTTGAAGACCGCCATGCTGCGCGCCCGGGACGGTCTGGTGCAGGCGAACGGGGGATTGACCCGCCAGGACCAAAGCGATCTCGCCGCAGCGTTTCAGAGCGCGATCGGGGATGTTCTGATCGAAAAGTCGCGCCGCGCCGCGCAGATCGCCCGATCCCGCGGGACAAGGCTTGCGCATCTTGCCATTGCCGGTGGTGTTGCCTCGAACATGGCCATTCGCGGCGGCTTGGAGACGATGTGCCGCGATCTCGGGCTGGAATTTGTCACCCCGCCGCCAAAACTGTGCACCGACAATGCCGCGATGATTGCCTATGCGGGCTTGCTGCGCCACATGCGGGGCGATCATGATGACATGACCCTTGCCGCGCGTCCGCGTTGGCCGTTGGATCAAAACAGTCCCAGCCTATTGGGCAGTGGCAGAAAAGGAGCCAAGGCATGAAGATCGCTGTCGCAGGGGCAGGCGCCTTTGGCACGGCGCTGGCCGTTGCCTTGTCCGCCAACGGACCGGTCACTCTTTGGGCGCGCGACCCGGATCAGGCTGACGAAATGCAGCGCCGCCGCGAGAACGCGCGTCGGCTGCCGGACGTGTCCCTTCCATCTGCAATCTCGATCACGGCGGATGTGAATGGTCTAGCCGAAATGGACACGATCCTTTTGGCTGTTCCCGCCCAGACCTTGCGCGCCTGGCTGACCGAGCACCAAGCCCTGCTGGGTGGCAAGCGGCTCGTGTCCTGCAGCAAGGGGATCGACCTCGAGACACTCAAGGGTACCGCATCGCAAATGTCCGAAATCGTGCCAAATGCGACGACAGCCGTGCTGACAGGCCCCAGCTTCGCCGTGGATATCGCCCGACACCTGCCAACGGCCCTGACATTGGCCTGTGCCGATGCCGAGGAAGGCGCCTATCTGCAATCCTGTCTATCGACTCCCATTCTCAGGCTCTATCGGACGGAGGATGTGATCGGGGCCGAACTGGGCGGCGCCCTGAAGAACGTGATCGCCATCGCCTGCGGTGTCTGTATCGGCGCCGGGTACGGCGAAAGTGCCCGGGCGGCGCTGATGACGCGCGGGTTCGCCGAGATGCAGCGCCTTGGCCAGGTTCTGGGGGCAGAGTCCGAGACGTTGGCGGGGCTTTCCGGTTTCGGCGACCTAGCACTGACTTGCACGTCCGAGAAGTCCCGCAATTTTCGGTTCGGGCGTTCCATTGGCGCAAACGAACCTTTCGATTCGTCCATGACCGTCGAAGGTGCTGCGACAGCTGCCGCCCTGATCAAGTTAGCGCGGCAACATGACCTCGACCTGCCGATTTCTGCTGTCGTTGATGACCTGTCGGGCGGAAAGATCGACCCTGAAACAGCCCTCGGGGCATTGTTGTCCCGACCGCTCAAGGAAGAATGACATGCGATATACCCTGATCTGCAATGACAAACCCGGCCAGCTCGAAATGCGCAAAGCCAACCGCGGCGCACATCTCGCTTATGTCGAAGAGACCGGCGTTGTCGAAATGGCCGGACCGTTCCTGAACGATGCGGGCGAGATGTGCGGCAGCCTGTTGGTGCTTGAAGTCGAAACGATGGAACAGGCACAAGCCTGGGCGGACGACGACCCTTATGCCAAGGCCGGGCTGTTCGAAACCGTCTCTATCAGGCCCTGGAAAAAGGTGATCGGCTGATGCGCTATTGGCTTTTCAAAACCGAACCCAACACTTGGGGGTGGGACGATCAGGTCGCCAAGGGCGATGCGGGCGAGGAATGGGACGGTGTCCGCAACTACCAGGCCCGCAATTTCATGCGGGAAATGACCGTGGGCGACCTGGGCTTCTTCTACCATTCCGTCAACGAGAAACGGATCGTCGGTATCGTCGAGGTCATCGCCGACTCGCATCCCGACAGCACGACCGACGATCCCCGCTGGGATTGCGTGGATATCAAGGCGATCCGCCCATTCGAGACGCCGGTGACGCTCGACCAGATCAAGGCCGACCCTCGCCTGGCCGACATGGTGCTCCTGAAGAATTCGCGGCTGTCAGTGCAGCCTGTCTCCGAAGACGAGTGGCACATGATTTGCGCGTTGGGCGGGACAAAACCCGATTGACCTGCCAATCTGTTCCAAAAATCGGAGGGAACAGATGGAATTGATCAATATACTGGTGGCCGCTGCGGGATCCTGGGCCTTCGGAGCAGCTTGGTACATGCTTTTGTCCAAGCCATGGATCGAGGCGTCCGAGATCGAATGTGACGAAAAGGGCCGGCCGAAGGGTGGCAACGCAACACCCTTCATCCTTTCCGCAATGGCCATGATCGTGGTGGCTGGAATGATGCGACACATCTTCGGGATGGCCGGGATCGACAGCGTGGACGAGGGATTGATCGCGGGGTTGGGGATCGGGGCGTTTTTCATAGCGCCCTGGGTGTTGATCAACAATGCCTACGCGATGCGGCCGTTCAAGCTGACCCTGATTGACGGGGGATACGCTGTCTTTGGTTGCGCCATCATCGGCACAATCCTGACGCTGTTCTGAAACACCGTTTGCCTGAAAAAAGAGAAAGGGCCTGCGCCGTTGCCCAGACCCTTTCCTTCACCCACGTGCTCCCAAAGCCACCACACGTGTATTCGAAACTTGGTCGGGGCCGTACTGACCACGGATGCAGTTGTGGCACGAAATACGATTCCGGGCAAAGGCAAAACCCGCAGCCTTTGCCTCAAAAGCGAAACGCCCGCCGAAGGGCGGGCGCTTTTTGCAAGCTGTTCCTGGCGATCAGCCGTAGACGGATTCCTTGCCGAAATGTTTGACCAGCATGTAATAGACCACAGCGCGGTACTTGTTCCGCTCGGAGCGTCCATAGGTATCGAGAACCGAGTTGATCGCGTCCATCAGCTGCGGGCCATCGGCCAGGCCAAGCTTCTTGACCAGGAAGTTGTCCTTCACGGTCACCAGCTCGCTTTCCTGCGTCGCCGCGACCGTCGAGGCATCCGCGTTATAGATTGCCGGGCCACAGCCGATCGTTACCTTCGTCAGAAGGTCCATATCCGGCGCCATGCCGCACTTGTTGCGCAGGTCATCGGCATATTGCGCGATCAGTTCTTCTCTCTTACCCATTTCAAGCTCCCACCTGTCAATTGACCGCCATTTGCGGCCTCGGGGAAAGGTTAGTCCCTGTCGCGCGGCCAATCAAAGGAAAATTCTCCGCCCGATTCCCCCCAACCCTAGCTGCATCGTCCCCAGCCGCGGGCCTGAAGGTGGAAATGATCCGCATGAAGGCGATTGAAGTCGGGCCCAAGCGTGGTGACGAACCAGGTGCAGGCACTGTCACGGGCCGCGCGCAGAAACGCCGCGCCCGGCCCTTCACCACTCCAATCCTGCAACAACGACAGGCTTGATCCATCGGAGAAAGCAAAACCGGTGATGTCGATCGCCTCGGCGGTCGCATGGGTGCTCCATCGCCCCGAACCGCCGCCGGGCGTGCGAATGCGGCGGCAATTGTAGCTGCCGATCTGCCGGATCTCTGAAAGGTCCGTGCCCAGGTGATCCCGCGCGGCCGGCCGCAACCCGTGCTGTTCCCACATGGACAGGCGCAGCGCCGTGGAACAGTCGGTTTCGATGGGCGCGATCCCGGATTGGCCAACCTGCGTCAGGCGCACCCGTGTACCGATCCCGCAGTTTACATCGACCACCAGTGGGGGCAGCATCCGCGCCTCGACCGCGTCGTCGAGGGCGGCAAGGCAGGCCATGGGATCCCCGGCAGTCCGCCGCAGTTTCCACCCGGTCAAGGGCGTGACGGGGTCCGACACGACAAGGGGCGCCGCGGGGTTCCAATGCCGTGGCAAGGGCGTTTCCGGATGAAACAGGGCCTGATAGGCACCGACACCCACCACGCCGATCCAAATAAGAAACGCCGCCCGGCGCAAGGCGGGACGGCGTTTGCGTTCTCCAGTCACCGGGCGGGCCTAGTAGCGGTAGTGCTCGGGTTTGAACGGCCCATCGACCGACACGCCGATATAGTCGGCCTGTTCCTTGTCCAGGGTCGACAGCTTCACACCGATCCGGTCCAGGTGCAGCCGCGCGACCTTTTCATCCAGATGCTTGGGCAGGATGTAGACGCCGGGCGTGTAGTCATCTCCATTGGTCCAGAGCTCGATCTGGGCCAGTACCTGGTTGGTGAACGAGGCGGACATGACAAAGGACGGATGCCCGGTCGCATTGCCAAGATTCAGAAGGCGGCCTTCGGACAACAAGATGATCCGGTTGCCCGATGGCATCTCGATCATGTCCACCTGGTCCTTGATATTCGTCCATTTATGGTTCTTCAGGTTTGCAACCTGAATCTCGTTATCGAAATGGCCGATATTCCCGACGATCGCCATGTCCTTCATCGCGCGCATATGCTCGATGCGGATCACGTCGCGGTTGCCAGTGGTGGTGATGAAGATGTCGGCGCTCTCGACCACATCCTCGAGCGTCGTCACCTCGAAGCCGTCCATCGCCGCCTGCAGCGCACAGATCGGGTCAACCTCGGTGACTTTAACGCGCGCGCCCGCGCCGGCCAGCGAGGCCGCAGACCCCTTGCCCACATCGCCATAGCCGCAGACAACGGCGACCTTGCCGGCCATCATCGTGTCGGTGGCGCGGCGGATACCGTCCACCAGGCTTTCCTTGCAGCCATACTTGTTGTCGAATTTCGACTTGGTCACGGAATCGTTCACGTTGATCGCCGGGAAGGGCAGGTTGCCCTTCTTGTGCAAGTCATACAGGCGATGGACCCCGGTGGTGGTTTCCTCGGACACTCCCTTGATCGCATCTCGGGTCTTGGTGAACCAGCCGGGGCTTTCCTTCATCCGCTTGGCGATCTGGGCCTTGATCACGGCCTCTTCCTCGGATTGAGGAACCGGGATGATATCCTCGCCTGCCTCAGCCCGTGCACCCAGAAGAACATAGAGCGTCGCATCGCCCCCATCGTCGAGGATCATGTTGACGCCCTCGGGGAACTGGAACGACCGATCCAGGTAATCCCAGTGTTCTTCGAGCGTCTGGCCCTTGACCGCGAAGACCGGCGTTCCGCCTGCGGCGATCGCGGCGGCGGCGTGGTCCTGCGTGGAAAAGATATTGCAGGATGCCCAGCGCACATCTGCGCCCAGCGCCACCAGCGTTTCGATCAGAACGGCAGTCTGGATGGTCATGTGCAGCGACCCGACGATCCGCGCGCCCTTGAGCGGCTGGCTGGCGCCATATTCCGTACGACACGCCATCAGGCCCGGCATCTCGGTTTCGGCGATGTCCAGTTCCTTGCGACCGAATTCGGCCTGCGAAACGTCTTTGACGATATAGTCTTCGGCCAAGCTCATGACTCCTGCAGTAACATGTTTCGAGGGCATGTAGCACCGGCACCCCCAAGGGGCAACGGACACCATGAGTCGGTCTTGAACTGGCGACGATTTATTGAGCATTGTCACGCGGAACATCGGAGGACACCGTGAAGAAACCCCGCGCATGGCAGCGAATGCTTTCGGGTCGCAGGCTCGACCTGCTGGACCCGACACCGATGGATATCGAGATTGAGGATATCGCGCATGGGCTGGCCTTTGTCGCCAGGTGGAACGGCCAGACACGAGGTGACTATGCCTATTCCGTGGCCGAACACTCGTTGCTGGTCGAAGAGATTTATGGCCGGCTCAGCCCGGGTGCCCCGCTTAAGTGGCGGCTTGCCGCGCTTCTTCACGACGCGCCGGAATACGTCATCGGAGACATGATCTCGCCGGTCAAGGCCGCCGTGGGTCCGGGCTATGGCGAGTTGGATGACCGGATACAGGCGGCCATCCATATCCGGTTCGGGCTGCCTGCGCAGGTGCCGCCGACCGTCAAAAAACAGATCAAGAAGGCGGACAAGATCAGTGCCTGGTTGGAGGCGACCCAGATCGCGGGTTTCTCGGCTGCCGAGGCAGACAAGTTCTTCGGTCGGATCGCCCCCGACCTGGCCGAGGACCTGCACATCCGCTTGCGTCCACCCGTCGAGGTGCGCACGGATTTCACCGAACGTCACAGCGAGCTATTGGCACAGCTGTGAAGGGGCCGGCCGCCCGGGAGAACGGCGGCCCGTCCCGGGCATTCACCGCAGATCGTTCTGATGCGTCACCCGAAGGCCACGCACCGACGCGCTTTTCCGCCAATGGGCGGAAATGAAACGGTCCGCCTCGGGCTTGGGTTTGACCGACGTTTCGCTAGAACGGCGAGATGCGGTGAACAGGCTATCTGCAAGAATGGTGAACATGTCGCGCTCCTTTCGCTTGGCTGATGTCCCTCGTATAATGGGCAAGCGTGGATCGAAGAAGTCAGGAACTCTTTCCAAATGATAGCTGAGCTTTCATATGAATTGGCGTGACGTTCCCTCGCTGACAGCCTTGCGCGCCTTCGAGGCGGCGGCGCGACTAGGCAGTCTGTCGGCCGCCGCACGTGACCTGAACGTGACGCATGCGGCGATCGCCCAGAACGTGCGCACACTGGAGGCGCATTTCGACACGATCCTGATGGAACGGCAGGGGCGCGCCATGGTCACAACCGCCGAGGGCCACCGCCTGTCCATGGCACTGGCCGAGGCCTTCGGAATTATTGGAACAGCCGCCGAGGACCTGCTGGAGTCCGCAAGTCAACGGCCACTGCGCATCGCCGTAACCCCGTCCTTCGCGGCAAACTGGTTGATGCCTCGGATCGGCGGGTTCTGGTCCGACCACCCCGAGATCGAGGTCGAGATCATCCCGGGCGTCGGACTCGTCGACCTGCGCAATGACTCCATCGACCTGGCGATCCGCTATGGCCGCGGCGGCTGGCCGGGGGTCGAGGTCGCCTCGTTGATCCCGGCGGGCCACGTCGCGGTTGCCGCACCGGCGCACTTTCCCACCAATGCCGTTTCCCGGCTCGCCGACCTGCGCGGCGTCACGTGGCTTATGGACGGACAGACCTCAGAGGAACGGTTCTGGGTCCGGGCCAATGGGATCAATCCGGACGAAGAGCGGATCAAGACCTTCGCCACCGCGCAGCTGTCGCGCGAGGCAGCACGCGCCGGGCTGGGGGTTGCCATTCTGCCGGCACCACTGGTCGAGGACGAAATCCAGAGCGGACGGCTGGTGGCCCTGTTCCGCGAAAAGGACAGTGCCATCGCCTATCACGTTCTGACCAGGCCCGGCACGGTGTCCGGCCAGCGCGACGCCTTCGCGCGTTGGCTCAAACGCCAGGTCAGGTTTCCTTGATCAACGCGGACTGCGCTTGGCTAGGATGCGCTGCAGGGTCCGGCGGTGCATGTTCAGGCGACGCGCGGTTTCACTGACATTTCGATCACAGAGCTCGTACACCCGCTGAATGTGCTCCCATCGCACGCGGTCGGCGCTCATGGGGTTGTCCGGCGGGGGCGGCAGCTCGTCGCCAGAGGCCAGAAGCGCGTTTGTCACGTCCTTGGCGTCGGCGGGCTTGGAAAGGTAGTCCGTTGCCCCGATCTTGACGGCGGCCACCGCCGTCGCAATGGCGCCATAGCCCGTCAAAACGACGATCCGGCTGTCCGGGCGCTGTTCGCGCAGGACCTCGACCACATCCAGCCCGTTGCCATCCTCGAGCCGCAAATCGATCACGGCGTAAGCGGGGGGTCGGGCGGTTGCAATGGCCTTACCGCCGGTGACACTGTCGGCGGTTTCCACCTCAAAGCCGCGCTTCTCCATTGCCTTGGCCAGGCGCCGCAGAAACGGTTCGTCATCATCAACGATCAGAAGGGACGGATCGTCACCGATCTGCGCTGCGTCCATGTCCGGGCCTCCGCTAAAACATTCTGGATAGGTAGAGTCTTAGTGCGGCCCGGTCAATTCTCTAGCTTCCAGCGGCATTCACGAAACAGGCCACGCTATCGGCCATGGCCTCGGGGCCAACATCCCGACGGTAGAATTCGACAAAGCCCTCCTCGGGCAGGACAAGGTAGGACATCGTGGTGTGATCCACCAGATAGAATTCGTCCTCAGTGTCTTCCTTCTGGAAGTACGTCTTGTAGGCGCGAGACGCCGCGCTCACCTGCTCGGGCGTTCCGGTCAGACCCAGCATCCGTTCATGGAACGTATCGGTGAAGTCGGCCAGTCGTTCCGGGGTATCCCGCTCTGGGTCGATGGAAATGAAAACCGGCTTGGCCTCGATGCCGCGGTCGTCGAGAAGATCGATCGCCATGGCGTTGCGCATGTTGTCCGTGGGACAGATATCGGGACAGAAGGTATAGCCGAAATACACCATGGTCGGCCCGGTGATAACATCCTCGTCCGTTACGGTGCGGCCGGTTTCGTCCACCAGTTCGAAAGGACCACCGATGTCGGCGCCGCCCACGGTGCTGGCGCGACATTGGGCGAACTTGTCGTCGGAAGCCCCGCCGCCATATTGCGTTGCGAACAACAGGCCAGCCGCCGCAGCGGCGGCGACAGTTACGGAAAGAATGATGATCTTCTGCATCTGCTGATCCTCCGCATCGTGATTGTCGCCTATCTATGCAACCGTTATCCTGCATCAAGCTCTAACCCGGGATCGTGGCACTATGGCGCAGGCAACTTCTGACGCGTTCTTCGCGAACCAGCGCAGCAATTGGGTGCGGCTACGCACCTTGGTGATCCTGCGATGGGTGGCCGTCATCGGGCAGACGGCAGCGGTTGTCGTTTCACTCTATGTCTTCAATCTTCGTCTCGAGATCGGGCTAATCGCCATGACAATCGGGGCCGCAGTTCTGGCCAACATCTTTTCGACATTCCTCTATCCAGAGAATCGCCGCCTCAACGAAGGCGAGGGCATGATGATGATGGGGTTCGACCTGCTGCAGCTTGGCGTCCTGCTTTACCTTACCGGCGGTCTCAGCAATCCCTTTTCTATCTTGATTCTGGCCCCCGTCACGATCGCCGCCAATGTTCTGCCCGCCCGCAGCACGATCCTTTTGGGGCTATTCGCGATCCTCGTGATCAGCGCACTCAGTCAGTGGCATATCCAGCTACTGACCGGAACAGGCTTTCCGCTCGAATTGCCACGTCTGTTCATTTTCGGGTTCTGGGTTGCCCTGGTGACGGGCATCATCTTCATCGGCCTTTATGCACGGCAGGTCACGCAGGAAATGGTCGCGATGAGCGAGGCGCTCGCCGCGACCCAAATGGCCCTTGCCCGCGAACAGAAGCTTACCGACCTTGGCGGTGTGGTGGCAGCGGCCGCGCATGAGCTGGGCACGCCCCTGGCCACGATCAAGCTTGTCAGCAGCGAATTGGCCGACGAATTGGAGGATGGATCCGACCTGCGCGACGACGCCAGGCTGATCGGTGAACAGGCGGATCGGTGCCGGGATATACTGCGGTCCATGGGGCGGGCGGGAAAGGATGACAAACACCTTCAACAGGCGCCGTTCGAGGCCGTGATCCGCGAGGCCGCCGAACCGCATATGGATCGTGGAAAGGTTGTTCATTTTCACATAGCGGAGGGGTCGGACCCGATGCACCAGCCGCTTGTCCATCGCCAGCCCGAGATCATCCACGGTATTCGAAACCTCGTGCAGAACGCGGTTGATTTCAGCGCCCAGGCAGTGCGCATCGACCTGTCCTGGACGAGCGACGAACTTTGCGTGCGTATCGTCGATGACGGCGAGGGCTTTTCCAGTTCCGTTCTCGGGCGGATCGGTGATCCGTTCATGCGCCGGCGAAAATGGTCCCTGGTCGAAGACTCCCGCCCCGGCTACGAAGGCATGGGCCTGGGGCTCTTCATCGCCAAGACGCTGCTTGAACGGTCTGGTGCACGGTTGACCTTTTCCAACGGCGGCGCACGGACGCTCGCCAACCGATCGGGTGGGGCGATCGTCAATGTCACCTGGCCAGCGGGCCGGGTAGAGGCGGATCCAAAATCCACCCAGCCACTGGGCGAGAACCAACGTTTCGCCTGATTTAACCGGGAATTAACCAATCCCCCCGAAACCTGACTGCGTTCAGTTTTCGGAGCGAATGTCATGATCCTGCCCCCCGCCCTCGAAGCATTGCTTGCCGCCGCGATCGGCTTGACCGGCGCGGCGTTGCTGTTCCTTTGGTGGAGTCGCGCCAACACCGTCAAGGCACTGGCGGCACGTCGATTGATCGCGGCCGACACGGACGAGACGGTTCTGCTCTTCGATGATGAGACCCTTTTGGACGCGACCCCGCAGGGCCGTGCCCTGTTGGGGCAGGCGACAACCGGTGTTTCGGACTGGGAGCGGCTACTGGGTGTTCTGGAAAAGCAGTTCCCAGACCTGCGCACCCAAAGCGCCGATGTCGCATCGGTTGGCCGAAAATCGGTGTCGAGCCAACCACCAGATTCCGGTGCGGTCGACCTGACCTATCTGGACGGTGTTGTGCGGGTGTCGCTGCGCCGAGTCGACGGCCGGAACGACCCTACAGAGCGGCTGATCGTCGAAGCGATGGAGCAGGAACTGCACCTTTTGCGCAGTATCGGCGACAATGCTCCTCAGCTGATTTGGCAATGTAACGATGCCGGGGACCTCGTCTGGGCGAACAGGGCCTATCTCGACCTCGCGGACCACATTCATCCACCCTGCGATGGCCTGCCCCGAACCTGGCCGCCGCAAGACCTGTTCGAAGATGTGGCAATCCCAGAGGGCGTTAGCCCGCTTATTGAACAGAAATGGCTGCAATCCAGGGGCCTTTTGACCCCACGATGCTACGAAGTGTCGGGTGTCCGGCGCGACACGGGCACCATGCACTATGCCGTTGACGTGACCGAGGTGATCGAGGCCCGCGAGGATCAGCAGAAATTCGTTCAGACCCTTACCAAGACATTTGCGCAGCTTTCAGTCGGGTTGGCGATATTCGACCGGGACCGCCGGCTGACCCTGTTTAACCCTGCCCTGACGGACATGCTGCAGGTGCCGACGGATTTCCTGATCTCGCGGCCGCATATCGGCCAGTTTCTTGACCGGCTGCGAGAGGCTCGGATGATCCCCGAACCCAAGGACTATGCCGCATGGCGTACCGAGGTCGAAGCGGTCGAGGCCGCGGCCGAAAACGACAGCTACCGCGAAAGCTGGGACCTGCCCAATGGCCAGACCTTCCGCGTCACCGGGCGGCCACATCCGGACGGCGCCCTCGCCTTTTTGTTCGAGGATATCTCCGAGGAATTGTCGATGACGCGCCGGTTTCGGTCTCAGATCGAGATAGGCCAGCAGATTCTCGATGCCATGACTGAGGCCGCTGTTGCCTTCAGCGCGACCGGTGAGATGGTCATGTCCAACCGGGCCTATCGGATTCTTTGGGGAAGCGAAGGCCATCTGGGGCTGGGCGTGCCCACGCTGACCGACGAACTGGCCGTCTGGCGGGAGAATACCGCGCCGAACCCGCTCTGGCATCAGATTGCGAACACTGCGAACTTGGATCCCCGGGTCGCGGATATTCAACTTTGCGACGGACGTCGCTTCACGCTTCATTGTTCGGCCCTTTCCACGGGGCACCGGCTTGTCCGCTTCACTGACCGCGATTCAACACTGACCGAGGGCTTGCATGACATGCCGACGGAAAGGCTGGCCCGAAACGGATAGGGCTTGTCGCGGCGTGCCAGTCCCATAGTCTGGCGCCATGCGAGATCGCGAGTACAGGCTTTCATTCAGGTCAGAGGCCGAAACCGCCCAATTCGGAAATTCCGTCGCCGGCGTATTGCGGCCCGGTGACGTGGTTCTTCTGTCCGGTGAAATCGGGGCCGGTAAGTCCTTTCTCGCCCGCGCCATCATTCGCGCGCTGTGCGGCTTTGAGACCGAAGTGCCGTCACCGACGTTCACGTTGGTTCAAACCTACCATTGTGACATCGGCGAAATCTGGCACAGCGATCTCTATCGGCTCGGCGATTGCGACGAAGCCCTTGAGCTGGGCTTGATCGAGGCATTCGACACCGCCATCAACCTTGTCGAGTGGCCGGATCGACTTGGGCCATATCGGCCGGACGATGCGCTCGATATCCAGATGGCAGCCACACCCGAGGCGCATACGGCACGGCTGCGACCGGTCGGCGCATGGGCCGAAAGGCTGGCGAATGCGCTCTGAGGAAGTTGCCGCATGGCTGGACGCGGCCGGCTACGGGGCCTGGTGCCGCACACCGCTCGCCGGGGATGCCTCGGCCCGACGCTATGAAAGGCTGACCGACGCTACCGGACAGAGCATCATCCTCATGGACGCCCCGCCCGAAACCATCCGCTCGACCGGCGATTTCCTGCGTCTTGCCGCGCACCTGGCCCGCAACGGACTGGCCGCGCCCCGGATATTGCGGTCGGACCCTGGCGTCGGGCTGATACTCCTCGAAGATCTCGGCACCACGCATTTCGCCGCATGGCTGAAAGACCGACCAGAAGACGAGGTGACGCTCTATTCCGCGGCCACGGATACGCTATTGAGAGTTCAGCGGCTTGCAGTGCCCGAAGGACTCGCGCAGCTCAATTCGAGGACCGGCGCTGACATGGTTCAAGTGGCTTTTGACTGGCTGCCCAACCGCGCGGGCAACGCGACCCGCAGCGCGATTTGCGCAAAAATCGGCGCCGCAATTGGCGCGCTATCGGATAGACGGCGTGTTCTGTCCTTGCGGGACTTTCACGCCGAGAACTTGATATGGCGGCCTGATCGCTCTGGAACCAACAGGGTTGGCTTACTGGATTTCCAAGACGCCTTCGCAGCACCACCGGCCTATGACCTGATGTCGCTACTGCGTGACGCGCGACGAGATGTCGACCACGCCACGGCCAGTGCCATGATCAACCGATTTGCCACGTCTACCGGCAACCAACCCACAGCGGTCCTGCGCGACGTTGCGATCCTGTCCGTCCAACGTAACCTGCGCATCCTAGGCATCTTTGCCCGACTTGCCAGGCGGGATGGAAAGCGGCGCTATCTCGACCTGATGCCGCGGGTCTGGGACCACTTTCGCAGGGACCTGGCCCATCCGGACCTCGCCGACCTGCGACAGGCCCTGCAAATCGCGTTCGAGGAGGCCTCGACATGACCGGCACCACGCCAGATGCCGCACTGTTGTTCGCGGCGGGGCTTGGCACCCGAATGGCGCCATTGACCCGGACCAGACCGAAACCCCTGATCGAAGTTGCCGGCAAGCCGCTTCTCGATCATGCGCTCGACATTCTGGACGATGCCGGGCTCAAGCATGTCGCGGTCAACACGCATTACCTCGCGCAGCAGATCACGGACCATTTGGCAGACCGCTCCGTGCTGATCTCGCACGAGCCGGAGCTTCTGGATACCGGCGGTGGCCTCAGGAAGGGCGTCGCCCTTCTGAACAGCGATCCGGCTTTCACCTTGAACACCGATGCCGTCTGGACGGGCCCGAACCCTGTCGAAGTCCTGGCACGACACTGGGACCCGGACAGGATGGAGGCACTACTGCTCTTGATCAGCCAGGACCGGGCGATCGGGCACAGCGGCAATGGGGACTTCCTGGTTGCCCCCGACGGGCGCCTGTCGCGCGGGCCCGGGGCCGTCTATACGGGGTTGCAGATCATTCGTACGGCCTGCCTCGACCAATACCCGGACGGCGCCTTTTCCATGTGGGAAATCTGGAACGGGCTGCTTGAACGGGGCACGATGTTCGGCGCATTGCACACGGGCGGCTGGTGCGATGTCGGGCGCCCCTCGTCCATCGACCTGGCCGAAGACCTGCTGCGGAGGACCGAATGAGCCCACCGAACCTGTTTTCCATTGCCCCGACTTTCGATTTCGGCCGCGCCTTCCTGCAAGGGCTGGATGAACGGTTCGGTCACTTGCCGCCAGAACAGTTTGCCAGGATCGAGATACTCGTGAACACGAGGCGCACCCAGCGCCGCCTGCGTGTCCTGTTCGATCTTGGCCCGGCTCGCCTTCTACCGCGTATCCGGCTGATCACGGATCTTGGCCAGGATCCGAACTTTCACGATTTGCCGCCGCCTGCCTCGGCCCTGCGTCGTCAGCTGGAATTGTCCACCCTGGTGGGTGAGCTTCTCCGGCAGGATCCGACACTGGCGCCGCGGGAAAACCGCTTTGCTCTGGCCGAAAGTCTGGGCGCGCTGTTTTCGGAAATGCACGGTGAAGGGGTGGATCCGGGGCAGATCGTCAACCTGGATGTCGAGGACGAGTCCGGCCATTGGAAACGGGCGCTACGCTTCATCACGCTGGTGCAGCACTATTTCGACGAAACGCGCCCGGACCCTGACCCCGAAGCGCGGCAACGAGTGGTCGTCGAGCGTTTGGTGGCAAGATGGGCGAACAACCCGCCGGATCACCCGGTAATCGTGGCCGGCTCGACCGGGTCACGAGGCACAACCGCGCGGCTGATGCAAGCGGTGGCCAGGCTGCCGAACGGCCACGTCGTCTTGCCGGGCGTCGATACGCATATGCCCAGCGCGGTCTGGGACCAGATGGCACCCGAGACCGGGGGCGAGGATCACCCGCAATACCGCTTCAAGGCGCTGGCCGAGGGGCTGGACATGCACCCATCGGCAATTCCGCCATGGATCGACACTGATCCGCCCGAAAATGAGCGATCAAGGCTTGTCTCCTTGGCTTTGCGGCCCGCTCCGGTGACCGATCAGTGGATCACCGAGGGGCCGGACCTTGGCCCGCTGGGCCAAGCGACAGATGGCCTGACCCTTCTCGAAGCCCCAAGCCCAAGGGCCGAGGCCAGCGCAATCGCGATCGCCATGCGCGAAGCGGTCGGTCAGGGCAAGACCGTCGCCCTGGTCACACCGGACAGAACCCTGACGCGCCAAGTCACTTCGGCGCTGGAGCGGTGGAACATCCTGCCCGATGACAGCGCCGGCACGCCTTTGCACCTGACCCCTCCCGGTCGGTTCCTGCGCCATACCGCTGCCTTGCTGGCGCACCGGCTGACGCCCGCGGCCTTGCTGACCCTGCTCAAGCATCCCCTATGCCATTCAGGGGCGCGCGGTCCGCATGGCCTGAACACTACCGCCCTCGAGCTGAGGTTGCGTCGCCACGGCCCGGCCTTTCCGACGTCGCAGGATTTGCGCGAATGGGGCGAGGCGGGCAAGTCACCCGACCCGGACCGGCGCGCCTGGGCACTCTGGCTGGCCCGGGTTGTGCCGGACCAGGATTCAGAGACTGCCCGGCCCCTGTCGGACTGGATTGCGCGACATCGTTCCTTGTCCGAAAGACTTGCGGCCGGTCCGGGTGACGAAACCACGGGCGAGCTATGGAAGAAGCAGCCGGGCCGCGAAGCGCTTCGGATGATGACCGCCCTTCAAGAGGATGCGGACGCCGCGGGTGATATGACCGCGTCGGATTACGAGGTGCTGATCGGGCAGTACCTGTCCGACGGCGAGGTGCGCGAGGCTGATCAATCGCACCCCGATGTCCTGATCTGGGGCACGCTGGAGGCCCGGGTGCAAAGCGCCGACATCGTGATCCTCGGCGGGCTGAACGAGGGCACCTGGCCCGCGGCTCCATCACCTGATCCGTGGCTGAACCGCACGATGCGGCGACAGGCCGGCCTGCTATTGCCCGAGCGCCGTATCGGCCTGTCCGCCCATGACTTCCAGATCGCCTCCTGCGCGCCCGAGGTCTTGATCAGTCGTGCCGTTCGCGACAACGAGGCGGAAACGGTTCCCAGCCGTTGGGTCAGCCGCCTGCTGAACCTGCTGGGGGGTCTGGAGGCGACAGGCGGCGTCGACGCTCTGAAAGCCATGCGCGGCAGGGGCGCGCGCCTGTTGAAGGCCGTCGAGGCTATGGAAACGCCCGGCCACACGATCGACCCCGCCCCGCGCCCGTCGCCCCGCCCCCAGGCCACCGCCCGGCCAAGGCAACTTTCGGTCACCCGTATCAAGACCCTGATCCGTGACCCCTACGCGATCTATGCCCGGCATGTCCTTGGCCTGAAACCGCTGGACCCGCTGGTGCACTCGCCCGATGCGGCCATGCGTGGCAGCCTCACCCACGATATCCTCGAAGCCTTCCTGTCCGATGGCCCCGACCCGGCCGATCCGGCCGCCTATGATCGCCTGCTGACCGTCGCTGAAACGGTACTTACCCGTGACTGCCCCTGGCCCGCTGTTCAGCGTCTTTGGCTGGCCCGCGTCGAGCGTTTCGCTCGACCGTTTCTAGAGGGCGAGATCGCCAGACAGGGCCGCGCGACGCCCGGAAACCTGGAAAACCGAGGAAAGACTCGCCTGGATGATGTGGACTTCACCCTCGTCGCAAAGGCAGACCGCCTGGACCTGACAGAAGACGGCCAAGTCTGGATCTACGACTACAAGACGGGCACCGCGCCCGGCCCTGCCGCACAAACGGCCTTTGACAAGCAATTGCACCTCGAGGCGGCGATGGTCGAACGCGGCGGCTTCGAGGCCGTTGGCCCGGCCCGCGTCGCCGGAGCCGAGTATCTGCAACTCTCATCAGAGGTGAAAACCGTTCCCGCCAACCTCGATGCCGAGGCCGATGAATTCTGGGATCGTTTCACCCGGCTGATGCAGCGCTGGGCGTCCGAGGACCTGGGCTATACCGCCCGAAGATCCAACATGAAGACCACCGATGCGGGCGAATACGACCACCTTGCCCGTTACGGCGAATGGGACGAGACCCAGCCGCCCACACCCGAGGACCTGACATGACGATGGATGATGCCACCCGGGCCCAGGTGGATGCGGCAGACCCCCATGCCTCGACCTGGCTGTCGGCCAATGCCGGATCCGGTAAGACGCGGGTTCTGACCGATCGTGTTGCGCGGCTCTTGCTGAACGGAACGGATCCCCAAAACATCCTTTGCCTGACCTATACCAAGGCTGCGGCCTCCGAGATGCAGAACCGATTGTTCCGGCGGCTGGGCGAATGGGCGATGATGTCCGGAAAGGACCTGGAGGCGGCACTCACCGATCTTGGCGTCGATGCGCGTATCGACGCGGAAGGCCTGGTGGGTGCGCGCAAGCTCTTCGCGGCGGCGATCGAAACGCCGGGCGGGCTGAAGATCCAGACAATTCACTCGTTTTGTGCCGGTATCCTGCGGCGCTTCCCGCTCGAAGCCGGGGTCAGCCCGCAATTTCGCGAAATGGAGGATCACGAAACCGACCTGTTGCGCGGCGACATCCTCGAAGCCATGGCCGAGGACCACGACAAACCCTTGGTCGATGCCTTGGCCCGGCAATTCACAGGCGCAGAGATCGGAAAACTGCTGAAAGAAATCACCGGAACCGACGCATCGTTTGGTGCGACTACAGAAGCGATCGAGACCGCTGTGAATCTGCCACCCGGCATGACTCGGCAGAAGGCTATGGAAAGCGCGTTCGAAGGGGGCGAGGCCGACCTTGCCACCTCGATCAAAGAAGCGTTCGCCACTGCTAGCAAAAGCTACATGGACTTCGGCAAAGCAATGGACGCGGTAGATTTCGAAAAGGTCGGCTCGAAGATGTTCGCCGATCTTCGAAGTCTCGTTCTCTACAAGGACGGCACGTCCAGATCCCGGAATTTCCCAGACAGCCGCCACACGAAGGCAATCGAGGCCCTTGGTCACCTTGTCGACGATCTTCATGCATTCATGGACCGTTTCGAGACGGCACAAACCCTTCTTAAAAAGATCGAAGCGCGCGACAGAACGCTGGCCCTGCACCGTTTCGCCACCGCGTTCATCGCCCGCTACATCGCCGAAAAACAAGGGCGCGGTGTTCTGGATTTCGACGACCTGATCCACAAGACACGTGACCTATTGACCGATCCAGCCGTGGCACAATGGGTTCTGTTCCGGCTTGATGGCGGCGTCGATCACATTCTGGTGGACGAGGCGCAGGATACGTCACCGGTGCAATGGAAGATCATCAAGCTTTTGACCCAGGAATTCACGAGCGGAGAGGGTGCACGCGCCGAACGGGACCGGACCATGTTCGTCGTCGGAGATCGCAAGCAATCCATTTATTCCTTCCAGGGGGCCGATCCGGACAAATTCAACACGATGCGGGATCAATTCGGCCAAGCCCTCGGCGATGTCGGCAAGGCCCTGCGCCCGCGCGAGTTGCGCTATTCCTTCCGGTCATCTGCCGCGATCCTGAACCTCGTGGACCAGGTTTTTTCCGGTGAGGACGCCGATGGTGTCGGGGAGGGACTGGTTCACCTGCCCTTTCATGCCGAGATGCCCGGCCGGGTGGACCTGTGGCCCAATATAGAAAAAAAAGACCAGGAACAGCCCGAATGGGATGATCCAAGCGATACGGTCGCCGAAAGCCATCATGAGATTCAGCTGGCCCGGCAAATCGCAACCCAGATCAAGCGGATCATGCACGAGGAAACGCTGACCGTTCCGAGGGGTGAATCATGGGTGCGCCGACCCATCACGCCGGGTGATTTCCTTATCCTCGTGCGACGGCGCAGTAGCCTGTTCACAGAGATAATCGGCGCCTGCAAGGCGGCCGGGCTGGAGATCGCCGGCGCGGACCGGATGTATCTGGGCGACGACCTCGGCGTGCGCGATATCCTGTCCTGCCTGCGGTTCCTTGCGCTGCCCGAAGATGAACTGTCCCTCGCCGAGGCGCTCAAGTCCCCGATTTTCGGCTGGACCGAGTCGGACCTGTTCTCTATCGCACATGGTCGGCCCGAGGCGCGGTCTTTGTGGGAAACGCTCCGCGCGCGGCAGGCCGACTTCCCCGATACACTCTCTATCCTGCACGACCTACGCGATCAGGCCGAGTTCCTGCGCCCCTATGACCTTATCAATCGCATTCTTCTTAAACACGACGGTCGCCGCAAGATGATTGCACGGCTCGGACACCAGGCCGAAGACGGGATCGACGCGCTGCTGGCACAATCCCTGTCCTTCGAACGATCGGATGTGCCGAGCCTGACCGGGTTTCTTGCGTGGTTCGATGCCGAGGAGATCCAGATCAAGCGGCAGATGGATTCCGCAAGCGACCGTATACGGGTCATGACCGTTCACGGGGCCAAGGGTTTGGAAGCCCCCATCGTCATACTACCCGACACGGCAGACCGCAGAAGAGATCACAAAAGCGACATCCTTTCAGGCGGTCCGGTGCCGTTCTGGAAGCCGAAGAAGTCCGACGAACCGCCTGAGCTGGCCGCCCTGCGCGAGGCCGAGATCCAGGCCGATACCCGGGAATTTCGGCGGCTTCTATATGTTGCGCTGACCCGCGCCGAAAGCTGGCTGATCGTGGCGGGTGCGGGTTCCGTAACCGACAACGGCGAAAACTGGTACAACATGGTTGGCAATGCCATGGGCCATAGCGGTGCCGCAACGGTCGAGTTGACGGGTGTCGGCAGCATTCAGCGCGTGGAGTTCGGAGATTGGGACTCGGCCCCGGAAACTCAGAGGGGCGACGCCGCCGAAAACGAGCCGCACGCCCTGCCCCTGCTTGGCGATGTCCCGACGCCCGACCCCCGGCTGAGGACTGTCGCGCCCTCGGACCTGGGCGGCGCCAAGGCGCTTCCCGGCGATATCGACGAAGATGACTCGGCCGCTTCAAAGGCCCGTGGCCGCATCATCCACAGCCTGTCAGAGGTCTTGCCCGATCTGCCCGTCGAAGACCGCCGGGCCGCTGCCAAATCGCTGGTGGGGAGGCACCCGGAAATCGGCCTTGTCGCCGACCGTGACGCCTTGGTCGAAGAGGTTCTGTCGATGCTGGATCGACCGGAACTGGCGCCGATATTCGAAACCGGCTTGGCCGAGGTTGACATCACTGCCACCTTGCCCGGCCTTGGCGACCGCCGCATTCACGGTGCCATCGACCGACTGGTGGTCACGGAAGACGAGGTTCTGGCCGTCGATCTGAAATCCAATCGCGAGGTGCCAGAAAACATCTCTCAGGTTCCCGTGGGCCTGCGCCGCCAGATGGCGGCCTATCGCGATGCCCTGGCCCGGGTCTATCCCGGCCGAACGATCCGAACCGCGTTGCTGTGGACCCGCACCGCAGACCTGATGACCCTTCCCGACGACATGCTTACCGACGCCTTGGTCGACGCCACTGTACCTTGACGCGCCCCTTTGCCGCTCATACGTTCCAGATCCGAGATATTTTCAGGCCTCAGGAGATCCCAATGCCCACCGTTGCTGTCACCGACGATACCTTCGACGCCGAAGTCCGCCAGTCCGATATCCCCGTCGTGGTGGATTTCTGGGCTGAATGGTGCGGCCCCTGCAAACAGATCGGCCCGGCCCTTGAAGAACTGTCCGAGGAAATGGCCGGCAAGATCAAGGTCGCCAAGGTCAACGTGGACGAAAACCCCATGTCGCCCGGCCAGATGGGCGTGCGCGGCATCCCCGCCCTGTTCATCTTCAAGGATGGCGAAGTGGTATCGAATCGCGCCGGCGCGGCGCCCAAAGCCTCGCTTCAGGGCTGGATCGAAGAAAGCATCTGATCCCAGTCGCAACCGGCGAAAGGGCGCCCCCATTGGGCGCCCTTCTTCGTTGCGGGCTTGAGTCCCGATGGCCGGACGGCCTATCAGGGCGGCGACAGAAAGGAAAACACATGGCGGAACAGGATTTTCCCGGCTGGCACGGCACCACGATCATCGGTGTGCGCAAGAGCGGTGAGGTGGTGATCGCGGGGGACGGGCAGGTTTCGCTCGGCCAGACGGTGATCAAGGGAACCGCACGCAAGGTGCGCCGCATCAGCCCCGGCGGCTATGACGTGATATGCGGCTTCGCCGGGTCGACCGCCGATGCCTTTACCCTGCTGGAGCGACTGGAAAAGAAACTGGAGTCGACGCCCGGCCAGTTGCAACGCGCCGCCGTGGACCTGGCCAAGGACTGGCGCACGGACAAATACCTGCAAAAGCTTGAGGCGTTCCTCATCGTCAGCGATGGCAAGGATCTCTATGTGATAACCGGCGCCGGCGATGTGTTGGAACCCGAACATGACGTGACCGCCATCGGATCGGGCGGCAACTATGCGCTCGCAGCGGCCCGGGCCCTGATGGACAGCGACATGAGCGCCGAGGAGATCGCCCGCCGCGCCATGGGCATCGCCGCCGATATCTGCGTCTACACCAACGGCAACCTGACCGTCGAAAGCCTGAAAGCATGACCGACCTGACCCCCCGCGAGATCGTATCCGAGCTGGACCGTTTCATCATCGGACAGAAGGACGCCAAGCGCGCCGTGGCCGTGGCCCTGCGCAACCGCTGGCGGCGCAAACAATTGGGCGATGACCTGCGCGACGAGGTCTATCCCAAGAACATCCTTATGATCGGCCCCACCGGCGTCGGCAAGACCGAGATCAGTCGCCGGTTGGCAAAGCTGGCCCGCGCCCCGTTCCTCAAGGTCGAGGCGACCAAGTTCACCGAGGTCGGCTATGTCGGGCGGGACGTGGAGCAGATCATTCGTGATCTCGTTGATGCCGCCATAGTCCAGACACGCGACTACATGCGCGAGGACGTGAAATCCAAGGCCCATCAGGCCGCCGAGGACCGTGTCATCAATGCTGTCGCCGGCGAAGACGCCCGCGAGGCGACCCGCGAGATGTTCCGCAAGAAACTCAAGGCCGGTGAATTGGACGACACCGTGATCGAGCTGGAGCTCCAGGACAACTCAAACCCCTTGGGCGGCATGGAAATACCCGGCCAACCCGGCATGGCGCCGGGCATGGATCTTGGGTCGATCTTCGGCAAGGCCTTCGGTGGGCGAACAGTCAAGAAGCGCGTCACCGTCGCCGAGAGCTACGATTTGCTGATCAACGACGAAGCGGACAAGCTGCTGGATGAAGAAGCCGTCAACAAGCAGGCCGTTGAAAGCGTCGAACAGAACGGCATCGTCTTCCTCGACGAAATCGACAAGGTCTGCCGCAACGCCGATGCGCGCGGGGCCGACGTCTCGCGCGAAGGGGTGCAACGCGACCTGCTGCCCTTGATCGAAGGCACGACCGTCAGCACCAAGCATGGCCCGGTCAAGACCGACCATATCCTGTTCATCGCCTCGGGTGCATTTCACATCGCCAAGCCCTCGGATCTGCTGCCCGAACTGCAGGGCCGTTTGCCGATCCGTGTCGAGCTGCGCGCGCTGACTGAGGGCGATTTCATCCGGATCCTGACTGAAACCGACAATGCCCTAACACGGCAATACACCGCCTTGATGGGCACCGAGGAGGTCACCGTGACCTTTACCCAGGACGGGATCGCCGCCTTGGCCAAGATTGCAGCCGAGGTGAACGAAAGCGTGGAGAATATCGGCGCACGGCGGCTTTACACGGTTATGGAACGGGTTTTCGAGGAACTGTCCTTCACCGCGCCGGACAAGGCCGGGGAAGAGGTGACCGTGGATGAGGCATTCGTGGAAGACCATCTTGGCGAACTGAGCCGGTCCACGGATCTGAGCCGGTATGTCTTGTGATGCCGCGCTGGACCGGCGCGGTCATCCTGATCATTGGTTTCGTTACGGCGTGCACACCGCGCGGGACCATCGCCGTTGAACCGGAAGCTGCCAGCGTCGGGCAGCAACGCGCCGTTTTCTACGCGACAACGCGGTCCGAGACAGAGGCGCCGGGCGTGTTCTATGGCACCGATCGGATGGCCGAACCCAGCTACGGTCGTTTCGACATCTCGGTTCCGCCCGACCGACGGGCCGGCGATGTCTCATACCCCGATGCAAGTCCCGACCCGAAAAGCGATTTCTTGGCCACTGAGGCCGCCCGTTACGCCGACCGCGCCGATTTCCGTCGCGCGCTCACCCGCGACTTGCGCGCCCTGCCGCCTGGCGAGCGGGATGTCGTGCTATTTGTCCACGGGTTCAACAGCACCTTCGCCGAAGGGGTGATCCGGCTGGCCCAGCTGGCAGAGGACCTGTCCCTTCCTGGTGTAGCCGTTCACTATGCCTGGCCAAGTCTGAACAACCCGCTTGGGTACAGCCATGACCGCGATAGCGTGCTCTTTGGCCGCGACGGGCTGGAAACCCTGCTGGACGAAACCCGCAAGGCCGGAGCAGAAGACATAATCCTGGTCGGCCATTCCCTTGGCTCCCTGATGGTGATGGAGACCCTGCGCCAGATCGAGATCAGCGAGGGCGGGGCGGCGTCCCGTTCTGTCGAAGGCGTGATACTGATGTCCCCGGATATCGACGTCGACCTGTTTCGCATGCAGGCGCAGCGGGTCAGGGACCTGCCGCAGCCCTTCCTGATTTTCACCTCGCAGCGCGACCGCGCCCTGCAATTGTCCGCACGGCTGACCGGGCAGCGCGAACGTCTGGGCAACCTGTCCGATGTCGAACGGGTGGCGGACCTCGACGTAACCATGCTCGATGTTTCGAATTTCCGTGACGGCACGCGGCACCTGACACCGGCGACCTCGCCAACACTGATCGCATTGATGCAGGATCTGGGCAGCTTGAATGCCGCGTTCCAAGGTGAACAGGCGGGCCGGCCCGGCCTTCTGCCTGGCACCGTCCTGACGGTTCAGAACGCCACGCAGATCATCCTGTCACCGGTCACGGCTTTGAACCAGACCGGATTGGGGCTTTCCAGCCCGCGGTAAAAGTCGCAGACAGGCAGCCATGCGCCTTTTGCCATTTATCCGCGAAAACGCGGCCTTCCTTTCGGCCGGTTTCCTCCTGACCTTCGGGTCTGCCTTCGGGCAGACCTTTTTCATCTCGCTCTTCGCTGGCGAGATTCGGGCCGAATTCGACCTGAGCCATGCGGCCTGGGGTCAGATCTATGCGGTCGGCACATTGGCCAGCGCCCTGGTCATGGTCTGGTCGGGGGCCCTTACGGACGTGTTTCGCATCCGCACACTGGGCGCGATGATCCTGATTGGAACGGCCGGCGCATGTCTCTTCATGGCGGCCACGCCAGCCTGGTGGGTGCTTGTTCCCGCGATCTTTTTCCTGCGGTTCGTCGGCCAGGGCATGATGAGCCATATGGGTCAGGTCGCCATGTCCCGCTGGTTCGTCGCGACGCGGGGCAAGGCGCTCTCCGTCGCCAGCCTTGGCTTTTCGGTGGCGGAGGCGACATTGCCGATCGTAATCGTTGCACTACTGGTCTGGTTCGACTGGCGGTTGATCTGGGTCGGGTGCGCAGTTTTCGCAGTGATCCTTTTGCCGGTTCTGCAACGACTATTGAGGCTGGAACGCACGCCCCAGGATGACGCCAAAAGTTCTCAATCCGTCGGGTTGGGCAACCGCCACTGGACCCGCGGACAGGTGCTACGCCATCCACTTTTCTGGTTCATGATCCCTGCCCTGCTTGGGCCAGCCGCATTCAACACGGCCTTCTTCTTCCAGCAGGTGCATTTCGCCGAAACCAAGGGCTGGACACATCTGGAATTGGTGGCGCTGTTTCCGCTCTACACGACGGTCAGCGTCCTCGCCGCCTTCGGCACGGGGTTCGTCATCGACAAGGTCGGCACGAGGCGCTTGATGCCCGTCTACCAGTTCCCCATGGCCCTGGCCTTTGTCGCCTTCGCACTGGCACAAACGCCATGGGCGGCGGCGTTCGGACTCATACTGATGGCGATCGGCGCCGGGGCGAACAACCCACTGACATCCGCGTTCTGGGCCGAATTCTTCGGCACCCGCCACATTGGTGCGATCAAGGCCATGGGAACGGCGATCATGGTTCTTGGATCGGCAATTGGTCCCGGCCTGACCGGCAGCCTCATAACCGCCGGTATCGGGATCGAGTCCCAGATGTTCTGGATCAGTGGCTATTTCGTGCTGACCTGCATGGCCGCCGGTATCGGCATCGCCAGCACCCGAAAGAACTCAGCCGCGCCGACGTAAATAGACGTAGAACGCTCCATGGCCACCATGGCGCAAATGCGCTTCGGTGACTTGCAACACGGCGGAGGCCAGCGGCGGCATGCGGAGCCATTGGGGCACCTGGTGGCGCAGCACCCCTAGCCGGACCGGGATCGGATCGCCGGTATCGCGCGGCTTGCCCTTGCCGGTGATAACCAGAACCAACCGCCGGCCGACCGCGTGCGAAGACAGGATGAAGGACATCAATTCCGGATGGGCCTGCGCCAGTGACATACCGTGCAGGTCGAGCCGCGCCTCGGGTTTCATCTTTCCGCGCTTCAGCTTCGAATGGGTTTTCCTGTCCATCGCAAGCGGCGCATTCCCAATCTGCTCGCCCAGCGAGGGCAGCAAATCGTGATCGCCCGAATGGTCGATTTTCTCGCCTATACGGAATGGTGCGACCGGGGCCTCGGATCGAGACGGTTTATCCCCTGGTTTCCCGGTCCGTTGGCCCGGCAGACGCGGCTCTGGCCGATCTTCCAACGGTTTGGCGGTGCGGGCGACCTTGTCCCACAGCTCGCGTTCCTCGGGAGACAGGTGGCGCGGGCGCTTCATTCGACGACTTCTGGGACCAGTGCCAAGGCATTCTGGATCGGCATGAGGACAACCATACGGCCACCGTCTCGAATACGGCCAGCCGCTCGGCCAGCCGAATCGCCTGTGCCAAAGAAAATGTCCGCCCGCTGAGCACCCTTGATCGCCGATCCCGTATCCTGCGCAATCATGAGCCGATTCATCGCCTCGGCCCCGTCCTTTTCGATCCAGACCGGGGCGCCGAGCATCGTGATCGTCGGATCGACAGCGATGGATCGACCGGGTGTCACCGATCGGCCCATCGCACCAAGTGGTCCCTTTTCCGCTGGAACGTCGTCGAGTTCGCGAAAGAAGACGAAACTGTCATTCGTCCAGAGCAGGTCGCGCCCATCGTCGGGATTGCGCCGCACCCAGGACCGGATCACATCCGCCGAAACCTGATGAGGTTTGTAAATGCCCCGTCGCACCAGTTCCGACCCGATGGAAGAGTAGTCACGCCCGTTCGCGCCCGCATAGCCGACGCGAATGACAGATCCATCCTCGAGCCGCACCCGTCCGGACCCCTGCACCTGAAGGAAGAACACGTCGACCGGATCGTCGATCCAGGCGATTTCCAAGCCCTGCCCCTCCAGCGCCCGCGTCTCTTCGATCTCGCGACGGGTCAGCCAGGGCGACTCAAGATCGTTGGGCATTTGATAAAGTGGATGTTGATACGGGCCGCCCTGGCGTCGCGCACCGTGGATCTCGGGTTCGAAATATCCGGTAAACAGCATCTCCTGCCCATCCTCGATCAGGACCGGCGTGAAAAATGTCTCGAAGAAAGCCCGCGCCTCTTGCCCTTGGCTGGCAAGATCACAAAGCGGGGGCCAACCATGCCGGTCGATATCGCCGCAGGTGGTCAAAAAGGCATCGAGCGCCTTCTGGTGGTCATCTTCGGGCCAGCCGCGCAAATCGGCGAAGTTCAGTAGCGTATAGGTCGGTTCAGCCATGGCCGCCCCCGTACAGAAGGCCATCGCAAGAAACGTCGACCCGAACCGCCGTGTCATCCGCCCGTCGCGACAAGGGTCCAATTGGGATCGGACGTCCCCATTTTGCGGGCAAAGGTCCAGACATCGCGCTGGCGCTTGATGTCCGAGGAAGATCCTTCGACGATATCGCCGGCGCGATCTCGAACCACCGAAGTCATCTCGCCGATAAAGCGAACCGTAAGCTCGGCTTCGTTGGTCATATCATCGAAATCGGCATCGACCATCTTCAGTTCGGACACCCCGACAAACGTGAAATCGATGTTCAGCCCCTCGGAATTGCGGGTCTCGACCACGTCGGCGAAGGCCTCGTAGACATCTTCGGACAGGAATGGCTTGATATCCGCCATGTCACCGTTTTCGAAGGCGGTCAGGATCATCTCGTAGGCGCCACGGGCACCCTGCAAGAATTCGCGCACGGTGAAGTCGTTGTCGATCCGCTTCATCTTGGCCAGCGCCTTGGCCGCGTCGCTGTCTTCGGGGACATTATCGATAATGTCGTGATCCGGGCCGCTTTCGATAACTTCCAGCTCAGGCGCCTGGCGGCCATTGTCCTGCTGCCGCGGGACGGGCGGTTTTTCGAACCCCTCACGCGTTCCCAGAACGCTCCGCAGCCGAAGGATCAGGAAGATGGCAATCCCGGCAAGGACAAGAAGCTGTAGAATGGGCGAATTCATGGATATCTCTCTCGCGGATGTAGCAACAACGGCCTGTCGAACCTATGTAAGGTGGCAACCGGGCCAAGTCCACCTTGGGGCCCTTCAAGTTCCGCCGTTTGGAGGACGATCATGCCGCTTTTTCTACTCTTCATCGCGATTCCGCTGATCGAGATCACGCTCTTCATCCAGCTCGGTGGCCTGATCGGGCTTGGATGGACGTTGTTCATCGTGATTGCTACGGCGATCATCGGTGCCGCGATGGTGCGCAGCCAAGGCGCGATGGCAATGGATCGCCTACGGCGTTCTATGGAGGAGTTGACTGACCCTTCGGAGCCCCTTGCACATGGAGCGATGATCCTGTTTTCGGGCGCCCTGCTTCTGACGCCTGGCTTTTTCACGGATGCGGTTGGCTTCGCCCTGCTTGTGCCGGGCGTTCGTCATAGGGTCTTCAAATGGGCTAGATCGCGGGTCCGTATGCAGTCGTTCCAGATGGGTCCCGGCCCCGCGGATACCGATCCGTCCGCCGCCCGCAAGCCCCGCGACAAGGTGGTCGATGCCGAGTTCGAGGATATTCCGAACGAGCATCGCCCCAATCACAACGGGTCAGGCTGGACCAAGCATTGAGGCTGGCACATTCCGCTGATACGAAGCCTTCGACCCATTCAACCAGGAGCGCCCAGATGGCCGAGAACGAAAACGGCGCGGCCGAAGAATCCGCCGCCACCACCGAACAGCAATCCCCCCAGATCAAGCAACGCATCCTTGCGCAGTACACACGGGACATGTCCTTTGAAAACGTGATGGCCCAGACCGGCATTGACGGCGAGGTAAAGCCTGAAATCAAGGTCGAGGTCAGCCTGGACGGGCGTAAGCGTGGCGCCGAAAACCAGTACGAGGTGATCACCAAGTTAAAGGTGACATCGACCAACCAGGGCTCCGACAAGACCTTGTTCTTGCTGGAGCTGGACTATGCCGGGATCTTTCACATCGAGGGCGTCCCCGAGGAACAGCTGCACCCGTTTCTTCTGATCGAATGCCCGCGCCAGACCTTCCCGTTCGTGCGCCGTATCGTCAGTGACGTAACGCGCGACGGCGGCTTTCCACCGCTGAACCTGGAACAGATCGATTTCCTGGCGCTCTATCGCCAGCAGCTGGCCCAGCGCGCGCAGCAGAAGACCGACGCCTGATCTTCAGGTGTCCAGCTTTTTCCAGAGGGCGTTCTCGCCAAGCGTTTCGATGAACGCGGCGTGGGCGTCCTGTTCCATTTCGGTCAGGCGGGGTTGCAACGGCTGTGGCCGGGGCATCGCGCGCCAGTCATCGTCCGTCGCCACCGCCCGTGTATCCCTTGCGCCACTAGACAGGACAAGGCCGGGCTGACGCCCACCAATCAGTTCAAGGTAGACTTCGGCCAGGATTTCACTGTCGAGCAACGCGCCATGAAGCGTGCGTGCGGTGTTGTCGATGCTGAACCGCCGGCAGAGTGCATCGAGGGAGGCCGGCGAACCGGGATATTTCCGTCTCGCCATGTCCAGCGTATCGACCGCCTGTTCCCACGGAATCTCGCCCAATCCAGCCCAACCCAGTTCGGCATTGAGAAACTTTATGTCGAAGGCGGCATTGTGGATCACCAGCTTGGCGTCACCGATGAAATCAAGGAACGCCTGGCCAACCGCCGCGAAAAGCGGCTTGTCCTTGAGCGTGACCTGGCCAGCGACCGCCGCCCGCGGCGGATCAAGAAGGTCGGGACCGATGCCGTGAACCTCGAAGGCCGATTGCGGCATGTCACGCTGTGGATTGATATATTGATGATAGGTTCGACCAGTGGGCATATGATTGAACAGTTCGACAGCACCGATTTCGACAAGCCGGTCGCCCTGACCGGGTTCGAAGCCCGTGGTTTCGGTATCGAGAACGATTTCACGCATGGTTGGCCCCCAACTCTCTCAGGATTGATCTTACGGACGAGCGCGCCTCGTCAAGAGTCATGGTTTCGATGACATGGTCGGCGCGGGCGCGCTTTTCAGCATCCGGCATCTGCCGCGACAGGATGGCACGGAACTGATCCTCGGTCATTCCGGGCCGGGACAGCACCCGGGTCTTCTGCACAGCAGGTGGGGCGGTGACACTAATGGTCACGTCAAGCCATTCGTCCGCGTCGGTTTCGAACAGCAGAGGAATATCGAACAGAACGAAAGGCGCGCCGTCATGCGTCGCGCGAAATTCTTCGCGGTCCTTCGCTACGAGCGGATGAACGATGGATTCCAGCCGCGCATACATCTTTGGATCGGACTGCAGGATCTGCTTGAGCCGGTCCCTACTGACGGCACCATCAACGATGGCATCCGGCATGGCCCGTGCGATTTCGGGAACCGCCTTGCCGCCCTTGGAATACAACCGATGCACCGCCGCGTCGGCATCCCAGACCGGTACGCCTTCGTCGGCGAACATCTGTGCCGTGGTGCTTTTCCCCATTCCGATGGAGCCGGTCAGGCCGATCAGGCAGGTCATTCCAGGACCGCGGCTCGGGTGTCGACATCGACATCGGGCCGGACGCCGAACCACCGTTCGAACCCGGGCACGGCCTGATGCAGGAGCATACCCAAACCATCGACCGTAACACAGCCAGCCTCCTTTGCTGTCCGCAACAGGCGCGTTTGCAGCGGGGAATATACAAGGTCGGTCACAACCGTCCCCCGTTGCAGACCATCGAGGGGCACTCTCAATTCCGGTTGGCCGGTCATGCCGAGCGATGTCGTATTCACGACGGTCGCGCAGTCTTCCAGCATGTTGCCGGCCTGGACCCAGTCAACCACCGTGATGCGGGAACCGAAATCTGATTTCAACGCCTCGGCGCGCGGCCTTGTGCGATTGCTAAGGAAGATCTCTTTCACGCCCACTTCGATCAAGGATGAGAGTATCGCACGCGCTGCACCGCCAGCGCCCAGAACGGCGGCCGGTCCGCTGTCAGGTTTCCATCCGGGCGCATTCTGCTGAAGATTGGCGATGAAACCATAGCCATCCGTGTTATCCGCGTGAATCTTGCCATCACGTCGAAAAATCAGGGTATTCGCAGCGCCGATCAAGGTGGCGCGGTCGGTGACCAGATCGGCAATTTCCAGAACCTTGACCTTGTGTGGAATCGTCACATTCACACCTGCAAAACCCATGGCAGGCAGAGTTCGAACAACGCTTTCAAGATCTTTTTCCTGGACCCGGATCGGTACGTAATATCCGTCACGCCCGTATTGCCGAAGCCAATGACGAAACAGTCGGGGCGATTTTGAATGTGCGACAGGGTTGCCAAGAACACCGGCCAGGGGAATGTGAGGATCCGTCATGCCGGCAATGTTCCGCGAAGCGTCAGATATGACAAGAGTTCCAGAAGCGGCAGACCCTGTATGGTGAAATGATCCCCGACGATGTTGCTGAAAAGCCTGACGCCTTCCTCTTCGATCTTGTAGCCACCCACGGACCAGCGAATGCTGTCCCAGTTTCGATCGACATAGTCGTCGCGGTAGGCATCGCTGAAGTCCCGCATTGTCAGGCGGGCAACACCGACATGGCGCCAGAGCGGTTCGCCCTCCCCGTAAAGCACCGCGGCTGACAGAAGCTGATGTGTCTTGCCCCGCAAGGCGGTGAGCTGCGCGCGTGCCTCATCCGGACTTGCAGGTTTCGATAGCAGTGACTTGTTGAAAGACAAAACTTGGTCACAGCCCAAGACGAGCGCCGCAGGGTGTTTCGCCGAAACCTTGCGCGCCTTCATCTCGGCCAGGGTGTCGGCGATATCACGTGGGGGCGCCTCCTCTGATAGAAGGGCAGCCTTGGTCGCTTCCTCGTCGATCTTGGCGGGAATCGATTCGTGCGAAACGCCGGCGTCACCGAGCATTTTCGAGCGGATCGACGACGCGGACGCAAGAAAAAGTGGCTCAGTCATGTGGATATCCTCGTGTGCAATATCGTGGGAAAACAGAGGAGCAAACAGTGGACCAACCAACCTTGATGTGGCGGTTCCGGACAGATGTGGTCTTGTCCCAATGTTCCCCCGGTTTATCCACGCGGGACAAGGAGGAATCGGCCCTGTGGAAAAGTCTTGATGAGTCAGAGTTCATGCGCCCACACAACACTGATCTCTGTCGGTAATGCCACTAATAAACAAATAATATCAATAATTTAGATATTTCATCATCTGATCTTCCTAAGCTTTAAGGGATGATCGATTGTGGGCAAATCTGAGGATATGTCGCTATCGCTGGCTTATCCTCTGCGCCACAACAACTACAATCTTACAAGAATCCTTTGTTGTTTTTGAAGGGGTTCGGCAAAGCGAGCTAGTGTTCACCTCGCTTGACTTGGCTTCGGTAAGTGCTTAGCTCCTACCTGTTCCGTCCGGAACGCTGAATTCCCTTTGAAGACCGAGAGTGCCGACTGGGTCGGTAGGAGAAGACCATTGTCTGAACATCGTTTGAATCTGGCCGATCTGAAGGCCCAGAGTCCCAAGGATCTGCTTTCCATGGCCGAGCAACTCGAAATCGAGAACGCCTCGACCATGCGAAAAGGGGACATGATGTTCTCAATCCTGCGTGAGCGGGCGGATGACGGTTGGATCATCGGTGGCGATGGCGTTCTTGAAGTCCTGCAGGACGGCTTCGGATTTCTGCGATCGCCAGAGGCAAACTACCTTCCGGGTCCCGACGACATCTATGTCAGCCCCGAGATGATCAAGAAGTTCTCTCTTCGTACCGGGGATACCGTTGAAGGGGTAATCAAGGAACCCAACGACAACGAACGTTACTTCGCGCTGATCGCGGTCGAGTCGATCAACTTCTCCGAACCGGAAAAGGCGAAGCACAAGGTGGCATTCGACAATCTGACGCCGCTCTATCCGGATGAAAGACTGAACATGGAGATTGAGGACGATCCTACGATAAAGGATCGTTCGGCCCGGATCATCGACCTGGTTGCGCCGATTGGCAAAGGTCAACGGTCACTTATCGTGGCACCGCCGCGGACGGGTAAAACCGTTCTGTTGCAGAACATCGCGCATTCGATCGAGCATAATCATCCAGAGTGCTACCTGATCGTTCTTCTGATCGATGAACGCCCGGAGGAAGTGACTGATATGCAGCGGTCGGTTAAAGGTGAGGTCATTTCTTCGACCTTCGATGAACCGGCTTCGCGGCACGTGGCGGTTTCTGAGATGGTCATTGAAAAGGCCAAGCGCCTGGTGGAACACAAACGGGATGTGGTCATTCTGCTGGACTCGATCACGCGCCTTGGTCGGGCGTTCAACACCACGGTGCCGAGCTCGGGCAAGGTCTTGACGGGTGGTGTGGATGCCAATGCCTTGCAACGGCCGAAACGCTTTTTCGGCGCGGCGCGGAATATCGAAGAGGGTGGATCGCTGACGATCATTGCGACGGCGCTGATCGATACGGGCAGCCGTATGGACGAGGTTATCTTTGAAGAGTTCAAGGGGACCGGCAACAGCGAGATCGTCCTGGACCGCAAGGTGGCTGACAAGCGCGTCTTCCCCGCCATGGACATCCTCAAATCGGGTACCAGGAAGGAAGACCTTCTTGTCGACAAGGTCGATCTTCAGAAGACCTTTGTGCTTCGGCGGATCTTGAACCCGATGGGGACGACCGATGCGATCGAGTTTCTGATTTCCAAGCTAAAACAGACGAAGACGAATTCCGACTTCTTCGACTCCATGAATACATAATTTTTTCAAGAGGTTAAGCATGGATACCATTTTTGCCCAGGCCACGGCCCCGGGCAAGGCCGGGGTATCTATTGTGCGGGTATCAGGGCCCGCAGCCTTGGATGCCGGACGATTGCTTGGCGTCGATCTACAACCGACGGACCGCCGCGTCGCGCGATTGATCGATTTCGATGGCAGCCTCATCGATATTGCCTTTGTCCTGGCTTTCGCAAACGGCCGAAGCTTTACTGGCGATCCGGTCGTGGAGTTTCATCTGCACGGGTCGAGCGCGATCGTCGCGCGAATTCTGTCACGGCTTGGAGAGGCTGGTTTCAGGCAAGCGGAACCTGGGGAATTTACACGACGGGCGTTGGAGACCGGTCAGCTGGATATGGCCCAAGTCGAAGGGCTTGCGGATCTGATCGATGCCGAAACGGAAGAGCAGCGGCGGCAAGCGGTCCGCGTATTGGACGGGGCGATCGGCGACCTGGTGGAAAGTTGGCGCAAACGTCTCGTAAGGGCTGCGGCGCTATTGGAAGCCACGATAGATTTTGCCGAAGAAGATGTGCCGGCAGATGTTTTTCCCGAGGTAAGGGAATTGTTGTCGTCCGTGCATTCGGAATTAGAACGTGAGGCGCAAGGGACCGAAATCAGAGAGCGGGTCCGCGAAGGTTTCGAAGTCGCTATCGTCGGCCCGCCCAATATCGGGAAGTCGACCCTGCTGAACAGGTTGGCCGGCCGAGAGGCTGCGATTACGTCGGAACATGCCGGGACGACCCGGGATGTCATCGAGGTTAGAATGGACCTTAGGGGTATTCCGGTGACGATGCTGGATACGGCGGGGCTTCGTGACGCTGATGACGAGGTTGAAAGACTTGGGATTGATCTTGCTCGGAAGCGGGCGGCGCGTGCCGATCTTCGAATTCACCTTGTGTCGTCGGACACGGAAGCTGCTGAGCCCCGCCTAGAGGATGACATCGTCCTGATCGGCAAGGCAGATACGAAGCGTTTCAGTGGAATGGTAGGGATCTCTGGTCTCACAGGACTGGGCGTTGATTGGTTGGTGGATCAGGTTGCGAGCATTCTTGAGGGTCGTTTGAGATCGGCCGGTGCGGCGACGCGCGCCCGCCACGCAAGTGCGCTGCGAGATGGAAGCCACATGATCGGCGTTGTCTTGGAGAAAATCGACCAGGGTGATATCGAGATGGTGGACCTTCTGGCGGAGGATGTGCGGAGTGCCTCCAGGTCGCTGGACACGTTGGTTGGCCGAATTGACGTGGAATCTCTGTTGGATGAAATATTCAGCAGCTTCTGTATCGGAAAGTGAGGGGTGTTTCACGTGAAACATTCGAACTACGATGTCATTGTTGTTGGGGGTGGACATGCCGGTGTCGAGGCTGCGCATGCCTCTGCACGGATGGGTGTATCGACTGCGTTGGTGACTTTGTCGCACAAAGGTATTGGCGTCATGTCTTGCAATCCCGCTATCGGCGGTTTGGGAAAAGGTCATCTGGTTCGCGAGATCGACGCATTGGACGGCGTCATGGGTCGCGTCGCCGACCGGGCCGGAATCCAATTCCGCCTTTTGAATCGGCGCAAGGGACCGGCCGTGCAAGGACCGAGAACGCAGGCAGACCGTGCGCTGTATCGGGAGTCGATGCTGGCGGAGGTCAAAGCGAGGCCGGGACTAGACGTTATCCAGGGCGAGGTCATCGACCTTTTGGTTCGAGATGGCGAGGCGAGAGGTGTCGTTTTGGCGGACGGGAGCGAGGTTCCGGCCAAACGAGTTGTGCTAACGACAGGCACCTTTCTCCGTGGCGTGATACATATCGGAGATGAACAGCGTCCCGCCGGTCGAATGGGAGAGGATCCGTCCATTCGCCTCGCGGAAAGGCTGGATGACCTTGGCCTTATGCTTGGCCGGTTGAAGACGGGAACACCACCCCGGCTGGATGGGCGGACAATTGATTGGGACGGACTCGATCGACAGGAAGCGGACGAAGAGCCGGTTCTTTTCAGTTTCCTGCACGACAAACCTTTCGTGCGGCAGATTGCCTGCGGTATCACCCATACCAACAGCCAAACTCATGAGATAATCCGAGAGAATCTTGATCGCTCGGCAATGTATGGCGGAACGATCGAAGGGGTCGGTCCGCGGTATTGCCCGTCGATCGAGGACAAAGTAGTTCGCTTCGAGGGTAAGGAATCGCACCAGGTTTTTCTGGAACCTGAAGGTCTCAACGACCACACCGTTTATCCGAATGGTATATCGACATCGTTGCCTGCTTCTGTGCAAGAGTCCTACGTTCATTCCATGAGTGGTCTGAAAGACGCCCGTATTCTGCAGCCTGGATATGCAATCGAGTATGATTATGTCGATCCGCGTAGCCTGAATTCGCGCTTGGAATTGCGGGTGATGCCCGGCTTGTTCCTGGCGGGCCAGATCAACGGGACGACCGGCTATGAAGAAGCTGCTGCCCAGGGCTTGGTTGCTGGGCTCGCAGCTGCCGCGCAGGTCTTGGGCAGAGACGCGATCCGTTTCGACAGAGCGAATTCCTACATTGGCGTCATGGTCGATGACTTGGTGACCCGGGGTGTAACGGAACCGTACCGAATGTTCACATCTCGTGCAGAGTACAGGCTCGCCCTGCGTGCGGATAATGCAGATGCGCGGCTGACGGAAATCGGTCACGCTGGTGGTTGTATAGGAGATGAACGCTGGGCCAAGTTTCAGAAGAAATCGCAAGAGGTTTCTGATCTAGCCGGTAGGCTTCGTGAAAAGACGGTCACTTCTCGCGAATTGGCTGGTGTTGGCGTCAAGGTCAATCGTGATGGTCCCAAGAGGTCGTTGTATGATGCCCTTTCGATCTCCGGCACCAGATTTGATGATATAGAGCAGTTTCTTGACCCAGGTCAGCCGCCGTTCGATCCCTTGATCGTGCAACAGGTGTCCACCAATGCGCTATATCAGCATTATGTGGAACGCCAAATGAAAGATGTTGCACTACTTCGTAAAGATGAGGCGCTTGAGCTGCCTGCCGACCTCGACTTCATCGGGCTACCCGGGTTGTCGGGAGAATTGGCGACGAAGCTCGACCACATCCGTCCGGAAACGATCGGCCAAGCGGGCCGGATCGAGGGTATGACACCGGCGGCACTTACTCTCTTGGTGGCCGTGGTTCGCAAGCGCCGGACCCGCACGAAGGCATCCTGATGGAAGATCTCGGAATCCCGGGCCTGAATGTTTCACGTGAAACAGCACAAAAGCTAGCGGCCCTCTCCGAACTCACTTTGAAATGGACGGCGAAGATCAATCTGATCTCTCGTAACACGGTGCAAGACATTCAGAACCGGCACATTCGGGATTCCGCGCAGCTATTCATGCTTTCGCAGGATTCGTGGTCAACATGGACCGATATGGGAAGTGGCGGCGGCTATCCCGGGCTCGTGATCGCCATTCTGGCGGATGGGCCGCAAAAGGTTAGCTTGATCGAAAGCGACCGAAGGAAGTGCAGCTTTCTCAGGTCAGCGGTGAGAGAACTCGACCTTCGCGCGGAGGTGCTCAACACCAGGATCGAACGCGCCGTCCTGCCCCAGTCAGACGTCGTTTCGGCCCGCGCCTTGGCGCCTCTGGACAAACTGCTGGCCTATGCACACCCCATGCTCCGGATGGACGGTATCGCGCTTTTTCCAAAAGGCAGAGGGTATCTGGAAGAAATTTCAGTCGCCCGGAAGAATTGGGACTTTGAGCACGACGCCCTTCCCAGTATCACTAGCCCAGACGCCCGCATCCTCCGACTTTCAAGGATAAACCGACGTGGACCTTAGCCGTACGACCGATCCCAAGATCATCGCCATCGCCAACCAGAAAGGCGGAGTTGGCAAGACGACGACTGCAATCAACCTTGGCGCCGCGCTTGCACGTTCCGGGCGGCGGGTGTTGCTGGTCGATCTTGATCCCCAAGGTAACGCGTCAACCGGCCTCGGCATGGACGATCGGGATGTCACGACCTATGAGCTGATCTTCGGGGACGCCACACCGGTCGAGGCCGCACAGCATACCAGCGTAGAGGGTTTGATACTGATTCCGGCAACCACCGATCTCAGTTCGGCGGATATCAACCTGATTTCAAATGAAAAGCGCAGCTTCGTTCTTCATGATGCACTACGCCAGCCGTCCATGGACAGACTGCAGTTAGATTACATCCTGATTGACTGCCCACCATCGCTCAACATTCTAACCGTCAACGCCATGGTCGCCGCACACTCTATTGTCGTGCCCCTACAAAGTGAGTTCTTTGCCCTCGAAGGACTTTCGCAGCTCATGTTGACCATTCGTGAGGTGCGTCAAGCCGCAAATCCCAATCTGCGCATCGAAGGTGTTGTGTTGACCATGTATGACCAACGCAACAATCTATGCCAGCAGGTTGAAATCGATGCGCGAGAGAACCTGCAGGATCTAGTCTTCAAGACGATGATACCAAGAAACGTGAGGCTTAGCGAAGCTCCCTCTTATGCGCTTTCGGTCATGGATTACGATCCAAGCTCCAAGGGCAGCCAGGCTTATTTGGATCTGGCGCAGGAAATCATCGAACGAGAGGCGCCCATGCCGGAAAGGCGGACAGGATGAGCGATAATAAGAACCGATCAAGAGGATTGGGGCGAGGCCTGTCTTCGCTTATGTCTGATGTCGTTGCCCAGGAGTCGACGGCGACAGATCAGGTCGCAGCTACGGCGAACCCCGACCGGACCGTCCCCATCGAGAAGATCCGGCCAAATCCTGAGCAGCCCCGACGCAGTTTCGACGAAGATGCCCTTAAAGAACTGGCCGATTCGATCCGTTCCAAAGGGATAATCCAACCTCTTATCGTACGAGAAGCGCCGGACTCGATGTTCGAGATCGTCGCCGGCGAACGCCGCTGGCGTGCGGCCCAAAAGGCCGGGTTGCACGACCTCCCGGTCCTTATTCGGGAATTGTCAGATACCGAGGTACTGGAATTCGCAATCATCGAGAACATTCAGCGCGCGGACCTCAATGCGGTGGACGAAGCGACCGGCTATCGTCAATTGATGGATCGATTTGACCGGACGCAGGAAGATATTGCTTCTGCTCTCGGCAAAAGCCGTAGCCACATCGCCAACCTCTTGCGGCTTCTGACTTTGCCGAAAGAGGTTCAGTCATTCGTAACCGACGGTCGTCTTTCCGCCGGACATGCGCGCGCCCTCGTGGGGAAGGACAATGCGCTCGACCTGGCACGGAAGATCATCAAAGAGGGGCTATCGGTTCGGCAAGCGGAAAAACTGACCTCTTCGAAGCCCGCTAAAAAGAAGGCACGTGCGGGAACCCCGGAAAAGGATGCGGATACGAAGCAGATCGAAAAAGAGCTCGCCGCACATCTGGGCATGTCGGTTCAGATCGACCACGCGCCGGGTGGTGAAAAGGGAAAGCTGACTTTGACGTACCGCGATCTTGCTCAACTTGACGACCTGCTTCGGCTTTTGTCGGGCGGCTAGTCAGATAGTAGCCGCTCCAGAATTGCATTCAGGACCGGCCGGCCCGCCGCGGTAACAATCAGCCTTTCATCCTCCAGATCGATCAAATTGATATCTTCTAAGTATCTGATAGTGTTATATAAATAAGATATTTCCTCGGAGGAGACCTGTATTCCGTCAGCCAGCCGCAAGCCCATCAGAAACCGTTCTTTACGAACGTCCAAGGGAGTCAGGACAGAACGGTATTCTGCTTGGGCATTTTCCACCGCACTCAACCATGCTTGGGGATTGCTCAAGGCCTCGGTGGCCCAGCGGGCCCCTCCCAGCGTTAGCCGTCCGTGGGCGCCCGGACCAACACCGACATAGTCACCAGCCAGCCAATAGATCAGGTTGTGCCGGCTTTCATGGCCCGGGTGGGCATGATTGGACACTTCATAGGCTGGAAGCCCGGCCTCTTCGGTCAGGTCTTGGGTTATATCCCATAAATCCGCGCCCTGATCCTCGTCCGGCAAACCATGTAAACCACCGCGGGAAAATCTCTCGCCGAAGGCTGTGCCCGGTTCGATCGTCAACTGGTAGAGAGAAAGATGCGTGGGCGCGAAAGTCAGCGCATAGGCCAGCTCGGAAGACCATGCGTCAACAGTCTGATCCTGACGCGCATAGATCAGGTCGAAACTGACCCGGTCGAAAGCGCTGCGTGCCACGTCAAGGGCATCCAGCCCCTCGCGCACAGTATGAAGCCGGCCAAGCCGACGCAAATCCACATCGTCGAGGGCCTGCAACCCAAGTGAAACCCGATTCACCCCCGCTGCGCGAAAGGCAGCAAATCGCGAGGCCTCAACCGAGGTCGGGTTTGCTTCCAAAGTGATCTCAACGTCGTTCTCGAACCGCCAGTTGCGCTGGATTCGGTCCAGAATCCGGTCCACGGTTCGACCGTCCATCAAGCTCGGTGTGCCACCCCCGAAAAACACCGACCGAACAAGGCGGTCCGAGGTTTCACTGGCGACCCGGTCAAGCTCCTTCAGATACGCTTCGGTCCACACCTCCTGATCGATTTTGGCCTGGACATGAGAGTTGAAGTCGCAATACGGGCATTTGGCCTGGCAGAACGGCCAATGGATGTAGATGCCGAACCCCGGGTCAGGCAAAGCAACCCTCAATCAACTTCTCGAAGGCGCGCGCACGGTGACTGATCCGGTTCTTTTTCCATCGGTCCATTTCCCCGAATGTCACGTCATACCCATCGGGCTGAAAGATCGGATCATATCCATGCCCTTGGTGGCCCCGCATCGGCCAGACGATCCGTCCCGGCATGACGCCCTCGAAAACCTCGTCATGACCGTCAGGCCAGGCTAGAACGAGGGTGCAACGGAATTGAGCCAATCGAGGCTCGGGCGCATCGCGCGCGTTCAGCCGGTCCCAGGTTTGGGTCATCGCGCGATGAAAGTCGCGCCCATCGGGTCCCTCTGCCCAATCCGCGGTATGCACACCGGGCGCGCCGTCCAGCCCATCGACCGTAATGCCACTGTCATCGGCCAATGCAGGCAGGCCGGTTGCCTTGACCCCGGCATGTGCCTTGATGCGGGCATTGCCGACAAAGGTGGTTTCGGTTTCCTCCGGTTCCGGAAGGCCATGATCGGCATTCGACGAGACTGTCACGTTGAAGGGCGCCAACAGATCGGCGATCTCTTCCAACTTGCCCCGGTTATGGGTCGCGACCAAGAGGTCCCGATCCTTGAATCGCCGCGTCACCCCAATGCCTCCATCTGCGCACGGCCGAGTTCTGCGACGCCTTTCTGGGCCAGTCCCATCAATTCATCCATCTGGTCACGCGAAAAGGTCGACCCCTCGGCCGACATCTGGACTTCGATCATCTGGTCGCCGGTCATGACGAAGTTTCCATCCACGCCCGCCTCGCTGTCTTCGGGATAATCCAGATCAAGAACGGGTTGCCCCGCATAGATCCCGCAGCTGACCGCCGCGACCGGAACTTCCAGGGGATCATGGGCCAATTCACCGGCCTTGATCAGCCTTTGTACCGCCAGCTTGAGCGCGACCCAGCCGCCGGTGATCGCCGCGCAGCGCGTGCCGCCATCCGCCTGGATCACGTCGCAGTCCACGGTGATCTGGCGCTCTCCCAACGCGACGCGGTCTGTCCCGGCCCGCAGGCTGCGTCCGATCAGGCGCTGGATTTCCACCGTGCGCCCGCCCTGTTTTCCGGCGGTAGCTTCACGCCGCATCCGGCTTCCGGTCGAGCGGGGCAGCATGCCGTATTCGGCCGTGACCCAGCCGAGGCCGGATCCCTTGATAAAGGGCGGAACGCGTTCCTCGATCGAAGCGGTGCACATGACATGCGTATCCCCGCATCGGATCAGACAGGACCCTTCCGCGTGTTTCGTGACACCGGTTTCGATTGAAATCGGCCGCATCTCATCCAAATTACGTCCAGAGGGTCGCATGTTCACATCCTTGTTCATTGTGGGCTCGGGATACGCCCCCTGCTCTGCAATTCCAACCCCGATTGACCTTGCCCGAGCGCCGGATTTAATGTGACCGACCGAACCTGAGGCAGCGGAATGGCCGAACAGACACCATCCATCACTGAACTCAACGAACGTTCTCGCGAAGTGTTTCGTCGCGTGGTCGAGGGGTACCTAGATACAGGTGCACCGGTGGGATCGCGCACGCTGACCCGATCGCTGACGGAAAAAGTCAGCGCCGCGACGATCCGGAACGTGATGCAGGACCTCGAATTTCTGGGCCTTCTGGACAGTCCGCACATCAGCGCGGGCAGAGTGCCGACAGAGCTTGGGCTGCGAATGTTCGTTGACGGCCTTCTCGAGGTGGGTGAAATGGATGGTCAGGACCGCGCCCGCATCGATGGAACCCTGGGCGGCAATGATCAGGACGTGTCCGGCGCCCTGGACCGGATCGGGGCGGCCCTGTCGGGGGTGACCCAAGGGGCAAGCCTGGTGCTGACGCCAAAACACGAAGCCCCGATCAAGCATATCGACTTCGTCAACCTTGGACCGGACAGGGCGCTGGTCGTGCTGGTCTATGCCGATGGCCATGTCGAAAACCGCGTTTTCACGCCGCCGCCGGGGCAAACACCGTCGTCGATGCGCGAAGCGGCGAACTTCATCAACGCCATCGCCGAGGGGCGCACCCTTGCCGAGCTGAGCAAGGCCATTGCCCGCGAGATCGACAAACGCCGGCAAGAGATCGATTCCCTCGCGCGGGAGCTGGTGGAAAACGGCGCGGCCATCTGGGAGAACCCGGGCGAATCATCCGAACGCTTGATTGTCCGCGGACGCGGAAACCTGATCTCGGACCAGGACGAAACCGATCTGGATCGCATTCGCATCCTGTTCGACGATCTCGAACGCAAGCAGGACATCGTTGATTTCCTGGATCTGGCGGAAACAGGTGACGGCGTGCGCATTTTTATCGGGTCCGAGAACAAGCTTTTCTCACTTTCGGGTTCATCTTTGGTGGTGTCTCCATATATGAACGCTGATCGAAAGATCGTTGGCGCCGTTGGCGTCATCGGGCCGACCCGTCTGAACTATGGACGGATCGTGCCGATTGTGGATTACACCGCGCAGTTGGTGGGGCGACTGATCTCCAACCGCGGATAGGAAGGCGACTATGAGCACAGCGAAACCGGAAGAGCAGATTACGGACGAGGCCACGGAAGACATGACCGACGAGCCCATGTCCCTGGATGAATTGGCCGAGGAAGGCGACGAGATCGAGGCGCTGCGCGCAGAAAACGCCGAGCTGAAAGATGCCTATATTCGCGCCTTGGCCGACGCCGAAAACACGCGCAAACGGGCCGAACGCGACCGCCGCGAAGCCGAGAATTATGGCGGATCACGTCTCGCGCGCGATCTCTTGCCGGTCTATGACAACCTCGAACGCGCCTTGCGCCAGGATGGGGACGACGTCAGCGAGTTCGACAAAGCGCTGCTAGAAGGGGTCCAGCTGACCATGCGCGAGCTGCTCAAGGTCTTCGAAAAACATGGGATCACCCCGATTCAACCCGAACTGGGTGACAAGTTCGATCCGCAAAACCACGAGGCGATGTTCGAGGCTCCGGTGCCCAACACCAAGGCGGGTGAGATCATTCAGGTCTCAGCCACTGGCTTTATGCTGCACGATCGCCTGTTGCGCCCGGCCCAGGTCGGCGTCAGTTCTACTCCGGCTTCGTGAGCGATTTCAGCTCGTAGACCAGGTCAAGCGCTTCCCGCGGCGTCAGGTTGTCGGGAAGCACCTGTTCCAATCTTGCTTCGACCTCGGACCCGGCAGCCGGTTTCAGCGGGGGCGGTGCCGGGGTGGCGGAAAACAGCGGCAATTCATCGATCAAGGTGTCGGGTCCGCGTCCGTTTTCGCGATCGCCCTTTTCCAGCATGTCCAACACCACCTTTGCGCGTTCGACGACCTGCATCGGCAGGCCGGCTAGCCGTGCAACCTGCACGCCATAACTGCCATCGGCAGTGCCGCGTTTAACTTCGTGCAAGAAGATCACTTCACCTTCCCATTCCTTGACGCGCACGGTTGCGTTTTCCACCCCGTCCAAACGGGCCGAAAGGGCGGTCAGTTCATGGTAATGGGTGGCAAACAGGCTGCGGCATCGATTCACCTCGTGCAAATGTTCCAATGTCGCCCAGGCGATGGACAGCCCGTCATAGGTTGATGTTCCACGCCCGATCTCATCCAGAATGACCAGCGCCCGGTTATCGGCCTGGTTCAGAATGGCGGCGGTCTCGACCATTTCGACCATGAAGGTCGATCGCCCCCGCGCCAGGTCATCCGAAGCGCCGACACGGCTGAAGATCTGGCTGACCAGGCCGATCCGGGCCGATCTTGCGGGCACGAATGACCCGGTTTGCGCCAACGCCGCGATCAGGGCATTCTGTCGCAGAAAGGTGGATTTACCCGCCATGTTTGGCCCGGTCAGCAGCCACATGGATTGTTCGGTCAGGTCGCAATCATTTGCCACAAAGGGCGTACCTTCCTTCTTCAGCGCGGCCTCGACGACCGGGTGGCGACCGCCCTCGATACTGAAGTCCCGGCTGTCGTCGACAACGGGCCGGGCCCAGTCTTCCTCGCGTGCCAGTTTGGCCAAGGCCGAAAGGACGTCGAGTTCGGCAAACGCGCGGGCCAGGGTCGAGATCTGCGCCGCCTCTTCCAAAATCCGCTCTCTCAGGCTGAAATAGAGCCGCTTTTCAATTTCCAGAACCCGTCCACCGGCGTTAAGGATTCGGGTTTCGAGCTCGCTCAGTTCAAGGGTCGTGAATCGCACCTGGTTTGCAGTGGTCTGCCGGTGGATGAAGGTTTCCGACAGGGGCGGCTCCATCATCTTCTTGGCATGGGTCGCAGTGGTTTCGATAAAGTAACCCAAGACGTTGTTGTGCTTGATCTTGAGTGAGGCGATATCCGCCTGTTTGGCGTAGTCCGTTTGCAGACCGGCAATGACGGATCGTCCCTCGTCTCGCAACTTGCGAAACTCGTCGAGTTCTTCGTCATACCCGGCCGCGATAAAGGCACCGTCGCGGGCAAGAAGGGGTGGCTCGGCGACCAGCGCGCCGCCCAGAAGCGCGCCAAGCTCGTCCAGCCCGGCAAGCCCGTTGCGCGCTTGGGCGAGGTGGTCCGGCATGTCGTCCGGGAGCAGACCGTGCAGGTCGTGCGCGGCCCCGATGGAATTCCGGACCGCGGCCATGTCCCTAGGACCGCCCCGATCGAGCGCGAGGCGCGACAAGGCACGATCCAGGTCATGAACTGATTTCAGGATACTGCGCATGGCCTCGACCAGTTCGGGCCGGCCAGTGGCGTATTCAACGGAATCCAGACGCGCCCTGACAACGTCAAGGGATCGCGATGGTGCCGAAAGCCGCCGTTCCAGAAGGCGCGCACCGGGGGCCGTGACGGTCCGATCAATCACTCCCAGCAGGGATCCGGTCCGCCCGCCCGTCATGGCGCTGGTCAGTTCCAGGGACCGGCGGGTCGCCGCGTCGATTTGCATTGCCCCGTCACGATGTTCCTTCGTAGGGGGGCGAAGCAGCGGCAGCTTTCCCTTCTGCGTGATCTCAAGGTATTCGACCACGGCGGCAAGCGCCGCGATTTCGTGTCGCTCGAACGTGCCGAACCCGTCGAGAGAATCCACTGAATAGAGCCTGCACAGGCGGGAACCGCCGTTGGTGCTGTCGAATGCCGCGTTGCCCAGAACCGTCAGCGAGGCCCCGGAGTCTTCGATGATCGGCCCGAATTCACCTTCGCCGCTTTCCGAAACCAGCACTTCGCGCGGGGCAAGCCGCGCCAGTTCAGGGCCAAGCGCAACCGGGGCACAGGTCATGACCGACAGGCTGCCGGTCGATATGTCCGCCCAGGCCAACGCCGATTGTCCTCTGACCTCGGCAAAGGCGGCCAGGAAATTGTGGCGCCGTGCATCCAGCAGGCTTTCTTCGGTCAAGGTGCCGGGCGTGACCAGACGCACGACCTCGCGCTTGACCACCGCCTTCGGTCCACGTTTCTTGGCTTCTGCCGGGTCTTCCATTTGTTCGCAAACCGCGACCCGGAACCCCTTGCGTATCAGGGTCAGCAGGTAGCCCTCGGCGGAATGCACGGGCACGCCGCACATGGGGATGTCTTCGCCCAGGTGTTTTCCGCGTTTAGTCAGGGCGATATCCAGAGCCTCGGCCGCGGCCACCGCGTCGTCGAAAAACAACTCGTAGAAATCGCCCATCCGGTAGAACAACAGGGCATCGGGATGCCCTTCCTTGATTTCCAGGAATTGCGCCATCATCGGTGTGACACTGGCCAACTTACTGCTCATTCATCCCCCCGGATACCTGCCCGCCGAACCTAACCAGCGCATGTTAGCGACGAAAGTCGAAAAGAGTCCGGTTGCGGGGCCAACCGCCTATCCCTTAAAGCTGCTTGCGCTGAACGGGAGGAACCAGATGGCCAAGCAACGCATCACGCGCGAGGAAGCGCTGCAATTCCACATCGAACCCTCGCCGGGCAAGTGGGAGGTGCAGGCCACGGTTCCGATGACGACCCAGCGCGACCTGTCGCTGGCCTATTCGCCGGGTGTAGCCATGCCCTGCGAGGAAATCGCCGCCAACCCGGAAACCGTCTATGACTACACCAACAAGGGCAACCTCGTCGCGGTGATTTCCAACGGCACCGCAGTATTGGGCCTTGGCAATTTGGGCGCGGCCGGGTCCAAGCCGGTGATGGAAGGCAAGTCGGTCCTGTTCAAGCGCTTCGCTGACGTGAACTCGATCGACATCGAGCTTGATACCGAGGACCCCGAAGAATTCTGCAAGGCCGTGCGTCTGATGGGCCCGACCTTCGGCGGCATCAACCTCGAGGATATCAAGGCGCCGGAATGTTTCATAATCGAACAGCGCCTCAAGGAAGAGATGGATATCCCTGTCTTCCACGACGACCAGCACGGCACCGCCGTGATCTGCGCGGCGGGCCTGATCAATGCGCTGCATTTGTCCGACAAGAAGATCGAGGATTGCCGCATCGTTCTCAACGGTGCCGGTGCCGCTGGGATCGCGTGTATCGAATTGCTCAAGGCGATGGGCGCGAAACACGAAAACTGCATCGTCTGCGACACCAAGGGCGTCATCTACCAAGGCCGGACCGAAGGCATGAACCAGTGGAAATCGGCCCATGCGATAGAGACCGAGCTGCGCACCCTCGAAGAGGCCATGCAAGGCGCCGACGTGTTTCTGGGCGTGTCGGTCAAGGGGGCCGTGACGCCCGAGATGGTCGAGACCATGGCGGATAATCCCGTCATCTTCGCCATGGCGAACCCCGACCCGGAAATTACTCCCGAAGAGGCACAAGGCGTTCGCGTCGATGCCATCGTCGCCACCGGGCGCAGTGACTATCCCAACCAGGTCAACAACGTCTTGGGCTTTCCGTACCTGTTCCGGGGGGCGCTGGACATTCATGCGCGTGCCATCAACGACGAGATGAAGATCGCCTGCGCCCACGCCCTGGCCCGCCTAGCGCGGGAAGACGTGCCCGACGAGGTCGCGATGGCCTACGGACGAAAGCTGACCTTCGGTCGCGACTACATCATCCCGACGCCGTTCGATCCGCGCCTGATCCACGTGGTGCCGCCCGCGGTCGCGCGCGCCGGTATGGAAACCGGTGTGGCCCGGCGACCCATCGTGGACATGGACGGCTATGAGGAATCGCTCAAGACCCGGATGGATCCGACCGCGTCGATCCTGCGCGGCATCAACGCCCGGGCCCGCCAGAACCAGTCGACAGTCATCTTTGCCGAAGGGGACGATCCTCGCGTGTTGCGGGCAGCCGTGTCGTATCAGCGGGGTGGGTATGGCCGGGCGCTGGTCGTGGGCCGCGAACAGGACGTGAAACAGAAGCTCGAGGCCGAAGGGCTTGGCGACGCGGTGCGCGAACTGCGCGTGGTGAATGCCGCGAATACCGACTACCTCGATACCTACAAGGATTTTCTCTACGAGCGGCTTCAGCGCAAGGGCCATGACCGGCACGATATACACCGTCTTGCCGCGCGCGACCGACACGTGTTCTCGGCCCTATTGCTGGCGCATGACCACGCCGATGCGATGGTTACCGGCGCGACTAGGAAATCTGCGCATGTGCTGGAACTGATCAACCACGTGTTCGATGCCAGCCCGCAGGACGGGGCCGTTGGCGTGTCCGCGGTGCTGAACAAGGGCCGCATCGTCCTGATTTCCGACACGCTTGTCCATGAATGGCCGGACGAGAACGATTTGGCCGTCATCGCCGAGCGGGGCGCCTCGGTCGCCCGCGACCTCGGGCTTGAGCCGCGCGTCGCCTTCCTGTCCTTCTCGACCTTTGGCTACCCGGTTTCGGAGCGCGCCACCAAGATGCACATGGCGCCCAAGGTTCTGGACGCGCGCGGCGTGGATTTCGAATACGAAGGCGAAATGACCGTCGATGTCGCCCTGAACCCCAAGGCTATGGAGCAATACCCGTTTTCGCGTCTGACCGGCCCGGCCAACGTGTTGGTGGTGCCCGCACGGCATTCCGCGTCGATCTCGGTCAAGCTGATGCAGGAGATGGCCGGTGCGACCGTGATCGGCCCGATCCTGTCGGGGATCGACCGGCCGATCCAGATCTGCTCTACCACGGCGACGGTAAATGATATCCTGAACATGGCTGTTCTGGCTGCCTGCAAGGTGGGTTGATGACCATCTGGAACCTGGGCTCGATCAACGCGGACTTCATCTACCAGGTGCCGCATCTTCCCAGGCCTGGCGAAACGCTTGGTTCGATCGGTCGGCAGGTTTTCCTGGGGGGCAAGGGCACGAACATGTCCGTGGCAGCCGCGCGTGCCGGGGCGCATGTCTGCCATATCGGGGCCGTTGGGCAGGATGGGCGCTGGGCCGTGGACCGATTGATGGAATATGGCGTCGATACCCGCCACATTGCCGAAGTCGAGACCGAAACCTGCCAGGCCATGATTTTCGTCGATCCTAGGGGCGAGAATTCGATCGTCCTGCATCCCGGCGCCAACATGGAGATCCCGCCAGCGGTCCTGGAACAGGCTCTGACACATGCGGAAACGGGTGATTGGCTGATCATGCAGAACGAAACCGGGCTGCAAGCCGAGGCGGCGGTTCTGGCGAAGAAGATGGGGCTGAAGGTCGCCTATGCGGCGGCACCGTTCGATGCGCAAAAGGTGCAGGCGGTGCTGGATGACCTTGACCTACTTTTCCTGAACGCCGTCGAGGCTGAACAGTTGCAGCACGCGACAGGGTGCTCGCCCGGGGCCCTGCCCGTGAAGAACGTGATCGTGACAGAAGGTGGCGACGGGGCAACGTGGTTCGGGCCGGATGGCCCGGTGCATGTCGCCGCCCTGCCCGTCACGCCCGTGGATACGACCGGTGCGGGGGATACCTTTACAGGTTATGTTTTGGCCGGGCTGGAAAGAGGCATGCCCATGCAACAGGCCATGAGTTTGGCCGGCAAGGCGGCGGCCCTCATGGTGACGCGCCAAGGCACTGCCGATGTGATCCCGGACCTGGCCGAGGTCCAGGCCTTTCGCGCCTAGTTCACAAAGGGCGCGTCATCGCCCCAAAGCTGGCGGATTCGGGCATCGCGCCCGCAGGCCTCGCGGTAGAACTTGTAAGCCTCTTCCATGGTCTTGATGCCGCGTCGGGTGATTACGCGATCCTGCGAGCGATAGTAATCCTGATGGTAGTCTTCGGCATCGTAGAAGGGCCCGGCATCGAGGATCGGGGTAACAATGGCCTGTGACAGCTCGGCTTCGGCGGCCTCTTTCGCGGCCAAGGCTGCCGCCCTTTCAGCCGAATCAGAGACGAAAATCGCCGTGCGGTAGCTTTCCCCCCGGTCACAGAACTGGCCACCGGCATCGGTCGGATCGACGGACCGGAAGAACAGATCATAGAGCTGCCGGGCCGAAACGTGGTCAGCATCGTAGCGAATTTCCACCGCCTCGTAATGCCCGGTCCCGCCGCGCGTGACCTGTTTGTAGGTGGGGTTCGCGACGGTCCCGCCGGTATAGCCCGATACCACCTCTTCGACTCCGGCAACCTTTTCGAAATCGGCTTCCACACACCAGAAGCAGCCGCCGGCCACCGTGATGGACTGCAGGTCGCGCGCATGGGCCGTGCCAGACTGGACCATCCAGCCCAGCATGATCGCTATCATCAGCGCGGCAGTCTTGATGTTTCGGCTTGGTCGGTTCATGTGGAGCCTCCTTTCCGTCCAGCATCCAAGCCCGTACCGGATACGGCAACTCAACGGCGCGTGACATCACACGGACGTGACCGTACCGAATGGGCTTTGCTTGACGGATTTGTTGCAGCGAAACTGGCCATCGGCGGGGCTGCGGGGCAGCGATGCCCCAATTCAAGTGCTGGTAGAGGCGATCATCCGTTCACGTCCACCACGACACGGCCCTTGATCTGGCCCTTAAGGATGTCGGCCCCCAATTGCGGCAGGTCGGACAGAGTTGCGGGCTGAACCATGGCCTCAAGCTTTTCCATGGGCAGATCGTCGGCAATGCGCTGCCAGGCGCGAATGCGGTTTTCATAGGGCTGCATGACGCTGTCGATACCAAGAAGGTTCACGCCCCGCAGGATGAAGGGCGTGATCAACGCTCCTTCGATCGCCGCGCCACCGGCCAAACCGATCGCCGCCACGGAGGATCCGTATTTCATCTGCTTCAGCACCCGGCCCAGCATCGCGCCGGCAACCGCATCGACCGCCCCACCCCAGCGTTCGGCCTCGAGCGGTTTGCGCGTCACCTCGGTCAACTCGTCGCGGGCCACGATCTCGGAGGCGCCGAGGCCTTTCAGGTAATCGGCCTGTTCCGGGCGGCCAGTGACGGCGGCAACCTCGTGGCCCAGATTGGCCAGGATCGCAGTGGCGACCGACCCGACACCCCCCGCGGCCCCGGTGACGAGGATCGGGCCATCGTTGATGCCCTGGTCCTCGAGCGCCATCACGGCCAGCATAGCTGTCAGCCCCGCCGTGCCCACGGCCATGGCCTGCCAGGTGTCCAGACCGTCCGGTAGCGGCACCAGCCAATCGGCATTGACGCGGGCCTTCTGGGCATAGCCGCCCCAGTGCGCCTCGCCTACGCGCCAGCCGGTCAGGACAACCTTGTCGCCGGGCTTGTAGCGGTCATCGTCCGAGGCCTCGACGGTTCCGGCAAAGTCGATGCCCGGCACATGCGGATAGTTGCGCACAAGTCCGCCGCCCGGCCCGATGCAGAGACCGTCCTTGTAGTTCACCGTCGAAAAATCGACCGCGACGGTCACTTCGCCCTCGGGCAACTGATCTTCGGAGATCTCCTCGACCGCGGCCGCGGTTTTGCCTGTCTCTTCGTCCTTGCGAACGATCAATGCGTTGAACATCGGGTCCCTCCTTGGGCTGGTGACTTTGTCATCTCGATTCAGCCCCAGCATCGGGCCAGAACTTGGCACGATTCAATCCCTGTCCGCCTTATTCGGCATGATGGCAGGCGACCCGGGTTTCACCGATATGGCGCATCTCCGGGTGCTCGGTCTTGCAGCGTTCCGTTGCAAGCGGACAGCGCGGATGAAAGGCGCATCCGGGGGGTGGATTGATCGCGTCGGGAATCTCGCCCTTTGGGGGATCAACCTCGCGCCCGAAGGCATCCATCTTGGGGGCTGCGTCGAACAGCATCTGGGTATAAGGATGCTTGGGCTCGTTGAACAATCGGTCGCGCGGCGCCTCTTCCACCAGCCGACCCAAGTATAGCACACCGATCACGTCGGCCATGTGCTGCACCACGGTCAGGTCATGGCTGATGAAAAGATAAGTCAGTCCAAGGTCTTCTCGCAGGTCCGACATCAGGTTGAGCACCTGGCTTTGCACCGAAACGTCAAGCGCCGAGGTGGGCTCGTCGCAGACGATGATGCGGGGCTCCGAGGCCAGGGCCCTGGCGATACAAATCCGCTGCCGCTGCCCGCCCGAGAATTCGTGTGGGTATTTCCCGGCATCGGCGGCGGACAACCCGACTTGTTCGAGCAGCTTTTCGGCCAAGCCGTTCGTCTTGCCGCCCTTGGCCGCGACGGGTTCCTCGATGATATTCCGCACCCGCCAGCGCGGGTTGAGCGACGCGAAGGGGTCTTGGAAAATCATCTGGATATCGTCGCGCACCGCCTCGACCTTTTTTGCGTCGGTTTCGGTCGCAAGATCGACCCCCTCGATCTCCACCGATCCAGCGCTGGGTGGGACCAGCCCGACGATGATCTTGCCGATGGTTGATTTGCCAGATCCACTTTCCCCGACCAGCGCGTAGACGCTGTTTTCCGGGACATCGAAGCTGACCTCCGAAACGGCGGTCAGCAAGGCACGCGGCAGGCGTTCGATTACGCGGTTCAGCCAGGGCTTCGACACGTCGAAGACACGCGTCAGGTCGCGAACAGAGATCAGCGCGCTCATGCGGACACCTCTTGCTTGGCGGTCAGCGGGAACCAGCAGGCCGCGCGCCCGTCGCAGCGGTCAATCGTTGGACCCGGTTCCTGCCGGCACTTGTCTTGTGCAAATTCGCAACGGGGATGAAAGGCACAGCCGGTCGGCAGGGCGCCAAGCCGGGGCATGGAACCTGGAATCTGCCGCAGACGTTTGCGCCCTTGGCTGGCAAGCGGGGTCGAGGCCATGAGGCCGGCCGTATACGGATGACGCGCCTGGGTCAGGACCTCGCGCACCGGGCCAAGCTCGGCCAGCCGCCCGGCATACATGACGGCCACCCTGTCGGCGGCTTCGGCGATCACGCCCATATCATGCGTCACCAGCATCACGGCGACGCCCCGTTCCCGGCAAAGCCGTTTCAGAAGCGCGACGATCTGTGCCTGCACGCTGACATCGAGCGCGGTGGTCGGTTCGTCCGCGATCACCAGGTCCGGTTCGGCGCATAGCGCAAGAGCGATCACGACCCGTTGCCGCATGCCGCCGGAAAACTCGTGCGGGTAGCTGTTGATGCGCTGGGCCGCGGCGGGAATGCCGACCTCTTCAAGGGCAGCGATGGCGCGTTTTCGGGCCTCGGTCTGGCCCACTTTCAAGTGTTCTAGGATCGTTTCGGTCAGCTGATCACCCACGGTCAGCAGCGGGTTGAGCGAGGTCAGCGGATCCTGGAAGATCATCCCCATTTTCTTGCCGCGCAGCTTGCGGATGACATCGCGTTTGAGCCCCTGGATGGGCTGGCCGGACAGAAGAATTTCACCGGATACGATCCGGGCGGGGCGGTCCAGCAGGCCGATCACGGCATTGCCGGTCATGGATTTGCCTGCGCCGGATTCGCCGACAACGCCAAGTATTTCACCCGCGTGGATGTCATAGCTGACATTGTCCACGGGGCGCAGGACGCCATGGCGCGTGGGGATTTCCACGACAAGATCGTGGACGGAAAGAACGGGTGTGTCTGTCATCTCAGCCTCGGGTTCAGCGCGTCGCGCAGCCAGTCGCCCAGCAGGTTGATGGAAAGCGCCAGTGCCAGGAGCGCCAGTGCCGGGAAGAACAAGATCCACCACTCGCCCGAGAACATGAATTCCTGTCCGATACGGATCAGCGTGCCCAGCGACGGTTTCGTCGGCGGGGCGCCGACCCCCAGGAAGGACAGGGTCGCCTCGGCGATGATCGCCAGCGCCAACGAGATCGTGGCGATGACCAGGACGGGGTTCAGCACGTTGGGCAGGATGTGGCGCAGCATGATCGAAAAGGGCGACCGGCCGATCAGACGGGCGGCCTGCACGTATTCCTTGCTTTTTTCCACCAGGGTCGCCCCGCGCACAACACGGGCGAATTGCACCCAATCAGAGAGGCCAATAGCCAGGATCAGCACCCAGATCGCCATCTGGTCGCGGTATTCCGGCGGGGTGATCCCCTTGGCGATGCCGAAAATCAGCATGGCGACAAGGATCGCAGGAAAGGTCAGCTGCACGTCGGCCACCCGCATGATGATGGATTCGACCCAGCCGCCCAAGTATCCGGCCAGAAGGCCGAGCGTCACGCCAATCACCATGGCAAGTAGAACGGCCGCGAAACCCACGAAGAGGGATATGCGCATTCCGTAAAGTATGGTCGAAAACACGTCGCGACCCTGATCATCGGTGCCCAGAATGAACGTGTCACCGGTAAAGGCATTGGCCTGACCCGGCGGGGTGAAGCCGTTCATCAGGTTCAGCGTGGCCGGGTTGAAGGGATCATGCGGCGTGATCAGCGGGGCCAGCAGCGCCGCGAGGATCAAAACCAGCACGACAAAAGAAGAAACGATGGCCACCGGCGCGTGGCGGAAGGACCAGGTGAAATCGCTGTCCCATGCACGGCGCAGGCGACTTTGGGGGGCGGGGGCCGGTGTGTCGGACATGCTAGTGCCCTCCTTGCGTGCGGTCCGCGCGCAGGCGCGGGTCAATGGCGAAATAGAGCATGTCGACGATCAGATTGATGCCAACGAACATGACCGAGATCAGCATCAGGTAAGCGGCCATGACGGGAATATCGACGAACTGGATCGCATTGATGAATAGAAGGCCGACGCCCGGCCACTGGAACACGGTTTCCGTGATGATGGCGAAGGCGATGATGCTGCCCAGCTGAAGGCCCGTGATCGTGATGACCGGAACCAGCGTATTCTTCAGCGCGTGACGGAAATTGATCGCGCGTTCGCGGATGCCACGGGCCCGGGCGAAACGGACATAGTCCATGCGCAGCACTTCCAGCATCTCGGTTCGGACGAGCCGCATGATCAGGGTCATCTGGTAAAGCCCCAGCGTGATCGCCGGCAGGATCAGGGCCTTGAGCCCGCTTTCGGTCAGAAAGCCCGTGGTCCACCAGCCAAGGTCCGTAACCTCGCCACGTCCGAAACTGGGCAGCCAGCCAAGCTCCACCGAGAAGAGGTAGATCAGCAGGATCCCGATCAGGAAGGTCGGCAGCGATACCCCCACCAGCGACAGCGTCATGATGACATTGGCCGAGACGCCGCGGCGGCGGATCGCGGTGAAGATGCCCAGCGCGATCCCCCCGACCAGCGCCATCAGCCCAGAGACGACGGCAAGCTCCAGCGTGGCCGGAAGGCGCTCGATCAGGATGTCGGATACCGGGCGTCCCTGACGGTAGGACAGGCCGAAATTGCCCTGAATCGCCTGCTCGAGGAAGCGCCAGTATTGCACGATGAATGGCTGATCCAGGCCCAGCTGTTCCCGCAGCCTTTCGATATCGGCCTGGGTGCGTTCCTGTCCCAGCATGTTGTCGATGGGATCACCGACAAAGCGGAACATCGCGAAGGCGACAAGCCCCACGACCAAAAGCACTAGTATGGACTGCGCCACGCGGCGGATGATGTAGGCAAGCATGTGCTGGGGTCCCCGGAAAAAAACCGCCCCGCGATCCGCTGGATGCAGGGCGAAAACGGGCGGCACCTGTCGTGCCGCCCGCCTGTCTGGTCGGATCAGTTCATTTCGAAGAACTTGAACTTCGGATCATCCTCGGGGCTGACCTCGATCCCGACGGCATCGGTCATCCCCCAGTTCAGAACCTGGTGGTGGATCGGCAGGTAGAGTGTTTCCTCCTGCACGACCTCCCAGATCGAGGCGATGGCCTCGTTCCGTGCATCCAGGTCGGTTTCCGAGGCGAGCGACACGATCATCTCGTCAAGCTCGGGGTTGGAGTAGCCGGTGTTGTTCCAGCTGCCACGCTCGTCGCCGCGGGTGTGCACCAGGAAGTTGAAGATGTATTCCGAATCGTAGGTCGGAACGCCCCAACCCAGCATGTAGAAGTCGGTTTCGGCATTGGTGATCAGCGGGAAGTGCTGCGCCTTTGGCTTGGCATCTAGGTTCACGGTGACGCCGATCTGCGCCAGCATGCCCACTGCGGCCTGGCAGATTGCTTCGTCATTGATGTAGCGATCGTTCGGGCAGTCCAGCTGGATCGAGAAGCCGTCCTCGTAACCGGCATCTGCCATCAGGGCCTTGGCCGCGTCGGTATCGGTCTCGACGGAATCCATCTCCTCGGTCCATCCGTTGACGAAAGGCGGCGCGATCATGCCTGCGGGCTGGGATTGGCCCCGCATGACGACCTGCTGGATGGCCTCACGGTTGATGGCCATGTTCATCGCTTCACGCACGCGGGCATCGGCCAGAGGGTTGGCGCCTTCGACATCGTCATTTGCCAGGTCATCGTCGCCCATGTTCATGCCGAAGAAGATCACCCGGTTCTGCGGTGCGGTCTTGACCACCAGCCCCTCGGTGTCGGCGACACGGCCCAAGTCCTGCACCGGCACGTCCTGGATGAAGTCCACCTCGCCCGACAGGAGCGCGGCGACGCGTGTCGCGGCGTTCTGGATCGGGGTGTAGATGATTTCGGTGACTTCCATGGGGAACTGATCCATGCCCCAGTAGTCCTCGTTCTGGGTCAGGACTGTGCGCACGTCGGGCTCGCGGCTGACAAGTTCGTAGGCGCCGGTGCCGTTCGCATTGGTCGCGGCGAAAGTCTGTTCGCCGCCTTCGACGTCCTGCACGTCGACCGCATCGTTGGCCTCGGCCCAGCCCTTGTCCATCATGAACAGGTTGGTCAGGTTCGCCGGCAGGATCGGGTTCGGTCCGTCGGTTTCCATCTCGACAGTGTAGTCGTCGACCGCGCGCACATCGATGATCGAGGCCAGAAGCTCCTTCATGTTGGAGTTTTCGGACTTCGCCCGGTTGATCGAGAACACCACGTCCTCGGCGGTGAAGTCGGCACCGTCGTGGTAGGTCACGCCTTCGCGCAGCTCGAAAACCCATACGCTGGGATCGTCGGCGCTGGGCCCCCAGGAGGTCGCGAGCGCGGCTTGAGGCGCGCCGGTCATGTCACGGATGATCAGCGGTTCGTAGATCTGGTGGGCCAGCGTATGCGTGGGCCCTTCGTTCTGGGCATGGGGATCGAGCGTTAGGGAATCGCCCGCCCGCGCCCAGCGCAAGGTTTCGGCCGATGCGCCGATAGCCGTGGATGCCATAAGCGCCACGGATAGGATACCGGTCTGGAATTTCATGATGTACTCCCTGGTTTGATTATGCGGCGACCTTGTTCCGGCCGCGCGACGATGCCTGACCTTAGAGTGAAGTCCCCGGAACAGACAAGCCGCCCGTCCGCTCTGACGTATGGTCAACAGGTCCACGCGGCTCTCGCCGCGTTGTGTAACAGGCTTTGCGGGGCATGACTTTAGATCGCCGCAAGGACGCGCGGCTGGAAAACCGGTCGGCGTAAAGCGAATCGCCTCATCCCGATCCGTCGAATATCTGGTCGTTGTGCTCTGACAGATAGATTTCCAGCCATGGCGTGTAGCACTCGGGTGTTTCCGCTATCTCGCCGCGCAAGTCGGGAAGCGTGATCCAGCGATGGGCCATCACCTCGTCGGGGTTCGGCATGATGCGCAGATCGCGCGGGGCATGTCCGACGAAGACATCGACAAGCTCGTGTTCGACCATCCCGCCACCAACATCGGCGCGATACTCGACCTGACCGCGCGGCGTAAGTGCGATCCCGGTGATTCCCAGCTCTTCACTCAAGCGGCGAGTGGCACAGAACATGGGCGGTTCACCCCATTCGGGATGGGTGCAGCAGGTATTCGCCCACAGGCCGGGCGTATGGTACTTGGACAAGGCCCGGCGCTGGATCAAAGTCCGGTCGCCGTCCAGCAGGAATACCGACACCGCCTTGTGCCGCAGGCCTTGCCTGTGGACGTGCAACTTATCGACAGGGCTCAGCCGCCCGTCGACCCAGGCCGGGATCAGGTTCGCCATGCGGTGCCCTGCCCCGTCACCCCTTCAGCCGGTTGTTCCGGGCCGCCAAAAGCTTCAGCCGCAGAGCGTTCAGCTGGATGAATCCAGCGGCGTCTTTCTGGTCATAGGCCCCGGCATCGTCCTCGAAGGTCACATGCGCCTCGGAATAAAGGCTGTGATCGGACCATCGGCCAACGCAGGTGGCCGAACCCTTGTAAAGCTTGAGACGGACCGTGCCGGTCACGTGTTCCTGGCTGTGGTCGATGGCGGCCTGCAGCATCTCGCGCTCGGGCGAGAACCAGAACCCGTTGTAGATCAGCTCCGCATAGCGCGGCATCAGGCTGTCCTTGAGGTGTCCTGCGCCGCTGTCCAGCGTGATCTGTTCCATCCCGCGATGCGCCTCGAGCAGGACGGTGCCGCCGGGGGTTTCGTAGATGCCGCGCGATTTCATGCCAACGAAGCGGTTCTCGACGAAATCCAGCCGCCCGATTCCGTGCTTGCCGCCCAGCTCGTTCAGGCGGGTCAGGATCGGCGCCGGCGACATGGCCTCGCCATTGATGCTGACCGCATCGCCCTTCTCGAAGCCGACCTCGATGAATTCGGGGGTGTCGGGGGCCTCTTCGGGATGCACGGTGCGCTGGTAGACGTAGTCCGGCGCCATTTCGGCGGGGTCTTCTAGAACCTTGCCCTCGGACGAGGTGTGCAACAGGTTCGCATCGACGCTGAACGGGGCCTCGCCGCGCTTGTCCTTGGCGATCGGGATCTGGTTCTTCTCGGCGAAATCCAGCAGCTTGGTCCGGCTGGACAAATCCCATTCCCGCCACGGCGCAATCACCTTGATGTCGGGGTTCAGCGCGTAAGCGGAAAGCTCGAACCGGACCTGGTCGTTACCCTTGCCGGTCGCACCGTGGGATACGGCATCGGCGCCGGTCTCGGCGGCAATCTCGACCAGGCGCTTGGAAATCAGCGGCCGCGCGATGGAGGTGCCCAGCAGGTACAGCCCCTCGTAGAGCGCATTTGCGCGGAACATCGGAAAAACGAAATCGCGCACGAATTCTTCGCGGATGTCCTCAATATATATGTTCTCGGGCTTGATACCCAGCATCACCGCCTTTTCGCGGGCAGGCTCCAGTTCCTCGCCCTGCCCCAAGTCGGCGGTGAAGGTCACGACCTCGCAGCCGTATTCCGTTTGCAGCCACTTGAGGATTATCGAGGTATCGAGGCCACCGGAATAGGCCAGCACAACTTTCTTGGGGGCGGACATGGAGTTCTCCGTTCTTGGTCGGCGCGGAGGTATCCGGTTTTTCGGGTCAGAGCAAGCTGGCCAGAAAGGCCGCGTCGCCGTCATTGGCCAGCCGGTTTGGCGCCTGATGCCGGGGCAGCCAAACGGCGCTGTGATCCGGCTCGGTCGGCGATCGCACCTGGCGCGTGGGAAAGGCCAGGTAGATCATCGCGATCTTCTCGGCCCAAAGGTCGTACTCCGGCATGTAGGCAAAGCGGCGATAGGTTCCGATCCGCATTGGGCGGGCGATGTGCCAACCGGTTTCCTCGTAGACCTCTCGGTGCAGGGCCTGAATAGGGCTTTCGCCCGGATCGATTCCGCCACCGGGCAGCTGGTATTCATTGTGAATACCCGCCTGGAAGGTCAACAGGACATCGGGCCCCCGAAAAAGGATGGCATAGGCCCCCGGCCTGCGCGTGTAATGCATACCGGCCTTGTCGCGTTCGCCGTAGCGCCGGATCATGGTATTGGCCCCTGACTTGTCGCCCCTATATGGACGCGGTATGCCAATCCCCGACAGGTTAGGAAACCCCATGACACTCGGCTCAAAAATCGCGTGGGACGATACCGTTCTGCCCTTTCAGCTCGATCGCTCCGACGTGCGTGGCCGGGTCGCAAGGCTCGATGGCGTTCTTGATCGGGTTCTGGAGCAGCATGACTATCCGCCACTCATTGAGTCTCTGGTGGCCGAGATGGCCCTGCTGACGGCCCTGATCGGCCAGACGATCAAGCTGCGTTGGAAGCTCAGCCTCCAGGTGCGGGGTGACGGTCCGGCGCGGCTGATCGCGACGGATTACTATGCGCCCGCGTCAGAGGGCGAACCGGCACGGATCCGGGCCTATGCCAGTTTCGACCGGGACAGGCTGGCCGATGTCGCAGACCCGTTTACACAGATCGGCAAGGGGTATTTCGCCATCCTGATCGACCAGGGAAAAGGCAACTTGCCCTACCAGGGGATAACGCCGATTTCCGGCGAGTCGCTGGTGTCGTGCGCCGAGACCTATTTCGCCCAGTCCGAACAATTGCCGACCCGTTTTCAGCTGAGCTTCGGACGGTCGACCATTGCGGGCGAAGGTGAAAGCTGGCGCGCCGGCGGCATGATGCTGCAGACCATGCCAAAGGCGAGCCCTTTCGCCAATGAGGGTGGAACGGGGGATGAAGGGCTGCTCGCGCCCGAGGATATCCTGGGAGGCGATGAGGAGGAGAACTGGTCGCGTGCCAACATACTGCTCGATTCCGTCGAGGAGATGGAGTTGATCGGCCCACATGTGCAGCCGACCGATCTTCTGCTGCGCCTGTTCCACGAAGAGGCGCCGCGGGTTTTCGACCCGCAACCAGTGCAATTCGGATGCCCCTGCTCAGAAGAACGCGTGCGCAACAGCCTTTCGATCTACTCAGCCAAGGACATCGCGAAGATGACAACCGAAGATGGGGTCGTGACAGCCGATTGCCAGTTCTGCGGGGCCCATTACAGGCTTGATCCCGCGACGGTCGGTTTCGAGGCGAACGGTGACGATTGAGCTTAAACAGAGCCTCGTCCGCGCGGTCCAGCGGCCGGGCGGAGCTTCGTCCGACTTCGATCTGAACAGTGGCATCGTTTTGCCGGAAAGCCGGGTATTGCGACCGGCGGCGGTTCTGGTCCCGGTGACGGAGCGGGGCGATGTCATATTGACCAAACGATCCGCGCGTCTGAAACACCATCCCGGCCAGGTCGCCTTTCCCGGTGGACGCCAAGACCCCGAGGATAGCAGTCTCGAACAGGCGGCCCTGCGCGAAACAGAGGAAGAGATCGGTCTTCCCAGCGACAAGATAGAGGTTTTGGGCCCGCTTGGAACGCATGAAACGGTGACGGGTTATACCGTTGCCCCGTTTCTGGCCCTGGTCGATGGGTCGGCGGTTCTACGCCCGGAAGAAGGTGAGGTCGCCGAAATCTTCCGTGTGCCGTTGGCACATGTGGTCGATTCAGGCTGTTTCAGGGTCGAATCCCGCCTTTGGAAGGGTCAGCGACGGCACTACTATACCGTGCCGTTTGGCCCTTATTACATCTGGGGGGCGACCGCGCGCATTCTGCGCGGCCTCGCTGAAAGGATGAACGCATGACGGTTCTGGAAGAGGCATGGCTTCAAGATCCCGGTGCGCAGGCTGTCTGCCGAATGCTGGAAGAGGCCGGGCACAGCGCGTTTTTCGTCGGGGGATGCGTGCGCAACGCCTTGATCGGGGTCGAGGTCAGCGACCTTGATCTGTCCACGGATGCCCGGCCCGACCGTGTCATGGGGCTTGCCGAAAAAGCGGGGTTCAAGGCTGTTCCCACGGGGGTCGATCATGGAACGGTGACGGTCGTCCTTGATGGCCAACCGTTCGAGATTACGACGTTCCGGCGCGACGTGGCGACCGATGGGCGCCGTGCCACGGTCGCCTTCGCCGAAACGATCGAACAGGACGCCCACCGCCGCGATTTCACGATGAATGCCCTTTACGCCGATGCGCGGGGCGTCGTTCATGATCCCTTGGGCGGCTTGCCGGATCTAAAAGCGCGGCGGGTGCGATTCATCGATGACCCGGACCAGCGCATTCGCGAAGACTACCTCCGAATCCTCCGATTTTTCCGCTTTCACGCCTGGTTCGGTGATGAAGACGCGGGCCTGGATGCCGAAGGACTGGCAGCCTGCGCCGCCCATTCGGATGGCCTGGAAGGTCTGTCGAAAGAGCGGATCGGTCACGAGATGCTGCGCCTTCTCGCCGCGCTTGATCCCGCGCCAGCTGTCGCAGCGATGGCGCAGACCGGCATCCTGTCACGCGTGATCGCCGGCGCTGATGCAAGGACCTTGCCTGTGCTTGTTCACCTGGAGCGGGAAACAGGGCTGGCGCCTGACCCGATCCTACGTCTCGCCACCCTTGGCGGTGAGGGCGTTGAAGCGGCGCTGCGCTTGCGAAAGGCCGATACCCGTCGCCGTGAGCGGCTGCGCGATGCCGCGTCCGCGGATCAGACACCATCAGAGCTGGGCTATCGACTCGGGCAAGATGAAGGCACCAAATCGCTCGTTCTGCGCCAGGCATTGCTTGGGCAAGCGGTGGATGAATCGACCCTAAAAGGCCTTGAATCAGCGTCAAAGCAAGTCTTTCCGCTTTCGGCAGGCGACCTGCAGCCAAGCCTTCAAGGCCCTGACTTGGGTGCGGCCTTGCGCAGGTTGGAAGAGGCCTGGATCGAGTCCGGGTTCAGCCTGACGCGTGCCGAGCTTCTGAAGCGTCTGTGATGCCAGCGCTTCTGGGCTTCGTCTTTTTCGGCCTGTTCACGCCCGGACCGAACGTGATCCTACTCACCTCGTCGGGCGCCCGGTTCGGGTTCTACGCCACGCTGCCCCATCTTTTCGGTGTAGTCCTGGGGGTCGGGATCACCGCCTTCGCGACAGGGCTTGGATTGGGGTGGCTGATATCGACCTTTCCAGTGCTGAAGCTGGCCTTGGCGGCCGTCGCTGCAATCTGGATCCTGTGGATGGCCTGGGGCCTGTGGCAGGCCGGGCCAATACCGCAGCGCAACGTCGAACGGCCCATGCGTTTCCTCGAGGCTGTCCTGTTTCAATGGGTCAATCCAAAGGTCTGGGCCGTTGCCCTTGCCGCCACGGCCTATGTCGATGCGCTTAGCCCTTGGCAAAAGGCCCTGGCGCTGGGCCTTGCCTTTTCTGGCACGAACCTCTTCGTGTGCCTGTTCTGGACCTATGCGGGCAGCCTGCTTTCGACCCTGATGAAGGACGAAACTGTCCGAATTGTCTTCATGCGGGTGATGGCGGTGGGGTTGGCGGTTTTCTCGGGCTTGGTGTTCCTGTAACACTCCACCCTGGGCTGAAAGCTGACGGAGTGCCAGATGACCAAGGTGACCGCGCTGACCCTGCACGGGACCGGCCAATTGGCGGACGGAACCCTGGTCGATCGTGTCCTGCCTGGCGAAGAGATCGAGGTTTCGGAAAGTGATCTCAGGGTGCTGTCCCCGTCACCGGATCGGGTCAAGGCGCCTTGCCGGCATTTCAAAACCTGCGGCGGTTGCCAGATTCAGCACGCCTCGGACAGCTTCGTCGCGGGCTGGAAAGTGGGGATCGTCGAAAAGGCAATGCGCGCCCGCGACCTGCCCTTTCCGATCCGCAACCTGCACACGTCGCCGCCCCAAAGCCGCCGCCGGGCCGGTTTCAAGGCGCGGCGGACGAAACAGGGCGCCATGATCGGGTTCCACGCGCGGGGAACGCATACGCTCGTGGATACGCCGGATTGCCAGTTGGTGAGGCCGACAATCCTGGCCGGGCGGGACGGTTTGGCGGCACTGACCCGGCTTGCCGCATCCCGCAAATCTGAAATCGCCCTGCTCCTCACCGATACGCTGGCAGGGCTCGACGTGACGATCGAGACCGAGCGGCCCCTCGATGCCGAGCTGCGCGTTTTGGCAACCGAAGCCGCCCGCGCCCATGATTTCGCCCGCATCACGTGGAACGACGAAATCCTGGCAACCTTTAGACCGCCCGAACTATCGTTTGGAACGGCGCGGGTTGTGCCGCCGCCGGGCGCCTTTCTGCAAGCCACGGCAGAGGGTGAAGCGGCGTTGGTCGATGCGGTGAAAACCGGGCTTGCTCCGGCCCGGCGTGTGGTGGACCTGTTCGCGGGTTGCGGCACTTTCGCGTTGCCGGTGGCTGATGGCGCCGACGTTCATGCGGTCGAAGGATCCGCGTCCTTGTTGCAGGCTCTGGACCGTGGCTGGCGCATGGCCGATGGGCTTCACCAGGTTTCGACCGAGTTGCGCGATCTGTTCCGCCGTCCGCTGGAGCCGGATGAACTGGCCGGGTTTGACGCCGCCATCGTCGACCCGCCGCGCGCGGGGGCAGAGGCGCAGACTGATGCGCTGGCACGGTCCACTCTTGGCCGTGTCGTCATGGTGTCGTGCAACCCGGTCACTTTCGCACGGGATGTGGACTGCCTGCGGCAGGCTGGATTCAAAGTGGAATGGCTGGACGTTGTCGATCAGTTCCGATGGTCGTCGCATGTCGAGGTGGTGGCCCTGCTCACGCGTTTGTGAGTGTGATGGCCCGAATTATCTGGGCCGATATGGCGATTTTCGATAAAAGGCGGCCAAGAATAGCCGTAAATCGGGCAGTCATGATCAACAGACGCATTTTCCTAGCCGGAGCCGCGATGGCGGCTTTGTCGGCCTGTTCCTCGAAGTTCCGAAGCTATGATGGCCCTCGGGTCACAAGCATCGTGGTCTACAAGGAACGCCGTAAGCTCTACCTGTTGCATGAAAACGAGGTGTTGCGCGATTTCGATTTCGAACTGGGCTTTGCCCCGGTCGGCCATAAGAAGGTAGAGGGCGATGGACGCACGCCAGAAGGTGCCTACTTGATCGACCGCAAGAACCCCAACAGCAGCTTTCACCTGTCCGTCGGGATTTCCTATCCCAACGATACCGATCGGGCGGCTGCCGCCATGTTGGGCCTGCCGCCAGGGGGCGACATCTTCATCCATGGCACGCCAAGCCTGAATCGTAGAGACGACGACTGGACAGCCGGGTGCATCGCGGTGACGAACCGCGAGATCGAGGATATCTACGCCATGGTCGAGGTCGGCACCCCGATCTTCCTTTATCCCTAAAGCTGCGGCACCGGGTTTTCCTCGGCCACGGGGCCGGTGCGGGTTCCGTCGCCCAGGACCAGCGTCCACCAGATCTTGCCGTTTCTCTCCTGGAACCAGGCGAAGCCCAAGTGGTTGGCTTGCGGATCAAGAAGAACCGCGCGTGTATCCGGCTTGTCCATCCATGCAGCGAGGGTCTGCAATTCGGTTTCATAGGTTTCCGAGATGGTTTCGCCGCGCAATTGGCCGGAATATCCGACGCGGCGCAGTCGATCCAGCGGGGATGACCCGTCAGATCCGAAATGCCAGGGGCGGTTCTGGACGGCCATGTCACGGGAATGGGTTGCGGCTGCGGCATTCAGCTTGGCGTTCAGCGCAACGGTCTGCACCCCAGCGGCTTGGCGCAGGGTGTTCAGGCTGTCCAGCATACGGAACTGGATCGCCCCGGTATCGCCCTCGTCGATGCGGTAGACCTGCGGAAGCGGCACCCCGTCGGGCCCGATCCGGGAAGGATCGACCGGTGCACATGCCGTCATCGCGGCGATCAGAACAGAAAGAACAGCGTAGACACGAAACATCCTGGAATCCTTTTTCCGATTTCGCTTGGGCATAGCCCGCAAGTCGTTGCGATTCAAACCCACATGAGCGTGATGCCGCCGCTCTGACGCTTGTTTGATTTGCGAGCGCGGTAAAACCGCCATATCTACACGACAGAGTTCATCACGGTTGGAGACCTTCGATGTCAGATCCTATCTTTGGCATGTTTAGCCGACGCGGCTTTCTCGCGGGTTCTGCTGCGCTGGCCGGTTCTTCGGCGCTGGCACAGACCGAGAACACCACCGAGATCGAGGGGGACATTTCCCAATCGATCCGCCGCAACGTCTCAAGCTTTCGCCAGCTGGACTGGCGCCCCTATTTCAGCAACCTGTCTAACGGCGCGATCCTGGTCGATACCCAGAGCCGCGCGCTGCACTTCTGGTCCGAGGACGAAAGCCTCTACAAGCTCTACCCGACCAGTGTGCCGTTGACCCAAGACCTGACCCGCCTCGGCCGAACCGAGGTGGTGCGCAAGGTCGAGGGACCCAGTTGGCGCCCGACCCCGGCCATGAAGGAACGCAACCCGGAATGGCCGGACTTCGTCGGCCCGGGACCCGACAATCCGTTGGGGACTCATGCGCTCTATCTGTCCTGGACATATTACCGGATTCACGGCACGCATGACACGCGCAAGATCGGCCGCCGGTCATCGAATGGTTGCATCGGTCTGTTCAACGAACACATCCAAGAATTGTTCGGCTACACCAAGGTGGGCACTCAAGTGTTGCTGATTTGACGACATCCATCGACTTGGCGCCAGAAAGAAACCATACCGCTTTGCTTTCCGCAGAAAATCCTGCTTTACACCGCGATATGAGGTAAGTCTTGGGTGCCCTTGGCGATTCCTCAACACCTTTGCCTTGGGCAAGAACTGGAGAATGACTATGAAAAAGATCGCACTTGCTGCTGTGTTCGCTGGCGCTGCCTCCACCGCTTTCGCCGGTGGCATGGAAGAGCCCGTGATGGAAATGGAACCCGTTGTGGTCGTCGAAGAGACCACCGGCGGCTCCTCCTCCAACCTGATCATCCCGATCATCCTGGTTGCGCTGATCGCCGCCGCTGCGTCCGCCAACAACTGATTGTTGGTCCAGACAGTTTTTCAAACGCCGCCGGGGTTCCGGCGGCGTTTTTCTTTGACATTATTCCCGCTGCGGTAAGGTTGGCCCGCGCCAGCCGTGGGCGCCTCAGTCCAGCCAGCCGCGCAATTCCCGTTCGACGACACCGGCCAGCGCGTCCATGTGTGCGTCGTCGGCATTAAGGCAGGGGATATAGGTGAAGTCCTCGCCGCCCCCTTCTTCGAAGCTTTCCTTGATCTCCTCGTTGATCTCTTCCAGCGTTTCGATGCAATCGGCCGAAAAGGCCGGGGCGATCACGGCGATCTTTTTCTTTCCGTCTTCCTTGGCCAGACGCGCGACCTCTTCCACGGTGTAGGGCCGCAGCCATTCCTCGGGTCCGAATACCGACTGGAACGTTGTGGAGATCTGGATGTCATCCCACCCCAACCGTTCCTTCAGCAGGCGCGTCGTTTTCTGGCACTGGCAGTGATAGGGGTCGCCTTCGGTCAGGTAGCGCTGCGGCATCCCGTGGTAGGAGCAGACCAGAATGTCCGGCTTGTCTTCTTTCGCCGCATAAGCCCGTTCGACGGACTGCGCCAGCGCCTCGATATAGGACGGTTCGTCGAAATAAGGCGGCACGACGCGGGCGATCGGCTGCCACTTCTCCTCCATCAAGGCGCGAAAGAACTGGTCGTTCGCAGTGGCGGATGTTGCACCAGCGTAATGAGGGTAGAGCGGAAAAAACAGGATCTTCGTGCAACCGGCTTCGACCATCGCACGCACCTTCGACTTGGTCGAGGGATTGCCGTAGCGCATGCAGAAATCCACTATCACATCATCGTCGAACCTGTCTTTCAGGCGGGTCGCCATGGCGGCGGTCTGGTCCTTGGTGATGGTCATCAGGGGGCTTTCGCCCGCTTCTTCGTTCCAAATCGACTTGTAGGCTTCACCACTGGAAAAGGGCCGTTTGGTCAGGATGACAAGCTGCAAGAGTGGCTGCCAGAGCCAGGCCGAATAGTCGATAACGCGCTTGTCGGACAGGAATTCGTTCAGGTAACGGCGCATCGGCCAATAGCTGTAGTGATCCGGCGTGCCGAGATTGGCCAGCAACACCCCAACCTTGGCGGGCTTGATCTTGGGATGGTCCGCAGGGGCATGTGCGGGGCAGGTGGCCTCGGTCTTGGTCATGTGGCGTCCATTTACTGATTTTGTCTTGTGTTGTGATTAGCGCGTCCGCCCGGATGGTCAATCATTCCCGTCCTCCAGCGGCACTTCGTCCGTACCCAAGACATCGGCCAGCCGGTGCGAGGCCGAGCCGGGCCGCAATGGTTTCTGTTGGTCGGCGCTGGGCGCCCATCCGGTCAGGGTGACGATTTCGAACGTGGCGGGCAGGCGCCCATCCGGCTCTGCAAAGGCGTTATGGTAGATCTGTTGCAATAGCGGCAGTATGTCGCGGCGCAGCGGGGTACGGTGCCGCGCCCACATCGCGTTGGTCTCGCCCATGCCGCGCAGGTCTTGCAACAAGTGCAGCACGTCGCGATAGGTCGCGCGCAGAGGCATCGTATCGGCCACCGGCAGGGCGAACCCGGCACGTTGAAGCAACCCGCCAAGGTCCCGCAATTCCGCCATCGGCAGCACGCGCGGCGACAGGCCACCAGTAGCGCGGCTTTCCGCCTCGGCCAGTGCGGTGCGCAATTCATGAAGGGTCTGTCCACCGAAAAGCGTAACCAGCAAGAGCCCATCGGGTTTCAAGGCACGGCGGCATTGCACCAGTTGGCCGATCGGGTCATCGGCCCAGTGCAGTGAGAGGGCGTGGATGACCAAGTCGTGTTGGCCCTGTTGCAGGCCCAGCACCTCGGAATCGGGCACTGTGGTCGCCTGGGGTTGTCTTTCGCGCCACAGATCGGGCCACGGAGTGACGATCGCGGGCGATGTAAACTTTCTGTTAACCGCTGCGAGCCTTTCCTGAACATCGTCCGCGGCCGCCTCTTGCAGGAACAGCACAGGGCCGGTTGCGGCTGCACGGCGGCGCATCCGGTCAAGGGCCGGTCGATCGGTCAGGCGGGGCGGCTCTGTCATTATAGGCGATGTAGATGATACGCACAGCGATTCAAAGCCTTGTCGAGGCGGTCTACCCGCCGCAATGCGTCATGTGCGATGCCCGCACCGCCGTCGATTTTTCGCTATGCGGTGCGTGCTGGCGGGATACGCCCTTTATCGAGGGGCTGACATGCGATGCCTGCGGGTGTCTCTTGCCGGGCCAGCCTGGTGAGCCCGGTGAAAGTGACGCGCTTTGCGACGATTGCCTGCGGATCGCCCGGCCCTGGACACGCGGGCGCGCGGCCTTCGCCTATCGCGACCTTGGGCGGCGGTTGGTGCTACGGCTCAAGCATGGTGACCGGATCGAACTGGCCCGTGCGGCGGCCCCATGGTTGCTGCGTGCGGCCCGTCCCATCTGGTCCGAACGCCCTGCCTTGGTTCCGGTGCCCCTGCATTGGCGCCGGTTGGCCCAACGCAAGTTCAACCAATCCGCGGTTCTGGCGCAGCAGCTGTCCCAGCTCGCGCCGTCAGACTACGTTCCCGATGCGCTGCAACGATCCAGGGCCACAGCGCCGCTTGACGGGCACGACCGCGACGCAAGGTTCCGGGCACTGGCCGGGGCGATCAGACCGCATCCGCAAAAAGGTGCGCAATTGGAGGGGCGACAGGTCATCATCATCGACGATGTCATGACCAGCGGTGCCACCTTCGCTGCGACGACCGAGGCCTGCCTTGCCGCCGGTGCAAGCGAGGTCTGCGTGCTGGCACTGGCCCGCGTGACCAAAGATGCCTAGATTGACAGGGAACAATTCAAGGGCCTGACATGAAACCTGTCGAAATCTACACATCGCCGTTCTGCGGCTTCTGCCACGCCGCCAAGCGGCTGCTCAATTCCAAGGGCGTCACCTTTTCCGAGGTCGATATCTCGGTCGAGCCGGAACGCCGCGCCGAAATGATGCAGCGCGCGAATGGCGGCCGCACGGTGCCGCAGATTTTTATCGGGGACGACCATGTCGGCGGCTGCGACGAGCTTTTCGCCCTGGAACGCGCGGGCAAGCTCGACGGTTTGCTGGCGGCGTGAAGGCCGCGCTTCTTCAACTGTGTTCCAGCGACGATCCCGCCGAGAACCTGGAAAGCCTGCGCGGGATGATGGAAGAGGCCGCGGAGCAGGGCGCGCAGATCGCCCTGACTCCGGAAGTGAGCAATTGCGTCAGCCTTGACCGTGCCCACCAGCAGGCGGTCCTGGCACCGGAAACCGACGATCCCGTGCTTGCCGGCTTGCGGGACAAGGCGTGCGATCTGGGCCTGTGGCTTTCCATCGGTTCGCTGGCGCTGAAGGGCGGGACAGGGGGCCGTTTCGTGAACAGGTCTTTCCTGGTCTCTCCCGAGGGCCAAATCGTCGCACGTTACGACAAGATCCACATGTTCGACGTGCAGGTGTCCGAGGCCGAGACATATCGTGAATCCGGTGGGTATGCACCCGGTGACAGTGCCGTTCTGGCCCCGTCTCCGCTGGGCTGTTTCGGGCTTTCGGTGTGTTACGACCTGCGCTTTGCGCATCTTTACCGGCGGCTTGCCCGGGCCGGAGCCGAGGTCTTGTTGGTGCCTTCGGCCTTTTCGCCGGTGACGGGCCAAGCCCATTGGGAAACGCTCTTGCGGGCCCGGGCAATCGAAACCGGCTGTTTCGTCATCGCCGCGGCGCAGGCCGGGCGGCACAAGGCCCGTGCCGGGCGGGCGCGTCAAACATATGGTCACAGCATGGTCGTTTCGCCCTGGGGTGCCGTTCTTTTGGACGCCGGCAAGGAAACCGGTGTTTACACAGTTGATATTGCGTTGGAACAAGTGGCAGATACCCGCAGCCGCTTGCCGGCGATCCACAGCGACCGGAAATTCTCGGGACCATGAGCACCCAGACAGACAGCCTTGCCGTTGCGCTCTTCAGCGAGATCCTGACCGTGGATCAGCTTGCGCGTAACAACGTGGCCAAGGCCCTGCCGAGAGGGATGGAGCTGAGCCATTTCTCGGTGCTCAACCATCTGGCGCGCAGCCAGACGGAGAAGTCCCCCGCGCAGCTGGCACGGACATTTCACCTGACGCGGGGCGCAATGACGAACACCCTGCGCAAGCTCGAAGTGGCGGGATACGTGCATATCCGGCCCGACTGGAATGATGCCCGGCGCAAGATGGTCACGATCAGCCCGTCCGGACGGACTGCGCGCGATACCGCACTGGCCGCCATCGCACCGATCATCGCCGAGGCGGTGGAAGAGATCGGCGCCGACAAGGTTCGGGCGGTTCTGCCGATCCTGCGCGCGCTGCGGGTGAACCTGTCCGAGGACGAATGATGTTCCGCTCTCTCGGCCTTGCGACGGACGCGCTGGCCATGGATGGGCTTAGCACGTTCGAGGATCGGGGCGACCACATCGTGCAGACTACGCCGGACGAGCCCGATTTCTGGTTCGGGAATTGCGTGATCCTGCGTGACGCCGGCATCGCCGCGGACCGCGCCGAGCACCTGTTTCGCGCCGCGCATCCAAGGGCCGGGCATATCTGCCTGCAATGGGATTGCGCGGAGCCGGACACGCGCTGTTTCGAAACCCGGGGCTACGAGGTGGAGCGGGACGATGTGCTGACCCTCCGCACTGCGATCAAGGCCCCGGACCTGCCCACCGACTTGACCTTGCGCTCGCCGCAAGCGGATGCGGATTGGCAGCCCCTGGTGGCATTCGGGCTTCAGATCGGGATCGAGGACGGACACGACCCGGTTTCGTACGCGGACTACCTGGCAAAACGTTATGCCAATCGGCGCGCGCAGATCTCGCGCGGCCTTGGGCAATGGTTCGCCCTTTGGGATCGGGACTTGCCGGTGGCCAGCATGGGGGTTCTCATGAGCCGCGACCTGATCCGGTTCCAGGATGTGCAGACCCGCGCCAGCCATCGCCGACGGGGTCTTTGCGCCGCCTTGCTGGGTCATGTTGGGCGCTGGGCCTTCGACAGGTCGCCGGATGCCAAGGCCGTTATCGTCGCCGAGGCGGACGGGGACGCCGGACGCATCTATCGCCGGGCCGGTTTTGCCCGGCATGAAACTGTCTTGTCGGCTCTGAAACGGCCTCAGTGACGGCGGATCGCGGCGGTCACGTAGTTGACAGACAGGTCACGCTCCGAGATCGACCAGGACCAGAGCACCGGGTTGAAGCTGAACCCCTTGCGATCCACCGGATCCAGCCCGGATTGGCGAAGCATCGCGAAAAGTTCGTCCGGGGTGATGAACTTGCTCCATTCATGGGTGCCCTTGGGCAGCCAGCGCATCACGTATTCGGCCCCGACAATGGCCATGGCAAAGCTTTTCGGGTTGCGGTTGATGGTGGAACAGATGTGCAGGCCGCCTGGTTTCAACAAGGCCTGACAGGCATTCAGATAGGCCTGCGGGTCGGCGACATGTTCGACCACTTCCATGTTCAGCACCACGTCGAACTGTTCGCCGCCGGCGGCCAGATCCTCTGCTGTGGTATGGCGATAGTCGATGTCCAACCCTGATTGTTCCGCGTGAACCCGGGCGACCGGTATGTTGCCCGCCGCCGCATCGGCCCCCACGACATCCGCGCCCAGCCGGGCCATCGGTTCGCACAAAAGCCCGCCGCCACAGCCGATATCGAGAAGGCGCAACCCCTTGAAGGGCGCGTCATCCGAGAGGTCACGCCCGAACTCGGCCGCGATCTGGCGCGTGATGTAGTCAAGCCGCGTCGGATTGAGCATGTGCAGCGGCTTGAACTTGCCCTCTGTATCCCACCATTCGGCGGCCATCGCCTCGAACTTGGCGACTTCGCTGTCGTCGATCGTGCTGGGTCCGGTTTGCATCACACTCTCCAAAATGGCATGCCAATTCACGGCAGGGTATCAGGCCCTCGTTTTCATATAGGATGGACATGGACAAGGTCCCGGAACAAAGGCGCGCGGCCGCGCATCTATACGCTCAGATCGAACCTTTCGATCAGCGGATGATGGATGTCGGCGATGGGCACAACATTTATGTCGAACAATGCGGCAATCCCGATGGGTTGCCGGTGATCGTTCTGCATGGCGGGCCCGGCGGCGGATGCAGCCCCGCCATGCGACGCTATTTCGATCCGGCCGCCTACCGCGTGATCCTGTTCGACCAGCGTGGATGCGGCCGCTCGCGCCCCCATGCCAGTGTCGAGGCGAATACGACGTGGCACCTTGTTCGTGATATCGAACGGATCCGGGATGCGCTGGGCATCGATAGCTGGGTTGCCTTCGGCGGCAGTTGGGGCGCCACGCTGGCCCTGGTCTATGCCCAAGAACATCCCGACCGAGTGCGCGACCTGGTGTTGCGTGGCGTTTTCCTTGCGACGCGGGACGAGCTCGACTGGTTCTACGAGGGCGGGGCCGGCAAATTCTGGCCCGAACTGTGGGACAGGTTCGTCAAGCTGGTCCCCGAGGCGGAACGGGGCGAAATGATCACCGCCTATCACAAGCGCCTGTTTTCCGAAGACCAGATGGTTCAGGCCCGCTATGCCCGCGCGTGGGCGGGGTGGGAAAACGCCTTGGCCTCGATCGACAGCAACGGCACGGGCATGGATGGGTCGGGGGAATACGCCCGGGCCTTTGCCCGGTTGGAATGCCATTATTTTCACAATGGCGCGTTCCTCGACAAAAACACCCGGATTCTGAACCGGATGGACCGGATCGCACACATTCCGGGCGTGATCGTGCAAGGCCGTTTTGACATGATCTGCCCGCCCGCCTCGGCTCATCGTTTGTCACAAGCCTGGCCGGCGGGGCGACTGGTCATGGTGCCCAAGGCCGGCCATGCCCTGTCGGAACCCGGAATCAGCGCGGAACTTGTGCGCGCAACCGATCGCATCGCGCAGCGCCGGCATGCAGGGGGTTGAATGACGGGGGGCTTCCAGTAACCTGACTGCAAAGCAGGGACGGAATTGTGAACTCAATCCTGAGGATTATTCTCCAGCGCCTCGGTCTCGGTCTGGTAACGCTGTTCGTCGTGTCCATCGTGATCTTCGTGGCGGTCAACCTCTTGCCGGGGGACTTTGCCGAGTTGATCCTGGGCCAGGGCGCCACGCCCGAGACAGTCGCAACCATTCGGCGAGATCTCGGGTTGGACCAACCCCTTGTTCTGCGCTATATCGACTGGTTGCGCGGAATGCTGACGCTGGATCTGGGCACCAGCTTTTCGCAGCTCAATCGGGTCAGTAACCTTGGTGGCGGATCCGATACGACCACTGTGGTCGAGCAGATCGCACCGCGTCTGTCGAATACGCTGTTCCTGGCAGGCGTCACAGCATCTATCGCAGTACCATTCTCGATCACGCTGGGTATCCTGGCTGCCCTTTACCGCGATACGGCCTTCGACCGGTCGGCCAACATCTTCACGCTCAGCTCGATTTCCAGCCCGGAATTCTTCATGGCCTATGTGCTGATCCTGTTCCTGGCCGTGCTCAATCCGATCCTGCCAAGCCTTTCGAACATCTACCAGGGCATGCCGTTCTGGGAGCGTGTCGAAAAATCGCTTTTGCCCGCGCTGACGCTGACCCTTGTGGTCACCGCGCACATGATGCGGATGACGCGGGCCGCGATCATCAATCTGCTGGCCTCGCCCTATATCGAGATGGCGCGCCTCAAGGGCCTGTCGCCCATCCGGGTGATCGTGAAGCATGCTCTGCCAAATGCGCTGGCCCCGATCATCAACGTCATCGCGCTGAACCTGGCCTACCTGATCACCGGCGTGGTCGTGGTCGAGGTCGTGTTCGTCTATCCAGGTATCGGCCAGCTCTTCGTCGATAGCGTGAAGATCCGCGACATCCCGGTGGTCCAGGCCTGCTGCCTTATCTTCGCCGCGGCCTATATCCTGTTGAACCTGACGGCCGACATCCTGTCGATCTTGTCCAACCCGCGCCTGAGGCATCCGAAATGAGCGGATGGATGATCCTTCTGCTTGGCCTCACTGCCCTCACGGCCATGGCGTTCCTGTTCCGCGTTGCCGGGCAGAAGGTAACAGGCGACGCCCCGAAGTTCCGCGACATGTCCTACGGCGAGGCTTTCGGCTACGTTTTGGCTGCGACGCTTCTGGTCCTCGCGGTTTGGTATTACTTCCAACCCAAGGTCACCGAGGCGGGCATTGCCAATGCAGGGGTCGTGTTCTTTCGATGGGCGGTTCAGGGGTTCCTAATCTTCGCGGCCGCAGCCTGGCTGTTCCGCCTGTTGGGACGCAATATCGGCACGACCGCCACGCGCAAGCTGTTCCGGCAAATGCCTCTGACGGCATCCTTCGGTATCCTGGTCATCCTGATCTACGCCGTTGTCGCCATTTTTGCCGGGGCGATCGCGCCGCACGGGCAAGAAGAAGTGCTTGGCGCGGCAAATGTTGTGGCCGGGGGCGATCCGGCGCTGGGCGGTGATCCGGTCTACCCTCTGGGCACGGACCAGATCGGCCGGGACATCCTGTCCCGCCTGATTTTCGGGGCCCAGAATACCGTGGGCATCGCTTTCGTGACAACGGTCTTGGCCTTCCTGCTGGGTGGCACCTTCGGGTTCTTGGCGGCGACACTGGGTGGCTGGCTGGACCAATTGTTCAGCCGTGCGGTGGATGTCCTGATGGCGATCCCGTCGCTGATCTTCGCCCTTCTGCTGATGACGATTGCCACTGTCTGGGCGCCCAAGCTCGGTATTCCATTGACCTGGTTCATGATCGTCATAATCGCGGTGATCGACAGCACGCGGGTCTATCGCCTGGCCCGTGCCGTGGGGCAGAACATCGTCGTGATGGACTATATCGAGGCCGCCAAGCTGCGCGGCGAGGGGCTGGGATACCTCGTCTTCAGGGAAATCCTTCCCAAT
>JAAAPD010000044.1 GCA_009908505.1 Alphaproteobacteria bacterium | reverse complement strand
TCATGCGCAGGAAATGGCCCGCCCCGACCGGGGGCGGGCCTTTCTCATGTCACGGGCAGGCAGGGTTGGTGCGGCTGGCCGGGCCAAGGGCCAGGAATTCGTCACGATCCATCCCAAGCGTCTGACCCACGCCGTCATTGATCTCGACCACCTGGTTGAAAAGGTCGCCGTTTTCATCCATCGCCACTTCGGTCAGGAAGATGTCGGCGACGGCCTGGCGGTTGCTGTCAAGCGCGACCTCGCCGGTGGGCGTGTCCAGCGTCATGTTGGCCAGCGCATCGCGGAACGCGGCATGGTCGTCGGACAGGTTGCCGCCAACCTCGTTCAGGCCTTCGAGAACGGCGAGGGTCGAGACATAGTAGCCATGCGCGAAAAGCGACGGCGACCCGAGCCCGTCCGGGTAGGCCTCGCGGTAGGCCGACTGGAACGCCTGCCAATCCGGGTTGTCCCAGTTATCGGCGATCGGACCGGCGGAAGGGGTTCCGACAAGGTAATCACGCCGACGCCCCTCTGCCGACAGCACCGATTGATCGACCGTGATGGTCCCGCCGATCATCGGCTTGGTGCCGCCGGCCTGCTGGTACTGGGTCAGGAAATTCACCGCGTCTGCCCCGCCCAGCGCGACATAGATCGCGTCGACATCCTGCGGGATGGAATACACGATAGACGTGTAATCCTTGTTGCCGATGGGCACCCAGAATTTCTCTGGCACGTTCCCGCCCATCTGACAGAAGTCGAGCATGAATCCCATCACCTGCGAATAGGGGAACGAATAGTCCTCGGCGACGGTTGCCACCGTGGCCCAGCCCTTTTCCTCGATCACGTATTCGCCAAGACCGGCCATCCATTGCGCACCGTCCGTGGTGAACCGGAAGAAATTCTCCGACGGCTCGCGCAGCGTGGTATCGGCCGCGGCGGATACCCCGTTCACGAAGGTCACGTCGGGCTGCGTCTTGGAATAATCGCGAATGGCGATCCCTTCCGACCCCGAGAGCGGCCCGATCACGATGTCGACCTCGTCATTCTCGACCAGCTTGCGGGCCGCTTGCACCGCGCTGTCGGGGGTGGCGTCGGACGCCTCGGATATCAGCTCGATCTCGCGGCCGCCGGCGGTGTAATCTGCTTGCTCCAGCGCCAGCCGCAGGCCGCGCATCCCTTCCTCGCCAAGGACGGTAAACGCCCCCTCGAGCGTGGCGATGGACCCGATCCTGATCGGATCGTCCTGTGCCATGGCGGTGCTGCCCATCAGCGCCGCGGCGACCGTCAGTCCCAGTGTCTTGTGCATTTCCAGTCCTCCCATTTCGATTTCCAGCTTTCGCGCGGTTCATTCCGCGTCTTGGGGCGGCCGCATGACGCGGCGCCATATGCCCAGCAGCCCGTCGGGCGAAAACAGCACGACAAGCAAGAAGAAGGTCCCGATGATCAGGTTGAAACGCTCCCGCGCCGCGGGAATCGCGTCGACCGCGAAGTTGTCGATCAGCACGAAGGCGAGCGCCCCGATGAACGCCCCGATCGGGTGCGACAGCCCACCGATCACCGCGATCACGAGGATGTCGATGACCGGCCCCAGGCTGACCGTGCCCGGGTCGATCCGGGTATTGAACCAGACCAGCAGCACGCCGCCAGCGGCCCCGAGCACGCCGGCGACCAGATAGGCCGCGACCCGGTGGCGGTAGATGTCGTAGCCAAGCGATTCCAGCCGGCGCGGTTCATCCCGCATGCCTTGCAGCGCCAGACCGAAAGGCGCGTTCACCAGACGGGCGATCCACGCATACCCGGCCCCGGCCACGGTCAGGCACAGGTAGTAGAACGGTACGGGTTCGCCCCACGGGTTGGGAGGCAGCACTTCGGCATAGCCGGTGAACCCGTTGAACAGCCCGTAGTTTTGTCGCGTGAAGTAGAAAAAAACCACGGCGATCGCGAGCGTGATCATGATCGTGTAGATCCCGGCTGTCCGCAGCGCGAGCAGCCCGATCACGCCAGCGGCCAGCACGCCAAGAACCAGTGCCAGCACCACCGCGGGGATGACCGGCAGCACGAGGTCGGGACCGGTGCCGGTCGTCGTCAGGATCGCGACCGTATAGGCCGATACGCCCGCGACGGTCATCTGACCAAGCGACACCATGCCGCCGAAGCCGGCCAGCAGCGTCAGCCCGAGGGCGATCAGCCCGAGGATCAGCGCCCGCCCGAGGATCTGAACCAGCCAGAAGTCCGAGAGCACGAGCGGCGCCAGCACCAGGAACAACGCCAACAGCGCGATGCGAGGGTCGATCCAGCGCGCCATCATGCCCGCCCCAACAAGCCCTGGGGTCGCAGCGCAAGCACGGCGACAAGAATGAGGAACGTGTACACAACGCCATAGGTCGGCGTGTAGGCAAGGCCAAACTGTTCGGCCAGCCCGATCAGAAGCGCCCCCAAGGCGCTGCCCGCCACCGACCCCATGCCGCCCACGATAACGACGATCAGGCTGATCAGCAGAAAGCGCAAATCCTCGCCCGGCGCGATCGACAGGACAGAGCCACCGATCACCCCGGCAAGCCCGGCAAGCCCGGCACCGATCGCGAAAGTCGCGGCGAACACGGCATGCACGTTGATGCCGCTGGCCTGAACCATGTCGCGGTCATCCACGCCGGCGCGGATGATCATGCCCAACCTCGTGCGTGTCAGGAAAAGCCACAGCGCGAAGCCGACGGCCACCGCGACGACAATCGTGACAAGCCGCATGGTGGGATACATCGGCAGGCCGGGCAGACCGATCGGGAACGCCGCGAACAGATAGTCCGGCACATCGATCTGGTAGGTATCGCCGCCCCATGCCCAGAGCATGAGATCGGCGGCCATGATCGACAAGCCAAGGCTGACCAGAGTCTGTTGCAGGTCCTGCCCTTCCATGTAACGAAACAGACCAAGCTGCAGCACGACACCGACAATCGCCACGACGGCGAAACCGGCCACGACAGCCGCATACCAGTTGCCCGTGGCGCGCTGGACCTCGAAACCGACATAACCGCCCAGCAGATAAAGCGCGCCATGCGCAAGGTTAACGATTCGCATCAGCCCGAATATCAACGTGAAGCCGCTGGCGACAATGAAATAGAGTGCCGCCAAGGACAAACCGTTGAGCAGAGTCGCCAAGAATAGCGTCACCGAGATCCTCCCATCCGGGTTTTTCCGCCCCCGTAAAAATCACCGTAGCGCGCTGAAATGGCTTGAGCTATCATTGACTGCTTCCAAAACGGGTAAATCCGGGTAATCTTGGCGGAATGAGAGCAGATTATCCATCCATCGCGCTTTATGGTGGCCCGATCACGCGCCTGTCCGCGGCGAGTGCGCCCCGTGTTGTCCTGACCTTGCCATGGGCCGACGGGCCGCTGCCGGATGATCCATGGCTGACCCATCTTCTACCGCGCGCGGACTACAACACCCTGTTGCTCGACAGGTTGGCCGCGACACCGCCACCGAGGGGCGCGTATGTCGGCCTGTTCCTTGCCGACCCGCTTTTACGCCCGTCAACCCTGTTTCGGCGGCTTGCCGGTCTTGGGGTTGCGGGCGTGGCCGCTTTCCCGGGGCTGTCGCGCTTCAACGGTGGCTTCGCCGCGGCACTCGCGCAGGCCGGATTGACGCCGGCCATGGAAGCCGCGCGCTTGTCTGAGGCGAAATCGGCCGGGCTTGCCACGCTTGCCGCGGTTTGGGACAGAACGACATGGCCGCCCGACGCAGCGCCACCCGATCACGTCTTGACGTCACGATCCGAGGACGCCCCGATCGCCGGTGCGCGCACATGGATATACCCATCCGCCCCGCTCGGGCACCGAAGGAGTGATCTGGTGGTGTGCCACGCAGCGCTCAAAGACCGTGACGCTTCATCCGGTTGTACAGGGTCTTGCGAGTGATCCCCATCTCGCGGGACGCGGCCGTTCGGTTGAAGGCATGGCGCCGCAGCGCGTCAAGTATGCTGGCGCGTTCGGCCGACATGCTGTCCAGCTGGCCGCCAGCCGCACGCGGCAGGGCCAGAAACGGGTCGAGGTCGACAGCGCTGAGCGATCCTCTGGTTTCGGACGCGGTCAGCTTTTCCGCAAGGTGGCGCAGGTCGGAAACGCCTCGCGGTAGCTCGGCCCGCATGAGAAAGCCCAAGGCGCTTGGCCCGAATTCGAATTGCCCCCCCGCCTGCGCTGTTACCCACTCCAGCAAGGCGGGGATGTCCTCGCGGCGCTCTGTCAGGCTGGGCATGACCACTTCGCGCGGGGCAAGTCGCGCAGACAGTTCCGGCAAAAGGCGCCCCTGCTTTTCGAGCGCGGCAAGAGAAGCGTCCGTGACAGCAAGCACGGTCGGGCGCGGCGAGATCGCTGTGCGGCCCCGGTAGCGCGTTACCGAGCCGGTATCGAGGAACCGGGCCAGCTTGCGTTGCCAGCGCGCTTCCAACGCACCCGGGTTTTCTATCCGCAGGACGCCACCGTCGGCTTCTTCCAGCAGACCTGCACGGTCCGCACCGCGCCCGAACAGCCGGACACCCGTCTCGAACCCGCCCTGCTCCTGCGGGTCGAGGATGGTGAGCTGCAGGTCCAACCCGGCCAAGGCCAGAAAAAGCTGGGCTGCGGCGTGGCGCTGGGTCCCGGGTTTGCCGGCGATCACGATGTGGCCGCCCTGCTCGGCGAGGCCGGACAACCGACGGAGCACGTTTTCCAGCGCGCCGGACGGCCCGACAAGGCCCTGCTTTGCCGCAAGGTGCAGCAACCGGTCGTCAAGCCGGCGCTCGACTCGCCGCGCGCGTGCCGCCGATTTGAACGCGAGCGCCCGGTCATAGACCGCGTCCTCTATCGGCAGCCGGTCGAATGTCGATCCGCCGACGTAGCCCTGCGTTCCCGCCTCGGCGCAAATTTCGGCCACTTGGCGCGGATGCACCACGGGCCCGCCTTCCATCAGAACCACCGTCTGCGGCGCGTCGCGCGCAAGGCGTCGGACAATCGTGCGCGCGCGCAGGATCGCTTCGTTGATCGATACGTCGGGAACCAGTTCCGTCAGCCGGCCGCCCGCGTTCCAGCCGAAGTTGATGCAGATCATCTTGGGCCCGATAGAGGCCGCGATCTGTGCTTCTTCTTCGGTCTTTATATAGGCCAGGGTGGCGAAACCGCGCGTGGCCGCGTGGCGCAGCATGTCCATTTCGGCGGCGAAACCGCGCCCTGCCGCTTCGAGCGTGCGGCGCACCTCGCCGGCATGATGCGCCGCCGTGGGAAAGTTGACGATGCCGCGCACGCCACCTGCGGCCAGGTTGTCGAGGGCTTGGTCAAGCGCCGCAGGCGCATCGAACACGGACAATCCGGCGTAGACAGGCAGGTCAATCTGGGGCGCGATTTCGCGGCGTGCGAATTCGACGACCTCGGCATTCGCATCGCCCAGCGGAAGCATGGACGTCACCGATGGCAAGCCCCGCGTACGAAGGCGGCCGGCATTGAGCGCGAGCACGAAATCCGCGCCGCCCCGCTCTGCCGCCTGCGCGACCAACCCGCTGCCGATTGCCGCGCCAATCAGAAACGGGCGTGTTTCAGGACTAAGTTGCACGCCAGTGCCTTGCATGTGCCAAATATTAACAAACCCATTAGAAAGCCAAGTGCTTTCAAGTTCAAGAAAGTTGCCGCCGCACGCGGCGATTACGGTTACACCGACACGCCCCCGGGGCGGACGCATTCCGTGGGGAGTGGGCAAAACTTGGGGGGTCTGTTTATGCTGGTGGTTCATTGAGAGGGGAACTGCCATGGACGTGCGGATTATTATTGAGGGCATTGCCAAGTTATTTTGATCTCGCCGAATGCAGCCTGACCCAAACCCCTCAGGCGGTCATCTCGCGGGCATAGTCGGTCCAGAGGCTGAACGCGTCAGCCCTTGCATGACGATAGGAGTTGGCGGTGAGACGATAGCGGCGTGGTTTGAAGATGGCGTTGATCTGGTCATGGGCGGCGAGGAACCGCTGTGCCTGCCTGGGTGACTTGAACCGCGCCATGATTTTCTCCCGCCGCCGCGTCGGCCTGTGGCTGCCCTCGATCTTGTTGTTGAGGCCTTTGTGGGCCCGGTGGTCGGCACTTGGTGCTTGGCGGGCGATCGGTTTGATGTAGCTGCGCAGCTTGTCGGTGATGACGACCCTTGGATGGCTGAATTGAGCGATCAGCCTTGCCAGAAAGCGCTTGGCGGCCTTCGCGTTGCGGCGTGTCTGAACCAGAATATCGAGCGTGTCACCATTGGCGTCGACCGCGCGCCACAGCCAGTGCTTCACGCCATTGATCGGGATCACAACCTCATCCATGTGCCACTTGTCGTTCGGGCGCGGTCGATCGCGGCGGATACAAGCGGCAAAGTGCGTCCCAAACCGGTTGACCCAAAGGCGGATTGTTTCGCGGCTGACGATAACGCCACGCTCCGCTAAAAGATCTTCCACATCCGCGGCGCTCAGCGCAAAGCGATGGTAAGCCCAAACCGCATAGGCCACGACCTCACGCGGGAAACGATAGCCCTTCAGGCGCGGCATGGTAGATGGGACCAGCATGCCAGACATCTACCGGCTTCAACAGCCACAAACAACTTGGCAATGCCACCTGCCAGCCTACCGGCGCTTCATCGACGAGATTGTCGCCCGGATCAATGCGCGTAACGCCAAGCGGATCGACGCCGAACGCGAGACCCTCCA
>JAAAPD010000066.1 GCA_009908505.1 Alphaproteobacteria bacterium | reverse complement strand
GCGTTGAAGGCCGAGGGGCTGAATTGCGACATCGTCGGTGGCGGCGGCACCGGTTCCTATTACTTCGAGTCCAATTCGGGCGTGTATAACGAGCTGCAATGCGGCTCCTACGCGTTCATGGATGCCGATTACGGCCGCATCCTGGACAAGGACGGCAATCGCATCGACCAGGGCGAATGGGAAAACGCGTTTTTCATCCTGACCAGCGTGATGAGCCATGCGAAACCAGGCAAGGCGATCGTCGATGCAGGCCTTAAGGCGCAATCGGTCGACAGCGGGCTGCCAGTGATCTTCGGCCGCGACGACGTGGACTACGTCAAATGCTCGGACGAGCATGGCGTGGTGGCCGATCCAGGCGGGGTGCTGCGCATCAATGACAAGCTGCGGCTGGTGCCGGGCCACTGCGACCCCACCGCCAATGTCCATGACTGGTATGTGGGCGTGCGCGGCGACAAGGTCGAATGCGTGTGGCCTGTCTCGGCCCGTGGACGGGCCTACTGACCCTTGACAGGAAAGTTGCCAGGATGCTGATCGTTCCGGAAAACGAGATCGCCGGCCTTGCGACCCGGCAGGCGGCGTTCGACGCGGTCGAGGCTGTCTTCGCCGCAATGGCCACCGGCGATGCCTACAACTTTCCCGTGGTGCGCGAGGCAATCGGCCACGAGGACGCGCTCTATGGCTTCAAGGGCGGGTTCGACCGGGGCGGCGCGGCATTGGGGCTGAAGGCCGGGGGCTACTGGCCGCACAACATGGATCGGCGCGGGCTGATCAACCACCAGTCGACGGTATTCCTGTTCGATCCCGATACCGGCAAGCCCCGCGCCGTGGTCGGCGGGAACCTGTTGACCGCGCTGCGCACGGCGGCGGCGTCCGCGGTGTCGATCCGCCACCTTGCCCGCGCGGATGCGAAGGTCATGGGCATGATCGGTGCCGGGCACCAGGCGACGTTCCAGCTGCGCGCGGCACTGGAGCAGCGTGAATTCGAAAAGGTCATCGGCTGGAACCGTGACCCGTCGCACCTGTCCCGCCTCGCGGCTGTCGCGGCCGAGGCCGGCCTGTCCTTCGAGGCGGTCGCGCTGGAGGACATGGCCGAGGCGGACGTGATCATCTCGATCACCTCGTCCTTCGATGCGATCCTTGTGGCGGATCAGGTCGGCCCCGGCACCCATATCGCCTGCATGGGAACCGACACACGCGGCAAGCAAGAGGTCGACCCCGCCCTGCTGTCCCGCGCGACGGTCTTCACCGATGAGGTGGCGCAATCCGTCAGCATTGGCGAGGCGCAGCACGCCGTGGCACAGGGCCGGATCACCGAGGCCGACATCCACATGCTGGGCGCTGTCATCAACGGCACCAATCCGGGCCGCGCCTCGGTTGACGGGATCACGCTCTTCGACGGGACCGGCGTGGGGCTTCAGGACCTCGCCGTGGCCGACGCGGTTGTCGAGCGCGCCATCGAACGGGGCGTTGCCATCGAGGTCGATTTCTAGGGCTTGGCCCCCACCGGCCCGATCCGATATCCAGCATCTGCCGGTCGCGCCCAGGGCGCGGCCGGTTCGTTTCGACCCATTGAAAGGCGCTGCCATGTCCCGCCCCATCCGCGTGTTCATCAATGGCTTCGGCCGGATCGGGCGCAGCCTGTTCCGGCAGATCCTGACCAGCAGGGCGGCCGCGGGGTTCGAGATCGCGGGCGTCAATGACATCGCGCCGCTGGAAACCTGTGCCTACCTGCTGCGCTATGACAGTGTCTATGGCCCCTTTCCCCAACCGGTCGAGACCGGTCCGGGATGGCTGGCCGCCGGGGATATCCGCGTGCCGTTTCACAACGCACCCGACCTGCGGCGGCTGGACCTTTCGGGCGTGGACGTCGTGCTGGAATGCACCGGCCGGGCCAAGGACCGCGCAACCGCCGAGGCGGGCCGTGAAGCCGGGGCCGCGCATGTTCTGATCTCGGGGCCCTCGCCCGCCGCCGACCGGACCGTCGTTCTGGGTGCGAACGAGAGCGAGCTGGGCGATGCGCGCATCGTGTCCAACGCGTCCTGCACCACGAATGCCATCGCCCCGCTTCTAGGGGCGCTGGATGGCGCATTCGGGATCACGCGCGCCCATGTCACCACCGTGCATTGCTACACCGGCAGCCAGCCCACCGTGGACCAGCCCGGCGCCAATCTGGAACGCAGCCGGGCGGCGGCGGTCTCGATGGTGCCCACGACAACCAGCGCCATGGACCAGGTCACGCAGGTTCTGCCCGGCTTCCGCGACCGGCTGAGCGTGGCCGCTATCCGGGTGCCGACGATCTCGGTCTCGGCGGTGGATGCGGTGCTGCAGCTCGAAACCGCGCCCGGCGGCGATCCGGCCGAGGCCCTGACGCACGCGCTTTCGGACGCGACCCTGTTCGGCTTGACCCTCGACCCGTGCGTGTCCACCGATTTGCGGGGCCGGACGGAATCGCTGGTGCTGGCCCTGCCGGAAACCCAGGTCACGCGCGGCGGCCAGATGCGCCTGCTGGGCTGGTATGACAACGAATGGGGCTTTTCCGCGCGGATGCTGGACATGGCGCGCCGCATGGCCGGCCGCGACATGTGAAAAAGGCGGCGTGAAGACCACGCCGCCTTTCCAGCTCTTCCGGTCCTTGACCGATCAGCCGCGATCGTCCTTGGCCCAGGACCCTGCGCCGCGACCGGTCATGCCGCCGGATACCTCTTCGGTGGATTCGTCCGACAGGTCCTGCGGCAGGGCCAGGTTCAGCACGATCGCGATCAGGGCCGCGGGAAGGATGCCACTCGTGGCCAGCACCTGCAGCGTGTCCGGCAGGTATTGCAACGCGCCGGGTTCCAGTTGCAGGCCCAGCCCCAGCGACAACGCGATGGCGAAGATCACCATGTTGCGGCGGTTCCAGGTCACGTCCGAGAGCATCGAGATACCCGCCGCGACCACCATGCCGAACATGACGATGACACCGCCGCCCAGGACCTCGATCGGGACCGAGGACACCACGGCGCCCACCTTGGGGATCAAGCCGCACAGGATCAGGAACAGCGCGCCGATGGTCACGACGTGGCGGCTCATGACGCCGGTCATCGCGATCAGGCCGACATTCTGGCTGAACGAGGTATTGGGCAGGGCGCCGAAAAGGCCCGACACCGCGGTCCCCAGACCATCGGCATAGGTCGCGCCCTGGATCTCCTTGTCGGTGGCTTCACGGCCCGCACCCCCCTTGGTGATGCCCGACACGTCGCCCACGGTTTCCACGGCGGACACAAAGGACATCAGGCAGAAGCCGATGATGGCGGCAACCGAGAATTCCAGCCCGAAATGCAGCGGGTTGGGCAGGGCGAAGGGCGCGGCGGTGGCGACATTGCCAAGACTCACCTGACCTAACGCGAAGGCCACTGCATAGCCCACCAAAAGCCCGATCAGCACGGCCGAGACCGACAACATGCCCCGGGCAAAGAACTTGAGCCCAAGGGTCACGATGATCACGGTGCCGGCCATTAACCAGTTGAGACCCGAGCCGTATTCCTCGGTCCCGATGGCGGGCACGCCGCCGGCGGCATACTGGATACCCACCTGCACCAGCGCCAGGCCGATCATGGTGACGACCAATCCCGTCACCAGCGGCGGCAGGGCGAAGCGCAGCTTGCCGATGAACAGGCCCAAGACGGTATGGAACAGCCCCCCAACGAAAATTCCGCCCATCAGCACCGCGATGGCCTCGACCCCCTTGCCCGCGACCAGCGGGATCATGATCGGGATGAAGGCAAAGCTGGTGCCCTGCACGATGGGCAGGCGCGCGCCCGCCGGGCCGATGCCGATGGTCTGGATCAGCGTGGCGATGCCAGCGAAGAACATAGACATCTGGATCATGTAGATCATCTGCGGAAAGTCCGGGCTGTTCGAGCCGAAGCCGAAGCCGGCGGCCCCGCAGACGATGATGGCCGGTGTCACGTTGGACACGAACATCGCCAGGACATGCTGGATTCCCAGCGGCACCGCCTTGGCGATGGGCGGCGTGTAATTCGGATCGCGCAGTTGTTCCGGCGTTCCGATGGTTGCATCCGACATGGTTCTTGTCCCTCCCTGTGATGCGGTTTTCGCCGGCTCCTCTTCCGGCCTTGTCTTGTCAGTCCTCGATGACCACCTCCTGGTCGAACCAGTATTCTTCCAGGTTCGGCCCGTCGCCGATGCGGTCGATCACGGCAAAAAGGCCTGGTTCGGACAGCGGGGCCAGCACGCCGTGCCAGACCCCGCGATGGTAATTCACGCCCTGCCCGGGCGCGGTGATGAAGGCGCGGGGTTGTCCCGGGCGACCGCCCGCGTCGGGCGCGACGATCACCAGGAACGGGTCCATGCTCATCGGCAAAAACGCCTGGCTGCCGTCAGGGTGGCGTTCGACCATGTCCAGCCTGTAGGGCAACGACCGCGGCTCGGCCTTGAACAGGCTGATCCCGGCCCGCCCCGCGTTGAAATCCAGCGCGGCCCGGTCATGGTAGCGCCCGCAAAGCCCCTGGTTGATGATCCTGTCCGGCGCGCCCGTGGCCTCCAGCACGTCACCGAAGGGCGCGAAGGCCGCGACCGTCAGGGGCTGCGCGCGGATCCGGCCGGTCATCCGCCCAGCTTCTCGATCAGGCGCAATTCGGCGATGCGTTCCACCTGGCGGCAGGCTTCCGCGAATTCCGTCGCGAGGTCGCTTTCGACCCGGGCCTTGAAGGCGGCCATGATCGAGGCCTTGTCGTGGTCGCGCACGGCGATGATGAAGGGAAAGCCGAACTTCGCCGTGTAGGTGTCGTTCAGCGCGGTGAAGGTGGCGCGTTCCGCGTCGGTCAGCGCGTCCAGCCCCGCGCTGGCCTGTTCGGCGGTCGACTCGGCGGTCAGGCGCCTTGCCGCCGCCAGCTTGCCAGCAAGGTCGGGATGCGCGGTCAGCACCCCGAGGCGCTTGTCCTCGGGGGCCGCGCGGAACACGCGGGCCAGGGCATTGTGCACGCCCGCGGCGCTGTCATGGGCCGGGCCCAGCTCCAGCTCCCAGGCGGCTTTGGCGATCCAGGGGCTGTGTTCGAAAATGCCGCCGAATTCGGCGACGAACTCGGCCTTGTCCATTTGCGACGGGCGCCTGATGGCCATCGGCGGGTGCTCCTTCGACCAGTGATCGGCGATCTGTTCGCGGGTGGCGAACCAGACCCCGTCGTGTTTTCGGAAATGATCGAGAACGCGCGCCAGTGCGGCGGCACGACCGGGCCGCCCGATCAGGCGGCAATGCAAGCCGATGGACAGCATTTTCGGCACGCCGGCCTGTCCCTCGGCATAGAGGTAGTCGAAACTGTCCTTGAGGTAGCTTTCGAACTGCGCGCCATTGGTGAACCCGGCCTGGATGGCAAAGCGCATGTCGTTGCAATCCATCGTGTAGGGCACGATCAACTGATCCTTTCCGCCGGCGCTGATCCAGTAGGGCAGGTCGTCGGCATAGCTGTCGGCGATATAGGCGAAATCGCCCTCTTGCGCGGCCAGGTCGATGGTGTGCATGGAGCAGCGCCCTGTATACCAGCCGCGCGGTGGCGTGCCCGTCACCTCGGTATGCAGACGGATCGCCTCACGGATCTGGGCGCGCTCTTCCTCGGCGTCCATGTCCTTGTGTTCGATCCATTTCAGCCCGTGGCTGGCAATCTCCCAGCCTGCATTCTGCATCGCGACCACCTGCTGCGGCGCGCGCGCCAGGGCGCTGGCCACGCCGTAAACCGTGATCGGGGTGTCCTTGAGCAAACGATGCACGCGCCAGAACCCGGCCCGGCTGCCGTATTCATAGATCGATTCCATGTTCCAGTGCCGCTGCCCCGGCCAGGGCTGCGCGCCGGTGATCTCGGACAGGAACGCCTCGGAGGCGGCATCGCCGTGCAGCACGTTGTTTTCGCCGCCCTCTTCGTAGTTCAGGACGATCTGAACGGCGATCTTCGCTCCGCCGGGCCAGTTCGCCCGTGGCGGCGTGGCCCCGTAGCCGGTCATGTCGCGTGGATAGCGTGCCAATGGGTGGCTCCTTTCAGTTGACCCGTGCATATACGATAAAATCCATCTTGTTTTTCAAAACTTGCCGAAAGGACTTTCGGCTTGCTCCGCCGCGCGGGGCGCGCCAGAACCGTTTCGACCCCGACCCATAACAGATGAGTGCGCCATGACCGGATACCTGACGACCCATGTCCTCGACACCGCCCGCGGCTGTCCGGCCCAGGGCCTGAAGATCGAACTCTTCCGGCTGGATGGCGAACGGCGCCTGCTGAAAACCCTTGTCACCAACGATGACGGGCGCACCGACGAACAGATCCTTCCCGCCGAGGTCTTCGAAACCGGCGAATACGAGCTGATCTTTCACGCGGGCGCCTACCTGGATGCCACCGGCTCAGCGCCCGAAAGCCCGCGCTTTCTTGACGTGATCCCGATCCGCTTCGGCATGTCCGAAGCCTCGCATTACCACGTGCCGCTTCTGCTGTCGCCCTTCGGCTATTCGACCTACCGGGGAAGCTGAGGACAGGCTGGCCGCCAGCGTCGCCCCCTAACCGCCCGTCACCGCCTTGGCGATCCGCTCGATCATGAATTCCATGAACAGCCGCGTCTTCGGGTCCTGACGGCGCCGATGGGTGAACAGGCAGGCCATCTGGATCGGCTCCGGCGGGGTCTCGGTGGCCACGGGCACCAGGCGGCCCGCTTCGAGGTGGTCGGCGATCTCGAAGACCGGCTTCATCGCGATCCCCTGCCCGGCCAAGGCCCAATCGGTCAACACGTCGCCATCGTCGCATTCGTAATGACCCGCCACGCGGAACCGTTTCGGCCCTTCAGGCGTGGATAGGCGCCACTGGAATTCCGTGGCCCCGGGGAACCGCAGCGACAGGCATTCATGCCGCTTTTCGACCAGTTCGTCCCCGTCGGCGGGCAGGCCCCGCTGCGCAATGTAGTC
>JAAAPD010000006.1 GCA_009908505.1 Alphaproteobacteria bacterium | reverse complement strand
AAAAGGGCTCTCAAGCGACTTTCGCCGCACTTGGCCTGAAGGTCCGCTATCAGGAAATCGCCCAAACTCTGCAAAGCCCCGTTCTGCTCAAAGCGGCCTTTCGGGGGTCCGGAAAAGTGGCGACCCTTGAGGGCCATGTCGAGGGGGTGGGTGCGGTGCGGCGCAGCGGCCCGTCGCGCTGATCGGGGTGCGCAGGGCGGCGTCGGCCGCTCAGCCCACGCGGCGGATCATCGTGGTGGCGCTGCGAAACCCGAAGACATGCCGCAAGGGTCCCAGCCTGTGTTCGCCGCCCGGCACGAAGCCCTGCCTTTCATACAAGGCGCGGGCGCGCGGGTTGCTGTCGATGACATCCAGCCGCAGTTCCGAATAGCCCCGCCCAGCGGCCTCTTGCGCGATGGCCTCCAGAAGCGCGGTGCCGATCCCCTGGCCGCGTGCCTCGGGGGCGACGATGATCCCGTCCATCAGGAAGCGGTGGTTTTCGACCTCGCGCTCCAGCAGGCTGAGCAGCCAGGCCCTCCAGGCCCCGCCGAACCAGCCGTAATGCCGCGCCATGTCGGCAAGGTCGCCGCCCACGAAGGCGCCTTCGTAGGTCTTGAAACCGACCAGGCCCAGAACCTGCCCGGACGGCCCGCGCATGGTAATCGCATGGGCCGGGTCCATCACCTCCTGCAGGAACGGCAGGGCGCGTCGGCGCGGCCCCATGACCCGGCCGAGCTTGTCCCCGAAGGCCCCCCAGTAGAGTGCGGCGATGCGCGGCCGTTCCCCGTCGGCGAAGCCGCGGGCAAGCCTCATGGGGTCTCGGCCAGGGCGGCTTCGGCGCGGGCCAGGTCCCCGGGCCGGTTGACGTTCAGGAACGACGAGGGCTGTGTTGCCGGGAAATGCGCCTGGGCGGCGCCAAAGGTGTCGGTCCAGTCAGTGACCTTGCGCACGCCGCCCTCCAGCGCCGAGACGAGGTCCGGGCGCAAGTCCACGGGCCATAGGCCGAAGGTCGGGTGCAGTCCGCTTTCGTCCGCCGCGATGGCTAGCCCGACCGGGTGCGCCCCGGCCGCCAGCAACAGGCGCGGCACCAGGTCACAGGGAAAGAACGGCACATCGACGGGCACGGTCACGACATGGCGCGCGCCCATCGCCGCCGCCCAGTTCAGGGCGGCTAGGATGCCGGCCAGCGGGCCGGGGTGGCCACCGATGCTGTCCGGCAGCTGGGTCAGGTCCGTCGGCAGGTCGGTGTTGGTGTTGACCGCCAGCGCGGCGACCTGCGGCTCCAGCCGGTCGACGGCGCGTTGCAGCAATGTCTGCCCGTCCAACACCAGGGTGGCCTTGTCGGTGCCGCCCATGCGGCTGCTGCGCCCGCCTGCCAGTATCACGCCCAGCGGCTGTGTCATCGGTTGCCTTGCTCCCTGCGGCGCGATAGTTCGAACTCTCGCTTTCGAACCTTAGGTCAGTCCGGTGGCCCGAACCAAGCCGAAAAACACCTACCTTATGGGCCTGCGTGACGGGCTGCCGTTCTTGCTGGTCGCGGGGCCGTTCGGGCTTCTCTTCGGTGTTGTCGCGGCCGAGGCCGGTTTGACCGCGCCGCAGGCCCTGGCTTTTTCCACCGTCGTGTTCGCCGGGGCGGCGCAATTCGCGGCCCTGCAATTGATGGTCGAGAACGCGCCGGTCCTGATAATCGTGGCCACCGCGCTGGCGGTGAACCTGCGCATGGCGATGTATTCCGCCTGGCTGGCGCCCTGGCTGGGGGCCGCGCCGCTCTGGCAGCGGGCACTTGCGGGCTACCTGAACGTGGACCAGAGCTTTGCCTGCTCGGCGGTGCGCTTCGAACAATACCCGGACTGGACGGTGCCGCAGCGCCTTGGCTTCTTCTTCGGCGTGGTCTCGCCCATCGCCCCGGCCTGGGTGGCCATGACCGCGCTGGGCCTGTGGCTGGGCGAGGGGATACCGGACTGGCTGGCGCTGGATTTCGCGATGCCGATCTGTTTCCTGGCGCTGATCGGCCCGATGATGCGGACGGCCGCGCACCTGGCGGCGGCCTTCACCTCGGTCGCGCTGGCCCTTTTGTTGGCGGGGGTGCCTTACAACCTTGGCCTGCTTGTTGCGGCGCTGGTGGCGATGATGGTGGGCGCGCAGGTCGAACTGTGGCAGGCGCGGAGGGCCGAGATATGAGCAACGCGACGATCTGGGCGATCATTGTGGCGGTGGGGATCGGCACCTTCCTGCTGCGGTTTTCCTTCCTCGGGGTCCTGGGGGCTGCGAGTCTTCCCCAATGGGTGCTGCGTCACCTGCGCTATACCGCCGTTGCCGTGTTGCCGGGCCTGGTCGCGCCGCTTGTCCTGTGGCCCGCCGCAACCGGGGGCACGCCGGACCTGCCGCGTTTCGCCGCGGCGGTCGCGACCGTTGGGGTGGGGTATTTCACGCGCAACGTCATCGCGGCCATAGGCGCCGGGGCAGTCACGCTTTATGCGTTGCTCTGGCTTACTGGCCTGTCCGGATAGCCCGGTCGATCTGGGCGGCGGCGACGGATTTGTCGTCGCTGTCGGTCTCGCGGTATTCCGAGGCCACCACGCCCGGCACCCGCGCGAACTGATCCGCCAGGTTGTTGGGAAAGATCGTGGTGCGGATGAACTCGAACCCGGGCAATTGCCCCAGGATTCGCGATGTATGCGTCGTGCAAAGGGATTTCGGTGTCGGGCCGTTTTCCATCACAAGGCGCAAAGCCAGCTCGGCCGTTTCGGGCGGCACTTCGACATACTGGATTAGCGTGTAGAACGTGACGCGCGAGTGGTACGAGATATAGAACTGCTCGATCCTTGGCGTTATGCCGAAATGCACGTCATTGCGTTCCGGGATCGAGGCGTGGCCGAACGTGCCGGCCGGGTCGAACAGGACCCGTTGGCTGGCATTGATCATCAAACCGGTATGCGCACCGTTGTCGCTGCCGGTGTTCTTCATGGTAAAAAGTGTCAGGGATTTTGGCCCCGCGTGCGAATAGACCTTGGCCGCCACAAATTCGTCGGGCGCCCAGACGCGCGGCGCTCCGCAGGCCGCCAGCGCCAGCGGCGCCGTCAAAAGGAATTTGCGGCGGTCCATGCGCGGATCGCCCGATCAGCCGTTGATCAGCGCAAGCAGGATCAGCGCCACGATGATCACGATGGCCGCGCGCGTCGTGAAGGTGATGAACCCGTCAAAGGTCTTTTCCTGTTCGGTGATGTCCATCTCACTGTGCTTGTGGTCTGCCATGGTGTTCCCTCGGAAATGCAGCTTTCGTCACGGCTGATGTAGCCCATTCCGGCGGTCCTGTCAGCCCCGATCCGGCGGTCAGCCTGTCGCATCCTCGGACGGGGCGGCCGCGGTCTCCTCTTGCAGGTCACGGGCCAGGCGAAAGCCGATGCGCGCCGGTTCCTTGCGGTCGATATGCTTGGGCAGGGCCCGCAGCATGACTGAAAGCTGGCTGACATGCTGGACCAGCTGTGTCTTGATGCCGTTCGCGTCGGAACCGTAGAAGGTAATGATGTCGGGGTCGAAATAGCCCATCCCCTCGATCCGCATGACGCCGCTGTCGCTGCCGGCGAACCCCATGGCGACCTCGTGCTCGTCGTCCAGCTGTTCCTCGAAGTTCTGGATATAGAGGATCAGCCGCTCATAGGCCCATTCCGCCGGGCTCTTCTGCTGCACCGGGGTCTTGGCGATGGCCTCGGGCAGGGGCTTGGCCGCGCGGCCTTCGCCATCGGCGTGAACCTCGTGGCGGCGTGGCAGGGCATGCGCCTCGGCCGCTTCGGCGGTGGTCTTGATGTCGTTTTCCATTGCGGCCTCCGGCTGTGTCACAACGGCAGGGCCGTCGTTTCCTTGATTTCCTCCATAACGAAACTGGCCGACATATCCGAGACCGGAACCTGCGCGATCACACGTTTGTAAAAGGCGTCATAGGCGGCCACGTCCGCGACGCGCACCCGCAAAAGGTAATCGAGGTCGCCGGACATGCGGTAGCCGCCCACCACTTCGGGCATGGCGCGGACGATGCGCTGGAACCTGTCCATCCAGCGGGCGTCGTGGGTGCTGGTGCGCACCAGGACCATGACCTCCAGCGGGCAGCCCAGCTTGACCGGATCGGCCAGCGCAACGCGTCCGGTGATGATGCCGGCCTCCTCCATCTGGCGAATGCGTCGCCAGACCGCGTTGCGAGACAGGGCCACCCGATCGGAAATATCATCCGTGGTCAGGGTGGCATCCTGTTGTAGCAGTTCCAGGATGCGCCGATCTTTGTCATCAATTTTTGCCATATCCTGAGATTTCATCCCACAGAACCCGCCTTTCGCCCCATTCTTTGAGATCGGGTTCTGCGGTGCAAGCGTTAATCTGCCACAAACGCGAACAGGAGGGACAGGATGTCCGACACAACCGACCAGACCCGCCGCCCCGGTCTTGCCCGCCGGGTGTTTCTCGACCATCCCGCGCGTGTCGAGGAATCCTATCTGCAACATATGGGATTCGCGCTGCGCTTTGCGTTCTGGCTGGCCGTGGCCGCCGGGGCCGCGCTGATCCACGCCGTGGTGCCGGCGCTGTGCGAAAAGACCGCCAGCCGCACGGTGGCGCGGCTATACGACCAAACGGCGAATCGTGGGCGCTAGGCCCGGGCGGCGCTGAACCACCAGGCGCCGTCCTCGCGCAGTTGCCGGGTGGCGCGGCCGGTCTGGTACAGGTGGTTGAGATGCGCCAGCGCCTCAACCAGGGCCAGGCCATATTGGCCGCCGGAAATCTCGCGCTTGAAGATCGGAAGAAAGCAGTCGCCCGCCCGGCGCGGCTCGGACAGATGGCCCATCAGCCGGGCCAGCGCGCCATGGTGGTTGTCGATCAACTGGGTCAGGCGCAAGGGCAGGCCGGTGAAGGGCAGCTTGTGCCCGCCCAGAACAAGATGGCGGTCCTCGGCCAGGGGCTGGAACCGGGCGCAGCTGTCCAGCCATTCGGCCAGCGGATCGGCCTCGGGTTCGGTCGGGTAGACGCCGATATTCGGACTGATCGACGGCAGAAGCTGGTCGCCGGCGATCACCAGGTCATCGTCGCGCGACCAGAAGGTCGCGTGTTCCGGGGCGTGGCCATTGCCCATGCGGATATCCCAGTCGCGCCCGCCCATACGGATCACCTGCCCCTCTTGCAGGCGGGTATAGCCGAGCGGAAGCGGATGGGTGCAATCGGCGAAGTTGAAGGGTCGTTCGCGGCGCCGCGCCTCCAGGATCGTCGGATCCATCCCGGCGCGTTCGTAAAAGGTGATCGACCGGGCCGGGTAGGCGGGCTGTTCGTCCAGTTGCAGCATCCGCGCCATCAGCCAGCCGGTGCGCGGCATGGCCAGGTCGGCGCCCGCCTCTTGGAACCAGCCAGCCAGGCCCATGTGATCGGGATGGTGATGGGTGCAGATGACGCGGATGACGGGTTTGCCCGCCAGCGGGCCGGCTAGCGCCGTTTCCCAGATGCCCCGGGACTTGCGGCTGTCGAAACCGGTGTCGATCACCGTCCAGCCGTCGCCCTCGTCCAGGGCGTAGACGTTCACGTGATCCAGCGCCATGGGCAGCGGCAGGCGCAGCCAGAGCACGCCTTCGGCGATCTCGGTCGCCGTGCCGTGGTCGGGGGCCGTGTCCCAGGGATAGCGGATGCCGGTCATGACCGGCGTCAGACCATCACGCGCCCAGGTCGTCAAGCGTCAGCGCCATGAGGTCGGCCGCCCCGGCGCGGGCCTCGGCCACGTGGGTCGCGTAGTCCGGCAACAGGCGGGTGATGTAGAACCGGGCCAGCCGTTCGTGGCCGCCGCCGCCTTCCTTCGCGGCGCGCAGATGGAAATGCCCGCCCAGCACGCGGGCGAACGCCATCAGGAACGGCACCGCTCCGGACAGGCGGTCGGACATGTCCCGCGCCACCAGCCATTCGACGGTGTCGCGCAGGGTCTCGGCGGCCTCGTAGACGTCGCGGGCCAGGTCGGGCAGGGTGCCCTTGGCCGCGTCGGCGCCTTCGCAGATCTCGTCGATCAGGGCGATCGCGGCCTCGCCGCCGTCCATCATCTTGCGGCCCACAAGGTCAATCGCCTGGATGCCGTTGGTGCCCTCGTAGATCGCCGAAACGCGGACGTCGCGGGAATACTGGGCGGCGCCGGTCTCCTCAATATAGCCCATGCCGCCATGGACCTGCACGCCCAGTTCCGCAACCCGCATCCCCACCTCGGTGCCGAAGGCCTTGGTGATCGGCGTCAGAAGGGCGGCGCGGGCCTGCCAGGCCGGATCGCCCGTCGCGGTGCCCATGTCGATGGCCACCGCGTTGGCGAAGGCGGTGGCGCGGGCGGCGAAGGTGTCGGCCTTCATCGTTGCCAGCATCCGCCGCACATCCGGGTGCTCAACGATCGTGCCGGTGCCGCCGACCTTGCCCTGCTTGCGGTCCAGCGCGTAGGCCAGCGCGTGTTGATAGGCGCCCTCGGCCACCCCGATTCCGTGAGTGCCGACACCCAGACGGGCATTGTTCATCATGGTGAACATCGCGGCCATCCCGCCATTTGGCTCGCCCACCAGCCAGCCGGTCGCCCCATCGTAGTCCATCACCGCCGTGGGAGACCCGTGCAGGCCCATCTTGTGTTCCAGGCTGACCACCCGCAGGGCGTTCCTGTCGCCGGGGACGCCGTTTTCGTTGGGGATCAGCTTGGGCACCATGAACAGGCTGATCCCTTTGGTGCCGGACGCCCCGTCCGGCAGGCGGGCCAGGACAAGGTGGCAGACGTTTTCGGTGAAATCGTTGTCGGCCCAGCTGATATAGATCTTCTGGCCGGTGATCGCGTAGGTGCCATCGCCCTTCGGTTCGGCCCTGGTGCGCAGGGCGCCCACGTCGGACCCTGCCTGCGGCTCGGTCAGGTTCATGGTGCCGCACCAGTCGCCGGAAATCAGCTTGGGGATATAGAGCGCCTTGATGTCCTCGCTGGCATGGTGTTCCAGCGCCTCGATCTGACCCTGGGTCATAAGCGGGTTCAGCTGGATCGCAAGGCAGGCGCCGCAGATCATGTCGTTGACCGCGTTGGTCAGTGTCATCGGCAGGCCCAGCCCGCCATTGTCCGGATGCGCCGACATGCCGATCCAGCCGCCTTCGGCGATGGCGCGATATCCGTCGCCGAAGCCGGGCGGGGTGCGCACCTTGCCGTTTTCCAGTGTGGCCGGGTGCTGGTCGCCCACGCGTTGCAGCGGGGCCAGCACCTCGTCGCACATCTTGCCGGCCTCGGTCAGGATTGCATCGACCATGTCGGGCGTGGCCTCGGCAAAGCGGTCGGTGCCCTGGACGGCATCGAAGCCTACCACCTTGTCAAGAAGGAAGCGCATGTGCGGAACCGGACTGTGATAGGGCATCTGGACCTCTTTGCGATGGCGCTTGGATTCGCGCATGAGCGGGGGTAAGCCCTGCGCATCCCGCACCTCACGCTAGCCGGCGCGAGGTCTGTCGCAACCGAAACGCCACGTCATGACCGCCAATCCGCCCCAGATCGAGACCGAGCGCCTGCCCGCCGACAGCACCGGCCTGGACCGGGCCGCCGCTTTGCTGGCGACCGGGGGGCTGGTCGCGATCCCGACCGAGACCGTCTATGGGCTGGCGGTGGACGCGACCGATGACGCGGCCGTCGCGCGGCTCTACCGGGCCAAGGGGCGGCCCAGTTTCAACCCCTTGATCGTGCATGTCGCGGGTCTGGACGAGGCCCGCGCGCTGGTCGAGATGCCGCCCGATGCCGAGCGCCTGGCCCAGGCCTTCTGGCCCGGTGCGTTGACGCTGGTTCTGCCGCTGCGCCCGGAATCGGGGATCTCGCCGCTGGTCACGGCGGGGCTGGACACGCTGGCCGTCCGGGTGCCGGCGCACCCGCTGGCGCAGGGCCTGCTGCGCCGCACCGGGCCGCTGGCCGCGCCCTCTGCCAACCCGTCGGGCCAGGTCAGCCCCACTAGCGCGGCGCATGTTCTGGATGGCTTGTCGGGCCGGATCGCCGCCGTGGTCGATGGCGGCCCCTGCACGGTGGGTGTCGAAAGCACCATCGTCGGTTTTCTTCCGGGTCCCGTCCTGCTGCGTGCCGGGGGCCTTCCGGCCGAGGCTCTGGAGGCCTGCCTGGGCGCGCCCCTGCCCATCGGCGGCGAGGCCGGACAGCCGATATCGCCCGGGCAACTGGCCTCGCACTACGCGCCGAAGGGGGCGGTGCGGATGAATGCGGCCGCCGCGGAACCGGGGGAAACGATGCTGGGCTTCGGCGACGTGGCCGGTGACCTGACACTGTCGGCAAGCGGCGACCTGGTCGAGGCGGCGGCAAGCCTGTTCGCGCGGCTACACGAGTTGAACGAGATGGGGGCCGACCGCATCGCGGTGGCGCCGATCCCGGAGACCGGGCTGGGCTGGGCGATCAACGACCGCCTGCGCCGGGCGGCCGCGCCCCGCTAGGACCGGACGCCAGAACGCGGCACAGGCACGTCGCTTGTCGGTCGCGCTAGGCGTGACCGGCGGTATCCGACAGGGTCAGCGGGTCGACGCCAAGGCGCTTCAACGCGGCGGTCCATTTGTGTTCATTGGCGCGCCCGAAAAGGATGTCGTCCGAGGCCGAAACTGTCAGCCAGCCGTTCTGCGCGATTTCCGATTCCAGCTGCCCCGGCCCCCAGCCGGCATAACCCAGTGCAAGCAGGCTGCGGCGCGGCCCGTCTCCCGTCGCAAGTGCCTCGATCACGTCCAGCGTCGCGGTCATGGCCACGCCGCTGCCCACCGTGATCGTCCCCTCCTGCGAGGTGAAATCGTCGGAATGCAACACGAAACCGCGTGCGGTTTCCACCGGCCCGCCGAAATGCACCCGCACGTCCGGCGGGTTCGCCCCCGTGATTTCCAGCTGTTGAAGAAGCTCGGCAAAGCGGATTTCCGGCGCCGGCTTGTTGATGATCAGCCCCATCGCGCCGTCGCGCGAATAGGCACAGATGAAAACCACCGAATTGGCGAAACGCGGGTCGCCCATGCCGGGCATGGCGATCAGCAATTGTCCGGTCAGGTCACTGGGCGCGGTATCCATGGTCCGATCATGTGGTGCAGCCGCGCCACGTGCAAGGGCCGGCTCACCGCCGATTGACCCAAACGTGACTTTTCATTTCCTGGCCCTTGCGTATCTAGGGCGCATGACCCGCGTATTGCTTCCTGTCCTGCCGCTGGCCCTGGCCGCCGCCCCGCTATGGTCCAACCCCGTCGAGGACGTGGTGTCGGTGCGTGCCCTACCCGGATGGCGGATGGAGAACGGGCACCACATGGCCGGATTGGAAATCACCTTGGCCGAAGGCTGGAAGACCTATTGGCGCGCGCCCGGCGATGCGGGCATTCCGCCGCTCTTCGACTGGTCGGGATCGCGCAATATCGAGTCGGTGGCCTTTCACTGGCCGGTGCCCGAGTTGTCCAGGGCCAATGGCATGCGGTCCATCGTCTATAGCGACCGAGTGGTTATCCCGATGGAATTCGACCTGTCCGAGGCCGACGGACCCGCACGGGTGATGGCGCAGGTGCAATTGGGCGTGTGCGAGGATATCTGCGTGCCGGTCCAGCTGGACTTCGACGTGGTGCTGCCGGATGCGGACAGGCGCGACGCGCACATCGCCGCCGCGCTTCTGGACCGGCCCCGCACTGCGGCCGAGGGCGACGTGCGCGCGGCGCGATGCACGCTCGATCCGACCGCCGACGGTATGGGGCTGACCGCGCATATCGACATGCCGCCCCTTGGGCAAAGCGAAGAGGTCGTGATCGAGGCGGGCGCGGCGGATATCTGGGTGTCGGAACCCGAAACGCGGCGCGAGGGCCGGACACTGACGGCCCGTGCCGAGATGGTTCATGTCTCGGGCGGGGCGTTCGGGATGGACCGGTCCGATATCCGCGTCACGGTGTTCGGCGGCGGCACGGCGGTCGATATTCAGGGCTGCGCCGCCGACTGATCCGGCCCGCCGCCGCCGCGCAGACCAAATACCAGCCCCGTCAGAACATAGACCAGGATCAGCCACACCAGGGTCAGCCCCGCGAATCCCGCGATGGCCATCGCCGAGCTGTTCAGCATCGGCAGGGCGGCGGCAACCGGGCCGAGCGCCTGCCCGGTGGCCAGAACCGGCACCACCAGCCCGGCGAAGATCGCGGCGGCCCCGCCCGCCCCGACCCAGTTGGGCCAGCGGACAAGTCCGGGGCGGGCGCGCAGGCCGCGCTTGGCCGCGCGCACCTGGTTGCCCACGTCCTCCTGGATGGCCAGCAGGGCCGGCACCACGATCAGCACCAACACCATGCCGAAGCCGAGTCCGTAGACCAGCGTGATGACGGTGGGCTTGAGGAACTCGGCCTGGCTGGACCCTTCGTACAGCAGCGGTGTCAGGCCCAGCACCGTGGTCAGGGTGGTCAGAAGGACGGGACGCAGCCTGTCGCAGGCGCCGTCGATGATCGCCGGGATGATGCCGCGCGTCTTGGCATGCTCGTCGATCGTGGTCACCAGGACGATGGAATCGTTGATGATGATCCCGGTCATGCCCAGCAGGCCGACGACGGTGAACATGCTCAGCGGCACGCCCCATTGGTAGTGCCCGTAGATCGTGCCGACCAGGCCGAACGGGATGATCGCCATGACGATCAGCGGCCGGGTCCAGCTCGAGAAGATCCAGGCCAGCGTCAGGAAGATGCCGGTCAAGGTCAGGATAAGGCCGGTGCGGGCATCGTTCAGAAACGCGTTCTCCTGCTCGGCCAGTCCGGAAAGGGATGTATCCACGTTGTAGCGGGCCTGAATGTCCGGCAGGATGCTCTCCTGGATTAGCCGGGTGATCTCGGCGGCGCGTTCCGCGTCGTCGTCCGTCAGGTCGCCGCTAACGGTGATCAGCTGGACGCCGTTTTCGCGATTGACCGTGGAAAAGCCCGTGCGCGTGTCCACGGTCACGATATCGGCCAGCGGCACATAGGTGCCGTCGGGGCTACGCATCTGTGTGCGATCGAGGAAATCGGCGGTCAGCTCGCCCGCGGGCAGTTCCACCCGGATTTCGGCGCTGCGCGCGCCCAGCGGGTAGGTTGCCGCCTCGATCCCGCCCAGGCGGTGGCGCAGGACCCGGCCCAACCCGTCGATGCTGAACCCCAGGGCCTGACCCTGGGGAGTCAGTTCAAGGATCAATTCCTCCTTGTCATAGGACAGGCTGTCCTCGAGCGCCGACACTTCGGGGAATTGCCCCAGTTCCGACTTCAACGACTCGGCGGCGGATTTGAGCGTCTCGGAATCAGCGCCGTAAAGCTGGATGTCGATATCGTCGCCTCCAGGGCCGCTGGCCCAGGACCGGAAACTGACGGTTTCGACCATCGGGTGGCGGCTGACGCGGTCCTGCAGGTCGGCCACGAAGGCAAAACTGGAAAAAGGCCGCAGGTCGGCGTCGATCAGTTCGATCGAGATCGAGCCCAACTGGTCGGCCTCCTTCGTATCGGCCCCCGACAGGCCCCGGCCCGCATTGCCGCCGATCTCGGCGATCACGTAGTCCAGCGGATTGACGCCGTATTCGGCCTGGTATTCCTGGCCCAGGGCCTCGGTCGACTCCTGCATCCGGCGCATCATTTCCAGCGTATCGGCGCGCGTGGCGCCGGGCAGCATGGCGAAATTGCCGGTGACCGAGCCCTGTTCGGGTGCGTTGAAGAACCGCCATTGCACGTCGCCCTTCACGAAGAGCGCGACCTGGCTTGCCAGGATCACGAAGACCCCGGCCAAGACCGGGTAGCGCGCCCAGATGACCCCGGCCATGAGCGGGCGGAAAACATTGCTGCGAACCCAGACGAAGCCCCGATTGACCACCCGCGAGGGCAGGTCGTACCAAGCCGTCCCCGAGGATTTCTCGAGCGATCTGTACATGTGGTGCGGCAGGATCAGGAAGCATTCCACCAGTGAAGCCGCCAGAACAACGATCACCGTGAAGGGAATATCGGCGATCAGATCACCGAAACGCCCGCCCACGGCGACCAGCCCCATGAAGGCGATGATCGTTGTCAGCGTGGCCGAGAAGACCGGTTGGAACATGCGTTTCGCCGCGTTCTCGGCGGCCAGGGCCGGCGGTTCGCCCATCCGGTGCCGTGCATCGGCATGTTCGCCCACGACAATGGCGTCATCCACCACGATGCCCAAGGTGATGATCAGTGCGAACAGCGAGATCATGTTGATCGTCAGCCCGGCGACCAGCATCAGCGCGATGGCCGCCGACATGGCCACGGGAATGCCGGCGGCCACCCAGAAGGCGGTGCGCACGTTCAGGAACAGGAACAGCAGCCCCACGACAAGCCCCAGCCCCAGCAAGCCGTTGCTGTAAAGGATGTCGAGGCGCCCGGTGATGTAGTCGGCGCGCGCGCGGATCAGATCGATGCTGGTGCCTTGCGGCAGGGTGGCCTGCATGGCGGCGGTGACCTCTTCGACCTTTTCCTGGATCTCGATGGCGTCGCCGCGCGCCGAGCGATCGACGCGGATCGTGATCGCCGGATCCTCGCCCACGAAATAGGCGCGTTCGCGGTCCACGCCCTCGACAAGGACGGTGCCCACGTCACCGATGGTCAGCTTGCTTCCGTCAGGGTCCGAGCGCAGCACGATTCCGGCGATCTCGTCGGCACTGCGCTTGGCCACGCCGGTGCGCACGCGGGCCGACCCGGACACGTCACCGGCCGGATCGGTGCTGACCTCTTCGGCGATGGCCTCGGCGATCCGGGCCATAGTCACGTCGTGCCGGATCAGGGCCAGCGACGGCACCTCGACGATGGTCGACGGTGCGGCGACGCCGCGGATGGTGGTGCCCGTCACGCCCTCGGCGAACAGCCGCGTGACCAGTTCATCGGCAAAGCGGCCCAATTGGTCCACCCCCACGGGGCCGGTGATGACCACGTCCGTCACCCGGTCCGACCATGTGCCGCGGCGCACCTCCGGGTCTTCGGCGTCCTCGGGCAGGTTGCTGATCGTGTCCACGGCCAGCTGCGTGTCCTCGGTCGCCTTGGCCATATCGTAGCCGGGTTCGAATTCAAGGTTGATCCGGGCACTGCCCTCGCGCGAAGTGGAGCTGGTTTCACTTACCCCCTCCACCGCCATGAGGGCCGGCTGCATCAATTGGACGATGGCCGCATCCACGTCTTCGGCTCCCGCGCCGTCCCAGCGCACCGAAACCGAGACGGAATCGATGATCACATCGGGAAAGAACTGCGCCCGCATCTTCGGATAGGAAAAGATGCCGGCAGCCAGGAGCAAGATCAGCAGCAGGTTGGCCAGCGTCGCGTGGCGCGTGAAATAGGACAGGATGCCGGTGCCCATTGGTCAGCCCCCCATCCGGGTTTCGAGACGGGTCACGACATCGGCCGGCACCTCGTCCTGTTCCAGTTGCGACAGCACGCGGGCCTTGGCCTCGTCGGGCATCTGGCTGCCTTCGACGAAGGCGACCAGCCGGGCACGGCGTTCCGGGTCCAGCTTTATGGCCTGGGCTTCGGCGGGCGCGGCGGCGCCCTGGTCCTGGTTCAGCGGCTGCACCTTGATGCCCGATCCGAGCAGGGGCGACCTTTCGGCGACGATGGGCATCCCGGCCAGATCGGGCGCACGCATGATCACGTCATCCCCCTGGCGGCGCAAGAGCGTCACCGGGGCCTCGCTCAGGCGGTTTTCATCGTTCAGGACCAGCACGGTCTCGTCCGCGGCCACCGCAGTGGCAGGTACCAGCGCCACGTTTTCAAGCGGCGGTTCGGTGACGGTGACGGTGACGAAATCCCCCGGTCGCATACCGGCGGTGTTATCCAGCCGCGCGAACAGCACGCGGCCGGTCTGGCCTTCCCCCACCAAAGCGCTTTCGCGGGTGACGCGGCCCTGCGCAGTCAGGTTCAGCCCCTCGACCGCAAGGGAAACCGTCACGGGCGCGCCGATGACCGACCCGTCCGATTCCAGCAGCCGCGCATATTGTGAAGTCGACAGTCGGAACGACACTTCCAGCTGGTCCGGGTCGATCAACTGGCCCAGCCGTTCGTTGGCCGTGACACGGATTCCGGGCGAGGCCGACACCTCGGCCAGCGAACCGGTGAAGGTGGCGTGGATTTCGGTATCGGCCAGGGTGCGTTCGGCCTCGTCCAGGTCGATCTCGGTGCGGGCCAGGCGGGTGCGGGCCTGGTCCACGCGGGCCTCGGCCTGGGCCAAGGCCTGGCGGCGCGACAGCACCGCCTGCTGGGCGGTAGAGGCGGCCAGCTCGGCGTTTTCGACCGCGGCGGCAGTACCGACACCGCGCTCGGCCAGGTCCACCTGCCGGGCCAGCGCGCGGCGGCGCAGGTCGGCCTGGTCCTCGGCGGCGGCCAGTTCATCACGGGCCAGGGTCAGGGCGCGTTCGGCATCGCGCAGCTCGGCCCGGGAATCCTGAAGATCGGCGCGGGTGCGGTTCAGGGCCGCCTCGGCGTCGCGCGGGTCGATCCGAACCAGCAACTCGCCCGCGGTCACGCGGCCGCCATCGCTGAAATTCTCACTGACCTCCAGCACGGTGCCACCCACCACGGCGCGCAGGTCCAGCGTGCGGGCGCTGGACAGTTCCCCGAACAGCGTCAACTCGGGCGCGATGGTCTGCGGCTGGACCTCGACCACGTTGACGGACAGCACCCGTTCGCGCTGTTCGAAGCTGCGCGGTTCGGCGTTCATGCGTTCCTGCACCGCCAGGCGAACCGTGTTGCCCGCCCAGGCGAACAGGGCCAGCGTGATCGCCAGCAGGAAAATGCCCACCAGGCTTCGGCGTAGGAACTGCATGTGCAACCTCTTTCATCAAATGTCCGACGCGAACCGGTCCGGCCCGGAAGAACCGTGTCGTATCTATACGTTCCCGGGGCCGTAGCCGATCACGTGAAGGCCAGTCTTCTTCCTACGCGCCCGCCGGTCATTCCCGTCGCTCGTGTTCGTCCAGGCGCGGAAAAATCTCGACGAAGTTGCAGGGCAGATGCCGGTAATCGAGCTGGTATTGCAGAATTTCGTCCCAGGCATCCTTGCAGGCGCCGGTACTACCGGGCAGGGCGAAAAGATAGGTGCCGCCGGCCACGCCGCCGGTGGCGCGGGACTGGATCGCGCTGGTGCCGATCTTCTGCATGGAGACCATGGTGAAAACCGTCCCGAAGGCGTCGATTTCCTTTTCATAGACATCTCGGTGGGCTTCGACCGTCACGTCGCGGCCCGTCAGCCCCGTGCCGCCGGTGGAAATGACGACATCGACCTCGGGGGTGCCGACCCATTCCTGCAGCTGCGCCCGGATTGCGTCGCGTTCGTCGCACACGATCATGCGGTCGGCCAAGACGTGGCCCGCTGCCTCGAGCCGATCCACGAGCGTCTGGCCCGATCGGTCCTCGGCCAGCGAACGGGTGTCGCTGACCGTCAGGACGGCGATGCGAACGGGGATGAAATCGCGGGTTTCGTCGAGGCGGGTCATGCCAGTTCCTTCAGTTTCGCCTTGAGGGCCAGCAGGTCCGCCCAGGCCTCGCGCTTTGCCGTCGGCGTGCGCAGCAGGTAGGCGGGATGGAACATGGGCAGGACGGGCAGGTCCAGCGCCTGCGTCCAGTGCCCGCGCATCCGGGTGATGCCCGACCGGCCCAGCAGGGCCTGGCAGGGGGTGTTGCCCATAAGGATCAGAACCTTCGGCGCGGCCAGCCGGACGTGGCGTTCCACGAAGGGCAGCATCATGGCGATCTCTGCCTTTTCAGGGGTGCGGTTTTGCGGAGGCCGCCAAGGCAGCACGTTCGAGATATAGACCGGCGCCTCGGGGCGGTCGCGGCCCATGTCGATGGCGGCCAGCATCTTGTCCAACAATTGCCCGGCCCGGCCCACGAAGGGCCGCCCTTCGCGGTCCTCGTCGCGGCCCGGCGCCTCGCCTAGGATCATCACAGGCGCGCCGGCGATGCCATCGGCAAAGACGAGATTGCGCGCCCCGGCCCTGAGGTCGCAATGCTCATAGGCGGCGATGGCTGCGCGCAGCCCGTCGAGATCCTGTGCAGCGCCGGCGGCCTGCCGGGCGGCGGCGATGGCATCCCCGGGGCCGGGTGCGGCCGGGGGCGCGGCGGGCGCGGTGCCGGCGTTGCAGGTTGCCGGCCCTTGCCGGGTCGCTGCGGCCTGTGGCGCCTTGTCGGCCAGGTCGTAGCGGTTGATCGGCTCATCCTGAATCGCCTCGTCGACGCCCATCTCGATCTGCCAATCGAGAAGCGCCTTCGCCGTCCAGTATTCCAATGCCGAATCCATGGGGTCACCCTATCCCGTGGCTCGGTCAGGCAAAAGCCATGCCGCGCTTGCCCCGGCGCCGGGGCGCAACTATAAGCCCCGAGGACCGATACGATACGGGGGGGGACCGATGACTTTCCGCGCAGAACACCTCTTGGGGATCGAGCACCTCTCTCCCGCGGATATCACCACTCTTTTGGACCTGGCCGACCAATATGCCGAGCATAACCGCCAGGGCCGCGCCCATCGCGACGTGCTCGAGGGGCTGACCCAGATCAACATGTTCTTCGAGAACTCGACCCGTACCCAGGCGAGTTTCGAGATCGCCGGCAAACGGTTGGGGGCGGACGTGATGAACATGGCCATGCAGGCCAGTTCGGTGAAGAAGGGCGAGACCCTGATCGACACCGCCCTGACGCTGAATGCCATGAGGCCCGATATCCTGGTGGTGCGGCACCCGCATTCCGGGGCCGTGGACCTTCTGTCGCAGAAGGTGAATTGCGCGGTGCTGAACGCTGGGGACGGGTGGCACGAACATCCCACGCAGGCGCTGTTGGACGCGCTGACAATTCGGCGCCATCACGACCGGCTGCACCGATTGTCGATCGCCATCTGCGGCGACATCGCCCATTCGCGCGTGGCGCGGTCGAATATCCTGCTGCTGGGCAAGATGGAAAACCGCGTGCGTCTGGTGGGGCCGCCAACGCTGATGCCCTCGGGGGTGCAGGAGTTCGGGGTGGAGGTCTACCACGACATGAAAGAGGGCCTGCAGGACGTCGACGTCGTGATGATGCTGCGCCTTCAGAAGGAACGGATGGATGGCGGGTTCATCCCGTCCGAGCGCGAGTATTTCCACCGCTACGGGCTGGATGCCGACAAGCTGTCCCATGCAAAGACGGATGCCATCGTGATGCATCCCGGCCCGATGAACCGGGGCGTCGAGATCGACGGGACCATCGCCGACGACATCAATCGCTCGGTCATCCAGGAACAGGTCGAGATGGGCGTCGCCGTGCGTATGGCCGCGATGGACCTGCTGGCGCGCAACCTGCGGGCCCGTCGCGGGGCCAAGGCCGCCGGGGTGATGGTGTGAAGGCCAGGGCTGGTACGGGCCCTGCCCTGCAAGAGGGGGAACAGGTGATTTTCGACCATATCCCGTCGCTTCGGTCCTTTCAGCTGACCGCGCTGGTTCTTATCGGTCTGACCCTGCCGGTGGCGGTGGTCTTCGGCATGATCTTCGCGGAAACGGTCTGGCCCGCCCTGCCGGTCTTTCTGACCTGCATGATCCTGTTGCAGGAACGGTTTCGCCTGGGCCGCTACCGGGCCTGGATCACCGGCCGCCGGATCATCCTGCAGGGCGGCGAGGAGGTGGCCATGGAACATGTCGGCCGGGCCGAACCGCGCGGCACCGGCGTGCGCGTGATCCGCTCGGACGGCGCCCGGCCCGTCAAGCTGCACTATGCCGCGGACCGGGCCGCGCTGGCCGGGGCGATCAACCGTGCCAAGGGGGGAGCGGCATGACCGACCAACTGGCCATTCCCGCCGGGTCGATCCGCGCGGTCTGGGTTTTCGAACTCGACCTGGCCGAGACCGACCTGCCTGGCTTTCGCGGCGATGCGGCGCCCCGTGGGCCCGACAGGCTGTCGCCGCTGGAACAAGCCGTGGGGGCCGGCCCGCTCGAATCCTCGCACGTGGAACTGTTCATGGCCGATACCCTGTCCGAATATGGCCTTGCCAAGTACCTGACCGAGGCCAACGGCATGGATGCCGCCAGCGTCGCACCCGATGCCGAGAGGCTGGACGCGCTGAGCGGGCCGGTTCTTCTGGTGTTTTCCGGGGCGCTGGGCGCAGGGATCGACCGGCTTGATCCCGAACCGCCGCTGAGGCTGGTCGGACGCTATGCCGAAACCATGAATTTCACGCTTCGTCCGCCGTTGCGCGCCGAGACCGCGCATGCCACGACCGCCGAGGCGCCGGCGAGGCGCCCCTCGGACGCGGCCGTGTCCGGGCGCATCGCGGGGCTGGCCCTGCTGGTCCTGTTTCTGCTGGTCGCTGTCATGATCTGGGTGGGCGCATGAAGGATTACCAACTGACACCAACCGCCGACCTGGCCCCCGGTGAAAAAGTCCGGACCAGTTTCCGGGCCGATCGCATGACCTATTGGCGCCACATGGCCTGGATGGCGGCTGTCGCCATGCTGGCCGGGATGGCCGTGCTCTGGGCCATCGGCAACCCGCATGTCTGGACCGGCGCCGTGGGCGGGCTGGCGGCCATCGCGCTGCGCGGCTGGTATGTCTTCAGCGACGAGATGGGCGTGCGCTGGGACCTGACCGATCGCCGCCTTCTGGGGCCGGCGGGCCGCGACATTGCGCTGCGTGACATCGAAACCGCGCGCCGCCTGGGCAGCGCCGTGCAGGTCGTCACGCGTGGAGGCGACAAGCACCTGATCAAGTACCAGGCCGACGCGGCGGCGGTGATGGCCGAGCTGCAGCGCGTGCAAGGGGGATGACATGAAGACGCTGATCGAAAACGCGCGGTTGATCGACCCCGAAGCCGGGACGCAAACGCCCGGCGCGGTGCTGATCGACAGGGGCCGCATCGCCGACGTGATCACGGGCGAAACCGCCGGGATCGAGGCCGACCGCGTGGATGCGGGCGGCGCCTGCCTGGCGCCGGGGATCGTCGATATCGGTGTGAAGGTCAGCGAACCGGGCGAACGCCACAAGGAAAGTTTCGCCAGCGCGGGCCGGGCCGCTGTCGCCGGGGGTGTCACCACCATGGTGACCCGCCCCGACACCCTACCCGCCATCGACACGCCCGAAACGCTGGAATTCGTCGAACGCCGCGCCAGCGCCGATGCACCGGTCAACGTGCTTCCGATGGCCGCGCTGACAAAGGGGCGCGAGGGCCGGGAAATGACCGAGATCGGCTTCCTGCTGGATGGCGGTGCCGTGGCCTTCTCGGATGCCGACCGGGTGGTGAGCGATACCAAGGTCTTTTCGCGCGCGCTGACCTACGCCCGGTCACTGGGGGCCCTGGTGATCGCCCATGTGCAGGAACCGCGCCTGTCCGAGGGTGCGGCGGTGACCAGCGGCAAGTTCGCGTCCCTGCGCGGCCTGCCGGGCGTGTCGCCCATGGCCGAACGGATGGGGCTGGACCGCGACATCGCGCTGCTGGAAATGACCGGCGCGGCCTATCATGCCGACCAGGTCACCACCGCACGCGCCCTGCCGGCGCTGGAACGGGCCAAGCGCAACGGTCTGAACATCACTGCCGGGGTGGGCGTGCATCACCTGACCCTGAACGAGCTGGACGTGGCCGATTACCGCAGTTTCTTCAAGCTCAAGCCGCCCCTGCGCGCCGAAGATGATCGCCTTGCAGCGGTCGAGGCCGTTGGCTCGGGGCTGATCGACATCATCTCGTCCATGCACACGCCGCAGGACGAGGAATCCAAGCGCCTGCCCTACGAAGAGGCCGCCAGCGGCGCGGTGGGGCTGGAAACCCTGTTGCCGGCGGCGTTGCGGCTGGTTCATGCCGGGGCGCTGAGCCTGCCGAAACTGTTCCGCGCGCTGTCGCTGAACCCGGCCCGGCGGTTGGGGCTGGACTGCGGCCGCCTGGCCAAGGGCGCACCCGCCGACCTGGTGCTCTTCGACCCCGATGCCAGCGTCAAGATCGATCGGTTCAAGCTGCTTTCGAAGTCCAAGAACACTCCCTTCGACGGGGCGATCCTGCAAGGCAAGGTGCTGGGCACATGGGTGGCCGGCCAGAAGGTGACCGCGGATGCCTGACCTGGTTTCGGGCCTGTCCACGCTGGGCCTGTGGGCGATCATCGGCTACCTGATCGGGTCGGTTTCGGCCGGGTTGCTGATGGCCCGCCTCTTCGGGCTGGGCGATCTGCGGCGGATCGGATCGGGCAATATCGGCGCCACCAACGTGCTGCGCACGGGCAACAAGCCGGCCGCCCTCCTGACCCTTGTGCTGGATGCGGGCAAGGGGGCCATCGCGGTTCTGCTGGCCCGGGCCTTCGTGGCCGAAGACGCGGTGCAAGTGGCCGGGCTGGCCGCCTTCATCGGGCATTGTTTCCCCGTCTGGCTGGGCTTTCGCGGGGGCAAGGGCGTTGCGACCTTCCTGGGCACGCTCCTGGCGCTGGCCTGGCCCCTCGGCCTGGCCGCCTGTGCCACCTGGCTTGTCGTCGCCGGCGTGTTCCGCATTTCATCGCTGTCAGCCCTGGTGGCCGCTGTCTTGGCCCCGCTCTGGGCACAGCTTCTGGGCCTGTCCGGCCTGGTCGCGCTGTGCCTCGTGCTGGCGGTGATCATCCTGGTGCGCCACGCTGACAATATCCGCCGCATCCTGAACGGGACCGAGAAGAAGATCGGGCAGAAATCCTAGCCGCCGTCATGTTCGATCCGGTCATTGGCCAGCAGGGCGGCCCAGGTGACCGGTCCCACGACACCATCGCGGGTCAGGCCCCTGGATGACTGGAAATCGCGCACGGCGGCATCGGTGCGCGGCCCGAAAATGCCATCGTCCTTGACCACCAGCAGTTTCTGCATCCGCGCCACCGCCGGGCCGCGATCGCCCCGACGCAGCACCGGCAGCGTTTCGGGGTTGTCGCCGGCATCCTCGGCCAGGTCCCGCATGTCGGCCCCGTTCAGGCCAAGCCGCCCGAACCGGTCGAGCTTGAGCACCGCCTTGTAGTCGAAGACCGGGCAGGCCTTGGCCGCGACCTCGCGATGTCCGTGGAAGGTCAGCGCGCCGTCATAGGCATTGTTGATCTCGAGGCACAGGGCGCGCAGCGTGTCGAACTGGTCCTTTGTGAACCTGTCCTCCTTCAGCCCGTGCAGGCAGATCGCGATGGTGCCCATGTTGTTGCCGGCCTGGGCGGCAGGGGTTTCCTCGAGTGGGCGGCCGTCTTCCAGCATGCCGGACTTGCGAATAAACAGGTGATAGCCGACATCGCGCCAGCCCCGGTCGAGATGCCAGCGCCGCATCGTGGCGACATTGTCATGACTTGCGTGATCGGATGCGGAACAGTGGACGAAAACCCGGTCCACGAAACGGGATGGTTTGTTGAACATCACTTTTCTCCAAATTGTCCGTGGTCGCGAAAATGACTGCGACCCGCAGCCAGCCTAGCAAGCGTCCCGCGGACACTGGTAGTCGGGTATTCGCGACCCGGGGTGCCGCGGTTTTTTCGTTGACCGTGGGGGGCAAGCTGGCCGAGGCTCGGACCGATCATACCCGCTGCAACCAAGGAGTTTGTTTATGGATTTCACGACAGCCGTCCGGACAGCCCTGCTGGAGCGCTACTTCGATTTCGAAGGCCGATCGAGCCGTTCGGAATACTGGTGGTTCTTCCTGTTCAACATCCTCGTGAACATCGTGCTGAACCTGCTTGTCGGCCTGGCCGCGATCTTCGCGATCCTGTCGCTGATCGTCAGTCTTGGCCTGTTGATCCCGGCCATCGCGGTCGGCGTGCGCCGCCTGCACGACATCGGCAAAAGCGGCTGGTGGCTTCTGCTGGCCTTCATCCCGTTGATCGGGGCGATCATCCTGATCTACTTCTTCGTCCAGCCCAGCGAGCCGCGCACCAACGGCTGGGGCCCGGAACCGGGCGGCCCGTCCAACCCGGCGCAGACTTTCGAATAGTGACTCCAAACGCCCGGCCCTCTCACGGGGCCGGGTGGCGGCCTAGTAGCTGAAATCGCGGTAGATTCGCCTGAGGTCGCCGTTCCAGTCGCCGTGATAGGCGTCCAGCAATTCATCCGCCGGGGCCTTGCCGGTTTCGATCGTGTCCTCCAGCGCATGCAGGAAGTGGCGTTCATCCACCACCATGCCGCCCAGCCCGGGCCGGGCCCGGGCCTTGAGGCCGCCACGCGCGATGTCGACGACGTCGCGGGCCAGCTCTTGCATGGTCCGGCCGCCGACCTTGCCCTGCAGGCCGCGTACCGACGCCTCGACGCGCCACGCTTCGCGGGTTTCCGCATCCCAATCCTTGACCAGATCCCAGGCCGCATCCAGCGCGCCCTGGTCATACATCAGCCCCACCCAGAAGGCGGGCAGCGCGCACAGGCGGCGCCACGGGCCACCATCGGCGCCGCGCATCTCGATGAATTGCTTGATGCGCGCCTCGGGGAAGATCGTGGTCAGGTGGTCGGCCCAGTCCGACAGGGTCGGGGTTTCGCCGGGCAGGGCCGGCAGCTTGCCATCCAGGAAATCGCGAAAGGACTGGCCAAGCGCGTCGATATACTTGCCATCGCGATAGACGAAATACATCGGCACATCGAGCGCGTAATCGACCCAGCGCTCGAAGCCCATGCCATCGTCGAAGACGAAGGGCAGCATGCCGGTTCGGTCGGCGTCGAGGTCGCGCCAGATGCGGCTGCGCCAGCTCTTGTGGCCGTTCACCTTGCCCTCGAAGAAGGGCGAATTGGCGAACAGCGCCGTCGCCACCGGTTGCAGGGCCAGGGCCACGCGCAGTTTCTGCACCATGTCCGCCTCGGACCCGAAATCGAGGTTCACCTGCACGGTGCAGGTCCGGTACATCATCTGTTTGCCGTGGGTGCCGACCCGGTCCATGTAATCGGTCATCAGCCGATAGCGTCCCTTGGGTATCATCGGCATATCCTCGTGGGACCAGATCGGGGCCGCGCCCAGCCCGATGAACCCGACGCCGATCTGGTCGGCGATGTCCTTGACCTCGCGCAGGTGGGTGTTCACCTCGTCGCAGGTTTGGTGGATGGTTTCCAACGGCGCGCCGGACAATTCCAGCTGGCCGCCCGGTTCAAGCGAGACATTGGCGCCGCCCTTTTCAAGGCCGACGATGTTCTCGCCCTCGAAGACCGGGTCCCAGCCATAGCGGAATCGCAGCCCTTCCAGCATGGCCTTGACCGACCGTTCCCCGTCATAGGGCAAAGGGCGCAGCGAGTCGGTGCAATAGCCGAATTTCTCGTGCTCGGTGCCGATGCGCCAATCGTCCTTGGGTTTGCAGCCTTTTTCCAGGAAATCGGCAAGCTGGTCGCGGCTTTCGATGTGGCCGCCACCGGATTGGGGAATGGACATGGCACACGGCCCTTCTTGTTTCTTTCAGAAGACCTTGGTGCCGCCTGCGTCAGTCCAAGTCAATGCACGGGGGCTGTGCGTTTTGGCGCGGGTCAGCGCAACTGTTTGTGTCCGCGACTCCAGAGTGCTTGCGGCGCCGCGCCGGGATGGGCCAGGTGGTGCAGCAGACGGTCGAGGCCCAGTCCCGGCAGGGCCGCGAACAGGTCGAACAGGCTGTCGGCCCCGCGCGCATCGGCGGGAATGGTCAGGCGGCTGCCATCCTCGCCGATCAGCACCCAGGACGGACCATCCGGATGCAACTCCAGCCGCAGCAGGCTGTCCATGTCCATGATCCCGCCCGCCTCGGGCCCCATATAGGCGACGCGGCCCTCGCGGACCGTGACGATCCCCGGCCCGTCACCCGCGCGCCGGAACCGCCCGCGCTGGATTCCGGTGACGATCAGCGCCAGCCCCGCCACCACGAACGCCCAGCCCAGCCATTCAAGGATGCCGAAGGAGACCAGCGCCCAATAGAGCCCCAGAGCCGCCACCCCGAGGCCGATCAGCGCCTCGCGCCAGCGGATCAGCAGGGCCTTTACCTCGGGGCGGATCATTGGATGCGTTCCTTTCCGGTGAACAGGACCAGGGCGAATGACCCGGTTTCGCGAAAGCCGATGGCGCGGTAGGCGCGGATGGCGGGATTGGACAAGGCAAACAGGATCGCCAGTGGGTGATGGGGCGCGACGGCGGCCAGGTGCAGTCCAAGCGCGGTGCGGGCATGGTGCCGGCCGCGCAGCTCAGGTGGGGTATAGACCCCGCCGACCTGGACGGCCTCGGGCAGAAACATGTTGAACCCGGTCATCGAAACGGGGTGTCCATCGCGCAGAAGCATGCGGTGACTGTCTGCGTCGATATAGCTTTGGATATCCGACCGCGCGGTCGCGTCGATGTCGTCCGCGGGCGTTCCAAGGACTTCGGCATGGTAGGCCTTGCGCCAGTCCAGCGCCGTTGCCGTCCAGTCCGTCAGCGGGGCCAGCGAAAAAGCGGCCTGCACCGGGAACCGGAAGTTCTGCAACGGCATTTCGAACAGCTTTTCCTGCGCATCCAGGTTGGTCGGGGCCGCGGCAAGCCCGAAGGCGCGCCGCGCCGCGCCGACCTGGGCGCCATCGCCGATCAGGCCGGATATGGTCGCGCCCGAAAGCGCCGCGATCACCTCGGACCAGTCGGCGTCGGGCCATTGGGGCATCAAGATACCCTGCGTCGACAGCCCGACGACACCGGCCGTGTCGCCCGCGATCCAGAAACGCATTGCCCGTGGATGATCCCCGCCGCAGGGCCCAAACCGGCGCAGGTTGCCAAGCGGAAACATCGACGTGCCTAGATGGTCCAGGAGAAACTGTTCGATCGCTGCCTGGTCCTCGGGTGTTGCCGGGCGCATCACCAGTCTCCGTGCGCGTTCTGCCACAGGGTCAGCGCCGCGACCGCCGCCGTGTCGGCGCGCAAAATACGCGGACCGAGCGAGATGCTCGTGGCGCAGTCCATGCCGCGCAGATGGTCGCGCTCGCGCGGGGAAAAGCCCCCTTCCGGGCCGATCAGGATGGCGGCCGGGGGGCGCAGCGCGTCGGGCATGCCATCGGCCGCACCGAGGCGGGTTTCGTCGCAGAACATCAGGGCGCGCGCCGGGGTCCAGCCATCGAGCAGCCGGTCCAGCTTTGCCGGCTCGGCCAGCTCGGGCACATAGGTGCCGCCGCATTGTTCCGCCGCCTCGACTGCGTGGGCCTGAAGGCGGTCCACCCGCACCCGCTCGGAATTGGTGAACTCGGTCAGAACCGGGCAGATGCGCCGCGCGCCCATCTCGGTCGCCTTCTCGACGATGAAATCGGTGCGCGCCTTCTTGATCGGCGCGAACAGCAGCCACAGGTCGGGCGGTTCCTGCAGGGGCCGCGTTTGTTGCAGACAGGTGAGTGTGCCGCGCCGCTTGGCCGCCTCGGTCACCTCGGCGTCCCATTCGCCGTCGCGGCCGTTGAACAGGGACAGCACCGCTCCCGGCCCGAGCCGCATGACCCCGAAGAGGTAATGCGCCTGGTCGCGGTCCAGCGGAACCGTTTGCCCCGCCCCCAACGGGTGATCTACAAAAAGCCGAACCTTGGACATGCGGGGACCATATGACCGGGATGCAGAAGACGCCAGAGCGGGATGGAACCGTTGCCGATGCCGACCAGGACAACTGGGTCGATCGCCACGCCCCGCCCGAAATCCGGCCCTACCTGCGGCTGAGCCGCGCCGACCGGCCCATCGGCACATGGTTGCTGTTGCTGCCTTGTTGGTGGGGGCTTCTTCTGGGCATGTTGCAGACCGGCCGCGCAGGCTGGTTCGACCTGTGGATCGCGCTAGGCTGTGCGCTGGGCGCCTTCCTGATGCGCGGGGCGGGCTGCACCTGGAACGACATCACCGACCGCGACATCGACGGGGGCGTCGAACGCACCCGGTCGCGGCCGATCCCGTCGGGGCAGGTCGGGGTGCGGACGGCGCTGGTCTGGATGGCGCTGCAAAGTTTCGTGGCCTTGCTGATCCTGCTGACCTTCAATCTAAATGCGATCCTGCTGGGGGTGCTGTCGCTGGTGCCGGTCTGCATTTATCCCTTCGCCAAGCGATTTACCTGGTGGCCGCAGGTCTTTCTTGGACTGGCATTCAACTGGGGTGCGCTGCTTGTCTATACCGCGCATACCGGAAGCCTGGGCTGGTCGGCGGTGACGCTTTATCTGGCAGGCATGGGCTGGACGCTGTTCTATGACACAGTGTATGCCCACCAGGATGCCGAGGACGACGCCCTGATCGGGGTGAAGTCCACGGCGCGGCTTTTCGGTGAGGCCACGCCGCGCTGGTTGCGCTGGTTCCTTGTCACCACGGTCAGCCTGATGGCGCTGGCGGTGATCCTTGTCACCATCGACCGGTCGGTCCTGTCGCTGGTCGTCGCGCTGTGCGGGCCATGGGCGATGGGCTGGCACCTGTTGTGGCAGCTGAGGCAATTCGACCCCGACGACAATCCCGGCCTCTTGCGCCTCTTCCGGTCCAACCGCGATGCCGGTTTGATCCCCTTGCCATTTTTCGCCGTCGCCCTGTTCCTGTGATTGAACCCCGTCCGGCAAGCGCCTAAGGAAGGGCATCCCTGCCGCTGTCGAGGCCAAATGCGTCTTTCGGAACTCTTCATTCGTATCGGTGCCTTCGCCCTTGCCGGGCTGGTTTGCGTCTTCGCGGCCCAAGCGGCGGTGCGGACGGTCGAAAACACGTCCGTCGCGGCCGTCGAAACCGCGCTGGAGGAACGCAGCCTCGGCTTTGCCTCGGTCATCGGGGACGGGCTGCAAATCGTCCTCGAAGGCGAAGCGGAAAGCGAGGCCGACCGGTTCCGCGCCATTTCCACCGCCGGCACCATGGTCGATGCCAGCCGGGTGATCGACAACATGACGGTCAGTGACCCGACCGGGATCGCGCCGCCGGAATTCTCGATGGAAATCCTTCGCAATGACAGCGGCATCTCGATCATCGGCCTTATCCCCGCCGCGGTGGACCGTGACGCGCTGAATGCGCGCCTGCATGGCCTGACCGATGATCCCGACCGGGTGGCGGACCTTCTCGAGGTGGCCGACTACCCCCAGCCCGAGCGCTGGCAGGCGGCCGTGGACTATGCCGTGCGCGCGCTGCGGGCCTTGCCAAGGTCCAAGGTGTCGGTGCGCGCGGATCGCGTCGCAGTCGAGGCCATCGTCGATTCTGACGCCGAAAAGGCCCGCATGGAAAGCGACCTTGCCCGCAATCAGCCCGGCGGCGTCGAGGTGGTCCTGCAGATCATGGCGCCCCGCCCGGTGATCACGCCGTTCACCACGCGCTTCGTCAAGGACGACCAGGGCGCCAGGTTCGAAAGCTGCGTGGCCGACACGCCCGAGGCCGAGGCGCGCATCGCCGCCGCCGCCCGGGCCGCCGGGGCCGAGGGGCGGGCCGGCTGCACCGTCGCTTTGGGTGCGCCGTCAGGCACTTGGGCACAGGCGGTGGAACTGGCCATCGCCGCGGTCGGCGAACTGGGCGGGGGCACCGTCACGATCTCGGACGCCGATATCACGCTGATCGCGCCGGAAAATGCCGTTCAGGGCAATTTCGACCGCGTTGCCGGGGCGCTGGAGAACGACCTGCCGGACCTGTTCGCGCTGGAGGCCGTTCTGCCCGAGGCCCCGGACAGCGCCGACCAGGGCCCGCCGCAATTCATCGCCACGCTCAGCCCCGAAGGCACCGTGCAATTGCGCGGAAGGGTGTCCGATGCCCTTCTCAATACCACGGCCCAGAACTATGCCCGCGCCCGGTTCGGGACGGGCGACATCGCCATGGGCACCCGCGTGGTCGAGGGATTGCCGGGCAATTGGGGCGTGCGTGTCCTGGCCGGTATCGAGGCCTTGTCGATCCTGTCGAACGGGTCGGTCGTGGTCGAACCGGACAAGGTGGTCGTGCGCGGCAAGTCCGGCGACGAGGAGGCCAGCGCCCGGGTTTCGCGGTTGCTGATCGACAAGCTGGGCGAAGACCAGGATTTCGAAGTCGAGGTCGAGTATGTCGAGGCGCTGGACCCGATCGAGGCGATGCCAACGGACGAGGAATGCCTGTCGCGCATTGAAACCGTGACGCAGGATCGCAAGATCACCTTCGACCCCGGCTCGGCCAATATTTCCGGCGCGGCGATTTCCGTGGTCGACGATATCGCCGAAATCCTGCGCCGGTGCGCCGACCTGCGGATCGAGATCGCGGGCTTCACCGACAGCCAGGGCCGCGAGGAAATGAACAAGCGCCTGTCGCAGCAACGCGCCGAGGCGGTGCTGACCGCGCTGCGCATGCGGCGGGTGCCGACATCGAGCTTCCGCGCCGTGGGCTATGGCGAGGATGATCCGATCGCCGACAACGAGACCGAAGAGGGCCGCGAGGCGAACCGCCGGATCGAGTTCTCGCTGATAGAGCCCGAGGCGGTGGAAGAGACGAGCACGCTGGACGAGCTGGCCGCCGAGGACGACACGGACGAAGCAGGGGAGGGCGGCCCCGACGCGGCCGCGACGGGAGAGACGAATGAATAGGACCGAGTTCATCATCGCCACGGCAATCGTGCTGTTCGTGGCGTTCAGCCTGGGCTGGTTCGCCAACTGGCTGATCAACCGCTTCACCCGCATCAGCAAGTCCGAGGTGGGCGAGCTGGACAAGATGGCACAGGCGCTGCACGAGGCCGAGGAAACCCGCGACCAGGCGATCACCTACCTGCAACAGCGCGAAGCCGAGATGACCAACCAGATGGCCCAGACCGAGGCGGAACTGCGCGCCGCCATGGACGGGCTGCGCGATGCCCGCCGCGAGGCCGAGGAGCTACGCACCTATATCGAGCGGCAGAACGCCGGGTAGGGGTCGGGCAGAAATGGCTGATTTGCGGGACTTTGCTGCCGTCCGATCAACTTTCTCGAACGTCAGCTCTTCGCATTCCGATGGGCGCGTGCCAAAGTCTGGGGAAACTAGGCTTAGGAACTTATAA
>JAAAPD010000024.1 GCA_009908505.1 Alphaproteobacteria bacterium | reverse complement strand
GCGGCCACAGGATCAGCGCCGGGGTGACCGGACCGGAAGGCGCGCCCGCACTGGTGCTTCTGCACGGCACGCCTTTCTCCTCGCATGAATGGCACCGGCTCATGCCCTGGCTCGCCCGCCGTTTCCGCGTCCATCGTTTCGACATGCTGGGCTATGGGGCCTCACAGAAGGGCAATGTCGCGGATGTCTCGCTCGGTATTCAGAACGAGGTGCTGGCCGCCGCGCTGGCGCATTGGGACATCACCTATCCTCACGTCGTGGCGCATGATTTCGGCGGGGCCACTGCCCTCAGGGGGCATTTCCTGAACAGAATCGACTATGCCTCGCTGACCTTGATCGACCCGGTGGCGATCCGGCCGTGGGGGTCGCCCTTCGTGCAGCATGTGCGCGATCACGAGGCCGCCTTCGCCGGAATGCCAGCCTACATGCACGAGGCGCTGCTCGACGCCTATCTGCGCACGGCGCTGCACCGGTCGATCCCGTCCGACGATCTGGAGCCCTACAAGGCGCCCTGGCGCGGCACCGAAGGTCAGGCCGCGTTCTACCGGCAGATCGCGCAGATGGACATGGCCCATACCGACGCGGTCGAGCCCCGGTATGGCGACCTGCGCTGCCCTGTACAGGTGATTTGGGGGCGCGAGGACCAGTGGATCCCGCTCAAGTCCGGCCAGCGGCTTGCCACCCTGTTGCCCGAGGCGCGGCTGGTGGACGTGCCCGGCGCCGGACACCTGGTACAAGAGGATGCGCCGGAAGCCATCATGGCCGCCCTGGCCGACTTTGCCCCGCTCTGGAACAAGCGGCCCACGGATGATGCCGCGTGAGGGGCGCGGCCGGTCACAGCACGGACCTCAGCGGTGACGCCAAGTCACGGCACCGAGATCGCCCATGCGGCCGGGCTGACCCGTCAAACCGATTCCGGCGGCACCACCCTATTTCTTGCCTGCCCCCTGCGGCTCGGTGATCGCGTCATGATCCACGACGCTCCAGGGCAGTCCGGCGTTGCGGTAGATGCGCTTGGCCTGGCGTGGGTAGTCCCCGACATCATGCGGCAGGCGCTCGCCGACCACGATGCACCGCAGCGTGCCCGGCCCGGTGTTTCGGATTGAATGGGCCTGACCCCCCTTTCGGTAGCCGATGAAATCGCCCGGTCCGATCTGATGCCCCGCATCCCCGATGAGGGCCGTTGCTTCACCGTCCAACACGAATACGCACTCGTCCTCGAAGTGGTGGACGTGGTGTTCGGTCGTCTCGCATCCGGGCTCGACTTCGATGATATGAAAGCCGAACCCGGTCAGGCCGGTCAGATCGCCGAGGCTCTTGTTCACACGCTTGGCATTCGCGTTCAGGAAGTGTGTCTTGGCCAGCCCCTCCATCGCTGCAATCTCCCCGGCGCGAAGCAGATAGGTGTCGTTTGACATGGTCACTCCCTTCATCGGGTCGACCCCGATCCCCTTGGTTACCTCATCCATCCTCTTGTAACCGATATGTGCGAGCTCGGAAAACCGCCGCGTCGCGCGCCTAGACCGCCATGCTCACCCGCGATCTGGACCCGCCGCGGATTCTTGCCGCGTCGCGTGCGCGTTGCGCGGCGGAACGCCCGGCCGGTGCGTGGTGTTGGGCGCGACCCCCTGCCCGGCGCCAATGTGCCGGCAAATGGCGGTTTTGCGCCTCGGGACCGCACCGCGCGAGTTCAGTCAACCAACTGTTCCGGCGGCGCCAAGGTGACGGAACGCGCAAGCCGGTTCAATTCGCTGCGCCGGTTTGCGCCGGTACGGTTCAGAACCGCCTCGCAATGGCGCCGGACGGTATTGGGGCATATTCCCATGCGTGCGGCAGCATCCTTGGTCGAGAGGCCATCCAGCAAGCAGCGCGCGGTTTCCGTCTGACGCTTTGTAAGACCGAACTTCCCGGCCAACCGGTTCGCCAGCATTGTCGCGTCCGGCGGCGAGATTGCGATATGCCCCGCCTCCGGCCCCGGCAACGGAAGGTTCAGAAACGCACCTGTCTCGTTGTCACCGCCATGCGGGCCACCTTGAAGGGTCACGGTCATGTCGCATTCGGCTATCGCCCGCTGGAGCCGTTCGAAATTGCGCGCCTGCCGGTCCAGCGCCTGAAAGCTGTGAACGAAGGCCGGCAACAAGAGACTGAGAAAGATCTCGGCCTTCCCGCCGACGAGGGCCGGGGCATCGGCATTCGCATAGCCCATCGTAAAGACCGCCTCTCCCACGGCAAGACGTGTCGTCATGCCGACGACGTGGTTCATGCCCGCGGGACGGAAGGCTTTGCGGTGAAAGGCGGCATTCTCGATCACGTCGCGCCGGGCAAAGGTGCTTTCGTGATATACCCCGTTCCCCATCTGTCGCCTTGTGAGGTTGATGCTGTCCAGATCCGGGTCTGTCGAGCGGATGTTCCCGCCGCGGTCGACGCCCGCGAACGTCTCGTGGAAATAGGTTTCGATCTGCGGCCCCGTGTTCCAGGTGGCCAACAAGGGAACCCCGTCGTTCAGCCATGCGGCCATGGCCGAATCCGCCTCTACCTGCACAGCGATATCTTCGAGGACGGCCTCGACCGTGGCGGACTCCGCATCAAGGGTCAGAAGCCGTCGCGAGAGATCGGCGAGAATCCGGGCGCGGTTCAGATCCATTTGCATGATCACTGGCCTAACATGTTCATGAATTAGGGCAAATGCACCATGTCTCTGCAACCGTAGCCTGACACCGTGCCTCGCGAAAGCAAGATATATGGAGGGGCGCGTGGTCGCATATCGTTTGATATCCGGATTGATCGGGGCTGCCGCATTCGCCGGCAGTGCAATGGCACAGGACGATGGTGGCACGATGATCGTTCTCGACGGGTCCGGAAGCATGTGGGGACAGATCGACGGCACAGCGAAGATCGAGATCGCCCGCGGCGCGATCGGGCGGATGATCGCGGATTGGCCGGACGGACGGCGGCTCGGCCTGATGGCCTACGGCCACAGGCGCGAGGGTGACTGCGAGGATATCGAGACGCTTCTCGATCCCGGCCCGCTTGACGCGGCGGCCGTGGCGGCCGCGCTCGCGCAGGTGACGCCGCGCGGAAAGACACCCGTGGGCGCATCGGTGCGCGCCGCCGCGGGGGGGATCGGACCGGGCGGCTCCGTCGTGGTCGTGACCGACGGGCTCGAGAATTGCGGCGCCGATCTCTGCACCCTTGGGGAAGAGTTGGCCGGCACCGATGCGGGGGTCACCGCGCATGTCATCGGGTTCGACGTGGAAGATGCCGACGGTCAGCTTGCCTGCCTCGCCGAGGCCACGGGCGGGCGCTACCTGCCGGCTTCGGATGCCGCCTCTCTGGCCGGGGCGCTCGAAACGGTCAGTGCGCCCGAGCCCGAACCTGCGAGGCCGTTCGTCGTGGACGAGTTCGAGCGCGCGGAGCTCGGCCCGGACTGGACAATCGACCACCCCGACCCCTCGGGTTTCATCCTCGACGCGGGCGCTTTGATCACGATGACCGTCGCGCCCGGCTACATGGGCGATGCCGAAGATCAGCCGAACATCTTTCGCTGGACAGGGGCCGAATTTCCTGAGGGCAACTGGGATCTGAGCGCCGATTTCACGGCCCGTATGGGCGAAGTGCAGACCCTGGGCGGTCGCCGCGCCATCGTCCAGGTCGGCCGCCATGCCGATGCGGACAACACCATTTCGGCCTATGTCTACCGGCAGGGCAATTCCAACGATGACCTCTGGCTGCGACTCCGGGCCGTGTCGGGCGGCACCGAGACCCGCGCCGAAGTCGAAATTGCGGGGGATTTGCCGGGCTACGACCTTGCGCAGATCCTGCGGGATTTCGAGGACAAGGGCGCGCGCCTGACCATCTCCAAGCGCGGACGCGATTATGTCGGGCGGCTGACGATGAATGGCTGGGCCATGCAGGAAGGCGGCCCGGAGGTGATAGAGACCGACCCGATCCAGGTTCTGCGCACAACCGGCGATCCCGCGCTCTTCGCCGGCACGCTGGGGCCCGAGCAGACCGTCGCCGAATTTGACCGCATCGAGATCGTCGAGGTGCAATGATGTGGGGTGGAACCGCCTGCAAGCATGGCGCATGGGTTGGAGCGTTCATCGCTGTCACGACAGTCGGTGCCGCGGCGCAACCCTGTGGGACGTCGCTCGGCGCGGGTGGTGCGCCCCTTTATCCATTGCCGCAGGGCGGCCAATGGGGGTTCGTCGGGCAAGACGGTGAGTGGCGCCTCGCGCCCGAGTGGCGTCAGGTCCGGCCATTTTCGGAAGGTGTCGCGGCGGTTGAAACCGGCGCGGGCTGGGGCCTGATCGATCGTGACGGCGACTATATTGTGGCGCCGGGAGCGCAGGATGCGGACCGCGTCGCGATCGCGGGGGAGGCATTTGCGCTGTCGCCCTACAAGCCGATGTCGGAAGGATGCAGCGCCGCGACCCCCGAAGGCGGCACGGCGCATTACGTCACGATCGCCGGGGAAAGCTGGACACCGCCGGGACTGTCGGACGAGGACGTGCTCGACCTGGGCAGTTTTTCCGACGGGCTGGCATGGGCCCGGGTGACGCGCGGCAAATACAGCGCCGTTGGCTGGATCGACAAAGACGGAGACTGGGCGATTGCCCCCGAGTTCCACGCGGGTGGCGATTTCTCGGAAGGGCGCGCGCCCGCCGCGATCAACGACGGCTTCTGGGGCTATATCGACACCTCCGGCGAGCTTGTGTTCCCGCACAAGTTTGTCTTGCAGGAGGCAGGTCCATACGCCGCCGGCCTTGCACCCGCGCGCCTTAAGGGCACTGTCGGCTACATGGACACATCGGATTGGGCGATCGAAAAGATGACACTGCCCGATGGCGGAACACGCCAGATCGAGGCTGCCGCGCCCTTCTCAAATGGGCGCGCCGCTGTTCAGCCCGGCCCCGTCTGGATCGACACCGAGGGCACGGTCGCGGTCGACACGCAACCGAGAGCGCGTTTGACGATCTGCAACGTGGCCCGTCTTCCATCCTATCACCGCGGGTTGTTGCCGCTGGTTGTCGGTGATGGGACCAATATCTGCGGCAATACCCCCGACATCAGCTACGAAGGCCCGGGCGACCCCCGCATCGGCCCGGAAACCATGCTCTGGCATCTGCCGTGGGAGCGCGACAAACTGGTCTGGCTCGACACCGACGGGGCGACGGCGATCGATTCCACCGACTGCCGCCGCGCGCCGGGAATGGCCGCCCTGCCCGTCACGACGGACAGCGGTGACCTTGCGCCCGGGGCCTATCGTATGGCGCTGTCCGGGGTGGTCGCGGGCGATGTCACCCCGCGCCGGGCCGACGCGCCCTGCAATCGTTCGGACTTCACGATGGACGGCAACGAGGCAACGAATGCGGGCGGCCCTTGGAACCTGTCACTCGCGGGGGCCGCAACATGGCACGGCAAGACCGTTGATCTTTCACTGAGCCTCGGCCTGCCTGCCGGCATCGAAACCGGACAGCACGGGATCGGGCCAACCAGCGCAGATGACAAGCCATCGGCCTATCTGTGGATGAGCGTCCGGGACGCCGGCCCGAACGCACCGCGCCCGGCCACCTATACCTCCGAAGGCGGCGGCGCCCTGACGCTGGCGCGCCGCGACCAGACGGCGATTTCCGGCAGCGCCGAAATCACCTTCGTCTCGCGCGACGACCCCGCCGACACGATCACGCTCACGGCCTGGTTCAACGAGATCCCCTATGAGGCCGGACCCGAAGTCACGCTGGTCCAAACGACCGGCGCGGTCACGGCGCTGGACCAGTCGATGCCCGACGATCCGCTGATCAACTTCTTCACCCCCGCGAAAGCCGTCGAAACCGGTGATGGCCTCGTGCTGTCCCTCGGCAAGTTCGGCCCCAGGCTCGAGTTGCGCTTCCCCGCCGGATACAGCGGACCCTTCACAGCGGGCCCCGAGGCGCCGATATCGATAACCTTCGCCGATATTCCGGTCAGCGCCGAAGGCCGCCTTGAGCGCGACGAGGGCCACCTGTCGGGCGCGGTGACAGCGAAACTGGGCGCGCATGACCAGGTCGACGGCGCGGGCAGCGTGACATTGCGCTTTGCCGAGATCCCGCTGGAGCGCGACGAATGATCCGGTTGGTCCTGCGCGCACTTGCACCCTTAATCGCGGTTGGTATGGCGATCAGACCCGTCCGCCGCGGGCGGACCGCACCTGAGGCTGGCCGACGGGGATGTGCGCAGCGCGGCGGACGCCTTTCGCCACCCTTCACCGGTGCTTTGTCGGGCCGGGCCACACCGCGCACGACCTGCTGAACATCGGCGCCGTGGCTGAAAGCATGGCGCGGGACCTCGGCATTCTCGATGTCGAAACGCCCGGTCCGCGCCGCGTCGCCCGCACAAATGCGAAACGTCAGGAAAACACCTTGAAAAATGCCCTTGCCGCCATGAAGAAAGCAACTTCGCCCTGGTCGCGCCCTGCCCTTCTGGGCATTTGGCTCGGGTCGGCGCCGGCGGTCCTGGCCGCGCAGACCTTGACCATGGAGGCCGTCAACACCGAAGCCCGGGAGGGGGCGGCGCCGGGAATCGAACTCCGGTTGAGGCTCGATGCACCGGCCGAATACCCTTTCACGGCGCAGGTGGACCTGGTCGGCGTGGACGCGCAGGGCGGCACGGACTTCATGCCGCCGGTCATCCCCGTGACGTTCGAGAAGAACGATGTTCTCAGAAGCGTGAGTGTCACCATCGTCGATGATCCGATCGACGAGCCCTATCGCGAAACCTTTGTCGCCTCGGTTGGCAGCGTGACGCCGCTCGACCCGGGGGCCGTTCCAAGCGTCATCAACGCGGCCGCGGCGATCCCGCTGACCGTGATCGACAACGACAATGCCTTTTCCGTGACAGCCGCGCCTGGCCCCGAGGGGGGCGCAGTGATTCTGACAATCCGACAGGACTACGACAGCGAGACAGGCGAAACGGTCACCGCGCGCCCGGGCGCGGGCAGCGCCACGCCGGGGATCGACTTCGCGCCCTGGCTCAAGGTCGCGCGCTTTCCTCCCGGTGTGACGGAAGCCTCGATCGCGATCGACCTGATGCCCGATGCCGAGCCCGAGGAAAACGAGACTTTTCCCATCGAAATGGCCCATATCGGAACACCCGGCACGGCGTCCTTCGACCCCGCGAGTGTGACCGGAACCATCCTCGACGAGACCGAACGCGAGATACCCGTTCGGATCACTTTCGACCAGGGGACCGCCCGTATGGAGTATTCCGGGCATTCATTCACGCAGGACTTTCACCACCCCGACATGAACGGAACCCTTATCCGCCACATCGGCGGCACCCGGATGACCCTCAGCCAGGGGAACGGGACCGATCTCGAGCTGCGACGCTTCTGCGCCGAAGGCACCGATTTCGCGGGCATCGCCGAGGGAATACCCGGCCTGTCGGCCGCGGATATCGGCGCGGGCAATCGCACGGGGTGGCGCGGCGCGTTCACTGTCGAGGGCATCCAATTCGACTATGCGATGTTCGAGCAACCCGATGGAACCTATTCCGGCTACGGGCGCCAACGCGGCAATGCCGACGGGGCGATGATCCTTACGCGACACGGCTACCACGTCATTCCGCTGGTCGAAGAGGAGCCGGAGGTCGCGCGTCTGCCGACCGAGGCGCCAACCGCGCAACTGCCCCCCGAGGCCGTCACCGATGCGGTCGCGCGGGCTGTTGCGAATGATCTTGGACTGAGCCCAGAGGATGTCGGCCCCTATCTCTCCACCAGCCTCGGCGCGGACATGATGCAGGGTGACGGCGACACTGCCCGCGCCGTGGTCGTCGAGATATGGCTCGATGCAGAGGGTCGTCCATTGCGCGCCGACCGTGCGGCGCCCGGCCCCTGCGATCCGGGGTATGGAGAAGCCCGCGCCGCGGCGAAACGTTTGCGGTACAGGCTGGGCACTGCGGGTGAGTCGATCATCGGCCAGGCCGTCGTGCAGGATGTCGAGACCGGCGTGCTCGAAGAAGCCTACATGGAAGATCTCGGCGAGGCGTCGAACGATCTCGATACCGCCGCCGAGCGGGCCCATGACGGGCTCTCTCCCGACGTGAGCGCGCCCGGATGACGCGACACGGGCTTGGTCGCAGGGCGCATCCCGGGCGCACGGGTGCTGCATCCCCCGCCCGATGCCGGCGTCGACCTGCGCGGCGCGGATCAAGGCCCCTGCCGCTAGACGCGTACATGGACCGTCCCCTGGCGGGGCGGCCATTTTCCGTTTCGCCCTTTCCGTTTCGCTTTGTCCGGTCCGCGAAGGCAGGTCAGGCGGTGCCGCCGCCCACATCCCCCGGCGCGACCGAGACCGACTTGACGATGGCATGCAGCGCGATACCGGGCGCCAGCCCCATCGCCGCGGCCGACCGTTCGGTGATCCGCGCCAGCACGCGGCCCGCATCGGTATCGAGCGCGACCATCACGCCCGGCCCCGCGCCGGGGCGCAGCTCGGCCACCCGGCCCGGCAGGATATTGAGCGCCGAAAGCCCCCGGGGCTCGTCGCGCGCCAGGATCACGTCATGGGCAGCGATGCGCAGCCGCACCGGCGTGCCCGCCGCCCGGTCCAGGCGCGGCAGGAACAGCGGCACCGCCCCCGCCTCCAGCTCGGTCAGCCCGTCCTCATGGTGGCGCAAAACCCGCGCGGTCAGGATCGCCCCGGCCTCGCGCGCGCCGGTGGGCAGAACCGCCGGATCTCCTAGAACCTCGGCCGCCGGTCCCCGGCGCAGCACTGTTCCATCCTGAAGCGCAACCACGCTGGTCGCCAGCCGCCCGACCTCGGAGGCGGCGTGACTGACATAGACGACCGGCACGTTGACCTCGTCGCGCAGCCGCTCGAAATAGGGCAGGATCTCGGCCTTGCGCGCCTCGTCCAGCGCGGCCAGCGGTTCGTCGGCCAGGATCAGCCGCGGCGCGGCCAGCAGGGCGCGGCCGATGGCGACCCGCTGCTTCTCGCCGCCCGAGAGCGCCCCGGGCCGGCGGTCCAGAAGGTCGCCGATCCCCAGCATCTCGACCACGCGGGCCATGTCCTCGCGCGGGGCGCCCCTGGGGGCGAAGCGCGCGCCGTAGCCCAGGTTGCGCCGCACGGTCATGTGCGGGAACAGCCGCCCCTCCTGAAAGATGTAGCCGATGCGGCGGCGATGCGGCGGCAGGCAGATGCCCGCCCGCGTGTCCAGCAAAACCCGGCCATCCACCACCACCCGCCCCGCCTGCGGGCGCGAGAGGCCCGCCACCGCGTTGACGATGCTCGTCTTGCCCGCACCCGACCGCCCGAACAGCACGGTCAGCCCGGCGGGCGCCTCGAAGGCCACGTCCAGCCTGAGCCCGGATAGCTCCTGTTGCAACGCCACCTCAAGCATCTCGCCCCCCGATCCGTGCCGCGACCCGGCGCGAGACCCACTCGGACAGGGCCAGGGCCGCCGCCGCGAGGGAAATGGACAGAATGGCCAGCCGCGCCGCCCGCCCCCCGCCGCCCGGCGTTTCCAGCGCCAGGTCGATGGCCAGCGGAATGGTCTGGGTCTGGCCGGGGATGTTGGACACGAAGGTGATCGTCGCCCCGAATTCCCCCATCCCCTTGGCGAAAGCCAGCACGGTGCCGGCGATGATGCCCGGCACGATCAGTGGCAGCGTCACGGTCAGGAAGGTCCAGGGCCGCTCCGCGCCCAGGGTCGCCGCCGCCTGTTCCAGCTTGGGGTCCACCGCCTCGATCGACAGGCGCACCGCCCGCACCAGGAACGGAAAGGCCATCACCCCCGAGGCCAGCGCCGCCCCGGTCCAGCGAAAGGCGAAGGTAAGGCCGAAGACGCGTTCGAGCGGCCCGCCGATCGGCCCCTGAGTGCCGAAGGCCAGCAGCAGCAGGTAGCCGGTGACCACCGGCGGCATGATCAGCGGCAGATGCACCACGATATTGAGCAATTCGCGCCCCGGAAAGCGCCAGCGCGCAAGGGCATAGGCCACGAAGATTCCGAATGGCAGGCTGACCGCGGTGGCCCAGAGCGCTACGCGCAGCGACAGTCGCACCGCCTCCCATTCCGCGGGGCTCAGCCAGTCAGCCATCGGGCGATACCAGCATCGTGAACCCCTCGGCCTCGAAGATCGCCCGGGCCTCGGCCCCGCGCAGGTAGGCCAGGAATTCCACGGTCAGCGCAGTGTCGCTGCGCCCAAGGGCCGCGGCGGGATAGGTGATCGGCGGGTGGCTGTCCGCCGGAAAGGTGCCGACGACCGAAACCGCCTCTTCCGCCTTGGAATCCGTGGCATAGACGATGCCGAAGGGCGCTTCGCCCAGCGCCACCAGCGCCAGTGCGGCGCGCACGTTGCCGGCCTGTGCGACCTTCGGCGCCACGGCGTCCCACTGGCCCAGCGAGGTCAGCGCCGCCTTGCCATAAAGGCCCGCCGGGACCGCCTCGACCAAGGCCATGGCCAGGCGGCCGGTGCCCAGCAGCGCGGGCAGGTCCATGTCTGGGCCGATCTCGACCGGGTCGGCCTCGGCGTCGGCGGCGATCAGGACAAGTGCGTTCGACAGCAGATCGACCCGCGTGCCCGGCGCCAAGAGGCCGTCCGCCTCCAGCGCGTCCATCCAGTCGGCATTGGCCGAGATGAAGACATCCGCCGGCGCGCCCTGCCTGATTTGCCGGGCAAGGGCCGAGGACCCAGCATAGGCGACGGTCACGTCATGGCCTGTCGCGGCCTCGAACCCCGCCTCGACCTCGGTCATGGCGTTGGTCAGGCTGGACGCGGCGAAAACGGTGATCTCTTCCGCCGCTGCCGGGGCGGCCAGCGACAGCGCGATCGCGGCGGCGCGGGAAAGCACGGCAGGGGTCAAGACGGGGGTCTCCGAGGTGATATGTTCAGCGAAACATATCGCAGGCGCCGGCCGCGCAGGTCAAGCATCATGTGTCGCCCGCGCCATCGCGGGTCAGGTCGCGCAGCGCCTTGAGTTCCTCGGCACCGCCCCTGGCTGCCGCCTCTTCGAAGTCGCGGTAGAGCCCCAACACCTCGCGCCCCAGGTCGGTCAGCACCGCGCCGCCGCCACCGGGACCGCCCCGCGTGCTTTCGACAAGCGGTCGGCGGAACATCGCGTTGAGCGTGCCGATCAGGTCCCAAGCGCGCTTGTAGGACATGCCCATCTCGCGCCCGGCCCCGGCGATGGACCCGGTGCGCGCGATGCCGTCCAACAGGTCGGCCTTGCCCGGCCCGATCATCTCATTCCCGTCGAAGACGATGCGGATGCGCAGGCGGCCCGGCGGATCGGTCGGCATTTTGGCGCTCCCCTCGGTGACGTTGACCCGCCCGGTATCGCAAGCCACCGGACCCGGGACAAGCCCGCGCCGCTGGACAAGCCCGGCCCGGCGCCCGATAGAGGGCCCGGATGCGAAAGGAGCCGCCATGATCCGACCCGACGATCCCGAGCACCGCGCCTGGGCGCTGAACGAGGCCGCGCGGCAACTTGCGTTCTTTCGCGCCAGCCTGAACCCGGCGGGCGGGTTCTTTCTACTGGGCCATGACGGCAGCCCCCTGCCCGGCCGCCCGCAGGAACTGCACGCGACGACGCGTATGGTTCATTCTTATGCCCTTGGCAAACTGGCCGGCTTCGATGGCTGCGACGCCATGATCGACGCCGGGATGCGGTACCTGGCCAGCCATCACCGCGACAGCAACCATGGCGGTTATGTCTGGGGGGTAACGGGCAAGACAGTCAGCGATGGCCGCAAGCTGGCCTATGGTCATGTTTTCGTGCTGCTGGCCGGGTCCAGCGCGCTTGCCGTGGGCCATCCCGATGCCCAGGCCCTGATCGACGACGCGACAGAGGCGTTGACGACGCACTTCTGGGAGGAGGAGCAAGGCAGGTTCTGCGACGAATTCAACCGCGACTGGACCCCCTTTTCCGGCTATCGCGGCATGAATGCCAACATGCACGGGGTCGAGGCGCTGCTGGCCGCGCAAGAGGCCACGGGCGCAGACCGTTACCTGCACATGGCGGGACGGATCCTCGGTTTCTTCCTTGGTCGGATCGCGCCTGAGGAGGGCAATCGCCTGCCCGAACATTACCGCTCTGACTGGTCCATCGACCGCGCCTATAGTGAAGACCCGATGTTCCGCCCCGCCGGCACCACGCCCGGCCATTCCTTCGAGATGGCCCGCCTGCTTCTGCAGTACTGGGACATGACCGGACGCGGGGATGACACCGCCCCGGCCCGCGCTCGGGCGCTGACCTATCGCGCCTTGCAGTATGCCTGGGACCCGGCGCGCGGCGGGTTGGTCTACACGCTGGACTTCGATGGCACCCCGGATATCCGCGACCGCTACTGGTGGCCGGTGACCGAGGCGATCGGCACCCTGGCCGCCCTGATGAAGCTGGACCCGACCGAGGAGGACGCCGCCTGGTTCGACCGGCTCTGGCGCTTTGCCCAGGCGCATTTCGTGGATGCGGCGCGCGGCGGCTGGTTCCCCGAGATCGACGATGCGGGCCGGCCGACCGAACGCCAGTTCATCGGCAAGCCCGACATCTACCACGCGCTGCAAGCGGACCTTTTGCCGCTGACCTCGGGCCTGTCGGGCTATTACACCACGCTGAAGGCGGTGCAGCCGGGCGGCTAGAGCAGAACCGCCTGGCCGGTTCGGGCGCTTTCCTGCGCGGCCAGGCCGATACGCACGGCGGCCATGCCATCGTCCAGCGTGACCTCGGGCGTCCCTTCCCCCCGCAGCACCGCGTTGAAGCGAAGATGCTGGTAGAAGGTCGACCCGTTATGGTCCCCGGCGGCCAGCAATTCGGGATCGACCGGCACCTCGCTGACGACGGGGCCCTTGGGCGCGCGGGGGCTGATGATCAGCTGCGGCACGGGCGGTGCGCCCAGTGCCTTGGGCCAGAACCGTCCCGGCCCCGGCACCAGCGCCTCGATTTTGCCCTTGGGGCCGACCGCGCTGATCTCTTCTTGGTATTTCGACCCCTCGGCGAACATGCACAGTTCCAACATGGCCCGCGCCCCGCCCGCGAAATCGAGGATGACATAGCCGTTGTCCCAGACATCCGGCACCCGGCCCTCGTAACTCTCGTCGCGGTGATTGAGGGTCTGACCCGCGCTGGCCATGACGCGCACAGGCTCATCGCGCAGGATCAGGCGCATCAGGTCGAAAAAATGACAGCACTTTTCCACCAGCGTGCCACCGGTATTGGTGTTGAAGCGGTTCCAGTTGCCGATCTTGGGCAGGAACGGGAAGCGGTGTTCGCGGATCGTCAGCATGGAAATGCCGCCCGTTGCATGTTCGGCCTGCTGCAAAAGCGCCGCGATGGGCGGCATGTAGCGATATTCCATCGCCACCCAGATCGGCGCGGGATACCCGGCCCTGAGTTCCTCGAGGAACGCCACGTCGCCCGGATCGGTGAAAAGCGGCTTTTCACACAGCACCGGCAAGGGGCGTGTATCCCGGATTCGCCGCAACTGTTCCACGTGCAGGTTGTTGGGGCTGACGATGACGAAGGCGTCCACCTCCGGATGCCCGATCAGATCATCCAGGGTCTCGCAGACCTGCGCATCGCCGGCCAGCGTCGCCGCGCTTTGCGCCAGGTCCGGCACCGGGTCATAGACCGCGGCCACCCGGCCCTGGGGCAGTAGCTTGATGTTTTCGATATGCTCGCGCCCCATCATGCCGCAGCCGATGATGCCGTAGTTGATCATGCCTGTTATCCCTTGCCCAACCTGCTGATATAGATGACTTCGGACGGGTCGAACCACGTCCGGGAAAACTCGACCGCCCGGCCCGCCGGGTCGCGGCCGATGCGTTCGACATAGCCGGCCATATCGCCCGGCTGCATCGGAAACCGGGCCTCGCCCCAATCCGGCGCCGGCGCGATACTGACCTGGTCGGTCGCGCTCATGATCACCAGGCCCAGGGCCTCGCGATAGAAAAGATAGAGCGACTCCGACACCGACTCGGGCGCGATGCTGTCGGCGCAGCCCCCGTCCAGCCAGATCTCCTCGAGCGCCGCGGGCCGGTCGTCGAGAAACCGCAGCCGCCGGAATCGCCACCCGTCCGTCGAGGGGCCGAAGGCGGGCGCATCTTTCGGCTTGGCGCGGCGATCAACGGACAGCAGCGCCGCCGTCGGCAAACCGCCGCCCCCGATCCGTTCCAGGCGCAACATCGCATAGACCGAGGAAACGGCGGCACGGGCGCGGATGTAGTTGCCAGAGCCTTGAACCCGCTCCAGCAGCCCTTTTTTCGCAAGCGATTCCAGGGCCTTTCGCAAGGTTCCCACGGCAATGCCCAAACCGTCCGCCATGTCCCGTTCGGGGGGCAGACGGGTGCCGTCGGGCAAACGGCCCGCGGCGATGTCGCGGATCAGCATTTCACTGATCTGAACGTATTTGGGCAGCGCCGCCGAGGGCCGTCCCCGCGCCATGTCCTGATCCTCCCCTGCGGCCGGTTTTGGCGGGCCGCGAAATTGATACACTATTGATGCATCAATCGTCCAGTGCTACGCAAGGGCAAACGACCCCGAATCCGGGGCGCTCAGGGAGGAATGAAGAATGACCGTCGTGCCCATCACGTCGCCCGATCTCGACGCGCCGGAAGTCAGCTGGTTCTCGGCGCTCTGCGGCGATGATTACCGCTACATGGGTGTGCCCGACAGCGCGCTGGCGCCAACGTGGGAACACTGCCGCAACATCGTGCAGGAGGCCGAGAAACAGGGCTTTCGCAACATCCTCGCCCCGTCCTCCTACCAGGTGGGGCAGGATACGCTGACCTTCGTGGCCGGGATGCTGCCGCAGCTGGAAAAAATGAACATGCTGGCCGCGATCCGCTGCGGCGAGGTGCAGCCGATCATGCTGGCGCGCACCATCGCCACGCTGGACCACATGGCCAAGGGCAAGCTGACGCTGAACATCATTTCGTCGGACTTTCCGGGCGAAAAGGCCGACAGCGAATACCGCTACCAGCGGTCGCGCGAGGTGGTTGAGATCCTCAAACAGTGCTGGACCCGGGACGAGATCGACTACGAGGGCGAGATCTACAACTTCAAGGGCCTGCCCACGGACCCGGCCAAGCCCTACCAGCAAAACGGCGGCCCGCTTCTGTATTTCGGGGGCTATTCGCCGGCGGCGCTGGAACTGTGCGGCCAGCACTGCGACACCTACCTGATGTGGCCCGAACCCAAGGAACAGATCGCCCAGCGCATGAAGGACGTGAACGCCGTGGCCGAACGCTATGGCCGGACACTGGATTACGGGCTGCGCGTGCATGTGGTTGTCCGCGACACGGAAGCAGAGGCCCGCGAATACGCCGAGAGCCTGGTCTCCAAGCTGGACGACGAATACGGGCGCCTGATCCGCGAACGCAGCCATGACGCCCATTCGCTGGGCGTCAGCCACCAGGCCCGGGCCCGCGAGCTGGCCGACCAGTTCGGCTATGTCGAACGCCACCTGTGGACCGGGATCGGCCGGGCGCGGTCGGGCTGCGGCGCGGCGATCGTCGGCTCGGCTGACCAGGTGCTCAGCGAGATCGAGGAATACAAGAAGATGGGCATTCGCGCCTTCATCTTCTCGGGCTATCCGCATATCGACGAGGCGCAGCACTTCGGCCGCCTTGTCATGCCGGAACTCAAGACCAGTTCCCTACCGCATGAATACGGGCGCGTGCCCGCCGAAACCCCGGACACCCCCCTTTCTGGAAAGCGACGCTGACAATGGACCGTATCAAGCTGCAACCCGACCTGTCCTTCAGCCGTATCGTCTACGGCATGTGGCGGCTGAGCGACGATTCCGACACCAGCCCGGCCCATGTGCAGGCCAAGATCGAGGCCTGCCTGGAACAGGGCATCACCACCATGGACCAGGCCGACATCTATGGCGGCTACATGGCCGAAGAGGTGATGGGCGCCGGCCTGACCACAGAGATCAAGGACCAGATCGAGGTCATCACCAAGTGCGATATCGTGGCCCCGATGGGGCGCTATTCGGATGCACGGGTGAAATATTACGACACCAGCCGCGCCCACATCCTGGCCTCGGTCGATCATTCCCTGCGCCTGATGGGGATCGACAAGATCGATCTGCTGCTGGTCCACCGCCCCGATCCGCTGATGGATCACCGCGAAACCGGCGCCGCGCTGGACGAGGTCGTGGCCAGCGGCAAGGTGCGCGCAGTGGGCGTGTCGAATTTCAAGCTGCATGACTGGACGCTGCTGCAATCGGCGATGAAGACGAAACTGGTGACCAACCAGATCGAGCTGAGCCTGGGCGCGCACCAGGGCTTCACCAATGGCGATGTGGCCTACCTGCAGGAACGCGGCATCCCGCCCATGGCCTGGTCGCCGCTGGGCGGCGGGGCGCTGATGACCGCCGATGATGACCTGGGCCGCGCCATGGATGCCGTGGCCGAGGCCGACGGGGTGGACCGTGCCGCCGTCGCCGTGGCTTGGCTGCTGGCACATCCGGCGGGTATTCTGCCAGTGATGGGCACCAACAATATCGACCGGATCAGGGGATTTTCGGACGCCTTCGAGGTGGACATGACCCGCGAACGCTGGTTTGAACTCTATACCGCCGCGCTCGGGGACGAGGTGCCGTGACGTGGATGGCAACTGGGGACATCAGATGAACGGCTTCGATCCCACCGAGGATCCGCGTGCCTATCGCGCGGCGCTTGGCAGTTTCGCCACCGGCGTGACGGTCGTGACGGTGCCCAGCGCGGACGGCCCAGTGGGCATCACCGCCAACAGCTTTTCCAGCGTGTCGCTCGACCCGCCATTGGTGCTGTGGTCCCCGGCCAAGGCGTCCAAACGCTTCGACTATTTCAAGGACGCCCCGCATTTCGCGATCCATGTGCTCGACAGTCACCAGCGCGAGATCTGCGACGGCTTCACCCGTGACAAGCACGCCTTTGACGGGCTGGACTGGGTCACCGGCGAACATGGCGTGCCACATATCCGTGGCTGCCTTGCCCGGTTCGAATGCACACTGGACGCCGCCCATGATGCGGGCGACCATGTCATCATCGTGGGGCGCGTGAATCACACGGCCTTTCGGGACGGCATGCCGCTTCTCTTCCAGGGGGGGCGCTTTGTCGGCATCAAGGGCTGACACCTGACTCGTGGCGCGGACCTCGGGGAGGAGGCCCGCGCCACATGGGACCGGACCGCCGAAGAGTCCGGCCCGAAAGAAAAGGGGCCATCCCGGCCCCGAAAACAGGGAGGAGGAACCGCCATGGCGGTTTTGCTGAGGGTCCTTTGGCCGCTCGAACGGGTGAATACCGGCATTCTGGCCGTGGGCCGGGTGATCGCCGTGATCGCGCTGGCCATCATGGTCTGCCTGATCCTGGGGCAGGTCTTTTTCCGCTACGTCCTGAACGATGCGCCCAACTGGACCGAGGAGGGCGCGCGCTTCGGCATGATCTGGATGACCGGGCTGATGGCCCCGCTGGCCTACCGCCAGGGCGGTTTCGTGGCGATCGACATGCTGGAGAGGGCGCTGTCCAAGGTCCTCGCGACGCTGCTCGGCCTGATGCTGCTCTTCATCGCGCTCTGGGTGCTGGTGATCGCCTGGGACAAGGGGCTGAACAACCATGTCGACAGCCTGTCCGGGCGCGGCTGTTCCTCGTCGCTGCGCTGGCCCTTCGGGATCGAGATCGGCAAATGCGGCGACAAATTCGCCAACAGCTATCAATATGCCGGTCTCTGGGTCGGGGTGAACCTGTTGATCCTTGTCAATGTCGAGCTGATCCTGCGCGGCCTTGTCACGCTTCTGGGCGGCGAGGACCGGCTGAACGATCTTTCCGATGACAAGATGGCGGGGGCCGACTGATGCTTATCTGGTTTCTTCCGCTCTTCCTGATCCTGATCATGATCGGCCTGCCGGTGGTCTTCGCCCTGCTGGCGGCGCCTTTCGGGCTGCTGGTGGTCGATGACCAGGCGCGCCAGCTCTCGGTGCTCTACCGCAACCTCTACAACGGGATGGACAGTTTCCCGCTGATGGCCCTGCCCTTCTTCATGCTGGCCGGCGAGATCATGAACCGCGGCGGCATCACCATCCGCCTTGTGGAATTCTCTCAGGCGATCATGGGGCACCTGCGCGGCGGGCTGGCCCATGTGAACATCCTGTCCTCGATCCTGTTCGCGGGGCTGTCCGGGTCAGCGGTGGCCGATACCTCGGCGCTGGGGTCCACCCTTGTTCCGGCGATGGAAAAGAACGGCTATACCCGCAGGTTCGCCGCCGCTGTCACCGCGGCCAGTTCGGTGATCGGCCCGATCATCCCGCCCTCGGGGATCATGATCATCTATGCCTATGTCATGGGCGAAAGCGTGGCCGCGCTGTTCCTGGCGGGGATCGTGCCGGGCGTCATGGTGGGCCTGGGCCTGATGGCCGTGGTGCGGCTGCTGGCCGACCGCTACGACCTGCCCAAGGCGGAACGCATCGTCCGGTCGAACCAGAGCCTGAGCCTGACCGAACACTGGGTCAGCTTCTTGCTGCTGCGGATCAACATAGCCGGGCTGCTGATGGCGATCTATTCGGGCCTGGCGGTCCGGGTCGGGCTGGCCAGTCTCGACGCGAACGGCGACAAGGTCCACGACGTCAATCTCTGGATCGTCTTCGCCGTCATGCTGCTGATCGCGCATGGCCTGCTGATCTACTACCGCGGCAAGGTCAGCCACGATTTCCGCGTGGTCTGCAAGAAGGCCGTCGCACCCCTTCAGACCCCGATCATTATCCTGGGCGGCATCCTCGTAGGGGTCATGACCCCGACCGAAGCCAGTGCAATCGCCGTCTTCTACGCCCTCGTCGTCAGCTTTTTCGTGCTGCGCTCGATGTCGATCCGCGACCTGATCGCGGTGCTGCAACGCTCGGCCCTGGCGACCTCGGCGGTCCTGCTTCTGGTCGGCGCGGCGGTTGCCTTCAAGACTGTCGTGTCGCTGTCATATGCCCCGCAGATATTGACGGACATCATCCTGGGACTGAGTGAAAACCCATTAATCCTGCTGTTCCTCATCAACATCCTGCTTTTCGTCGTGGGCATGTTCCTCGATGCCGGGCCGGCAATCATCATCCTCGGGCCCATCCTCGGCCCGATCTTCGTGGAACTGGGGGTGCACCCGGTCCATTTCGCGATCATCATGTCGGTCAACCTGACCGTCGGGCTGGCCACGCCGCCAATGGGGCTGGTGCTTTTCGTGGCCTCGACGGTCAGTCGGGAAAAGGTCGAAACCATCGCCCGGGCGATCCTGCCATTCCTGGCCGTCGAGATCGCGGTGATCTTCCTGATCACCTATTTTCCGCAGATTTCCATGACGGTTCCCTATCTTGCGGACTTCCTCGGATGTCCGCCGGACGCCGGCTACATGGCTTGCATAAGCCCTGAGCCACAAATCGCAAACTGAGACGACCAGCAAACAGGGAGGAATACCAAATGCTGAAACATCTCCTTACCGCCGCCACGATCTCGGCGGTCTCCGTCGCGGCCCTTCCGGCCGCTGCGCAGGACACGATCACCCTGCGGGCGACGGCCAATTCCAACGAGAACGACGAGGACTATGACGGCCTGATCGTCTTCAAAGACTATGTCGAGGCCGCGTCGAACGGCGCCATCGAGGTGGAACTGTTCATCGGCACGCAGCTGTGTTCGACCGGCGCGGAGTGCCTTGAAGGCGTCTCCGAAGGATCGATCGACATCTACATCTCGACCTCTGGCGGCGCGGCGGGGATCTTCCCCTACGTGCAGGTGCTCGACCTGCCCTACCTTATGGCCAATGACCGCGTGGCCGAACGCGTGCTGCGCTCGGACTTTGTGCGCACCATGCGCGACATGGCACTGGAAGACAGCGGCGACACAATCCGCCTGATGACCATCGGCAATACCGGCGGCTGGCGCAACTTCGCAAACACCCAGCGCCGCATCCAGACGCCCGAGGACATGGAAGGCCTGAAGATCCGCACCGTGGTCGCGGACCTTCCGCAGGAACTGGTGCGCGCGCTTGGCGCCTCGCCCACGCCGATCCCGTGGCCGGAACTGTTCACCAGCTTCCAGACCGGGGTTGTCGACGGGTCCAAGAACGGCATCACCGACATCATGGGCATGAAGTTCCCCGATGCCGGCCTGCAATACGTCACGCTGGACGGCCACGCCTACATGGGCGCCCTGTGGTGGATGAACAACGAGAAGTTCCTGTCCATGGACGAGGCCAACCGCCGCGTCGTGATGGATGGCTTCTATGCCCTGCAGCAGGCCACCTTCGCAGCGCCCAAGCGCAACTCGATCCAGGCCTATGCCGAATTCGTCGAGGGCGGTGGTGACATCTACGTGCCGACCCCCGAGGAAAAGGCCATGTTCGCCGAGGCCGCGGCCCCGGTGCAGGACTGGTTCCGCGAGAATGTCGATGGCGGCGGGAAAATCCTCGACGCGATGATCACCGCCGTGGACGCGGCCGAGGCCGAACTGTCCGAGACCTACGAGGCCGACCTGCAGTAGGTCGTTTTACCGGTGACTGGAAAGGGCCGCCCGCGGGCGGCCCTTTTTCGTTTACCGGACCGCTGCGTCCTACTCCGCCCGGTCCCGCAATTTCCGATAGAGGCGCCGGTTGAGCGCGATGAATTCCGCCATGACCGCGCCTAGTCCGCCCAGTTGCCGCCCCTTCAGGAACAGGTAGCCCGACAGCGCGCCCAGCGCCGCGCCCAGCGTGTCGATCATCAGGTCGGTCATCGTGTCATCGAGGCCGGATTTCTGCATGTTCATCCCAAAGATCTGGTCCATCCCGTATTCGAAGATTTCCCACAGCGTGCCGATGGCGAGCGCCACCGCGCCCGACAGCACCGCCAGCGCCCAGGGCGGCGCGGCATAGCGGTCGCCCTCGAACAGCATGAAGATCATCAGGAACGCCATGGCCGCGATGCTCAGCGCCGAGAAGAAATGCAGCGCCACGTCCCACCACCAGAACCGGACGTAGAAATCGGCCACCTCGCCCAAGAACAGTGTGGCGAAGATGAAGATGACGATGGCCGACAGGATCGACCCCGGCAGGGTGATCCCGAAGAACCGGGCAAAACGGTCGGGCAACAGGGTCAGGCCAAGCGTCGACAGCGCCACGAAAACCGGGATCCACTGGCCGGTGACCAGGCCGGTCACGATCTCGACGATCAGGAACGCCCGGATCACAAGGACCGGGATCGGGCCTTTGAAACGCGCCATGGGGTCTCCGAATCTGCCTTGGTCCGACCTATATAGGGATCATGACGCAAACCGCACCCCTCCGGCTGGCCAGCTACAACATCCGCGCCGGGCTCGGCACCGACCTGCGCCGCGATCCGCTGCGGGTGCTCAGCGCCATCGCGTCGCTGAGGGCCGATATCGTCGCCCTGCAAGAGGCCGATCACCGGTTGGGGCAACGCCCTTCGGCCCTGCCCCGGGAGATGATCGAGACCCATACCGGCCTGTGCCCCCTGCCCGTGGCCGATAACGGCGAAAGCCTGGGCTGGCACGGCATCGCGCTGTTGGCCCGGCCCGGGCTGGACCCGGTGGACATTCACCGCTTTCCGCTGCCGGGACTCGAGCCGCGCGGCGCCATCGCCGTCGATCTGCCGGGCCTGCGCGTGGTCGGCGTGCACCTGGGCCTGCTGCGCCGCAACCGCCGCCAGCAGCTCGACCATATCCGCGAGGCGCTGGAGGGTCTGCCGACCCTGCCAACGGTCATCCTGGGCGATTTCAACGAATGGAGCCGCAAGACCGGCCTGGGACGGCTGGCGCGGCATTACACGGTTCTGACACCCGGGCGCACCTTCCCGGCCACCCTGCCGGTCGCGGCGCTGGACCGCATTGCCCATTGCGAGCACCTGCGCGTCACACCGCTGGACATTCCGGCCCGGGCCAAGGGGCCGCACCCGTCCGACCACCTGCCGATCCTGGCCGAGGTGGCGCCGCTGTGAGGGGTGGCGGGCAGCTTTGCGGAGATAGCGGAGTTTGCAAAATTTGGGCGATTTCCCGATAGCGGCCTTTCGTGTAACACGCGGCGAATGCCGGGTGAGAGCCCTTCACGGACTTCCGTGTGGAGCGCAGCATTCGACGTAAACGGCGGGGAGCCGTCATTTGCTACGCTGTCCACGAGCGGCAGGTGCTAGCGGGTGCTTCTGGTCGATAGAGCCGCAGGGCGCTTCAGTCTGGCAGCGTATCGCCCACGGCAATCATGTCGTTCCTGCCGGAAGCTTCGGCGCTACCAGCTCTGCAGGCCGGATCGCCGGAGACAGCGCGATCGCTGCCAACACCAGCGTGGCGGCGACCGCCTCGCGCAGGCCAAGCGTCTCGCCGAACGCGATCCAGCCAATGGCCAGCATCGTGGGCAACTCGAAGCTGCCGGCCGCAGACGCTCGCGCAGCCCCGACCTTCGGCGCCGCGATGGTGTAGATCAGCTGCGGCAGCAGGGCCGTCACGAGCCCCAGACCGGCGATCCACGTCCAGCCCTCGGCCGTTTGCGGCAGCATGGCGCCCACGTCCTGCGTCAGCGCCATCGGTGCGAGGCCGAGCGTGGAGCCGGCCATCCCGGCGGCCAGTTTTTCCAGCGCTGTCAGGTTCGGCGTCAACGCGCACAACACGAGGACGAGGAAGCCAAAGGTTGCCGGCGCCGGCAATGACCACAAAAGCGCCAGGGCAGCACCGGGCGCCAACCCGCCGGGATCGAGTAACAGTCCGGCAGCCAGCAGGATCATCAGGCCCGCGACCACCGCGCGCCGGGTGGGACGCTGGCCCAGCAGAAGCCATGCGAACGTCAGGCAGAACAGCGGGTAGGACATGTAGATCACACCCGCCGCCGCGATCGGCGCGGTCTCGATCGCCTGCAGGTAGCCGATCCAGCCCAGCCCCATGGCCATGCCCGCCCCGCCGATCAGCAGCCCCTCGCCACGCTTGGCGCGCTGCAGCGGCAGGAAGGGCAGCAGCACCGCCGCGGACAGGAGGTAGCGCGACAGCGCGATGCTCGCCGCGCCGACGCCTTCGTCCTGCAATTCACGCGCGAACAGCGGCACGAGGCCGAACAGGATCGCGGTCAGCGCCACCGCAAGCGTCGCGACGGAGGTGGGACAAGGAAGGCGGGCGGCGCGGGTCATGCACCCCGGGTAGACGATGCGAGGCCGTCAAGGAAATTCCGAGTTTTCACGGATCACATGAAATGGTTTCATGGCACTATGATCCCGCGCCTCGGAATGAATCACCTCACGGTCCTCGTCGCGCTCGCCGAAACCGGCGGTGTCACGGCGGCCGCGCGGCGTCTCGGGCTGACGCAATCGGCGGTATCGCACCGCCTGCGCGAGGCCGAGCGCAGGGTCGATGTGGCGCTGGTGCAGCGCACGGACGGGCGCGTCTCGCTCACGGCGGAGGGCGAGCGGCTGCGCGCCTTCGCGGCCCGCATGGTGGACGAGCTGACGCGGATCGAGCGTGACTTCGCCGCCGCCGGCGCAGCCGGGCAGACGCTGGTGCGGCTCGGGCAGGCGACCTACAGCCGATATCACTGGCTGCCCGCCTTCCTCGACTATCTCGCGGGTGCGGAACCAGGCCTGACCGTGGACCTGTCGGCCCGAGCCGCCGCGCAGCCGTTCACCGCGCTGCTCGAAGGTGCCGCCGATGTCTCGACGGTCTATGGCCGGCCGCGCGACGGGTCGCGGTTCCGCTGGCTGCGGCTGGGCACGGATCCGGTGGTCGCGGCCGTGGCGCCGGGTCACCCGCTGGCCGAAGCGCCGTTCATCGACAGTCGTGCGATGCAGGACGACCGGCTGTTCACCTATCCGCTGTCGGGCGAGCCCGGCTTCGAATGGGAGGTGCTGATCGGAGCGCCCGAGGCGCCGTTTCGCCAAGTGACCGCGATGCCCACGCCGGAGGCGGTGATCGACCTCGTCCGCGCCGGTATGGGCGTCGGGGTCTTCAGCCGCTGGGCAATCCAGCCGGAGTTGAGCGACGGCACGCTTGTCGCCCGCGAACTAGGGGCCGAGCCGGTATCGCTGGATTGGTGGGCGGTGCTGCGCGAAACCGAAGATGCCGACAGTCCCGCCGCGCGACTGGCGCAGGCGCTGGCCGACTGGGGCGCCGCCGGGAGCGCGCCCCTCGCCACACTCAGCTTTACCGGGCGCGATCCGGAGAGGGACGAAGGTCTATGAGAGACAAAAAAGACTGGATTGATCATTGGAGCAAACGCAATGAGTTTACGGTTCTGTCCGCATGGGAGACATACAGCGGCTGCACGGCGAACGACCGGTTCAGATCTGTGCCATCCAGCCGTTTTCGAACGGCCGCTTCCGGGAAACCGAGCTGCACTGCGGCGGCGAGACAGCTGACGAACAGCTATCTGAGCAGCCGCTCATGTTGCAGGTGCATCGGTCCGGTTTGTCCCGCCAACCGACAAGGACCCCACTGCCGGTGAAGGGCAGCAATTGCAAGTTCGAACCAAGGACTGTGAGTCCGCTCAGGGCTAACAGCGGCCCTCGGGCCGCAGCCGGACCAGTCCCGTCCGACCACGCGGCCCCCTACCGGAACGGATACATCCAGGGCTTGTAGTCGTCGATCAGCACCTCGGCCCGGGCGCGCTGTTCGGGTGTCATGCGCGGGGTCAGTTCCTCGATCGAGAGCAGGGCATCGGGATCGCCTCCAATGGCCGACAGCCCATACCAGAGATAGGCGCGCACCAGGTCGGGTTCGGCGATGCCCCGGCCCACCTCGTAATACCAGCCCAGCCCCGATTGCGCGCCCGGATGCCCCTTGAGCGAGGCGCGCAGATACCATTCGAAGGCGCGTTCATCATCCCGTTCCACCCCAAGGCCAAGGGCATACATCACACCGATCAGTTCCTCGGCATCGGCATTGCCGGACCGCGCCAGCACCCGGAACTGCGCCATGGCGGCCTCGAACTCGTTCGCCTCCATCAGGTCGCGCGCCTCTTCCAGGTCGGCGGCGAAAACAGGGGTTGAGAGCGCCGCAAAAACCGCCAGTATCAGGCCATGCGCTACGGGTTTTCCATGGGCTTGCCAAAGCTGTCTCATCTCGTCCTTTCCGTCGTCCTCGCCATGTCGGGGGCGGCAGCGGCCGCGCCGCTGTCGCTCGATGATTTCGTGGACGCGGACCCGGCGCAAGCCCGGATCGGACAATTGCTGTTCTATGATCCGATCCTGTCGGGCAACCGCAATATTTCCTGCGGCACCTGTCATCATCACGACCATGCCGGCGGCGACGGCCTGAGCCTTGGCATCGGCGAGGGCGGCACCGGGCTGGCGCCCGACCGCAGCCCCGGCACCGGGGACGACCGCATCGCCAAGCGTATCCCCCGCAACGCCCCGGCGCTGTGGAACCTCGGCCATGCGTCCATCGACGTTCTGTTCCATGACGGCCGGCTGGAAGTGTCCGACCAGTTCGGCAACGGTTTCGACACCCCGGCCGAGGAATGGTTCCCCGCGGGGCTGGATCATATCGTCGCCGCGCAGGCGCTGCTGCCCCTGACCTCGGAATTCGAGATGGCCGGCAATGTCGGTGAGAACGCGGTGATCGGCGCCGTGCGCGACCGCATCGACCTGGGCTGGCCGATCCTGGCCAAGCGGGTGCGCACGATCCCCGAATACGGCGAGATGTTCGTCGCCGCCTTCGACCATATCCACCACCCCAGCGAGGTCACGATCGTCGAGATCGGCAACGCGATCGGCGCTTTCGTGGTCTCAGAATGGATCAGCATCGACAGCCCCTATGACGCCTGGCTGGCCGAGGGGGTGCCCATGCCCGAAGCCGCCGAACGGGGGCGGCAGTTGTTCTTTGGCTCGGCGCGCTGCGCGACCTGCCATTCGGGGCCGCTGTTCACCGACCAGGAATTTCATGCCCTGTCGCTTCCGGCATTCGGGCCGGGGCGCACGCGGCTGTTCGACCAGGTGGCGCGGGATGTGGGGCGGATGGCCGAAACCGACCTGCTGGAAGACGCCTACCGGTTCCGCACGCCGTCGCTGCGCAATGTCGCGCTGACGGCGCCCTATGGCCATAACGGGGCCTTCGCGACGCTCGAGGCGATGATCCGCCATCATGCCGACCCAAAGGCCAGCCGCGCCAGATGGCAGCCCGCCGATGCGCGCCTTCCCGATGTGCCCTGGTTGGAAGCGGGGGATTTCGCGATCCGGCAGGATCGACTGGAAATGCAGCGGCAAAAGGCGCGTCTGGATATCCACCCGGTCACGCTCGGCGCGGCGGAGATCGCCGACCTGGTGGCCTTCCTGCACGCCCTGACGGGCGAAACCGTCGATCAGCGCCCGCTGGGCCGCCCCGACAGGGTGCCCAGCGGCCTGCCGGTCGATTGACGGGCCGGCGCTAGACCAGCACCTCCGACAGGGGCTTGCGGGCGCGCGGCGCGGCGGTGCCGGTCGGCTTGCCGAAGCGGATCGCCTGGACCAGCCGCCGGTCGGGCGCGATGCCGAACCGGGTGCAGATCTCGCCATTTGTCACCGGATGATCGGACAGGGCCGCCATGGGCCAGCCCGCCATACCCAGCGAGGCCGCCTCGAGGCACATGCGCAGGTAAGCGCGGCCGCTTTCCACCGGGCTTTCGCCGCGGGGGCGATGGAACAGCGCGATGACCGGGGCCGACAGCGTGGCCGCCGCCTCGGCGGTCAGGCCCGCGGTCAGCCCGGCCTTGTCAAGGACCGGCCAGAGCGGGCCCAGAACCAGTGGCGTGCCGAAGGCCACCGGCCCCGGCATGTTCATCGCATCCCGGTTCATCCCGTCCACGCCGTTGCGCGGATGGCCCGGCGACAGGCGCATCCAGTCCAGCAACTCCCGGCGGAAGGCTCGGTCGCGCATGATCTGCAGACTGGCCCAGTCGTTGCGTTCGGCCAGCCATTTGCGCCCCTTGTCGTCCAGCACCAGCCGGGCATCGGGCCGGGTCCAGCCATACAGCTCCAACGGGGCCGCGTCGAACCGGCCGCGCCAGGTGAAACGATGCTCCAACTGCCGGTGCAGGCCGTGCTCGACCCCGTCGATGAAGCGCAGATGCGCCACGGTTTCCAACCCGTTTCCGGGGGCAAAGCGCGCATCCTCGGCCAGCTCGACCTCGGCCCCGACCCCCTCGGCGGACAGCGCCAGCACCATCGCCTCCAGCGCCGCGCCACAGCTGAGCGCGGCGTCGCGCCCCTCGGGGTCGCCCACGGGCAGGCCGCATTCGGTATCGCAGAACAGCGTCGCGCCGCCCGTTTCCAGCGCCCACCGCGCCGGCTGGGTATTGTGGGTCGACGGGGCCAACCCGGCCCGGGCCACGCAGGCCTTCAGGACCTCCATCGCAATCATGTCTCTGCCCCCTTTTCGGCCGCATCGGCCAGTAACCGGGCCATACGCTGCACCACCCGCAGTTCCAGTTCAACACGCGGCGCGGCGGCGATGGCCGGCATGGACAGCGCCACCAACGTCATGGGACGCGACTCTGCCAGCAGGATATGGGTCGCATCGAAGCGGTCGAAAAGATGGGCGATATGGTCGGCCTCGATCCCCTCGGCAAAGGGCGGATCGGCCCGGCGCAGGACCGGGGCCGCGGCAAAGACGCGCGTCAGCACCGCGCCATCCAGCTCGGCCAGCTGGTCGGGCCCGATCAGGGCCGCGCCCTCGACCATCGGATGGCCCTGCAGCCCGCGCAGGAAGTCCAGCGGCGCCATGGCCTCGGACTCGGCCATGTGGCGCAGCAGACTTTCGCTGCGGTCCTCGGCACGCAGGCTGCGCGCCTCGATGAACAGCACCGCGACAAGCACCGCCGCCAGGATCACCGCCAGGACCATGATCGCGCCGTCCCGCTCCAGCCCGGCCATGAGCGCCACGACCACCCCCGCCGCCGTGGCCCCGGCGGCAATGGCCAGGTAGCCGCCCAGCGCGGCCCGGTGGCTGCCCTGCCCGCGCGCCAGCGACACCGCCAGCCAGCACAGGAACAGCACGCCCAGCGGCGAGACCTGCACCGGCAGGCCCAGATAGACCATCAGGAAATCCGCCGCCGCCAGCGGCGCCAACAGCAGAAGGGACAGCGCCAGCCTCTCGACCGCCCGGTTTTCAGCCGCCGACAGGCTGTCGCGATCCCGATTCAGGACCATCCAGCCGCCGATGGCGAACCCGGCGACCTGGAAAACGAGCAGCGCCACCAGCCGCGCCGGGTCGATGGAGCCCGAATACCAGAAGGCAAGCACCACGAAGACCACAGTGCCCCCTGCGACCCAGGTCTTGGCCCAGGCCGGGGCATGGCGGCGCAACAGCCCCTCGGCCAGCAGCAGCACGGCCAGCGGCACCAGCGCCGCGCCAAGAAAGACGAGGATGCGAAAGACATCCGCCCCCGTCAGCACGATCAAAGCCCGGCCCGCGAAAAGCAGCATCATGACCCGGATGCCGAAGAGAAAGCGGCGCGTCAAAGGCTCGTAGGGGTCGCGCGCGGCCAGCAGCCCGTGCAGGATCGCCAGGCCCGCAAGGGCGGCCAACGACAGGAACAGGTTGCCGATGATCGGCGCGGCGGCGGTCATGGCATAAGCCTTGCAAGAAAGCGCCGCACGACAGGCCGCATCAGCGTCGCCAGCCAGGCCGGTTTCGGCCGTTCCACCCGGGCGCGGTATGGATTGAAGAACCAGCCGCGATTGTCGGCGCCGTGGGGCCGCCCCAGGATACCGTTGGCCACCTCGTAGGCCATCAGCATTCCCGTCGTCACCACCATCGGCGCGAAGGACGGCCGCCCCCGTGCCCCCTTCACCACGTCGCCGATCAGGTCCAGGTCGATATAATGGCGGGACGAGGAATGGAGCACGACCCATTCGGCCTCGCGCAGGAAGGCCGTTTCGCGCTGCCGGTCCGTCAGCTTGTCCCAGTCGGTGCCTTGGGTCGGATAGCCCAGCCGAACCTCGTGCGGGGTGTCGCGCGGCCCGGTGACATAGACCGATGGCAAGGGCGAGGCATAGGCGTCGATCACGGTTTTCCCCAGCGCCCGCGCGCCGCGATAGAGCAGCAGCGACGCGCCAAGGTCATCGGTACCGTTGACGACGATATCGGCGCGCCCGATCAGGTCATGGGCCCTTTCGGTCCAGTCGCCATGATGCACCTCGCAGACCATCTCGGGGTTGATATCGGCGCAGATGCGGGCGGTCGCCTCGGCCTTGTGTTCCTCGACCGAGCCGAGGAAGGCAAAGACCTGCCGGTTGAGGTTCGACAGCTCGAAGCCGTCCAGGTCGGCCAGGATCAGGTGCCCCACCCCCATCCGCGCCAATGCCATCACGCAGGCCCCGCCCATGCCGCCATTGCCGCAGACGAATACCGTCGCGCCCTTCAGCCGGGCCTGCTCGGCCTCGGTGACGAAGCCGATATTCCGGGTGGTCATCTCGGCGTAGTCGAACATCAGCGCTCCCTCTTGGCCGGTCGCAGGATGGAAAAGGGCCGCGTGGTGTCCGACCAGTAGAGCACCGGCAAGACCAGCCGTTGCAGCCCGACGATCCCGGCGGTCAGGATGACGCCCAGCACGGCGGATTTCGGCACCTCGCGGGTCAGGTAGCGGCGGATCGCGGCCATATCCATGCGCCCCAGCTGCAGCACGTCATCGCCCCGGTCGTAATCCAGCGCCTCGGCGCAAAAGGCGTTGTAGCGCTCGTCGCGGTGTTTCGGCGCGGCCGCGTAGGACTTTTTCAGGTCGTCCGAGCCGCCGGTATAGGCATTGGTGATGATCCCGCGCGCCTCGTCGAACCCGGCATCGACGCCAACGCCGAAGACCGCGCGGTGATCGGCCATGATGCGACGGGCCAGCAGCATGTGGGTCAGCGTACGCCGCCCCGCCCCGGGCGCCGGCCAGACATCGGAAAACATTTCGGACACCATGCCCACCACCGCCGGAACCTGGGTGACGTTGGAAATCCACAAGGGGCGGAACTGATTGCGCACGAAAAGCAGGAAACAGGTCAGGCCATAAAGCACCCAGGACAGCCCGCCCGAACGCGCCTCGGGATCGACCATGACCAGGCCCAGGTGCAGCACGTCCGTGGGCGCAGGCTCGGTGTCCAGCTCCATCACCGCCAGCGCGTTGAAGGCGATTGGCGTGCCGTCGCGGGTCTGAACGAGGGTGATGATCGTGGCCTCAAGCCGGGCGCGGTCGCCGGAAAAGACGCCGTATGTCAGGCTGCCCGCCGCCAGCGTCTTGGCCGCCACCTGCCGCAGGTCGCCGGCAAGCGCGGCAAGCTGGGCGTCCTCCATCCACAGCCCCGGCCGTTCCATGATCCGCACCACCCGGTCGCGGCCGGATTTCAGCGTGACATCCATGTAGCGGCGCGAAAACGACCGCAGCACTGGTCCGATCATGGCGGCCTTCTGCCCAACCTCTGTTCGGCCAAGCTATGCAATTGAAATGTGGCGAACAAGCAGGGAAAGCCTGACCCTTTCGCGGCGGACCGGGCCGCAGGGGCCGGCCCGCCGCGGCTGCGACATGCGGGGTTTGACGACGCCCCGGGAACGCACTAGAACAAAAGAGGAACATTTACCAAGGGAGTCCCCCGTGCGCTGCGCCCCGCCCGCCCCGAAAACCGCCGCACAATTGCTGTCCGACCGCGCCGCCGGCCCGGCCGCCGCCGTCGACAGCCCCACCCTGACAGAGGTTTTCGCCGAAAACGCCAGTGATGGCGGGCCGCTGGGGTTCCTGCTGGCCCAGCTCGCCCCGGATGACGGCCCGGTCCTGTGGATCAGCGACCGGCTGTCGCGTCAGGAATCCGGGCGGCTCTGCATCGCCGGGCTGCCGCACCCGCTGGAGGTGATCGCGGTGGATGTGAACCGCCCCCTCGACGTGCTCTGGGCCATGGAACAGGGGCTGGGCTGCGGCGTGCTGGGCGCCGTGGTGGGCGAGGTCTGGGGCGACCCACCACAGCTGGATTTCACCGCCACCAAGCGGCTGGCGCTGCGGGCCGAGGCGCATGGCGTGGCCGCCTGGCTGGTCCGGCGCGCGGCGCATCCGAACCTTTCGGCGGCGCGCAAACGCTGGCGCGTGGCCTCTCTGGCCGCCCTGCCCGATCCCGATGACAGCCGCGCCCCCGGCGCACCGCTCTGGCGGGCGAGCCTGTTCCGCAGCCGCTGGGGCGCCCCCGGCGACTGGGTCGCGCGCGCCACGGCGCAGGGCGGGCTGCACCTGGACCACCGGGTCGAGGCCGATGCCGCCCCGCCCCGCGCCGCCGAACACTGACCGGAGACCCCCATGAGACACGAGGACAAGCTGCCCGTCCTCTTGCACACCGCCCTTTGCGATCCGCGCCAGACCGGGGCACGGCCCGTCGCCCCCGCCTGGCGGGCCGGGACGGACATGGACCGGACGCGCCAGCAGGGCCGCGGGCGGGCGGGTGTCGCCGCAGGCGCAGTCGCCTCGCCCGCGGGCGGCCTGCCCCGCAATCCGCTGGCCCGGCGCATCACCGCCCTGCATTTCCCGACCCTGGCCATGGATCGCTACCTGCGTCACCGCGACCGGCAGGGCGACCCGGTGCCCGACGACCTGCCGCTGGCGCTGGCCGTGGATGGCCCGCACGGCCCCGTCCTGCACGCCACCAACCGCGCCGCGCGGCTGGCGGGGATGCGCCTGGGCGAACGGGTCGTGGACATGCGCGCGCTCTGCCCCGATCTGCAGGTGGAATTCGCCGATATCGCCGGCGACCGGGCGATGCTGGCGCGGCTCATGCTCTGGTGCCGCCGCTGGTGCCCCTGGACGGCGCTGGACGGCGACACCGGCCTGGTCATGGATACCACCGGCTCGGATCACCTCTGGGGCGGCGAGGCGGCGATGCTGCGCGACATCGAAGAGAAATTCGCGCTCATGGGCCTGTCCTGCGACCTGGCCATCGCGCCGACCCATGGCGCGGCCTGGGCGCTGTCGCGGCATGGCGGGCTGCGCGAGACCTGCCAGGGGCCGGAGCTGGCCCCGCGCATGGCGCCCCTGCCCGTCGCCGCCCTGCGGCTGACGCCCGACACGGTTCTGCTGTTGCAGCGGCTGGGGCTGAAAACCGTGGGCGAGCTGGCCGCCGTGCCGCGCCGGGCGCTGGCCCGGCGCTTTGCCCGGGCCGAGCTGCCCAGCAACCCGCTGATGCGGCTGGACCAGATGATGGGGCGGCTGGCCGAACCGGTGCAAAGCCCCGACGACCCGCCCCGTTTCGCCGTGCAATCGCGCCTGCCCGAACCGGTGATCGACCCCGAGCCGCACCTGCCCGCCCTGGCGCGGGAACTCTGCGCCGGGCTGGTCGCCGAGGGCATGGGCGCGCGCCGCGTGACGCTGCACCTCTACCGCACCGATGGCGAGGTCGCGGCCCTGTCCGTGGCCACGGCCCGGGCCAGCCGCGATCCGGACCACCTGCTGCGGCTCTTCGAGGGGCGGCTGGACCGGCTCGACCCCGGCTTCGGCTTCGACCTTGTCACGCTCGAGGCCAGCGTGGTCGAGGCGCTGGACATGGTCCAGACCCGCATCGACGGCCACGTGGACAGCGAAACGGAACTGGCCCGCCTGATCGACCGGCTCTCGGCGCGGTTCGGCGCCGATCGCATCACCCGCCCCGCCGCCCGGGACAGCCATATCCCCGAACGCCGCGAAGGCTGGCAATCGGCCATGGTGCCCGCCGCCGGGGCGCTGGCCTCGCCGCGCAGCCCGCGCCCGCTGCGCCTGCTGGATCCGCCCGAGGAGATCCGCGTGCTTTACGCCGTGCCCGAAGGTCCGCCGGTGCAATTCACCTGGCGGCGGCTGGCCCACAAGGTGACGCGCTTTGCCGGCCCGGAACGGATCGCGCCGGAATGGTGGGCCGACCGGCCCTCGGCCCGGCTGCGCGACTATTACCGGATCGAGACCCAGCACGGGCGGCGCTACTGGCTGTTCCGCGAGGGGGTGGCGGGCGACGGTCGGGGCGGGCCGCCGCGCTGGTTCCTGCACGGGGTGTTTTCGTGACCCGGCCCGCCAGGAGGGGGCGCCGCCCCCGTCGGCGGCGGTCCGACTCCCCCGCGGTATTTTCGACCCAAAGAAGCGGGGGGCGGCGCGATGCCTGACATAGAACGCCTGCATCCCCGCCGGACCCTGCCCGAGGACGGGGATTTCACCCCGAACCCGCCCGCGACTTTCGTCGAGCTGGGGGTGACAAGCTGTTTTTCCTTTCTGCGCGGGGCCTCGGACGCGGTAGATATCGCGCAAGAGGCTTGGGCGCAGGGGCACCATGCGATCGGGGTGGCCGACCTGAACACCCTGGCCGGGGTGGTGCGGCTGCATATGGAGGCGAAAAAGGCCCGGCTGCGCCCGCTGATCGGGGCGCGCCTGGCCCTGGTGGGCGGCGAGGAATTCCTGGCCTACCCGACGGATCGGGCCGCCTATGGCCGGCTGTCGCGGCTGCTGTCCAAGGGCAAGCGGCACGACCCGGACGGCCAATGGCAGGCCAAGGGGGTCTGCAACATCACGCTTTCGGACCTCGCCGCCCATGCCCAAGGCATGATCCTGATCGCCCTGCCGCCCGAGGACCTGGACGCCTTCGCCCACGCCCTGCCCGGGTTGAAACGGCGCCTGCCGGGGCTGGGCTACCTGGCCGCGTCCTACCTCTATCGCGGCGACGACCGGGCACGGATCAACCGGCTGGACCGGATCGCGGGGCAGACCGGGCTGCACCTGCTGGCCACCAACGACGTGCATTACCACGCCCCCGCGCGCCGCCCCTTGCAGGACGTGATGACCTGCATCCGCGAAAAGACCACGCTGGCCCGCGCCGGGGCACTTTTGCACCCCAATGCCGAACGCCACCTGAAATCGCCCACCCAGATGGTGCGCCTGTTCCGCGAATGGCCGCACGCCATCGCCGCCACCCGCGCCGTGGCCGATGCGATTTCCTTCGACCTCGGACAGCTGGCCTATGAATACCCGCGCGAGGTGATCCCCGCCGACATGAGTCCCCAGGCTTATCTTGAGAAGCTGACATGGGAGGGCGCGGCGCGGCGCTATCCGGGCGGGGTGCCGCCCAAGACCCGCGCGGTCCTGGAAAAGGAACTGGCGATGATCGGCAAGCTGGACATCGCCCGCTACTTCCTGACCATCCATGATATTATCAGCTTCGCCCGGGAAGGCGTTGAAAAACCTATTCTTTGCCAGGGCCGGGGGTCGGCCGCGAATTCCGCGGTCTGCTATGTTCTGGGCATCACGGCGGTGGACCCGGCCCAGCACCAGCTGCTGTTCGAACGGTTCATTTCCGAGGAACGCAAGGAGCCGCCCGATATCGACGTGGATTTCGAACATGAACGCCGCGAAGAGGTGATCCAGCACATCTATGACAAGTATGGACGGGATCGCGCCGGGCTGTGCGCCACGGTGATCCATTACCGCCCGCGCTCGGCCCTGCGCGAGGTGGGCAAGGTGATGGGCCTCTCCGAGGACGTGACCGGCGCGCTGGCCAAGACGATCTGGGGCAGCTGGGGCAAGGATGTGGGCCCCGAGCACGTGGCCGAGGCCGGGCTGGACCCCGCCGACCCGACGATCCGCCGCACGATCCTGCTGGCGCAGCAGCTGATCGGCATGCCACGCCACCTGTCCCAGCATGTGGGCGGCTTCATCCTGACCGACGGGCCGCTGGTGGAAACCGTGCCCATCGGCAACGGCGCCATGGCGGACCGGTCCTTCATCGAATGGGACAAGGACGATATCGATGCGCTCGGCATCCTCAAGGTGGATATCCTGGCGCTGGGGATGCTGACCTGCATCCGAAAGTGTTTTGACATGATTTCCGCGCATTACGGCCAGAACTTCACCCTTCCCACGGTGCCGCAGGAGGATCCGCGCGTCTATGACATGCTGTGCCGGGGCGACAGCGTCGGCGTCTTCCAGGTGGAAAGCCGGGCGCAGATGAACATGCTGCCGCGCCTGCGCCCGCGGGAATTCTACGACCTGGTGATCGAGGTCGCCATCGTCCGCCCCGGCCCGATCCAGGGCGACATGGTCCACCCCTATCTGCGCCGCCGCAATGGGGAAGAGGAGGTCAGCTACCCCGCGCCCGGCGCGCCGCACGACCCGGCAGAGCTGAAAAACATCCTGGGCCGCACCCTGGGCGTGCCGATCTTCCAGGAACAGGCCATGAAGATCGCCATCGAGGCGGCGGAATTCTCCCCCGCCGAGGCGAACGAGTTGCGCAAGGCCATGGCGACCTTCCGTTCGCGCGGGACGATCGACGCGCTGCAGGACAAGATGATCGGGCGCATGGTCCGCCGCGGTTATGAAGAGGAGTTCGCCCGGCGCTGTTTCGATCAGATCAAGGGGTTCGGCGAATACGGCTTTCCCGAAAGCCACGCTGCCAGTTTCGCCCTGCTGGTCTATGTCTCGAGCTGGCTGAAATGCCATTACCCGGCGGCCTTCGCCGCCGCGCTGCTCAACTCCCAGCCGATGGGATTCTACGCCCCGGCCCAGATCGTGCGCGATGCCCGCGACCACGGCGTGACCGTTCGCGCCCCGGATGTGAATTTCTCTCAATGGGACAACACGTTGGAACCCGACGCTGGCAGGATGGCCCTGCGCCTCGGCCTGCGCCAGATCAGCGGGCTGCGCGAGGGCGCCGCGGCGCGGCTGCTTGCCACGCGCGATGCGCCCTACCCGGACCTCAAGGCCTTGCAGACCCGCGCCGGACTGCGGCCCGCCGATATCCGCAAGCTGGCCGAGGCGGATGCGTTGCGCTCGCTCTTCCTGGACCGCCGGCAGGCCCTGTGGGAGGCCAAGGCGCTGAAAGACGCGCCCGACCTGCCGCTTTTCACCGGCACCGGGGACGAGGGCGCCGAGCCGCCGGTGCCCCTGCCGGACATGCCCGTGACCGAGCAGGTCGTGGCCGATTACCAGACCTTGCGCCTGTCGCTGAAGGCGCATCCCATGTCCTTCCTGCGCCCCTCGCTGACGCGGCAGGGTCATGCCGCCTGCGCCGCCCTGGCCGACAGCGGCAACGGGCAGAACATCCGGCTGGCCGGGCTGGTGCTGATCCGGCAGCGGCCCGGTTCGGCCAAGGGGGTCTGTTTCATCACGCTGGAGGACGAGACCGGCGTGGCCAACCTGGTGGTCTGGCCCAAGGTCATGGAACAGTATCGCAAGGTCGTCATGCAGGCGCGGCTGCTGGTGGTGCATGGCTATATCCAGCGCGACCTGGACATCATCCACGTGGTGGCCCGGCACCTGGAGGACCGCTCGGATGCGCTGCAACGGCTGGCCCCCGACGGGCTGGCCCCGCCGCTGTCCCATGCCGACGAGGTCACGAGGCCCCTGCCCGGGCCCAGCTCACGGCACCCGCGCAACGCGCAGATCATCCCGAAAAGTCGCGACTTCCACTAGGGCGGACACCCGCAAGGGCCAGTCCGGTCCAAGGCGACGGCCCGCATTTCTTTGGACCAGTAAATATCCCGGGGTGAATTGGCCGCAGGCCAAGAGGGGCAGCGCCCCTCAGGCCCGTTCCTTATCGGCCAGGACGCGTTCGGCCCCGGCGCGGGCCAGCGGGGTCAGCCCCTCGCCGCCCGCGTCCAGGTGGGCGCGCAGCTGGTCCAGCATGCGCGGTTCCCAGAAATCCCCCAGATGCGCAGCCACGCGCCCCGCCTTGTCCTCGTCCGGTTGGCTTTCGAAAAACGTGGCGATCTGGTTTGCCATCCGCACCATCTTTTCAGGCGACATCTTCACCCTCCTCTGTCACCCGGCTTGCATGGGTGAATATTTCGAACGTGTCGTCCCGGGCCAGCGCGATCAGCGTCTGCCCGGCCTCTTGCGCGGTGCGCACCGCCAGCGTGGTCGGCGCCGAGACGGCGGCGATCACGCCGGCGCCGGCCATTGCCGATTTCTGCACCATCTCGACCGAGACCCGGCTGGTCAGCACGATCATCCCGGCACTGCAATCGCCCACCGCGCCGATCACCTTGTCCAGGGCATTGTGCCGGCCCACATCCTCGCGCACCGCCACGAGCCCCTGTCCGGGCACGTAGAGTCCCGCACCATGGACCGCGCGCGTGCGGTCGTGCAGGCCCTGTCCCGCGCGCAGCCCGGACATGGCGCGGGCGATATCCGATGGTGTTACCTTCGCCCCCGCGGGCAAGGCGGGCAAGTCACGGATCACCTGGTCGAGGCTGTCCACCCCGCACAAACCGCAGCCCACCGGCCCGGTCATGGCCCGGCGCCGCGCGGACATGGCCGCCGCGCGGTCCTCGGGCAGCCACATGCGCACCTCGATGCCGGTCTCGTGGGTCACGACCTCGGGCGCGTCGACCTCGTCGCGTCGCGCCAACCCCTCGGTCACGGTGAACCCGCGGCCGAAATCCGCAAGGTCGGCCGGGGTCGCCATCATGACCGCCTGGGTGGTGCCGTTATAGACCAGAGCCACGGGCACCTCTTCGGGCAAGGCCCGGGTGCCCGCAACGGCGCGGCCATCACGCACGATGCGCGTGTTGGTCGCGCGCGCGCCGGTCATTCCGCCGCCGGCAGGATCCGCCGCGATTGCGCGGCCTGGGCGTTGTAATCCTGCTGCCACTCGGTCGGCCCGTTCGAGGGGCTGACCTGCACCGCCGTCACCTTGTATTCCGGGCAGTTCGTGGCCCAGTCGGAATGATCCGTGGTGATCACGTTGGCCTGGGTGTCGGGGTGGTGGAAGGTGGTGTAAACCACGCCCGGGCTGACCCGGTCGGTCAGCGTCGCGCGCAGGGTGGTTTCGCCCGACCGGCTGGCCAGCTTGACGAAATCGCCCTCGTTCACGCCGCGCACTTCCGCGTCATGGGGGTGGATCTCCAGCACGTCCTCGTGGTGCCAGACCACGTTGTCGGTCCGGCGGGTCTGGGCGCCCACGTTGTATTGCGACAGGATCCGGCCCGTGGTCAGCAAGAGTGGAAAGCGCGGGCCGGTCTTTTCATCGGTCGCCACGTATTCGGTGATCATGAAACGGCCCTTGCCGCGCACGAACCCGTCCACATGCATCAGCGGCGTGCCGTCGGGATGCGCCTCGTTGCAGGGCCACTGGACCGACCCCTTCTCTTCCAGCACCTCGTAGGAGACACCGGCAAAGGACGGGGTGGTGGCCGAAATCTCGTCCATGATCTGGCTGGGATGGGTATAGGTCCAACCCGCGCCCATGGCATTGGCCAGAAGCTGCGTGACCTCCCAGTCGGCATAGCCGTTCTTGGGCTTCATCACCTCGCGCACGCGGTTGATGCGGCGTTCGGCATTGGTGAAAGTGCCGTCCTTTTCCAGGAAGGACGACCCGGGCAGGAAAACATGGGCGTAATTCGCGGTCTCGTTCAGGAACAGGTCATGGACGATGACGCATTCCATCGCCGCCAGCCCCGCGGACACGTGTTTCGTGTCCGGGTCCGATTGAAGGATATCCTCGCCTTGGCAGTAGAGCCCCTTGAACGTGCCATCGACGGCCGCGTCCAGCATGTTGGGGATGCGCAGGCCCGGTTCGGGGTCGATCTCGACGCCCCAGGCCTGTTTGAACAGGTCGCGCACCTCGGGGTTCTTGACGTGGCGATACCCCGGCAGTTCGTGCGGGAAGGATCCCATGTCGCAGGACCCTTGCACGTTGTTCTGGCCGCGCAGCGGGTTCACGCCCATGCCGTTGCCGCCGACATTGCCGGTCAGCATGGCAAGGTTGGCGATCCCCATGACGGTGGTCGAGCCCTGACTGTGCTCGGTCACGCCCAGCCCGTAATAGATCGAGCCGCGCCCGCCGGTGGCAAAGGTGCGGGCCGCGGCGCGCAGCTCCTCCGCTGGCACGCCGGTCAGCATTTGGGTGGCTTCGGGGCTGTGCCGGGCCTCGCTGACGAATTCCATGTAGTGCTGGAATTCGTCCCAGTCGCAGCGTTCGCGGATATAGGCCTCGTCATAAAGGCCCTCGGTCACGATCACATGGGCCAGCGCGGTGACGACCGCAACGTTGGTGCCGGGGCGCAGCGGCAGGTGATGGGCCGCCTTGATGTGGCTGGATTTGACAAGGTCTATACGGCGCGGGTCGATCACGATCAGCTTCGCACCCTGACGCAGGCGCTTTTTCAGACGACTGGCAAAGACCGGGTGGCCATCGGTCGGGTTCGCGCCGATGACGATGGCGACGTCGGTTTCCTCGACGGAATCGAAGTCCTGCGTGCCGGCGCTGGTGCCATAGGTCTGACCCAGCCCATAGCCGGTGGGCGAATGGCAGACCCGCGCACAGGTGTCGGTGTTGTTGTTGCCGAAGACCGCGCGGGCAAGTTTCTGGACCAGGAAGGTCTCCTCGTTCGTGCAGCGGCTGGAGGTGATGACGCCGATGGATTTCTTGCCATGCTTGTCCTGCAGGCCGCGCATCTTCTGGGCGGCAAACCCGATCGCCTCGTCCCAACTGACTTCGCGCCAGGGCTCGTCGATGCGATCGCGGATCATCGGATTCAGGATACGGTCAGCATGGCTGGCATAGCCATAGGCGAAGCGGCCCTTGACGCAGCTGTGCCCCCGGTTCGCCTTGCCGTGCTTGTAGGGCACCATGCGAACCAGGTCGTCGCCCTGCATCTCGGCCTTGAAGGAACAGCCGACCCCGCAATAGGCGCAGGTGGTGATGACGGACCGTTCGGGCGTGCCCATCTCGATGACGGATTTCTCCTGCAAGGTGGCGGTCGGGCAGGCCTGCACGCAGGCGCCGCAGCTCACGCAATCGGAGGTCAGGAAATCATCGCCCGCCGCCCCGGCCGAGACGCGGCTGTCGAAACCACGGCCCTCGATGGTCAGCGCGAAGGTGCCCTGCACCTCTTCGCAGGCGCGCACGCAGCGGCTGCAAACGATGCATTTGGACGGGTCATAGGTGAAATAGGGGTTGCTGTCGTCCTTGGGCAGGTATTGCGGATTCACGTCGCCGCCGGTGTCGCGCGCCTCGAAATGGTTCACGAAACCGCCCGCCTTGGGTTCCTCGTAGCGCACTTCGCGCAGACCCACCGCGCCGGCCATGTCCTGCAATTCGCAATCGCCATTGGCGGCACAGGTCAGGCAATCCAGCGGATGATCGGAAATATACAATTCCATCACGCCTTTGCGGATCTTTCGCACCTTGGAAGATTGCGTATGGATAACCATGCCGTCAGCCACCGGCGTCGTGCACGAGGCCGGGGTGCCGCGCCGCCCCTCGATTTCCACCACGCAAAGGCGGCAGGAGCCGAAGGCCTCGAGGCTGTCGGTGGCGCACAGCTTGGGCACCTGGATGCCAGCCTCGGCGCTGGCGCGCATGACGGATGTGCCCTCGGGCACCTGCACGTCGAACCCGTCGATGGTCAGCGTGACCATCTTGTCGGACTTCGAGGCGGGCGTGCCCATGTCCATGTCATCGGTCGGGATGATGAAATCTTTCATTCGGCGGCCTCCTTCCGGGTCGCGAAATCGTCGGGGTAGTTTTCTAGCGCGGACAGGACCGGATAGGGCGTGAGCCCGCCCAGGGCACAAAGCGATCCGTCGGTCATGGTCTCGCAGAGGTCGACCAGCAGCTCCTTTGCGCCGCCATCGCCCTCGGCGATCCGGTCGATGGTCTCGACCCCGCGCACCGCGCCGATGCGGCAGGGCGTGCACTTGCCGCAGCTTTCAACGGCGCAGAATTCCATGGCGAAGCGGGCCATTTGCAGCATGTCCGCCGAGTCGTCGAAAATCACGACCCCGGCATGGCCGATCAGCCCGCCCTGCCCGTCGAATTCCTCGTAGGCGAAAGGCGTGTCGAATTTGGATGGCGGCATATAGGCGCCCAGCGGCCCGCCCACCTGCACCGCCTTGACCGGGCGGCCCGTGGCGGTGCCGCCGGCCACATCATTGACCAACTCGCCCAGCGGCATGCCGAAGGCGGTTTCGAACAGGCCGCCATATTTCACGTTGCCCGCGATCTGGATCGGCATCGTGCCCTTGGACCGGCCCAGCCCGAAATCGGCATAATGCTGCGCGCCCTTCTCGAAGATCACCGGGACGGTGGCCAGGCTGATCACGTTGTTGACCACGGTCGGCTTGCCAAGGAAGCCTTCCAGCGCCGGCAGCGGCGGCTTGGCGCGAACGATGCCGCGCTTGCCTTCCAGCGAATTCAGAAGCGAGGTTTCCTCGCCGCAGACATAGGCCCCCGCGCCGACACGGATTTCCATGTCATAGGTCCGGCCCGAGCCCAGCACATCCGCCCCGAGGAAGCCCCGCGCCCGGCCTATGCGCACGGCCTCTTGCATCACCTCGATGGCGTCGGGGTATTCCGAGCGCAGGTAGACATAGCCCTTGGTCGCCCCCACGGCGAGACCGGCGATCGCCATGCCCTCGATCAGGGTAAAGGGGTCGCCCTCCATGATCATCCGGTCGGCGAAGGTGCCGCTGTCGCCTTCGTCGGCATTGCAGACGATGTATTTCTGGTCGGCCTCGGCATCATGGACGGTCTGCCACTTGATGCCGGTGGGAAAGCCCGCGCCGCCGCGTCCGCGCAGCCCGCTATCCTTGACCTTGTCCACGATCTGCTGGCCGGTCAAGGCGATGGCTCGGCGCAGGCCCGCCAGGCCGCCATGGGCCTCGTAGGCATCCAGGTCGAGCGGGTCGATCAGGCCGCAGCGTGCAAAGGTCAGGCGCGTCTGGCGGGCGAAAAACGGGATGTCCTCGACCTTGCCCAGCCCCTCCAGCGTGCCATCCAGCAGGGCCGGCACATCGGCGGGGGTGACGGGGCCGAAGGCGTGGCGCGCGCCGCCCTCGTCGATCTCGACCAGCGGTTCCAGCCAGATCATGCCGCGGGTGCCGTTGCGGATCACGGTCACATCCAGGCCGCGCGCCTCGGCTTCGGCCGCGATGGCGGCGGCGACGGCATCGGCGCCCAACGCCTTGGCGGCACTGTCACGGGGAACATAGATCTTCATGCCAGCGCCTCCTCGATCTTGGTCTCGTCGGCGCGCCCGATCACCCGGTCGCCGACCATCGCCGCCGGCCCGCAGGCGCACAGGCCAAGGCAATAGACCGGCTCGACCGTGATCCGACCATCGGGCGTGGTCTCGCCCCAGCCGATGCCCAGCTTGGCCAGCACCCGTTCGGTCAGCGCATTGGCCCCCACCGCCTGGCAGGCCTCGGCCCGGCAGATCTTGAGCAGGTGATGCCCCGCCGGTTCCTTGCGGAAATCATGGTAGAAGCTGATGACGCCATGCACCTCGGCACGGCCGAGGTTCAGCTCTTCGGCGATCAGCGGCACGGCCCCCTCGGGGATATGGCCGAAGGCCTCCATCGCGGCATGCAGGATGGGCAGCATCGGCCCCTCTTGCCCCCGGTGGCGGGCAAAGATCTCGGCCATGGTCTCTGGCAGGGTGGGATCGCTCATGACGGGCGCCTTTCATGGGTCTACCTGCGCGTGATGCGGCAGGTTGCGCGCTGAATCAATATTGACTTTCCGTCACACGATAGAAATTGCCTATCAATCGACACCGCGATCCGAAAGCGACCTTGCCTCGGCCAGAAGCGCCGCCAGCACCGGGGTCATCGGTTCGCGGTGCGGCGCGATCAGCCCGACGACATGGGCCGCGTCCGGTTTGACGATGGGCAAGGCCTGCAGATCCCCGGCCTTGAGGAATATCTCGGCCGCCTTTCGCGGCAGAATCGTCACCCAATCGCCGCGCAGGACATGGCTGATCAGCACGATGGTCGAGGATGATTCGACCCGTGGATCCACCGTGACCCCCGCCTCGGCCAGGTGCTGGCTGATGATGCGTCGATTCTGCATGTCGGGCGTCAAAAGGCACAGCGGCACGCCCTCGAGGTCGGCCCAGCCCAGCCCCGCGCGCAGCATCGGATGGCCCTTGCGCGCCACGAGGACATAGCGCTCCGCGTAGATGGGCTGGGTCATGACCCGACCCAGCGGTTCGTTGTCCAGGTAGGTCAGGCCAGCATCGACCTGCAGGTTCTCGATCATCGACAGGATCTCGGTCGAGGTGCGCGACAGCACCGAGAACCGCACGTTCGGATGGGTCCGTGCAAACCCCTCGGTCAGGTCGGCCACCAGCGTCAGGGCGGTGGGAATGACGGCGATGCGCAGGTTGCCCGACAGCCCCTCGCGGGCCATGCGCATTTCGTCTCGGAGGGCGCGGCTGTCGGCGACGATCCGGCGCGCCCAGTCCAGCGTGCGCTGCCCCTCGGGCGTCAGTCCGCGATAGCGTGAGCCGCGCCAGACCAGCATGACGCCCAACTGGTCCTCGAGTTGTTTGATCGCCGCCGACAGGGTCGGTTGGGTCACGCCCATGGACTCGGCCGCCTTGCCGAAATGCTCGTCCCGCGCCAGGGCGATGAACATTTCAAGCTTGTCGATCATGGGCCGCCCATTCGATAGATGCGCCCTATCATAACCGCGTCAGGCGAAATCGACCACCTTGTTGAAGGGCATTTCCCGCAGTCGCGTGCCGGTCGCGGCAAAAATCGCCCCGGCCAGCGCGGGCGCGGCGGGCGGCACCGGCGGCTCGCCTATGCCGCGCACGTGGTCGCCATTTTCCAGGCCGCGCACTTCGATCCGCGGCGCCTGGAATTGGCGCATGCCCTCGAAGCTGTAGTAATTGTCCTGCTCGGCGATACCGTCGCGATAGGTGATCTCGCAATTCATGGCATGGCCAAGCCCGAAGATCACGCCGCCCTGCACCAGGTTCTCGAAATTCACCGGGTCGAGCACGCGGCCCATTTCGGCGGCGACCCAGACATTGTCGATGCTGATGCCGCGATCCGTGTTGGTGACCTCGACCACCTCGGCGGTATGCACCCCGAAGGACCGGGTCAGCGCCACGCCACGCCCCTTGCCATCGCCCAGCGGGCCGGACCAGTTCGCCATGTCGCCCACGGCCTCGAGCACCGCGCGGGCCAGCGGGTCGTCGCACAAGCGCAACCGTTCTTCCAACGGGTCGGCCCCGGCGGCGTGGATCAATTCATCCAGCGCGGCATTGTAGAAGAAGCCGTTCGAGGAGGCCCCGACCGACCGCCAGGAACTGATCGGCGCGAGATCGGGCGCGCGATAGCCTGTAACCCGCTGGTTCGGGATCGCAAAGGGCTGTTCCCAGGCCCCGGCGACGATCTGGCTGTCGGGGCCGGGCACGCTCAGCCCCTGCCGCGACATCTGCGAGCCCATGACCGAGGGCATGGCGATGCCCAAATCCAGGCTGTCCACCCGGCCATCGCGCACCTTGCCGCGCAGCCGCGCCATGGCGATCTGGCGCGGGAAGTCATGCATCATGTCCTCTTCGCGCGAATAGGTCAGCTTGACCGGCGTGCCCTTCATCTGCACGGCGATCTCGGCGGCCTGCTTGACCACCTCGTCCTCGAGCCGATGGCCGAAGCTGCCGCCGATCATCAGCACGTGCACGGTCACCTGTTCGGGGTCCAGCCCGGCGATCTTCGCCACGTTCTGCTGGACAAAGCGGGGCACCTGCGTGCCGGTCCAGACCTCGGCGCCGTCATCGTCGATGCGCACGATGGCATTGATCGGCTCCAGCGGGGCATGGGCCAGGTAGGGCGCTCGATACTCGGCCTCGACCAGCTCGGCGCCGTTCCGTGCCGCCTCGACGTCGCCATCGTCGCGCTTGCGGCTGTCCTGCGCCTCGGGGGTGAAGCTGTCGGACAGGGCCTGCCAATGCGCGTCCATCGTGGCGGGCATGGACGAAGGGGCCCAATCGGCCTGAACGGAGCGGGCGGCCTGGATGGCGCGCCAGGTATTGTCGGCCACGACGCCCACGCCGCCGGTGATCGGCACCACTGCCTTGACGCCGCGCATCCCCTCGGCCTGCGCCGCGTCGAACCCGTTCAGCGCGCCGCCCTGGTGCGGGTTGAGCAGCACGGTGGCATGAACCATGCCGTCGACCTGCATGTCGATGCCGTATTCCTGAGTCCCTGTGGATTTCGCCACGATATCCAGTCGCTGCATGGGCTTGCCAAGGATGCGCCAATCGGCCGGGTCCTTGATCGCGGCATCCTGCACCGGGTCCAAACCGGCCGCGGTCGCCGCCAGCCGGGTGTAGGGCACCGCGGTGCCGTCCGGCAGGATCACGGCCCCGCCTTCGGTGCGCAATTCGCCCGCATCAACGCCGGAATCCTGCGCCGCGGCCTGTTTGAGTGTCTCGCGCGCAGAGGCCCCGGCCTGGCGCAGCTTCAAATAGGCGTCGGGCACGGTGGTCGAGCCACCGGTCATCTGCAGGCCAATGAACTTCATCGAGGCGGTCACGACCCCTTCGGCCATGCCGCGCACCATGCCGTCGCTGGGCACCATGAATTCCGCCGCTTCCTCGGCCAGGGCGCCGTTCCAATAGGCGGCCGAGGGCGGGCCGGGATCGACCGAAACCTGGTCCAGCTCGATATCCAGCTCTTCGGCGATCAGCGCGGCCTGCACGTGATAGGCGCCCTGCCCCTTGTCGGCGCGCGGGGTGATCAGCGTTACGCCGTCGGAGTCGATCTTCACGTAAGGCGTCAGTGCCGCCGCCCCCTCGGGCAGGTCGTCCTTCAGCGGATTGGCATAGGGCGTGCGATAGCGCCAGACGCCGAAGGCGACGCCCCCGGCCACGGCGACCGAACCGACAAGAAAGGTGCGGCGGGCGATTTTTCCGATTCGGGACATTGGCTTACACCTCCTGCAGCTTGGCAGCGGCGGTTTTCACAGCGGCGCGGATCCGGGTATAGGTGCCGCAGCGGCACAGGTTCCCGCCCATCGCGTCGTCGATATCTTGGTCGGTCGGGTCGGGCGTATAGGACAGCAAGGACGCCGCCTGCATGATCTGCCCCGACTGGCAATAGCCGCATTGCGCCACCTGATGTTCGATCCAGGCCTCTTGCACCGCGTGCAGCGCCTGCGGCGTGCCCAGCCCCTCGATCGTGGTAACTGGCCCCCAGACATCGGCCGCGGCCACCTGGCAAGACCGCTGCGCCTCGCCGTCGATATGCACGGTGCAGGCGCCGCACTGGGCCACGCCGCAGCCATATTTCACGCCGGCGTATCCCAGTTCCTCGCGCAGGACCCACAAGAGTGGCATGTCCGCTTCGACATCGACCTCGTGCTCGGTCCCGTTGACGGTGAGTTTCATCGCGACGCTCCCTGTCGTTGCTTTCCCTTCAAGTTAGTGAAACGGACGCCGAATACCATAGGGCACTTCGCCCACCGGGCAAAAAGTGACGCAAGGACAGGCGGACCGTTCTAGCCGAACATCGCCCGCAGATCCGCCGTCTGTTCGCGCCCGATCCGGGTCTTGTGGTCGCGCAGGAAGTCGCCCGCCGCGCGCCGTCCGGCCTGTTTCAACTGGGCGATGACCGAGGGCACGGCGACCAGCTTGGTCGCGACCGACAAGGCGTTCATCAAGTCATCATCGGCGATCATGTGCACCAGAGGGCGTTTCATCGCGCCCTCGGCGATGGTGCCCTGGTCCTGCAGGCGCTGGACGAAGTCGATGGCCCTGAGTTCGCGCAGAAGCGAGGAATTGAAGCTGATCTCGTTGATCCGGTTCTGGATCTCGGGCGGGGTCCGCGGCAGCGCCTCGCGATGCAGCGGATTGATGTTGACCACCACGATATCCTGCGGAAGGTGCGGCTCGAACAACGGCCACAGCGCCGGGTTGCCGGTATAACCGCCGTCCCAGAACGCCTCGGTCCTGCCGGTCTCGGGGTCGTCCATCTCGACCGCCTGGAACAGGGTCGGCAGGCAGGCCGAGGCGAGGATTGCCTTCGTGGTGATCCGGTCGCCGGAAAAAACGCGGATCTTGCCGTCGCGCACCTGCGTGGCGCAGACGAAGAATTCCGGCCCCTCATGGGCACAGACCCGGCCGAAATCGAACTTCTCGACGATGGGCGTCAGCGGGTTGCGGTAAAGCGGCCCCCAGCCATAGGGGGACATCATCCGGCCGACCATGTCGGTCCAGACATAGGCCGGGGAATACTCCACCGATAGGCTGACCTGGCCCGGATCGGGCAGCCAGGCCTGCATCCAGTCGGTCAGCCCCTCGGTCTTGATCGCGCCGATCTGTTCCCACAGCCATTCGAGGTTGTCCCGCGCGCCCGCACGCCCCCCGGCCAGCAGCCCCGATTTCAGCGCCGCGCCGTTCATCGCCCCCGCCGAGGTGCCGGACATCGCGGCGATCTCGATCTCGTCCTCTTCCAGCAGCCGGTCCAGCACGCCCCAGGTAAAGGCGCCATGGGCGCCACCGCCCTGAAGCGCCAGGTTGATGCGCAACGGCTGGTTCACAGCGCGGTCCAGCCGCCATCGACGGAAATCGAGGTGCCGGTGATCTGTGCGGCCGCGTCCGAACACAGGAAGATGGCCGTGCCGCCCATCTGTTCCACCGTCGCGAAATCCTTGGACGGCTGGCGCTTGAGCATCACGTCGCGGATCACGGTGTCGCGGTCCATGTCGTATTCCTTCATCGTGTCGGGGATCTGCGCCTCGACCAGCGGGGTCAGCACATAGCCGGGGCAGATCGCGTTGGCGGTGATCGGCTCTTCGGCGGTTTCCAGCGCCACGGTCTTGGTCAGCCCCATGATCCCGTGCTTGGCCGCGACATAGGCGGATTTGTAGGGCGAAGCAGTTAGCCCGTGGGCCGAGGCAACATTGACGATGCGCCCCCAGCCCGCCGCCCGCATCATGGGCAATGCGGCGGCGCTGGTGTGAAAGGCCGAGCTGAGGTTGATGGCGATGATCGCGTCCCACTTCTCGGTGGGGAAGTCCTGGACCGGGGCGACATGCTGGATGCCGGCATTGTTCACCAGGATGTCGCAGGCCCCGGCCTTTTCGATCAGCGCGCGGCACTGGTCGGCCCTGGACATGTCGGCCTTGATATAGCGCGCGGTGACGCCGTGATCCTTTGCGATCTGCTCGGCCAGGGCGTGATCCTCGGCCTCGTCGGTATAGGAATTGAGCACGACATCCGCCCCCGCCCCGGCCAGTTCGCGGGCGATGCCCAGCCCGATCCCCGAGGTCGATCCGGTGACAATGGCGGTCTTTCCGGTCAGCGATATGGTGTAGGACATGGCGCGGCTCCTTTTTTGCTGCTTCGCAGCGAAACTATCGCCTCCGCGCCGCAATACCAGAGCGAATTCAGGAGATCACGCGGATGTTGCACCACGGTCAGGACACCTCTCCGGAATATGAAAGCGGCGGCGAGGGCGATGGCGGAGGGGACGACCTTCTGGCATCGGCCTTATCGCTTGGCCATGCGTCGCCAGTCCTTTCTCATTCCGCTGGTCGGTGCGGCACGACGGATTTGCCCGCTGCCTGACCTTGATCTGCCGGACGCATCACCATGAAGGCACCGGGAAGGCTTGCAAGAAGGATCACGGCACCGAAGGCGACACTCGCGCTGACACCGAGCGCGGCACTTTCTCCGATCAAGGGAAAAACGGCGGCCGCGGCCCCCTCTCGGTAGCCCCATCCCCCGATCGAAAAGGGGATCAGCATCGCAAGAAGGATCAACGGGACCGCGTAGAGGACCACCGGGAAGCCGATTTCGGCCCCGACCGCGCTGGCCGCAAAGGCGAAGGCAACCAGGTTGGCACCGACGATGGCGAGGCTCAGTATGATCTGAGGCATCAGACCGGCCTTTAGCGACCAGCTTGTTCTGATGGCTGACCCGAACCGCTGCACGAACGCCGGCGTAAAACGGCCGATCGACGCCGTGTCTGACATGTTCAGAACCCAGACAAGAACAGCGACAAAAACCACTGCAATCGCCGCCAATCCCTGCAGGACGGGTCGTCCCGAGATCGCCAAGCCCGCCAGCAGAACAGCGCCGAGCGCGACTTGGCCGGCAAATCGTTCGATGACGACGGCCTGTGCCGCGGTCTCGAAACCGGCCGCGCGGCGCGCACGCACCGCGCGCGCGGCGTCCCCTACGACCCCGCCGGGGATGGTCATGTTGACAAAGCTTGAAAGGTAATACTCTGACACAGCCCGCCGGCGTGTCATCGAGGCGCCCAGAAAAGACGCCGTCATCCGCCAGCGCATAGCGCTCAATAGGATCTGCAGCGAACAGGCAATCACCGCCGCGATCACGAAACCAGGGTCGATGTCCCGCAATTGGTCCCAGACGTCCCGGCCACCAACACCGTACAGGACGACACCAATCAGGACCGCGGGAACAAGAACATGCGCAAGCCGATAAGCCACCGGCCTGGTCACTGCATGTGCTTCTTCGCTGTTCACAGGCTTTGTCATCATTGGGATTGTCGTCCGATGCGGGCGGAAATCAAGCAAACATAAAGCGGATGGACTGGACGCGGCAGAAGACTAGCTTTCGCAGAACTGCTATTGAAAGTTCTGAATGGCTGACCTCGCTCTTACCGACGTGATGAAAACCTATGGCCGCGGACAGGTCGCGCTGGACCGGGTGTCTTTGGACGTGCAGGACCGCGAATTCGTGGTGATCGTGGGTCCCTCTGGCTGCGGAAAGTCCACAACGCTGCGCGTGATTGCCGGGATAGAGGAAGAGACATCCGGAGACATCCGCATCGGGGGCGCAGTGGTCAATGATCTCTGTCCCGGCGCGCGGGACGTCGCCATGGTGTTTCAGGATTACGCGCTTTATCCGCATATGACCGTGGCCGGAAACATCGGATTCGGGCTCAGGCGTCGGGGTATGGCACGCGCAAAGGTGCATGAACGCGTAAAGCGCGTTGCAGAGGTCTTGGAAATCACTGACCTCCTCGACCGACGGCCCGCAATGCTATCGGGGGGTCAGCGGCAACGCGTTGCCATGGGCCGTGCGATGGTGCGGCGCCCGAAGGTATTCCTTTTCGATGAGCCGCTCTCTAACCTGGACGCGCGCCTGCGCGTCTCCATGCGGTCCGAAATGCGGCGCCTGAAAGAGCACATGCCCACGACAACCGTCTACGTCACGCACGACCAGACCGAGGCGATGACAATGGCCGACCGCGTCGTTGTGATGAATTCCGGCAGGATCGAGCAGGTCGGTCCGCCGATGGAGATCTACCGTCATCCGGCCAATCTGTTCGTTGCGCAGTTCATCGGCTCGCCAGCAATGAACCTGCTCGATGCGACGCTTACCGAGACGGGGGCGGAGATTGCAGGCAAGACGCATATCGCCCTTTCCGGGGCCCGCGATGTGGGACGACAAATCGTCCTTGGTTTCCGGCCCGAAGCGGTGCGCCCGGCAGATTCCGGCATGCCCGCTCGTGTGCGGACGCTCGAGCCGATCGGACAGGAAATCATCGTCGAGTTCGAGAGCGCTGCTGGCACCCGCATCAGCAGCCGCCTGCCCCCCGACACGCAGCTCAAGGCAGGTGAAAACGTGCACCTCACCGTCGACAGCGCATGTGCGCATGTCTTCGATCCCCGAACCGGAGCAGCCCTGGACAGTTCGGCCTAGGCGTCAAGATCACCATTCAACCCACTCGAAAGGCTTAACATGACCCATCGCTTTCTTAGAATTCTCGGCGCTGTCGGTGCCGCTTGTGCAGTCGGCATCCCCTCGTCGCTAGCCGCGCAGGACCTTATCACCCGCGATCGGGTGGGCTTGCCCGACGCGCCCAACACCATGACGTTCAGACTGACGGCCTATGACCTCTATTCCTCCGACGATGCCACACGCACGGCATTCGAAGAGCTCTTTGCCGAGTTCATCGAGGCGCGTCCGGACTGGAAAATCGAAACCCAGATCGCGACGGACAACATCGGTCAGGAACAGGCCCGTCTTCTTGAACAGGCCCGCGCCGGTCGCGGCCCCGACTGTGCGATGATCGACAGTTCCCAATTGGCGCTGTTCAAGAGCGCCGATGTTCTTACACCGATGAACGCCCACTGGAGCGAGGCGGAGATTGACGATCTCTTTCCTTTCGTACGCGAGGCCGTAACAAACGAAGACGGGGACCTGTTGGCATGGTGGTGGTTCACCGATCTTCGCGTGCTCTATCGAGACACACGCCTTGTCCCGGACGCGCCGCAGACGTGGGAAGAGCTGCAGGCCGCCTCGCTTGCGACGGTCGATGCAGGCAAGGAAGGGGTGCTTTTCAATGGCGGCCGCTGGGAAGGGACGACCTTTGACTGGCTCGCGCATTTCTGGGCGCAGGGCGGGCAGCTTGTCGATGATGAAGGACGTCCTGTCTTCGCCGAGGGTGAGAACCGTGAGAAGTTCCTGACTGCGATCAATTTTTACAAGGACCTCGTCGACAGCGGCGCCGCGCCCCCCCGTGTGACCAGCATCGTGAACTATGATGATTTCAACGCGGCGGCAGCGGCGGGCACGACGGGGCTGTTCATCGGCGGCAACTGGCAGTACGGCCAGCTTCGCGGCACGCTGCCCGTCGAAGATTTTGCCGCCTGGGAGGTCTCGGCCATCCCCGGGCCGAGCGTCGACGCACGTGCAACCGGAACCGGCGGCTGGACCATCGCCGCGATGTCGGACGATGAAGATGCCGTGCGGATCTGCGCCGAGATGATCCGCGAGATCTATTCGGGTCAAAGCAACGCGATCCAGGGTCTGCTACCCACCTCTGCAGCGCAGTATGAACGGTTCGATGCCTTCGACGGTCCTGAATACGACGTGTTTGCCCAAGCGCTTGTCGACGGGCAGGCGCGGCCCGGCGTGCCGATCTATCCGGAGATTTCGAACAATATCCAGATCCTGATCGGGGACGTCCTTTCGGGCGCCGCAACACCGGAAGAGGCGCTCGACGCGGCCAACGCGGCAGTTCAGGCAGCTTACGAGCGGCTCTGATGATCGGCAGATGACCATGAGCGACACACCCGTGGCGGCGCAAAAGGCGCCGCGACGTCCCAAGCGGGCGCGCCCGGCCGCATGGCCGTGGCTCGCGCCTGCGCTTCTCATGCTGGGCGCGTTCTACCTTGTGCCAATCCTCGACGTTCTTCGCCTTGCCTTCGGCGACGCAACATTGCTGCGCAGTGTCGAAAGCTATGGCTTGGAAGGCATCCAGCAAACACTGTCCTCTCCCGCTCTGCCGGGCGTCCTGTGGGTCACCGTCGTTTTCACGGCCGCCAGTGTTATCGGCATCCTCGCAACGGGTATGCTGGTCGCACTCACGGTGGTTCGGGGTGAAATGCGGGGGCTTTGGGGGATGAGTGCCCTGCGAACCGTCGTGCTGACCGCATGGGTCGTTCCCGGTATTGCAAATGGTCTCATTTGGCAGATGCTCTTCTCCGAAGCCCCCTTTGGCGCGCTCAACTCGACGCTCGCCGTTTTCGGGATCGCGCCTGTGCGCTGGCTCTCGGATCCCTCCAACGCCATGGTTTCAGCCGCCATCGCCAACGTCTGGCAGGGCACGGCCTTCGCCATGATCGTCTTCTACGCAGCCCGCAAAGGCCTCTCGCAGGATTTGTACGCCGCCGCCGCAATAGACGGTGCCGGGCCTTTCGCCCGCTTCCTCTTCATCACGCTGCCGCAGATGCGCGCTGCGATCCTCGTGGCGACCGTTCTCGTCACCATTCAGACACTGAACACCTTCGATGTGATCCTTGCACTCACCGGTGGCGGCCCCGGTCGCGCGACGGAGGTGCTGTCCTTGTTCACCTTCAACACGGTGTTCTACAATTTCGACCTCTCGGGCGGATCGGCACTCGCACTCATCCTCGTCCTGATCGCCCTATTACTGACGGTCGTCTACATTCGACTGCTCGGCGACCGACCGGACCAAGACAAATGACCGGGCGTGGAACAGAACGTCTTGCAGACCTCGCGACCTATGTGATTGCACTGGTGCTCATCGCTCTTTTCGCGGCGCCACTGCTGTGGCTCGTCTCGCTCGCGATCCGCACGCCGGCCGAGGTTTTCCTGGGCGCGGCCCGCTTCATCCCGGACCAGCCCACGCTGGCCAATTTCGAGCAAATCCTGACGGATCGGACCTTCGGCCTCTACCTTTGGAACGGGATCAAGCTTTGTGCGCTCGGCGCCATGGGCGCGCTTGTCGTTTCCGTCCCGGCCGCCTACGTTTTTTCACGCCGCAGCTTCAGGGGCGCTTCGGCCCTCATGCTCGGCATCCTTACCGTGCAGATGGTCTCGCCTCTCGTTCTTCTCATCCCTCTTTACCGCTACATGGAACGTCTCGGCCTGCTCGAAACACACGCGGCCGCAGCGGGGGTTTACATGGCGCTTGGTGTGCCTCTCTCGGTCTGGATGCTCAAGGCCAGCTTCGACGCAATCCCCAAATCGCTCGAACAGGCCGCCGCCGTTGACGGCTGCTCACCCGCCGGCACATTGTTCTTCGTGACCCTGCCACTTGCCGCGCCAGGTATGGCTTCGGCGTTCATTCTGAACATGCTGATGGGGTGGTCGCAATTCCTCGTGCCGTTCATCCTGTTGTCGCGCGACCAGCTTCAGCCAATCTCGGTCGCGATTTTCAACTTCGCGGGTTCGACAAGCGCCTCTACCACGCAACTACTCGCGGCGGCCTGTGTTATCACCGTTCTCCCGGCGATCGCGGCTTTCCTGGCGCTACAGCGTTTGATCGTCAGTGCGATCATGGCCGGTGCGGTCAAGGGCTGACAGGCGCTCTGCTGAAAGTGGATAGAAACCGGTTGCGGAAGCGGTCCATGCGCATGGGCGGTGTTGCGGCGTCCGGCACCATGCCTTCGCGCCAGGCCCAACCGGCAAAACGGTCCACCAGATCTGGCGGTCCGATGACATGAATCGGGACCGTCATCGCCTCGTCTTCGCTGACAAAAAACGCAGGCGGATGATCACCGAGGACGATCATCAGGGGCGGATCATCGGCCAATCGCGCGGCGTAGTCGCCAACGGTTCGCAAGCTGTAGTCCACAGCCTGCCGGAATTGATCGCGCACCCGATCCCGGTCGCGCCAGACCACTTCCGGCGGGTCGCCCGACTGCGCCACCGCGTTGAAGATGGCCCCATCCCCGATGTCTTGCCAAGCGACGAGGTCCGGCACCGGTGTCCACGGTGCGTGCGACGAAATCAGTGCAATCTGCGCAAATACCGGCCTGCGTGCCGCGCCATCGGACGGCGTCCGCACCAGCCGGTCCACAGCCGCCAGCGTGAATTGGTCCGGCATCGTCACCCAGTTGAACGGCAGCCCGCGATAGCCGAGGTCTTTCGCCGCGAACACGCGATCGAACCCCATGAACTCGGACTCGGGCCAGTCCAAGGTGATCGCCGGCATGACCGCGACGGTTTCGAAGCCGTTTTCTTGTGCGAGGTGGAAGAGCGATTTTCGCCCGCTTACCAAGGCCGCGCCATATGTCCGGTGGTCCGGGATCCAAAGCCCCTTGGCCAGTGTCGCGTGGCTCAGCCAGCTTTGGCCTCCGATGATTGGCGCCTCCAACCATCCTGACCGCATCGCCAGCCCGCGCCGTCCGAGGTCCGCCTCGATCCGCTCAAGCGTCGCCAGATGGGTTGGGGCATAGCGCGGGTTCGTCAGGCTGGCACCGCCATAGCTCTCGACATAGGTCAAAAAGACGTCGCGGGCACCGATACGGTCCAGGAGTGGCGCCGCGTCTGCAAAAGGATCATCCTGGGCTGCGGCGCGAAAATTGCGCAGTCGCACGACGGTTTCCGACAGCATATCCACCCGTTCGACCGCGACCCGCGTCGTGAACGCAGCGCCCGGCACGTCAAACGGCAGGACCCAGGCACGCATCGCGTTCCCGATCTCTGCTGCGGCAAGGACCGCGCAGGGAACGACGGCAATCGCTCCGACCTGCCGCAAGATCACAGGCGGCTCCAATCGGGTGAACCGCCCCGTCGCCCACCACATGGCCCAGACCAATCCCGCGAACAGTACGACAATCGCTACAACGGCCAAAGCGGCCAAGACCACGCCAACACTGCCCGTCGCCAGGTTCCAGGCAGCGGGGACAAGGTGCATGTCCACCAGCGGATTGAATCCCCTGTTATACGTTGAAAATGTCGAAAAATCGGCGAGTTTGAACAGGGAGACAAGGGCGAGGAACGCCACGATCGACCATCGTATGACGGATGTGAGGCGGCTTTGCACAGGCAAGACAGCCAGGGTGATGAGGATCACCGGCAGCTCGAGCGGAAACACCAGAAGAATGTCCCACGCCAACGCTGCAGGATGATTAGGCAAAGCGAGGACGAAATAGAGGATCGCAGCAGAAATCACCAAACCTGCGAATGACGCAACCTGGCGCATGGCGACCGTGGTCGTCATGGCGTATCGGAGAGCAACAGGCGGATATCGGTGAAGAATGAACAGGCCAATGCGGCTGCGGCTGTCGCAGCGGCAAAGGCCAGCACGTTGCCCGGCAGGATCGGCACCAGAAAAGCGGTCAGTGTTCCGATTTGAAGCACGCAAGCGGACTTGCGCAACAGCGTGTCCGGTAACGGGCGCGTCAATCGTGGCCAAAGGACCCCTGCAGCCCAGAACGCATACCTTGGCAGCCCCAGCGCAATGATCCATGGGCCGGCTTGGCCGGACTGATAGGCAATCGACGCCAGCACGAGTGCAAAGACAGAGTCGACCTCCATATCGAATTTCGCACCGAACCGTGACGCCAGCCCGGTGCGCCGTGCCGTCCACCCGTCGACGCCGTCAAGCGACAGGGCGATCACGGCGATTGCGAAAGCGATCCACAGATCAGATGGCGCGACAGGGCGCGACAGTAACAGCAACGGGACAAGTGCCATCGTCAGCGACAGCCGGCTCATCGTAATAAGGTTGCAGACACCGAACTCGGTATGCGGATACAAGCGATGCATCGCGAACGCGGCGACAGCCGCGCCTAGCACGTAAAGCCCGCACGCGGCGGCCACGCCACCGGCATTGCCAAAGAGCGATCCGCAAAGAAAGACGATGACCAGTCCGCTCAGGGCGGCGAGCAGAAACTCCACCCGCAATCGGGTGATGGTCGTGCCTGCCCCGTATCGGGTCAATCTGGACGACATCTGCACAAAAATCTGCTTCATCGTCAGAGAACTAAGCGATCGACCCGCTTGGTCAAGCAAAGCATTTGATGCAGCACCGCCGCGTCCTAGTTTATTAAAGAATTCTGGCGGAGACATGCACATGGCTGGCGCAGTGCCCCCCAACCAAGGCTACACTACAACATCGCGGTGGCTTCATTGGCTGACCGCGCTGGTCGTGATTTCGACCATTCCCGTGGGCGCAGTCATGACGACCGACGGTCTCTCGAGGGAATTGCAGAACGCGCTTTATATCTATCACAAGAACATCGGAATCCTGATTCTGCTCCTCGTCGCGGCGCGCCTGGTGGTCCGCGCCACAACGACGGCCGCGCCGCTTCCCGCCTCACTGCCCCGATGGCAGCGCAGCGCCGCAGCGGTAAGCCATGTCATGCTTTACATCCTGCTGATCGTGATGGCCGTTTCGGGCTATGTCCGCGTCGTGGCAGGCGGATTTCCCATCGAAACGCTGAATGCCATCGGGATGCCCTTCCTCGTACCTCGCTCTGACGCGCTTGCCGAAACCGCCCAATGGGTCCATTCCACCGCCCGCTTTGTGCTTATAGCGTTCATATTGCTTCACGTCGGCGCGGCGCTTCAACACGGCCTGATCAGGAAGGATGGCGTGTTCAGCCGCATGTGGCCATTGAAGCGACCGCAATGAGCAAAGTGACATCTTTGACGCCATCGGCAACTGCGCCCTATGACTCGCACCGTGTTAAAAGTGGCGCCGCTTTCCCTCGGTTCGTGGTGCTGACACTGCTGATGTCCGCGCCCTTGATCATCGGACTTTGCGCGGTTCTTGCCCCGCTCGAAGCACTGGACGTCCTTCTTGTCGCGCTTTTCGCTCTCAACGCGGTGTGGGTGGCTTCTGCCGCTGCGACGGCGCTGATCGCTGTCGCTGAAGACGACCGGCCACTGGATGTTCCGCCCGCAGGATGGAGGCCAACAGAGCGCACGGCGGTCGTGTTCCTAATCTGCGGCGAGGATCCTGCAGGCGTCGCGAGCCGAATCGCGGAATTGCATCGCGGCCTGATCCGCGCCGGTCAGAGTGGCAGCACCGACATCTGGCTTCTTTCCGACACACCTGACAGCAAGGCAGAACGGGAAGAGCGCGCCATATCGGACCTTTGCAAATCCGGCGCGCTGCATTACCGCCGCCGCCGAAAGAACACCGGCCGGAAACCCGGCAATATCGCCGACTGGATCGATGCCGAAGGGACCGCTTATGCCTCAATGCTTGTCATGGACTCCGACAGTGCCATGACCGTCTCGCGCCTGGCCGCCTTGCGCTTTCGGATGGAGCGCACGCCAGGGCTTGCCCTTCTTCAAAGCGGTATCACGTTTCGGCCCGAGCCGACACGCTTCGCGCGGCTGCAGCGCCTTTCGGCGCGCCTGACAGGTCCGGTCTTCATTCGCGGGCTGCGGGCGTGGTCGGGGCGCGCAGGCAATTACTGGGGTCACAACGCCCTCATTCGGGTCGAGGCGTTCCGCACCGTGATGCGCCTTCCCCGCCTGCGTGGTCCTGCTCCCTTCGGTGGTGAGTTTCTGAGCCACGACTTTGTCGAGGCCGCCTGGCTTGTCAGCAATGGCTGGCGGGTGGAGATTGCGCCGGACACGCGTGGCAGTTCCGAAGATTGCCCCGAAGATCTGGACACCTTTCATCGTCGCGATCGCCGGTGGTGCCAAGGCAACCTTCAGCACCTGCGCCCGCTCTTTGGAAGCCCCTTGCACAAAGCCAGCCGAATCCACCTCGCCTCTGGCGTGCAAAGCTACCTGTCATCGCCGATCTGGCTTCTTCTGATCCTTCTGTTCGTGCTGGCGGGTATGGCCCCGGGCGCGGTGCCTGTGCTGTCAGGGGCGCTCGCCCTCCTCCTCGTGCCGAAGCTTGCGGCACTTCTGTGGTTTTTCCGGCGCACTGAACGGCCATCGCGGCGCAAGACATTCCTGCGCGCCACATTGGCGGAACTATCGCTCAGCACCCTTTTGTCGCCGATCGTCATGGTGCGCCAAACACTGTCCGTTCTCGCTGTACTTCTCGGACAGGATTGCGGGTGGAAAGGCCCGACCTCGCGGCGCCTGCCCGACATGCCCAAAGGCAGTGTGGAAGCAATCGCGGGTCTCGCGCTTGTCATCGCCGCCGTCATCGGCGGCGACACGGCATGGCAGGCTCTCTGGCTCACCCTGATCGCGGGACCGCTCCTTGCCGGGCCCTGGCTGGTGCCGTGGCTTGACGCGCGGGTGCCATCATGATGCACCGCCGCACGTTCCTCTCTGCCGCGCTGGCCATGGCGGCCCCTCGCATCGGTCGGGCGCAAGCCTCCGCCGAAAGCTTCGAAGTGCTGGCAAAGCGGCTTTCGCAACAGCCCCATCGCGACCCGGCCATGCAGCTTGCCGCGCCCTTTGACGATCTGACATATGACAGCTTTCGCGGCATCCGCCCCGCCGAGGGCGGCGCAGCCGGCATCCCTTTGGGTGAGGGCTTTTCCGCGGACTTGCTTCCGCCCGGTTTCTACTTCCAGGACAGGGTGGCCGTCGAAGTGGAACGCGGTGATGGCTTTGAACCCATCGCCTTTGACCCGGCCCTGTTCACATATGATGAGAGGTACTTTGATACCACCGCCCAGATGAGTGCATCCGCCCGCGACGATTTGGGTTTCTCCGGCGCGCGCTTTCGTGCGCCTTACCGGCAGGCCAATGTCGCTGACGAGTTCTTTGTGACCCAGGGCGCAAGCTATTTCCGCGCGGTATCGCGCGAGACATTCTACGGTCTTTCCGCCCGGGCCCTTGCCATCGGAACCGGTGGCCCTGCCCCCGAAGAATTTCCGGTCTTCACGCGCCTACGCCTTCACGAAGCCGAAAACGGAACCGCGCGTCTGGATGCCCTTATCGAAAGCCCCTCTGTCACAGGGGCCGCCATGCTGATGATCACGCCCGGAGAACCGACAGCCGTCGGCGTCGACCTTGTGCTTTTTCCCCGTGTGACGATCGACAATGTCGGCGTGGCACCACTTACGTCCATGTACCTCAAAGGGCCGCTTCGCGCCGCGGTCTCGGACGATTTCCGTCCCCGCGTTCACGACAGCAACGCCCTCCAGATCGAAAACGGCGCGGGCGAAATGCTTTGGCGGCCGTTGACGAACCCGGCGACGATTCAGACATCCGCCTTCGCCGATGCGGGCCCGCGCGGTTATGGCCTCATCCAATCCGCCCGCAGTTTCGCCGACTTCGAGGATGCCGAAGCAGCCTACCATCGCCGTCCATCCGCCTGGGTCGAGCCACGGGGCGATTGGGGACGGGGCAGCGTCATGCTCGTCGAAATTCCGACCGAGGATGAGTTCCTTGACAATATCGTCGCATTCTGGCGCCCGGAGGCGCCGCTCGAAGCTGGTGGGACCTACCGCTTCAACTACAAGATCGCGATGGGCGCCGATCCGCTTGCAGACCGTTCGCCCCGTATTCACGTCGTGCAAAGCCGTTCCGGACGCGTCCATGACCAGCCCGGCCGTATTCAGTATGTCGTCGATTTCGAAGGCACCGACCTTCAGGAACTCAGGCCGGTTGTCGAAGCCTCTGCTGGAGCCGTGATCGGTGTCTCCGCCTACAAAATCGCGGAACGCGGTCATCTTCGCGTGGGTTTTCGCTTCGAACCTGGTGAAGCCGAGGCCGCCGAACTCCGCCTCGTGCTTCGCAACGATGACGGAACCCGTTGGTCCGACGTCTGGCTGCATCGCTGGACCCCGTCGCGAGACGGCGGCCCCTAGTCCAGCGTCACGGTCGCCCGCAACGGCAAATGGTCCGACGTCTTCCTCAGATCGGATGAGGTCAGAAAACGGGCGTTTCTTACCTGAAATGGTGCCGTCGCCATGATCCGATCCAACGGCAGCATTGGAAAACCGGCCGGGAAACTGCGGCGTGCTGGCCCATTGAACGCTTGATGCGCCACGCGTTCCGAAAAGGCGAGCCCACCCCAGGGCCGCCATTCGTTCAAATCACCGATCAGCAGGACTGGCATGTCCCGATGCCGCGCAAGGTATTGCCCCACGGCACGCATCTGCGCCACTCGCAAAGGCTGCCCGAGCGACAGATGGGTCGCAATGATGCGGAAAACCCGGCCGCCGGCTCGGCAGGTCAGAATGGTTGCCCCGCGCGGATAAATGCCCGGCAGGTCCAGCAGATGTCCCTCAAGGACCTCGATGCCTGGAGCGTGAAGAACGATGGTGCCAAGAAAGCCGTGGCTAGCCACCCCCCACCGCAGCGAGGCATCAACATGCGCGTTCGCCAGACCGGACGCTGCTGTGATGCGGTCCAGGTCCAACAGTTCCTCGAACGGCGGCTGCTCGCCCTCGGCCTCTGTCAGCACCAGAATGTCAGGCGCTCTGTCACGTAACATATCGAGCAAAACCCGCGCCGTCCTGTCGGGATCAAACCGCTTGTCGTTGCCCCGACAACGGTGGACGTTCCAGGTCATGCAATCAAGTTCAAGCATCTTTGACGACACCAATCACATCCGGTCAGCAGTCGCCAGCGAAATGCGCGGCATGGCCGCCGGATGACGCCTTGCATCCCCCATTCTGTCAGCGCGCCAGGGTCCTGGCTGGTGCCGTTTATCGGATAGGTTTTGCGGCCGCCGCCACTCAGCCCGCGCGCGGGGAACGCGGCCTCCTACACCAACCCGTGGGATACTACCGACGATGCAGGACCTGCCGACGCACCGTCGCAGAGCCATACCAAGACTTTCCCGTATCAGGTGCTGAGTGGTGCCCCCAGAGAGACTCGAACTCCCGACCCACTGATTACAAATCAGTTGCTCTACCAGCTGAGCTATAGGGGCACGCGGGTTCGTCTAGCGCGCGGCGCGCGGTGGCGCAAGCCTTGCAATTGTCCCCGGCCCCATATCGTCCCCGTCCTGCAGAAGGCGGTTTTCCTGCCAGCGATTGCGGCCTATGCTGCGCGCCGGGGCAGGAATTGCGCGGGCCGAGGACAACATGCAGATCGTCTACCACATCGGGGCCAATTGCACGGATGACGACCGGCTCCTGAAATCCCTGCTGCGCAATGCCGATGCCTTTGCCGCCCAAGGCATCAAGGTGCCCGGCCCCAGCAAGTATCGCCGCCTTCTGCGCGAAACGATCCAGGGCCTCGATGGCCGCCCGCCGGCCCCCGACACCCGGGAGATACTGCTCGACGCCATCGTCGATGAGGAAGAGTGCAACCGCCTGGTCATGTCCAACGACCAGTTCATGTGCGTGCATCGCAGGATCTTCGACCAGGGCCAGCTCTACCGCCTGGGGGACGAGAAGTTCACAGGCCTCGACTCGATCTTTCACAGCGACGAGATCGAGCTTTTCCTGGCGCTGCGCAACCCGGCCACCTGGCTGCCGGCGGTGTTCGACGCGATCCCCGACAAGGACTTCACCGAATTCATGCACGGGTTGGCTCCGGCCGACATGCGCTGGTCGGCGCTGATCGACCGCATCCGCGAACTGATCCCCCGCGCCGCGCTGACCGTCTGGTGCAACGAGGATACGCCGCTGATCTGGTCGCAGCTGATCCGCGAAATCTCGGGCGTCGATCCACTGACCAAGATCACCGGGGGATTCGATCTGCTGTCCTCGATCATGAGCGAGGAGGGCATGAAACGCTTCGTGGCCTATCTTAGGTCGCATCCGCCGCAGACCGAGGTGCAGAAACGCCGGATCATCTCGGCCTTTTTGGAGAAATACGCCCTGGACGAGGCCATTGAGGACGAGATCGACCTGCCCGGCTGGACCGACGAGACGGTCGCGTTCCTGACCGACGCCTATGAAGAGGATTGCCAGCGCATCGCCCGCATGCCCGGCGTGAATTTCATCGCGCCATAAGGGCGGCGAACCCGCACACGTCCCCGGCCCGGGGACGCGTTCGGATCAGGCGGCGCAAGGGTGACGCCCAGCCTTGGCCAGGGCCGAACGGCCACCCGTGACGCGCCTAGCCCCTACATCCCCAGCGCTTCCTTGTAGACCTCGAGCACCGCCTCTTCCTCGGCGATTTCCTGGGGTTCGCGCTTGCGCAGGGCGATCAGCTTGCGCATCGCCTTGGTGTCATAGCCGCGCCCCTTGGCCTCGGCCATGACCTCTTTCTGCTGGTCGGCTATGTCCTTCTTTTCCGCCTCCAGCCGCTCGTAGCGTTCGACGAACTGGCGCAGCTCGCCCGCGGAAATCCGGTACTGGGAATCGGTGACGGTGTCGGTATCGCTCATCTGGACGTCCTTGTTTCTGGCGTGGTGCGCGCGGTTTCAGGCGACCTGACTAGCCCCGCGCGCGCCGCCCTGCAAGGGCCTCTCTTGCGCCGGGAGGCGCGGCGCGCTAGGCCGGCGCCACACAAGCCCCGGAGCATGCCATGGAAGCCCTTGTCTGGATCGGCGCCGCCCTCTCACTGGTCGGCCTGGCCGGCATCATCGCCAGCATCGTCAAGGTGAACCGCGCCCGCAAAGCGGGGTTGAGCGACGAGGAATTGCGCGCACGCATCCAGAAGGCGCTGCCGCTGAACCTGGGCGCCTTCATGCTGTCGGCCCTCGGCCTTGGCTGCGTGGTGGTGGGCGTGATCCTGGCCTAGAGCGCGTCGAACCCGGCGGCCTGCTTGATGGCCTCGTCCAGCATCGTCGGCGGAGCCCAGATCGGGTTTTCCTCGGCCCAGCCGCGCATGTCGCTGCGCAGTCCGATCAGCCCCATGGTCTGTGCCGCGCGGCACGGCCCGCCCATGCGCCGGGGATAGCCCAGCCCATGCACCGCCATCGCGTCGATATCCGAGGGCCGCGCCACCTGCCCCTCGGCCATCACCGCCGCGCCTTCCGAGATCAGCGCCGCGACCAGGCGACGCATGATCGCCGCGCCGTCGGCCGGGTCCGGCTTGCCGCCGAAGATCCCCTTTCGGAATCCGTAGGCGACCATGGCCGCGTCGATCCGTGCCGCGTCCATGTCCGTGCTGTCGACCAGGGCCTGGGCCGCGGCCCGCAGCGCCTTGCGCATGCGCAGAACCACCGCCCTGCCATCGGGGTCGGTGGGCTTGAAGGCGCCATCCTCGCGCCGCAACAGGGCCTTGTCGATGCGCCGTTCCGCCAGGAAGACATGACGCAGGGCAAGCGATTGCGGATGCGCCCGGCAACGATCGAACGCATCCTGCTCGAAGGCCTGCCCCGCCTCGAACGGCAAGAGCGCCGCCGCCTCGACGCAATCCGCGATCAGGTGTGGCGCGAAGAGCGGCGATTGGGCAAGGTCGCGCCGCCCCTTGGCCACATGCGCCTGGTAGGACCGGGCATCGGCCAGGCGATCGCGCCGGTCGCGGGTCGGGCGCGGGCCCTTGCCCTCGGCCACCAGCTTGCGGGCGAAGGCCACCGCGCCCGAGGCCGGGTCGCCCTCGACGATCCCGTCCAGCAGGCCGAGGCGCAACGCGTCAGGGGCCGGGATCGACTGGCCGCTGACCATCAGCCGAAGGGCCAGTTCGGCGCCCGCCAGCCGCGGCAGGCGCTGCGTGCCCCCCGCCCCTGGCAACAGCCCAAGCGACACTTCGGGCAGGCCCAGCCGCCCGCCCGCATCGGACACCCGGTAATGCGCCGCCAGAAGCAATTCCGCCCCGCCGCCCAGCGCCTGGCCATGCAGGCAGGCGACGACCGGCTTGGAACAGGACTCGATCAGGTCGCACAGTTGCCGCGGCGTCGGCTCGGCCCAATGCGGCAGGCCCAGTTCACGGATATCCGCCCCGGCCGAAAACAGGGCGCCTTCGGCCCGCAGCACGGCCGCGCGGATTTCGGATTGGGACTCGATACGTTGGAATACATGCCAAAGCGCAGAGCGCACATGCGTCGACAAAGCATTGACCGGCGGCGCGTCCAGCGACACGATCGCTACCCCGTCCAGCACCCGGAACCGCACTTGCCGCGCCATTCAGCCGCCGCCCCGCGTCGTATCGTGACCGGTCACCCTCATGGCACCATTAGGCCCCGAGTGTTGCCCGGCTGCAAGTCCAGTTTTGCGCGTTGCCGTCCGGCGGATCAGGGCGTGGGGCAGAAAACGTCGTAGAGGCGTTCGATGATCGGCACCACGCGGGTATCGGCCAGCGAATAGTGGATCGTGCGGCCGTCGCGTTCGGCCCGCACCAGCCCCTCGGAGCGCAGCCGCGCCAATTGGCCGGACACGTAGGACTGGCTGGCCCCGAGCGCCTTTTCCAGTTCGCCCACGCTGCGTGGGCCGGCAAGAAGGGCACACAACAGGCGCAGGCGCTGCGGGTTCGACAGGGCCTTGAGGATTTCCGCAGCCTCGTTGGCGGCGGCATCCATGGCATTCAGGCGATCGGGGCTCATATCCATACGAATAGAAATAGCAAAGCGGACGACGTATTTCAAGTTAGTGATACGTTTGCACCGCTCCAATGGACGGCGGTCTGGACAGCGCTGCCCGTTCCGCCCAAAATCGGGCCATGGATATTCGCCCGCTCAGCCCCGATCACGCCGTCTCGCCCCAGATCGACCCCGCCGACCTGCCCGCCATCGCGGCGGCGGGCTATCGCAAGGTCATCTGCAACCGCCCCGACGAGGAGATCCCGCCCAGCCATCACGCGGCGATCATGGCCGAGGCCGCGCGCGACGCGGGACTGGAGTTCGTGTCTCATCCCGTGACCCATCCCACGATCGGCCCCGAAACGATTACCCGGCAGATGCAGGTGATCGACGCGGCCAATGGTCCTGTGCTGGCCTATTGCGCCTCGGGCACGCGCTGTTCCGTCCTCTGGGCGCTTGGGCGCGCCGGGACGCTGGGCGTGGACGCGGTTCTGCAGGCCACGGCGCAAGCCGGCTATGACCTGGCGCCGCTGCGCCCCCAGCTAGAGGCTTTCGCCGGTCGCTAGCGCGGAATCGCCCTGCCCCGCACCCGGCCTGTCCGCCCCGGTTCCCGGCGTTTCATCAGGGCGCGCGTCAGCGGCAAGGGCGGCATCGGGCGGCGGGGCGGTCGCGCCGGGGCGGGCCAGGTCCTGCATGTCCTGCGGTGGCCGCTCCAGCCGGACGGCGCGCAACCCCGCCATTTGCCCCAACCGCACATGGCCAGCCAGCGGTGTGCCCGCGCTTTCCAGCCGCACGGCGCCCAGCGACATCGGGCCGAGCGACAGGACCTGCCCGACCTCGAACCCGTTCACCTTCGATAGCGGCAGGGTCAGGCGACCCAGCACCGCCTCCAGCTCGGCCGGGGCCAGTTCGAGGCTGGCTTGAAGGGACCGTGACCAATCGGCGCTGTCGGCGTCCCGGGCCCCGTCGGCATCGGCCGGCGGCCCCTGGGCGAGGGCCAGGTGCAGTGCCCCCTGCCGATCGGTGCCGCCGATCTGCACCGAGGCCTGCCAGTGTCGATGCGCCACGTCGCGCAGCATCAGTTCCGCCGCGCGCAGATCGGGCAAGGGGCGCAGGGTCCAATCGCCCATGCCGGCGGAAAACTCCGCCCGACCCATGCCCGCCAGTTCATGCAGCAACTCGGCCACGACGGGGCGCGACAGGGCGGCATCGGTGGCCGTGACGGGACGGTCGGCTTCCGCCGCATCCAGCAGAACACCCATGGTCTGCACCTCGATCATCGCGGCGCGCAGGGACGGATCGAGCATGACCAACCCCGCCAGGCCGGTTTCACCGGGCGCACACAGGCCGAAGAGCACCCAGCCCGCGGGCCCCTCGGCCACAAGGGCGTCCGGGTTTTCGACCTCGTCCGACAGGCCCAGCACGGTGAGCGACAGGCCGATGGCCCGATCGGCCGCGCGCAGCAGGGCCACGCGAATCGCCCGGCCCGGACCGGCGCCCTGCAACGCATCGGCGTCGTCCGGCGCGGCCGCGTCCGACTTGCGCAATAGGCGCGCCAGGGCGGGGTTGGGGCCTGTCATATCGCCTGTCTCGTCCTTGTCCGGGTCCATCGGTGCGGGCGACCTGCCACAGGGCAGGACATGGCCGCGAACCGGTCACGCCCGCAACGTAGCTGCGCGAACGTTACCAAGCCGCTAACGCGCCACTATTGCGCGGCCATCCGCACGGTCCGGCGCAGCGTCACGCGGAAGGCCGGGCCGCCCTGCCCCGGCAGATAGGCGATTTCGCCGCCCAACGACTCCATGATCTGGCGGCAGATCGCCAGGCCCAGGCCGGCACCCCCGGCCTTGCTTTCATCGGCCAGGCGCGAGAATTTCTCGAAGATCAGAACCTGCGCATCCGCGTCCAGCGGCGTGCCGTTGTCGATGAAATCCACCTGGCAGGCCTCGGCATCGCCCGACACGCGGATGGTCAGTTCCGGACGCGCGGCATCGCAGTACTTGGCGGCATTGGACACAAGGTTGATGAAGACCTGGGCCAGCCGTTCCAGGTCGGTCTCGATCACCACCGCCTCGCGCGCGGCGTCGCGATGCAGGACAAGCCGGCCATCGGACAAGCCCGCCGCCATCACCGCGCGGTCCAGCACCGATGCCAGCGTGCCGCGCCCCACGTCCAGCTGCACCTGGCCGTTCTCCAGGTAGGACAGGTCCAGCAGGTCATCGAGAAGCCGGGTCAGGCGGGTCGCCTCGTCATGGATGATCCCGGCAAACCGGCCGCGCGCCTCGGCGTCGATCTCGCCCTCGCGCAGGATTTCCGAGAAGGACCGGATCGACGTCATGGGCGTGCGCAGCTCGTGGCTGATCTGGCTGAGGAAAGCATCCTTCTGGATCGAGATCGCCGTCAGCTTCTCGTTGGCCTCGCGCAAGGCGCGCGCGGTGCGATCCTGTTCGGCGCTCTTGGCCTCCAGTTGGTTGGAATACTCGACAATCTGCGCGGTTTCGTCGGCCACCGCGATCAGGTCCTCGACCGACACCGCGGCCGAGCCGGTCAGCTGCCCCACCATGGCATGGGCCGTTGCCGCGCCGACCGACCCCGAAAGGGTGCGTTCCAGCCGCCCGATCAGTTCGGGCGTGACCTCGGGCAGGTAGCCGTCAATGCCCTGGGCGCGTGCCTCCTGGCGGAACATTTCCTGTGCCTCGGCATGGCCGATGATGCGCTGCGCCATGACAAGAAGGTCCTCGGCCCGGGCTGCGCCTTGCGACCAGGTGCGCGCACCCGCGGAATGTTCGAAGACGTTCACGAATTGCGCCCCCTGAAGGCGTTCCATCGGGTTGGGAAAGGTCAGGACCGACAGGATCACCAGCGCAGCGGTGTTGAAGAAGATCGACCAGAAGACGGCATGGATGACCGGATCCAGCCCGGTAATGCCGAACAGCGCATAGGGCCGCAACCAGGCCAGGCCGAAGGGGCCCTCGGCCATCACGAACTCGGACAGGACGGCCCCGGCGCCGAAACTGGGCAGGAACAGCGTCCAGGCCCAGATGACGAAGCCGATGACGATACCGGTGCCCGCCCCGATCCGGTTGGCCCCGCGCCAGAAGATACCGGCGATCATGGCGGGCAGAACCTGAACGACCCCCGCGAAGGAGATCAGCCCGATCGCCGCCAGCGCGCCGCCGCCCCCCGACAGGCGGAAATAGAGGTAGCCCAGCGCAAGGATCACGGCGATGGACAACCGCCGCGACAGCACGATCACGCCGCGCACATCGCCCGACAGCGCCGCGCCCTTCTGGGTCGAGCTCAGCCAGATCGGGGCGATGATGTGGTTGGATACCATGGTGGCCAGGGCGATGGTGGCCACGATCACCATGGAGGTGGCCGAGGAAAAACCGCCCAGGAAGGACAGGATCGCCAGCCCCTCGTTGCCGGTCGCCAACGGGATTGTCAGCACGAAGAGGTCGGGGTTCGATCCCTCGGGCAGCAGGGCCAGCCCGGTCACCGCGATCGGCACGACGAATAGGCTCATGATCAGGACGTAGAGGGGAAAGGCCCAGCTGGCCGTGGCCAGGTGCTTTTCATCGGCGTTTTCCACCACCATGACCTGGAACATCCGCGGCAGGGTCAGGAAGGCCGCCGCCGACAGGAAGATCAGCCCGACCCAGCGATGCGGCACCGGGTGCCAGTCGGCGATCACGGCCGCGTCGATCCGGGCCAGCATCTCGGCCACGCCGCCGGCCATGCCCCAGATGACGAAGACCCCCACCGCCACCAGCGCGAACAGCTTGACCACGGCCTCGACCGCCACGGCCATGACCACGCCGTGATGACGTTCGTTCACGTCGAGGTTCCGGGTGCCGAAGATCAGCGTGAACACCGCCAGCCCCACGGCGATCCACACCGCGGCACTGTCAAAATCCCGACCATCCCAGCCGGACCCCGGCTCGGCGGCGAAGACGGCCAGGGATTGCGTGACCGATTGCAGTTGCAGAGCGATGTAGGGCGTGGTGCCGACAACGGCCAGCACCGTGACCAGAACGCCCAGCACCGTGGACTTGCCGAAGCGCGACGAGATCAGGTCGGCGACCGAGGTGATCCGCTGCGTCTTGCCGATCCGCACCAGCTTGCGCAGGATCCACCACCAGCCGATCATGATGATCGTCGGCCCCAGGTAGATCGTCAGGTATTCAAAGCCCGACCGCGCCGCGTAGCCCACAGCGCCGTAGAAGGTCCAGGCGGTGCAGTAGATCGACAGCGAGAGCGTGTAGACAAGCGGGTTGCGCAGCCATTGGCCGCTGTCGCGCTTGGCCCGGCGTTCAGCGGCGAAGGCAACCAGGAACAGGAAGACCACGTAGGCCAGCGACACCAGGATCAGAAGGTTGAACGAGATCATCCGTCATCCCCCTCGGTCGGGGCGTCGGACTCATCGGTGTCGGAGAACCGGATCAGGTGCGAGATCAGCGCCGACAGCGCGATCAGGGCCGCCCACAGGCCGAACAGGTAAACGATCAGAACGCTGGGACGGATGCCGCCCGCCGCCTGCCAGTCCCAGAACAGGGGCAGGAAGAACAGCACCGTCGCGAAGACCGGCAGGATGCGCGCGGCATCGCGCAAGCGGCGCTGGCGATAGGTGTCGCGCTCGAGATACTCGATGCGGCGCGCGCCTCTCATGGGCCGGCCAGCGCCCGTACGGTTTCCAGAACTTCGGAATTGGAAAACGGCTTGGTCATGAAGCGCGTCGCGCCCAGCTGTTCGGCCATGTCCCGGTCGCGCTGCTGGCCGCGCGCGGTCAGCATCAGGATCGGCAGGTCCGGCGCGGCCTCCTCGCGCAGCTCGCGCAGGATGTCGAAGCCGCTTCGTCCGGGCAACATCACGTCAAGGATCAACAGGTCGGGCACACCCTCGCGCACCCGGTCCACGGCGGTTTCGCCATCGGCATGGGTGTGCACGGTCCAGCCATCCTTGGACAGGATGAAGCTGATCGCCTCGATGATGTTCGGCTCGTCCTCGATCAACAACACACGGCGGCCCATGGCGTTGTCCTCCCTTGTCCTCCCCCTCCCAAGGGAAGTGCCTGTTTATCCCACCCTTTCCGCGCAACGTCAAAACCCTTTCGGGCGGGGCAGCTGCACCGGGGGGTCAGGCCCCGTCCTGCAAGAGGCTGGGCTGGCGCCGGGCGGTGCAGCCCTCGACCGGGCAGACCCGGCAGCCGGGGCCGACCAGCGCCGGGGAGGTGTCGGCATCGGGGTGGACAGGCCGCACCAGCATGGTCGCGACCACCTGGCCGGGGCCATCGAAGCTGGGCGGGCCGAAATCCCGGGCCACGGCGGCACAGTCGAACGCCGTCGCCGAGGCCCCCGGCAGCCCCACGATACGGCGCACCGGGCGGCCCGGCTGGGTCAGGGCCTGGAAGACCGGCCAGAACGGACAGGCCGCCGCCGAACGCGGCAGGTGAAAATCCATCATCGGCTTCTGGAATACCACCACCCCGGCCTGGTCGCAGATCGCCAGGCCCATCACCGGGTGGTCGCCATCCTCGGGCAGCGCGGCCAGGCGGCGAAAGACCCGATCGAGCGGCTGCTCGAACATCCGCGCCAGCCGCAGCGGATCATGGGCCAGCTTTCGCGCGGCGGGGGCGAAGGCCTCGGTGGGCAGGTGGCGGGCATCCTCGACGAAGATCGACAGCCAGTTGCGCAGGATCGCGCGGGCCCGGGGATCGGGCAGGTCCGCGCTCAGGGCTTCGGGGCTGGCTTCGCCGCGCTCCAGTTCGGGATAGGCATAGCCGCGTGCGGCCATCTCGGCCTCGGCGATTTCAAGCGGCGACTGCACCTGCGCGGCGGCATCGGCATTCATGTCGAGATATCCCATCAGGGCCTGGCTGCTTTCCGACAGGCGCAGGCTGTCGGTGTCCAGGTTGCGGTGGAACCGCGCCTGCCAGTCGCGGTCCAGGTCCTCCGAGTCCACCAGGATAGAGGCGGTGGACCGGATCGCGGTGACCGTCGAGATTACCTCGTGCAGGGCGCTGGCGACCTGGGGGTCATGGGTCAGCCGGTCGGTCAGCCGCTGCACCCGCGCCTCCAGTTGGGCGATGCGGTCATGCTGCGCGCCGATCAGCGCGGCCCAGCCGGGAAACCGGGCCACCAACTCGTCGATGCGGGCCTCCTCGGGCGCGGCCGAGCGGAATTCCCCGGCTGCCTCCTGCAGCGGGATACGCACGGCGCTGGCGGTGCCTTCGACCAGCATCTCCGGTTCGACCGCCAGCTCGCGGGCGATGTCGGACAGCAGCTTGCCGCCGATTCTGCGGCGGTTGTGCTCAATCAGGTTGAGGTAAGAGGGCGAGATGCCGACGGCCTGGGCCAGCGCGGATTGCTTCATGCCCCGGTCGATGCGGCGGTTGCGAAGCCTGGTCCCTGTCAATTGACGCTCGGGCATTCCGATTCCCTTAACGATTCCATCGTGTTTCTGCGGGCGCGAGAAAAACTCTTTACAGTTTTTCGCAGCGCCGTGTGGATAGTTTTACAAAAAACTTGTTGCCTTTGACAGGGTTATTGAGGACTTTTCCTGCCTCCCGGATACTGTTGCTGCGCGAATTGCGCTTCGTGTCCCGGGCGAGGAGGCCCCGGACATGTCTCATCAAGGGAGGAAATAAATGTCCAATTCCAACTTCACGCGCCGTGGTGTGCTCAAGACCGGTGCAATCGCAGGTGCCGGCCTGACACTGCCCACCTACCTGCGCGCGCAGGACAGCGGGTTCACCAACGCGCCCACCGGCGATACCGTGACGCTGGGCTTCAACGTGCCGCAAAGCGGCCCCTATGCCGACGAGGGCGCCGACGAGCTGCGCGCCTATGAACTGGCCGTCGAGCACCTCAACGGCGGCGGCGATGGCGGAATGCTGAACACCTTCTCCTCGAAGGCGCTCGACGGCACCGGCATCATGGGCAAACGCGTCGAATACGTGACCGGCGACACCCAGACCAAGTCCGACGCCGCCCGCGCCTCGGCCCGTTCGATGATCGAGAAGGACGGCGCGGTGATGATCACCGGCGGGTCCTCTTCGGGCGTCGCCGTGGCCGTGCAGGCGCTCTGCCAGGAGGCGGGCGTCATCTTCATGGCCGGCCTGACCCACTCGAACGACACGACCGGCAAGGACCGCAAGGCCAACGGCTTCCGCCACTTCTTCAACTCCTACATGTCGGGTGCGGCGCTGGCGCCGGTGCTTTCCAATGCCTACGGCACCGACCGCAAGGCCTATCACCTGACCGCAGACTACAACTGGGGCTACACCACCGAAGAGGCCGTGCGCTCCTCGACCGAGGCCATGGGCTGGGAAACCGTCAATGCCGTGAAGACGCCGCTGACGCAGACCGATTTCAGCTCTTACATTGCGCCGGTCCTGAACTCGGGCGCGGACGTGCTGGTGTTGAACCACTACGGCGGCAACATGGTCAACTCGCTGACCAACGCGGTTCAGTTCGGCCTGCGCGATGCCCAGGCCAACGGCAAGAACTTCGAGATCGTCGTGCCGCTCTACTCGCGCCTGATGGCCAGCGGTGCCGGCGCCAACGTCAAGGGCATCTACGGCTCGACGAACTGGCACTGGTCGCTGCAGGACGAGGGGTCCCAGGCCTTCGTGCGTTCCTTCGGTGAAAAATACGGCTTCCCGCCGTCCCAGGCCGCGCATACCTGCTACGTGCAGACGCTGCTTTATGCCGATGCCGTCACCCGTGCCGGCAGCTTCGCACCCTGCGCGGTCGCCGAGGCCCTGGAAGACTTCGAGTTCGACGGGCTGGGCAACGGCCCGACCCTCTACCGCGCCGAGGACCACCAGTGCTTCAAGGACGTGCTGGTCGTGCGCGGCAAAGAGAACCCGCAAAGCGAGTTCGACCTTCTGGAGGTCGTCGAGGTCACCCCTGTCGAACAGGTCACCTACGCCCCCGATCACCCGCAGATGGGTGGGGCGGACGCGACCTTGGGCAGCTGCAACAACGGCGCCTGATACGCGCCCGCCTGACAGACCGTCCAAAACGATCCGGAGGCCCGCCCCGCACCGCGTGCGGGCCTCCGACCCCCTACCCTCCTGCAAGAGGCAGCCGGATCCATGGATCAGTTCATCGTCCAAATTCTCAACGGGCTCGACAAGGGCTCTGCCTACGCGCTGATCGCGCTCGGGCTCACGCTCATTTTCGGCACGCTGGGTGTCGTCAACTTCGCCCACGGGGCACTGTTCATGCTCGGCTCGTTCTGTGCCGTGATCATGTCGCGCATCCTGTCGGCCAGCCACAAGGTCGCCGTGCCCGGCGAGACGGATTTCCTCGGCAACCCGCTGATGCGCGACCAGCCCTACGTCTACGACTGGTTCGGCGAGGCGGCCGGGGCCACCATCGTGGACTGGGCGGTTCCGATCTCGATCCTCTTCGCGATCCCGGTCATGATCGGCGTCGGTTTCATCATGGAACGCGGCCTGATCAAGCACTTCTACAAGCGACCGCACGCCGACCAGATCCTCGTGACCTTCGCGCTGGCCATCGTCCTTCAGGAGGTCATCAAGTATTTCTTCGGCGCCAACCCGATCCAGACCCCCGCCCCCGAGGCATTCGACGGCAGCCTGGATTTCGGGAGCTGGCTGGGCTTCGATCCGCTGACGATCATGTATCCCTACTGGCGGCTGGTCTATTTCCTATTCGCCGCCCTGATCATCGCCGGCGTCTTCGCCTTCCTGCAATTCACCACCTTCGGCATGGTCGTCCGTGCCGGGATGGCCGACCGTGAAACCGTGGGTCTGCTAGGCATCGACATCGACAAGCGCTTCACGCTGATGTTCGGCATCGCCGCCGCGGTGGCGGGGCTTGCGGGCGTCATGTATGCGCCGATCGTCGCGCCGAATTACCACATGGGCATGGATTTCCTCGTGCTCAGCTTCGTGGTGGTCGTGGTCGGCGGCATGGGGTCGCTTCCCGGCGCCGTCGCGGCGGGGTTCCTTCTGGGCATCCTGGAAAGCTTCGCCTCCATGCCGTGGATGGTCGACAAGCTTCCGGGCATCAACCAGATCATCATCTACCTCGTTGCCATCATCATTCTGCTGACCCGTCCCCGGGGCCTCATGGGCCGCAAGGGCGTGATGGAGGACTAAGCCATGCTTGGACTGAACAAGAACGACACGACCCTCTTCCTGGTCGTCCTGGGCCTGACCCTGCTGGCGCCCTTCATCCTCAACCCCTTTCCCGAGGGGACCGGCATGGCGCAGTTCAACGCGGGCTATCCCGACCTGATGCAGCGCTTCGTGATCTTCGGGATCTTCGCCATCGGCTTCAACATCCTGTTCGGGCTGACCGGCTACCTTTCCTTCGGTCACGCGGCCTTCCTCGGGGTGGGATCCTACGCGGCCATCTGGTCGCTGAAACTGTTCACGCTGGACGTGATCCCGGCGATCATCTTCGCCATCATCCTGGCCGGCGCCTTCTCGCTGCTGGTGGGCTTCATCTCGCTGCGGCGCTCGGGGATTTACTTCTCGATCCTGACGCTGGCCTTCGCGCAGATGTCCTACGCCCTTGCTTATTCGGTGCTCACCCCGCTGACGGGCGGCGAGACCGGGCTGCAGATCAAGGGCACCGACACCCCGCTTCTGAGCAATGTCGCCGAGGGCGAGATCGGCCGGGCCAATTTCCTGGGCATGGAAATGGGCAGCGGCTTCGATTGGGCCGCGGGCGGCTGGGCCTTCACCTTCAACCTGGGCTACTACATCGCCGCGGTGGCCATGCTGATCGCCTTCTACCTGTCGATCCGTATCTTCCGGTCGCCCTTCGGGATAATGCTGCGGGCTGTGAAGTCCAACCAGCAGCGCATGAACTACACCGGCCTGAGCCCCAAGCCCTACACGCTGGCGGCCTTCGTGATCTCGGGCATGTATGCCGGCCTGGCCGGCGGCCTGATGGTCGCGATGGACACCCAGGTGGGCCCCGAACGCATGTTCTGGACCGCCTCGGGCGAGGTCGTGATCATGACCATCCTAGGCGGCGCGGGCACCCTGCTGGGACCGGTGCTGGGCGCCGGCTTCATCAAGTATTTCGAGAACATCGTCTCGAAGATCAACAAGGATATCCTGCATAACTGGTTCGCCTTCCTGCCCGACGGGTTCGAGGACGTGATGGTCTCGCTAGTCTATCCCTTCGTCGGCAAGGGCTGGCACCTGACGCTGGGCATCATGTTCATGCTGGTCGTGATCTTCCTGCCCGGTGGCCTCGTCGAGGGCGGCCAACGCCTGATGGGCCTGTTCCGCCGCAAGTCCAAATCGTCCGAGGCCGACGAGGCCGACGGCACCGAACCCGCCGAATAAGGAGAAAGACCAATGGGTATCCTTGAAGTCAGTGGCGTCAACAAGCGCTTCGGCGGTCTGCAGGCCCTAGGCGACGTGAACCTCTCGGTCCAGGAACAGTCGGTCCACGCCATCATCGGCCCCAACGGGGCGGGCAAGTCCACCCTGCTCAACTGCCTGGTGGGCAAGCTGATCCCCGACAGCGGCTCGGTCATGTTCGACGGCCAGTCGGTGCTGGGGCGCAAGCCGCACGAGATCAACCAGATGGGCATTTCCCGCGTGTTCCAGACGCCCGAAATCTTCGGCGACCTGAGCGTGCTGGAAAACATGCTGATCCCGGTCTTCGCCAAGCGCGACGGCGCCTTCCGGATGCACGCCATCGAATCCGTACCCCAGGAAAAGACCGTCATCGCCCGGGCCGAGGAGATGCTGGACGAGGTCAACATGCTGGAGAAATCCCGCATGATCGCCAGTTCCCTGTCGCGCGGCGACAAGCGGCGGCTGGAAATGGCCATGTGCCTGGTGCAGGAACCCAAGCTGCTGCTGCTGGACGAACCGACCGCGGGCATGGCCCGGGCCGACACCCAGAACACGATCCAGCTGCTCAAGGACATCCGCACCCAGCGCGGCATCACCATGGCGATCATCGAACACGATATGAACGTGGTGTTCAGCCTTGCCGACCGGATCACCGTCCTTGCCCAGGGCAGCCCCCTGGTCGAGGACACCCCCGACAACATCAAGGGCCATCCCAAGGTGCGCGAAGCGTATCTCGGCGAAGCACAGGTCTGAGGAGTCCCGCTATGACACATGTAGAACACCTGTCCCGCGAGGGAGCCTTCGACAAGAACCGCAACATGGCCGCAACGGCGCCCAAATACCTGAGCGTCTGGGAAATTCAGGCCTATTACGGCGAAAGTTTCATCGTCCAGGGCGTCAGCTTCGATATCCACGAGGGCGAAATCCTCGCCTTGCTGGGCCGCAACGGGGCCGGCAAGACCTCGACCCTGCGGACCATTGCGCGCATGGGCAACCCCGAGCTCAAGCACGGGGAAATCTGGCTCGATCACCAGCCCCTGCACGAGATGAAATCGCACCAGGCCGCCCAGAACGGCATCGCGCTCGTGCCCGAGGATCGCTGCATCATTCCCGGTTTGACGGTCGAGGAGAACCTCAAGCTTGCCCAGATCGCCCCGCCCCATGGCTGGTCGCTGGAACGTGTCTACGAACTGTTCCCGCGGCTCAAGGAACGCCGCGCGCAGGAAGGCACCACATTGTCGGGCGGCGAACAGCAGATGCTGTCCATCGCCCGGGCGCTGTGCCGCGACATCAAGGTGCTGCTGCTGGACGAACCCTACGAGGGGCTAGCCCCGGTCATCGTGCAGGAAATCGCCAAGACGCTGGAGCTGATCCGCGACCAGGGCATCACCACGGTCATCGTCGAACAGAACGCCGTGGCCGCCCTGAAGCTGGCCGACCGCGCGGTGATCCTGGACATCGGCAAAGTGGTCTATGACGGATCGGCCCAAGAGGTTCTGGACGATGAGGCGCTGCGTTCGAAATACCTCGCCATCTGATCCCCCCTTGCGCCGCCCGCCCGGGCGGCGCAGACATGACAGCACGGACCCGGTTGCGGGAGGCAACCGCGCGGTCCCCCGAAAGACAAGGGAGAGAAGACATGTCCACCACCCACCCCCCGTCATCCGCGACTGTTTCGCGTGCGCATGTTGATGCGGCGCGGTACGAGGAGATGTATGCGGCCTCTGTGTCCGATCCCGAGGGGTTCTGGGCCGAGCACGGGCGTCGGATCGACTGGATGACGCCCTTCACTAAGGTGAAGAACACCTCTTTCGCGCCGGGCCGGATCGACATCAAGTGGTTCGAGGACGGCACG
>JAAAPD010000001.1 GCA_009908505.1 Alphaproteobacteria bacterium | reverse complement strand
CGACACGCTGCGCCGCGCCGATGGCACCGACATCCTGCCGGCGCCGGTTCCGGTGCTGAGCGCCGGGGATGGCGGCACGCTGGATCCGGGCGAGGTCTGGACCTACGAGGTGACCCATGTCCTGGCCCAGGCGGATGTGGATAGCGGCGGGCTGACCAACTCGGTACGGGCCACCGCGACGGCGCCGGATGGCGATACGGTCTCGGACCTGTCGGATACCGGCACCGGTACAGGCTCGACGCCGACGCCATTCGTCATTCCCGCCGCCCCCGCACTCGAGACGTTGAAAACCACTGTCGCCGCCCCCACCGGGCTGGGCGATACCGTGATCTTCGAGGTCACGGCACAGAACACGGGGACCGTCACCTTGACCGGCGTTACAGTCACCGACAGCCTGACCCGCACCGATGGCACACCGCTTAGTCCGACCTCTGGGCCGTCTTGGCTGGGTGCCGACCAGGGCTCGGCCGAAGGGACGCTGACCGTGGGTGAGACCGCGACGTGGCAGGTGACCTATGCGCTGAGCCAGGCCGATATCGATGCCGGCGGAATCGAGAACACGGCAACGGCCACCGGCACGCCTCCCAGCGGCCCGCCGGTCAGCGATCCGGTCGATACGCCGGTCTCGGTTCCGATTGCCGCGGCGCCCGCGATCGACATGATCAAGACGCGTGCCGCCGGCGCGCCCGCCACGGTATCGGCCGTGGGCGATGTGATCGACTTCGAATTCGCCGTTACGAATAACGGCAATGTCACCTTGACTGACCCGATCACCGTCGCGGACCCGCTGATCGACGGCGCGGGTGGCACGGTCACCTGTCCGGCCCCGCCGCTGGCCCCCGGCGCCACGGCGACCTGCACCGGCAGCTATTCGGTGACCCAGGCCGAGCTGGACGCGGGCAGCGTGGTCAATACCGCAACCGCCAGTGTGCCGGGTGCGGACCCGTCCGTGGACAGCGTCACCGTGCCGGTGCTGCAAGCCCCGGCGCTGGAGGTGATCAAGACGCCGCAGGACCTACCTGCCGAAGACTTCATCGTGGGTGCCGTGGTCAGCTACACCTACACGGCGACCAATACCGGCAATGTCACCCTGACCGACCCGGTCACCGTGACAGACAACCTGATTCCGGTCGTGAATTGTGATCCGCTGCCGGCCGGCGGGCTGGCCCCGGGCGCCGCGCTTACATGCACTGGCGACTACACTGTCACCCCTGATGACGTTCTGCTGGCCTCGGTCACCAACCTGGCCCGGGCCTCTAGCGGCGATACCGACAGCCCGCAGGTCTCGGCCACGGTGCCCAATGACGGAACGCCGTCCCTGGGCCTCGACAAGGCGATCCTAACCGTCACCGATGCCGGCGGAAGCGACCGGCCCGGCGGCCGCTTTGCCGAAGTGGGCGATATCCTGACCTTCGAATTCACAGTGACGAATACCGGTGAGGTTTCCTTCGCCGCCCCAGTCGAAGTGGTGGACGATCATATCCCAGGCCCGATCGCCTGTTTCACCCCTGATGCGGGAAATCCCGACCTGATCCCCGGCGAAGTCGTGACCTGCCAGGCCAGCTATACCGTTACACAAGCGGATCTGGATGCCGGACGCCTGCTGAATTCGGGCTTTGCCCAGACCGAATTCGGCACTGGCCCGACCCAGGTGGTCAGCCCCCCGGACACCGAGGAGGTTCTGGCCGATGGTGCGCCCGAACTGACGCTGGACAAGAGCGTGGACAGCACGGTCTATGCCGCGATCGGCGATGTTCTGACCTATACGCTGGTGGTGGAGAACACCGGCAATCAGAGCGTCAGCGGCGTCACCGTCACCGACCCACTGCTGCCGGGCCTGTCCTGCGATACGGGCCTTCTGGCACCGGGCGACAGCGCGAGCTGCAACGGCTCCCTGACCGTGACCCAGGCTGATATCGACGCGGGCGAGGTGGTCAATACCGCAACCGCCTCTGGCCTGTCGCCGACCGGAACAGCCATCCGTGATGACAGCGATCCGGTGACGTCGACCGGCCCGACCGGCGCCGGGACGCTCAGCCTTGTGAAATCCGCCAGCCCCGATCCCTTCGGTGGTGCGGGATCGACGCTGACTTACGGTTTCGCCGTGACGAATGAAGGGCCTTTCACCCTTTCGGACGTCACCGTTACCGATCCGCTGGTGCCGGGCTATGTCTGCACGATCCCGACCCTGGCCGTGGGCGCCACCGACAGTGCGACCTGCCGCATGCCCTATACCGTGACCCAGGCGGATGTGGATGCAGGGCAGATCGTCAACACCGCCACCGCCGGCTGGACCGCCCCTTCGGGCGCAACAGACAGCACCACCGACACGCTGACCACACCGGGCCCGGCGGCGGATCCGGAGCTTGACGTGACCAAGACCGCAAGTGTGCCGGCGACAACGCTCGGCTCGGTGATCACCTTCACGCTGCAGGTCGAGAATACCGGCAACGTCACCCTGACTCCGGGCCCAATCACCGATACGATGACGCGGATCGATACCGGGGCGGCGACGGCACTGGACGCGCCCTTCGCCTATGCCGGGGGCGATACCGACACGGACGGCGCGCTGGATGTCGGCGAGGTCTGGACCTACACCGCGCCGCACACCATCACCCAATCCGACATCAATGCCGGCGGGGTGCGCAACACCGCCACCGTGACGGCCACCGACCCGAACGACACCGCTGTCAGCGATGTCTCGGATGACGGGATCGACGCCAACGGTGACGACACCCCGACCGAGGTGCCGATCACCCGCGCGCCGGAGCTGGTCGTGACCAAGTCGGTCGCGTCTTCGGGCGCCGAGGCCGGGAACGAGGTCGTGTTCCGGATCGAGGCCGCCAACCGCGGCAATGTCGACATCACCGATGTGACCATCAGCGACGATCTCAGCCGCCGCGACGGAACCGCACTCAGCGCGCCCGCCCCTGTCCGCGTCTCTCCCGGCGTGGGCGACACGACTCTGGCGCCGGGCAGTGTCTGGGCGTGGGAACTGCGCTACACGCTCACCCAGGCGGATGTCGATGCCGGCGGTTTGTCCAACCTGGCCACAGCTGAAGGGCAGGGGCCCTCGGGCACGCCGGTCACGGGTGTGTCGTCCGACGATGATCCCGGCGACGGCAATCCGCCGGTCGACCCGACCGAGTTGGTGATCCCCGCCGCGCCCGGTCTCGACCTGGTCAAGACCACGACCAGCGCGCCGACGATGGCGGGCGATGCGGTCACCTTCGACATCACCGCGACCAATATCGGCAATGTCACCCTGTCCGGCTTGACCCTGGCCGATACGCTGACCGATGTGTCCGGCACGCCGCTGACCCCGGACAGCATCACGACGCAGGCGGGCTTCGACGGCACGCTCGTGCCGGGGGCAGTGACCGCCTGGACGGTCGCCTATACGATGAGTCAGGCCGATATCGACGCGGGCGGCATCCGCAACACCGCGACCCTGGCCGGGACGACGCCCAACGGCCTTCCGGTCAGCGATACCTCGGACGATGGCGACGACACCGATGGCGACACCACGTCCGATCCGACCGAGGTGCTTGTGCCTGCCGATACGACGATCCTCGCCGACAAGAGCGCGACCGTGCCTGAACGCGTCGCTGGCAGCCTGTTCCGCGTGACCTTCACGATCACCGCCGAGAATGCCGGCAACGTGACCCATTCGGATGTGCAGGTCACGGATGATCTTGCCGCCTGGGTGGCCCCGGCCGCGCTGATCTCGGTCGCCCCGCCAGAGGTCGACGGCTTCGACGCCGCGGCCGCCAATCCCGGCTTCGATGGGGCAGGGGATATCGACACGCTCGCCCCGGGCGCGGTTCTTCTGCCGGGCCAAACCGGCAGCGTGGTACTGGTGGTGGAATACGATATCGCCGGCGGTTCACCCGCCGCCGACAACGTGGCCGAGGTGACGTCGGATCGCGTCTCCGTCCCGGTCCAAGCCAGGGCATCGGTGCAGGGCAGCGAGCCCGAACCGGACCTGTCGGCGGCCAAAGAGGTGCTCAGCCCCGGGCCGTTCCGGGCCGGCTCGGTCGTCGACTATGAACTCAGCTTCACCAACGGCAACACCACCGCCGAAAGCGGGTTGACCCTGGTCGACGAATTGCCCGCCGGCATGCTCTATGTCGATGGCTCGGCCAGCCTCGCGCCACAGGTCTCGGGCCGTAGCCTGACCTGGCCCGGAATCACCCTGGCGCCGGGCGAAACGCTAAGTGTCAACCTGTCGGCGCAATTGCTGGGCGGCGCGGGGGAGTTCACCAACACCGCCTACATCCTCGACAGCACCGGGGCGCGCGTGTCGAACCGGGCAGAGGCGACCTTGCGTGTCGCGCCCGAGCCGGTCTTCGACTGCACCGACGTCATCGGCAAGGTGTTTGAGGATCGAAACGGCAACGGCTACCAGGATCCGCCGCCCGATGCGCGCGCGGCGATCACCGACCAGGATATCTTCGTCGATGGCAAGTTCGGAACCGGCCCGGCCGAGGTCGAGCAGCAGAACTACGGAGAGCCCGGGATTCCCGGCGTGCAGCTGACCACGGTCCGCGGCGACATCATCACCACCGATGAATTCGGCCGCTTCCACGTGCCCTGCGCCGCATTGCCGCCGGCCCGGGGTGCGAATTTCACGCTGAAGGTCGATGAACGCTCGCTGCCGACGGGCTATCGGGTCAGCACCGAGAACCCGCGCACCCTGCGCCTTACCCCTGGCATAATGGCCGAGATGAATTTCGGGGTTTCGTTGGCCCGTTTGGTCGATATCGACCTGACCGCGGCGGCATTTGCGGGCGACCGGGCGACGCCCGACCTGGTTGCGGGCATAGAGGCGATGGTGGGGCAACTGGCCGCCTCGCCTTCGGTCCTGCGGCTGACCTATTACCACGACGGTGAAGGTGAGGACGCGGCCCGAGCACGGCTACAGGTGGTCGAGACGCTGATCCGGGACGCCTGGCGCGGTGACTACGCGCTGCGGATCGAGACGACGATTGCGAGGGTACAGTGATGGGTAATGTGGCAAGAGGGTGCTCTCGCGCGCTGCTGGTCGGCACCACGGCGCTGATCGGAACCGCGCCGCTGGCGCGGGACGGCGCGGGTTTCCTGATTTCGATCGACGAGGCCCCGGTGGCCGGGGATACAGCCATCCAACCTCGCCTCCAGCGCCCCGATGCGCAGTTGGCTGAGTCCGATCTGCGGATCCAGTATGACGGGTTGAACGTCGCCAAGAGGCTGGATCTGGAGATTGTCGGCGGCACGCCCGGGCCCAGCGTCACGCTGCAAAGCGCGCTGAACTACCCGGCCTTTGTCGAGAGGGGCGAGATCAGGCTTTATGATGCCTCCGGTCCTGGCGCGCCGCAGTTGGTCGGCGCCTATCCGATCGCGCCCAACGGGACCGTGACCGTGTCGCGCCCCGAGGGCGAGATATATGCCACCCACCGGGTTTACGATGCGCGGGGCCGCTACGACGAAACCGCGCCCCTGTCGCTGGTGACAAAGGACAGCCGGTTGCGCGCCGACGGGGTCGAGGACGGCACCGATGCCACCGCCCGCCAGGCGATCCCCGTCTATGGCGGTGCAGTCACCGTTTCAGGCGACACGATCGCGCCCGGCGCGACGGTGCAGACCCTTGGCGAACGGATCACTCCGGATGCCGGGGGGCGCTTCGTTCTGCAACGCATCCTGCCGCCGGGTCGCCATCCGGTGCGCGTGGCCGTGGACGGTGCAGGGACGCCGGTCGACCTGGTGCGCGACATCACCGTGCCGGCCTCGGACTGGTTTCATGTCGCCACCGCCGATCTGACCTTCGGCGTCACCGACAGTGACGTGCATGGCCGCGACACCTATGTCGACGGACGCCTAGCCGGATATCTGACCGGGCGCTATGCCAACGGGGTCGAACTGACCGCCCAGGTCGATACCGGGGAAGGCCCGATCAAGGACATCTTTCGGGACCTCGACGAACGCGATCCGCGCTCGGTATTGCTCCGGGTCGATCCCGACGATCTCTATCCCACCTATGGCGATGACAGCACCCTGTTGGATGACACGCCGACCTCCGGGAAATTCTACCTGCGCCTCGAACGCGACGGCGATTACCTGCTTTGGGGCGACTATACTGCGGATGTGCAGGGCGGCTATCTGCGCAACGAGCGCAGCCTCTACGGCCTTGCCGCCCATTGGGACAGCGTCGAACAGACCGCTGACGGCGACGCCCGCTTCGCCTTCGACCTCTACGCCGCCCAACCCGAACGCCTGCCGCAGCGCGACGTTCTGGGTGCGACCGGCGGATCGGTCTATTTCCTAAACCGCCAGGATATCGGCATCGGAACCGAAACCGTTACGGCGCAGGTGCGTGATGCCTCGACCGGCCGGGTGCTGGAATCCCGCACCCTGGTCGCGGGGCAGGATTATGCGATCAACTACATCCAGGGCGTCGTGACGCTGGCCGCGCCGCTTTCGGGTGCAACCGGGGGCGGGGGTGTCGTGGTCACCGATCCGGGCGGCGCGACCGAGGTGGATCTGGTCGTGCAATACGAATACAGCCCCGATGCGGGCGATCTGGACGCCCTGGCCTATGGTGGCCGGGCCGAGGCCTGGGTCTCGGACCAATTGCGCGTTGGCGTCACCGCGATGAGTGAGGAGACCGGAACAGGCGATCAGCGCGCCGCCGGGTTCGACCTGTTATGGCAGCCGGGTTCGAACACCTGGCTGGCGCTGGATTATGCCCGCTCCGAAGGGCCGGGATTTGCCAGCAACGTCTCGGCCAATGGCGGGCTGGTCTTTGACGCGCAGCCTGGGGCAGGCGGCGACGGGGAGGCCTGGCGACTCGATGCCCGGGCCGACCTGGCCGATCTGGGTCTGGCCGTGCCGGGCAATGTCAGCGCCTATTACGAAGATCGAAAGGCGGGCTTTTCCACCTATGATTACCAGGTCGAGGATGACGAGACACTCTGGGGCGTCGCGCTTGAAACGGAGCCGAGCGATCGCCTGAGGATCGCCCTGTATTTCAATGATTTTACATCGGAAAATGGCGAACACGACCGAGAGGGCGGGGTCGAGCTTGGCTATGTGGTGACCGATGCGCTGACCTTTGATCTGGGCCTCGAACACCTTGACCGGGAC
>JAAAPD010000052.1 GCA_009908505.1 Alphaproteobacteria bacterium | reverse complement strand
GGCTCGATGTGAAGTTCAACAACGCGGGCGTGAACAAGCCGATGAATTTCCTCGACGTGACCGAGGACAACTGGAATTTCATCATGGGGGTCAACGGGCTGGGCTGCATGATCGGCATGCAGGAAGCCGCGCGGCAGATGATCGCCCAGGGCGGGGGCGGCAAGATCGTCAACACCGCCAGCATCGCCAGCCGGCAGGGGTTCGACAACGTCGCGCCCTATTGTGCCAGCAAGTGGGCGGTCGTCGCGCTCACACAATCGGGGGCACGCGATCTGGCCAAACATGATATCACGGTCACGGGGTTCGCCCCCGGGGTCGTCGCCACCGAGATGTGGGAACAGGTCGACCGCGACCTGTTGGAGATCGGCGCCGCCGACCGCCCCGGCCAGGCGATGGAGGAATTTTCGGCCGAGATCCTCAAGGGCCGCGTCGCCCGGCCAGAGGATATCACCGGGACGACGACGTTCCTGGCCTCGAGGGACAGCGACTACATGACCGGGCAGATCGTGATGATCGACGGTGGGATGACCTTGGTGTGACCGGGCCGCGCCGCGGCGCACCATCTGGGAGGATGACATGGCGGAATTGACGAAAAAGGGTATCGGCGGCTTCCTGGCCCGGCAGGGGATCCTGGTCGCCTTCGTTCTGTTCATGGTCGGCTTCGCGCTGGCCAATCAGCGATTCATCGCGATCGACAACATCTTCGGGGTGATCCGGTCCTCGGCCATTCTCGGGGTGATGGCGCTGGGCGTGACCTTCGTGGTGATCGGCGGCAACCTCGACCTGTCGGTCGGGTCGATGATGTCCTTCTCGACCATCGTCGTGCTGGACCTGCACGACACGCTGGGCCCGACGCTGGCGATCCCGGCGATGTTCGGGCTGACGCTGGCCTTGGGGGCCTTCATCGGGTTCCTCGTGGGGTATCTGAAACTCAATTCCCTGATCGTGACGCTGGGCATGCTTTCGGCGATCCACGGTCTGACGCTGACATGGTCGGGCGGCCAGAACATGGACATCGCCGACAAGCAGGGCACCTGGTTCAGCGTCTTCGGACAGGGCAGCATCGCGGGCGTGCCGATGCCGATCATCATTTTCGGCCTGCTGGCGGTGGTCCTCGGCCTGGTGCTGTCCAAGACGCCCTTCGGGCGCAAGATCTATGCCGTGGGCGGCAACGGCCAGGCGGCAACCTTCTCGGGCATTCCGCGGGCGCGGGTGGTGTTCTTCACCTACCTGATCTCGGCCTTCTGCGTGGCCACCGCCGGCCTGCTGCAGGCCAGCCGCAGCCTGGGCAGCCAGAACACGGTGGGCCAGGGCTACGAGCTGGAGGTGCTGGCCATGGTCATCCTCGGCGGCGCGTCGCTGCTCGGCGGGTCGGGCACGATCGTCAAGACGGTGATCGGCGTGCTGATCTTCGGGTTCATCGAGAACGGCCTGCTTCTGGTCGGTCTCGAGTTCTACGTGCAGGACGTGGTGATCTGGCTGGTCATCATCCTGGCTGTCTGGCTCGACATCGCCGCCAAGCGGGGCCGACTCTGGTCACCGATCGCCTGAGGGAGGGGACGACATGACACCCGAAAAACGAAAAGACCTTCTCAAGCAAGGCGCGATCTGGGGCTTCATCGTCCTCGAACTGGCCTTTTTCTCGATCGCGGGACAATTCCTGTCGGTCACCGATACGGTGTTCCTGAGCGTGGACAACATGTTGCTGCTTCTGCAGCAATCCGCCCCGATCGGGATCATCGCCCTGGGCATGACGATCGTCATGATCAACGGCAATATCGACCTGAGCGTCGGGGCCACCTTCGCCCTTGCTGCCATCGTCATGCTGGACAGCATGACCTGGCCCTTCATGCAGGCCCTGGGCGACTGGGCCATTCCGCTGTCATGGTGCTTCGCCTTGCTGACAGGCGTCGTGCTGGGGGCGATCAACGGCCTGATCGTCTGGAAGACCGGGGTCGATGCCTTCATCGTCACGCTGGGTTCGATGCTCGGGTTTCGCGGGCTGGTCTTCGCCTACAACGGCGAACAGCCGACAAGCCACCTGAACTGGACCCTGATCGATTTCGCCGAAGCGCAGTTCCTGGGCCTGAATACCGCCAGCTGGTTCCTGCTGGGTGCCGCGCTGCTCCTCTGGCTGCTCATGACCAGGACGGTGCACGGACGGAATGCCTATGCCATCGGCAACAACCGTGACGCGGCGGTGAACGCCGGTATCAAGGTCGGGCCGCATTTCCTCTGGAACTTCATGCTGATCGGCTTTCTCGCCGCGCTTTCGGGGATCGTGTTCTCGTCCGGCACCGGGTCGGTCAACCCCAACGACGGGATGCTCTACGAGCTCTGGGCGATCACGGCCGTCGTTCTTGGCGGCACCAAGCTGGCGGGCGGTTACGGTTCGATCGTCTCGACGCTCGGCGGGGTCATCGCCATCCAGCTTCTGCGCAAGGGGCTGGGCTATGTCGGCGCCGGGACGGAGACGGTGAACCTCGTGATCGGCCTGATCCTCATCGCGGTGCTGTTTCTGGATCGCCAGCTGAACCGCAAGGGCAAGGAGGAGCTCAAGACATGACGGATCAATCTTCTGTTCTGCGTCTCGAAGGGGTGGTCAAGACCTTCCCCGGCGTGCGCGCCCTCGATGGTGTCTCCTTCGATCTGCGCCCCGGCGAGGTTCACGCCCTGATGGGCGAGAACGGCGCCGGCAAGTCGACACTGATGAAGGTTCTGGGTGGCATCTACGACCCCGACGAGGGTCAAATCCACGTGGCCGGGGAGCCGGTCGAGATCACCTCGCCCATGCAGGCCAAGGCCCGCGGCGTGGTATTCATCCACCAGGAACTCAGCCTCGCGGACGAACTTTCGGTGGCCGAGAACATCTGGCTGGGCGAGTTGCCTCTTAAATCCTTCGGCCGGGTGGACTGGGGCAAGCTCTACGCGGATACCGACGCGATCCTCAAGACACTCAACGTCAGCTTCGATGCGCGCACCCGGGTCGGGGACCTGTCGATCGCCAACCAGCAGATGGTCGAGATCGCCCGCGCGCTGACCGTCGACCCGCGCGCGGTCATCTTCGACGAACCCACGGCCTCGCTGACTGATGCCGAAAAGGTCGTGCTGTTCAAGGTGATCGCGGATCTGCAATCAAGGGGCGTCGGGATCATCTACATCTCGCACCGGATGGAGGAAATCTTCAAGATCACCGACCGGATCAGCGTCCTGCGCGACGGCCAGTATCGCGGCACGCTCAACACCGCCGAAACCGACGAAGAGGCGGTCACGCAGCTGATGATCGGGCGCAAGCTGGACCTGAGCCGCAACGAGAGCCACCACGAGATGGGCGACATCGCCCTCGAGGTGCGCGGCCTGTCCTGCGGTCACCTGTTCCGTGACGTCAGTTTCACCGTCCGCCGGGGCGAGGTCGTGGGCTTCTACGGGCTGGTCGGTGCCGGCCGGACCGAGATCGCCGAGACGATCTTCGGCCTGCGCGATCCGTCCGAGGGGCAGATCCTGCTGGGCGGGCAGGAGGTGCGCATCCACTCCCCGATCGAGGCCATCGCGCGGGGAATCTCGCTGGTGCCCGAGGATCGCAAGGGCCAGGGCCTCGTGCTGGGCATGAACTGCCGCGACAACATGACCCTGCCGCAGGTCGACGACCTGACCGCCGGGCCCTTCGTCAGCGACGGGGCCGAGATCTCGATCTTCGACCAGTACCGCGACAAGCTCGATATCCGCACGCCGGGCTGGCGCCAGACCGTCGGCAACCTGTCGGGCGGCAACCAGCAGAAGATCGTCATCGGCAAGTGGCTGTCGATGCGCCCCGAGGTGCTGATCGTCGACGAGCCGACGCGCGGCATCGACGTCGGCTCGAAATCCGAGATCCACAACCTGATCCGCGACCTGGCCGCGCAGGGCTATGCCGTCATCGTCATCAGTTCGGAAATGCCCGAGGTGCTGCATGTCTCCGACCGGATCGTGGCGATGTTCTCGGGCCGGGTGATGCGCACCTTCACTTCGGACGAGGTGACCGAGGACAGCCTGATCCAGGCGATTTCCGGCCTGCAAAGCGACAAGGTGGCCTGAGGGGCACCGCGGGCTGACAGGCGGCCGGGGCGGCGCTACAGTATCCGGCTGGAGGCGACTTGAATCGTGGATGCCGACACGCTGAAATCCCGCATCCGGGCCTGCAGGCTGTGCGCCGGTGACTTCGCGGCCACCAGAACCGCCCATACCCCGCGCCCGGTGGCCTGGTTCCGGCCCGGTGCCCGCCTGCTGATCGCGGGGCAGGCGCCGGGGATGCGCGTGCATGAAAGCGGCGTGCCCTTCGATGACCGGTCGGGCGACCGGCTGCGCGACTGGCTGGGCCTGAGCCGCGATGCCTTCTACGACAAGGACCGGGTTGCGATCGTGCCAATGGCCTTCTGTTTTCCGGGATATGACGCGCGCGGCAGCGACTTGCCGCCGCCGCGGCGCTGCGCGGAAACCTGGCGCGCGGCGGTCATGGCGCAACTTCCCCGTCTGGCAACGACCGTGGTGATCGGCGGCCACGCCCAGCGCTGGCATCTCGGCCCGCAGGCCGCGCGCACGGGGGTGGTCGAGACCCTGCGCAACTGGCGCGCCCATGCGCCGGGCACCTTCGTTCTGCCGCATCCGTCGTGGCGCAACACCACTGTCCTGCGTCGCAATCCCTGGATCGAAACGGAGATTGTGCCGGCGCTGCGCCAGCGGGTTGGGGAGATCCTCTAGCGTTTGCGGTCGCGGCGGCTGGACATGGGCTGGAAGGCGACGCCGACATGGGCCTCGCAGTAGGGTTTGCCCTGCTGCACCGGCAGGCCGCAGAAATAGAAATCCTCGGTCGCCGGGTCGCCGATGGGCCACTTGCAGGTCCGCTCGGTCAACTCCATCAGGCTGAGCTTCTTGGCGGCCTTCTCGACCTCGCTGACCTTGGCCAGCGCGTCGGGGTCGATCTCGTTGGCGCTGGGCTGGGGCGGCAGCGGCTGGCCCGCCGGGATGATGGCCCGGCGCGCGGCGGTGCGCGGTGCCTCTTCGGCGGCCTCATCGTGTTCGTCCGCGTCGGGCTCGGGCGCGGCGGGGGCCGGGCTTTCGGCCTCCGGCTCGGGCCGGGCCTCGGGCTTGGCGGCCGGCCTGGCAGCCGGGGCCGGTTTCGCCGGTGCCTCGGGTGCCGGCACCGCGGTCGTCGCGTCGGGCGCCCCGGCCGCGCCGGCCCGGTTCGACAGACCCAGCCGGTGCACCTTGCCGATCACGGCGTTGCGGGTCACGCCGCCCAGCTCCTTGGCGATCTGGCTGGCCGACTGGCCCTCCGTCCACATCTTCTTCAACGTCTCGACGCGCTCGTCGCTCCAGGACATCTGCTTCCAATCCGCTCGGTCTGGCCCCGGGCGCCGCTCGGACACCGCGCAGGGGGTTGTATCTCGGGTCAGCATCCTATTCTAAGCACACGCACTGCAGATACAAGCGGATCGCGGGCAAAAGGACGGGCGGATGACCGAGAAACCGGAGATGGGCGTGCGCCGATTCGGCGCGGTGAACTGGCTTGGAACCTGGACGCTGGCCCGGCGCGAGGTGCAGCGTTTCATCAATGTCTGGACCCAGACCGTGATGGCGCCGCTGATCAACGCGGCGCTGCTGCTGCTGATCTTCACCATCGCGATCGGCAGCCGCCGGGGCGATGTCATGGGCGTGCCCTTCCTGGAGTTCATCGCGCCGGGCATCCTGACCATGACGGTGATCCAGAACGCCTTTGCCAATACCTCCTCCTCGATCGCCTCCGCCAAGGTGCAGGGCAACATCGTGGACACGCTGATGCCGCCGCTGTCGCCGGCGGAGCTGCTCGTGGGGTATCTGGCCGGGGCCGTCGCGCGCGGGCTTCTCGTCGCGCTGGTCATCGCGATCGGGGCCTGGCTGTTCCTGGATGTTGCCTGGCCGCACCCGCTGTGGTCGCTGACCTTCGTGGTCGCCGGGTCGGTCGTGCTCGGGGGTCTGGGCATGATCGGCGGCATCTATGCCAACAAGTTCGATCAACTCGCGGCCCTGACCAATTTCGTCATCACCCCGCTGGCCTTCCTGTCGGGCACCTTCTACTCGATCGAGGCACTGCCGCCGGCTGTACAGATGATCAGCCACCTCAACCCGTTCTTCTACATGATCGACGGGGTGCGCTACGGGGCCATCGGCGTGTCCGACAGTTCGCCCTGGCTGGGGCTGGCGATGGTGCTGGGCGCGGCCGCCGTGATCCTCGGGCTCGTCTGGACCTGGCTCAAACGGGGCTACCGGCTCAAGGCCTGAGGCAGGAATGCCCGGAGCCACGCCTTAGAAAAGGGGTTCCCAAACCGGGCCGATTGACCTAGACGCCACCGCATGACCTGCGCGATGCCCACGGCCGAGACCCGCCGCCGACGCTGACCCGGCGTCCGCGCCGCCGTGGCCGCGCATCTTTTCCCAACCACGTTCCGCCAGACAGATTGACACCGCCCGTCGTGTCGGCATCACTCGGGCTTTCCACGCAAGGACCACCAGGATGATCCCCACAGTTCTTCCTACCTACACCCGCGCGCCGCTCAACTTCGTGGCGGGCGACGGCAGCTGGCTGGTCGAACGCGACGGGCGGCGCTTCCTGGACTTCGGGGCCGGGATCGCGGTGAACGCGCTGGGCCATGCCCATCCTGCCCTGGTGCAGGCCCTGACAGACCAGGCGGGCAAGCTCTGGCATGTCTCCAACCTCTACCAGATCGAAGCGCAACAGCGGCTGGCAGATCTGCTGGTCGAGGCGACATTCGCCGACACGGCCTTCTTCACCAATTCGGGCACCGAGGCCTGCGAGCTGGCCGTCAAGATGGCCCGCAAATACTGGCACGACCGCGGTGCGGATCGCACCACGATCCTCACCTTCGAGGGGGCGTTCCACGGCCGCTCCGGCGCCGGGATCGCCGCCGCCGGATCCGAAAAGATGACCAAGGGGTTCGGCCCGCTCCTGCCCGGATTCCGCAGCCTGCCCTGGGGCGATCACGAGGCGCTGCGGGCCGCCGCCGCGCAGCCCGATGTCGGCGCCATCCTCGTCGAGCCGGTACAGGGCGAGGGCGGCATCCGCCCGCTGCCCGATCCGTGCCTGCAGGGTCTGCGCGATCTGTGCGACGCCCACGGCCTGCTGCTCATCCTCGACGAGGTGCAATGCGGCATGGGCCGCACCGGCAAGCTCTTCGCGCATGACTGGGCCGGGGTGGCGCCGGATATCATGATGGTGGCCAAGGGCATAGGCGGCGGCTTCCCGCTGGGCGCGGTGCTGGCCACCGAAACGGCCGCGCAGCCCATGACCGCGGGCACGCACGGCTCCACCTACGGCGGCAACCCGCTGGCCTGTGCCGTGGGCTGCAAGGTGATGGAGATCGTGGCCGATCCCGCCTTCCTG
>JAAAPD010000056.1 GCA_009908505.1 Alphaproteobacteria bacterium | reverse complement strand
GATGACGTTGGCGCCTTGCAGCTCGCCATCGGTCGCAACAGGGAATTTAACCCAGATCGTGAAGCTTTCCTTGTCGTGGTATTCGACCTCGGCCTCGGCAAGGGCCGTCTGTTCCACGGGCGACCACATGACCGGCTTGGAGCCCTGGTAGAGCGTGCCGGTCATCAGGAATTTCATGAATTCCTCGGCGATGACGCGTTCGGCGTGGAAATCCATCGTCAGGTAGGGATCGGCCCAGTTGCCGGTGATCCCGAGGCGCTTGAACTCGTCGCGCTGGATGTCGATCCAGTCCTCGGCGAAACGTCGGCATTCCTGGCGGAAGTCGATGACATCCACCTGGTCCTTGTCCTGGCCCTTTTCGCGATATTTCTCCTCGATCTTCCACTCGATCGGCAGGCCGTGACAATCCCAGCCCGGCACATAGCGGCTGTCATGGCCCATCATCTGGTGGGACCGCACGATCATGTCCTTGATCGTCTTGTTCAGGGCGTGACCGATATGCAGGTGGCCATTGGCGTAGGGGGGGCCGTCATGCAGGATGAATGGCGTGCGGCCCTCTTTCTCGCGCAGGCGGTCGTAGATGCCGATCTCGTCCCACCGGGCCAGCCATTCGGGCTCGCGCTTGGGCAGGCCCGCGCGCATGGGAAAGTCGGTTTTCGGCAGGTTCAGGGTATCTTTGTAGTCAGGCGTATCGGCGCACATCGTGTCGCGTCCTTCGCAATTCGGTGGTTTTCACGGCTGTTCGGTGCGGTGCGGATCCCTCGGACACCTTTGCCCGGCGTCTCTGATCAGGCCCAGAGCGCCGGGGACGTAATTCGAATGATCGGCCGTGCATGTCTCATGTCAGGGCCGCTTATAGGACCGCTGGCAACAAGGGTAAAGTGTGCGGAAACGCGACGCGTTCAGACCGCGAAAAGCGTCCCGACGAAATAGGCGATCAGGGCGGCGACACCGCCGATAGCAAAGGTTTCGAACCCCGAGCGCCACCACGGGGCCAGCGACCAATGGCTTTTCCAGACCCCAACGGCGAAGAACATCGCCATGGTCAGGCCGATGGACCATCCAAAGGGTGCGTCCAGCCCCAGGAAGAACGGCAAAAGCGGCACGATCCCGGCCAACAGGAAGGCGCCGAACGTGGCCAGGGCCGCCCGCATGGGGTGCGGCTCGACCGCGGATAGTCCGTATTCGCTCTCGATCATGAGGTCGATCCACGCCTTCTGGTTGGCCGCGATCGCCGTCACAGCATCTTCAAGCAAGGCCCCCTCCAGGCCCTTCTGGCGCAGGATTTCGCGGATCTCGCGCCGCTCGCCCTCGGGGTGGTCGCGGATATGGCGCGCCTCGACCGCGCGCAGGCGCTTGATCTCGTCCAACTCCGACTTTGTGCCGGAATAGTTGCCGGCGGCCATGGAAAACCCGTCGGCCAGAACATTCGCCATGCCCAGCGCTATGATGATGAAGGGCGACAGCCCCGCCCCGGCGACCCCCGCGACGATGGCGAAGGTGGTGATCGAGCCATCGATGGCGCCATAGATCATATCGCGCAGATGGCCACGCCCGGCCGGGGCGTTGATGCGGGCCTCGACCTCGGCCTGGCTGTGTCCGTGTTCCGTCATTGCGCCAGACTGGTCCGGCCTGCGGCGCATTGCCTTGTCCTGGATCAAGCCCCTTTTCGCCGCCGCACCCATCGCATATGTCCACGCCATGCCCTTGCCGCCGAAATTTGATGTCTCGGAAGACGAGATCGCCCGCGTCGTTGCCCGGTTCTACGCGCGTATCCGCGCCCATCCCAAGCTTGGGCCGGTCTTTGCCGTGCACGTGGACGACTGGCCCACGCACGAGGAAAAAGTGACCCGCTTCTGGTGCAACGCGATCCGGCATGAACGGGTCTATGACGGCAACCCGGTGCAGGTGCACGTGGCCGCCGGCAATGTCCGCCCCGGCATGTTCGAAACCTGGCTGGAACTTTTCGACCAGGTGCTGGCACAGGAATTGACCCAAGCGCAGGCGCTGTCCTGGTCAGCCCTTGCGCGCCGGATCGGGGCCAGCATGCGCGCGGCGGTGGTCGACCGCCAGCGCCCGGGCGAAGTGCCGATCCTGCGCTAGGCCCGCGCGAAAAGCCCTGTCAGGGACCGTTTCACGATCCCGCTGACCGAGGGGCGCGCGACAGAACCGAAGGCGAGCGGGCGGCAGACCTCCATCGCGGCCACGCCGACCCGGGCGGTCAGGGCGCCGTTGATGACCCCTTCGCCGAAGCGGCGCGATACCTTGGACAGCACCCCGCCACCTGCAACTGAACCGACCAGGTCGTCGCCCACGGCCACCGCCCCCGTGGCCACCAGGTGCGTCAGGACCGACCGCGTCAGCCGCCAGGAGCCCAGAGCGCCCGACCGGCCGCCATAGATCTCCGCGATCCGCCGGATCATGGCGATATTTGCGGACAGCGCGGTGAATATGTCGGCGAAGGCCAGCGGCACCACCGCCGTCACCGTGGCAACCCTTCGGGCGGCCGCCTCGACCTCTTGCCTTGCGCGTTTGTCGAGCGGCTCGAGCATCGCGGTCTCGGCCAAGCCCAGCAATCCGTCGGCATCCATGACCTCGCCTTGGCGGTCGGTAAACGCGGACCGGCCCCAAGCGGTGTCCTCTCGATCCTTGTAAAGCGCCAGCAACCCGTCCGTGACCTCGCGCGCGGTTTTCAGAGACCCGTCGGCCAGCGCCTTGGCCGCCCGAGATTGCAGCCGATCCACGCGTCTGAGCCGTAACAGGGCAGCCAGTTCCCGCACCGCGATCATAAGCAGGACAAGACAGAATATGCCAATCATTCCCAGCGCCACCATGCCCAGCACCGGTGACCGGTCCAGCAGGCCCATGACGAAATCATAGGCCGCGACCGAGGCGGCGAACCCCACCAGCGCCACGAGGCTGGCCCAGAACCAGCGGGCCAAGCGCGATCCGCGCCGCGCGGCCATATGCGCCGCTGTCTGCATCGCGGCGCCGGTCTCACCATCCTCGGGCACAGGTGGCGCGGCATCGGGGGCGATGACGTCGCCTTCGTCCAACTCGATCAGGACCGGTCCTTTGCTCATGCCCGCCTCCATTCCAGCCGGACATCCGGCAGGCTTTCGTCATTGCGCCGCCCATCGGTGCTATCAATCTCAACAAAGCCTTCGCGGGCATAGAAGGCCCGTGCGCCGGTATTGGCCTGAAAGCACCACAGCCGCAGAACCGGCTGCGCCGATTTAGCCTGATCGAGCAGGCACCGACCGACACCCTGCCGCCGGGCCGCGTGTGCCACGAACAAATGGTTCACCTCGTTGCCCTCGCGGCCAAGGAACCCGACCGGACCGGTCAGGTCTTCGGCCAGTGTCACTTGTCCGGTCGCCACCAGTCCCGCCATGAAAACGCGGTCTTCTTCGGCGCTGTGCAATTTCGGCAGCCAATCGGTCTGCGCCGCCCACGCCGTCAGGATCGCGGCCAGCGCGGCGCTCTCTTCGGCCAGGGCGGGGCGCAGGATCACAGCCTGTCCCCCAGCAAAAATTGCGCCGCCCGGTCCAGACGGATATGCGGCGGCCCCTCGCCCGGTTTCAGGGTCAGGGGCAGCGGGGCGAAGCGCATCACCTCGTAGTCGGCGTCCAGCCAGGCCTCGGCCCCCTTTCGGGCCGGGGCCAGCAGGTGGCCCGGATCCGTCGGCAGGGCACCGGGATAGAAGGCCGCGCGCTTGTCCGACCCAAGCAGGCGACCCCGCACTACGGGCAAATCCGCCCCGTCATGGGGCACGCGGTCCTCGTCCGTGGCGCGCAAGGCGGCGATGGACATTGCGCCCACCTCGGCCCCGGCAAAGGCCGCCCGGTCGCGTGCATCGCGCAGAAGCGCCTCGGTGATGGCGGTAAGTTGAGGGTGCTGTTCATGGTGCAGGTGGTCCGCCTTGGTCGCAGCGAACAGGATCTTGTCAATACGGCGGCCCATGAACAGCCGGCTGAGGACATCGTTCCGACCGGGGCGAAAGGCCAACAGGATATCCGCCATGGCCCGGCGCAGGTCCTCGACCGCGCGGGGCCCTGAATGGATCGCGCCCAGAACATCGACCAGCACGATCTGCCGGTCGATCCGGGCGAAATGGTCACGAAAGAATGGCCCCACCACGTTGCGCTTGTAACTGTCGAAGCGGCGCTCGAATTCCCGCCACAGGCTGCGCCGGCCCGGCTTGTCCACCGGCGGCAGGGGGGCAAAGGTCAGAACGGGTGACCCTTCCAGATCGCCGGGCAACAGGAAGCGCCCCGGCGTGCAATCGGAATACCCGGCCTCGCGGGCGGCATTCAGATGCGCGGTGTAGATCCGTGCCAGCCCCTGAGCCACCGGTTCGTCCAGCTCTGTCGACGGATCGGCTGCGCCCAGCCTGGCCAGGTAATCGGCCGCACCGGGCCGGTCCCCGATCCGGGCCAGAACATCGGCCGACCAGCCGGCGAAATCCTTGTCCAGCAGGGACAGGTCCAGCAGCCATTCGCCGGGGTAATCCACGATATCCAGATGCACCGTGCGCGGCCCCTGGAATGACCCGATCAGCCCACCAGGCTGCACCTTGAGCGACAGCCGCAACTCGGAAATCCGCCGCGTGCTTTCGGGCCAGTGCGGGTCTTGTGCGGTCAGGGCGGCCAGGTGGGTTTCGTAGTCGAAGCGCGGCACCGTATCGTCGGGCTGGGGTTGCAGATAGGCGGTTCGGATTGCGCCCCGGGCCGCCGGCTGGAATTGCGGCATGCGCCCCCGGTCCAGCAGGTTGGCCACAAGCGAGGTGATGAACACCGTCTTGCCCGCGCGGCTCAGGCCCGTCACGCCAAGCCGGATGACCGGATCACTGAACGGCGCCGACAGCGTGTCGGCCACCCCGTCCACGCCCCGCGAAATCCCGTCTGCGAGGGTCGAAAGAACCACCGCCACCCTTTCCTCGTGCTGCTGACGGCCAAGATAGGCAGGCGGCGGGGCAATGTGTAGGGATTGATTTCGCCCGCACCTCCCCCTAAGGCCGCGGTCATGCCCCGCTATGCGCTCAAGGTCGAATACAATGGTCAGCCCTTTTCGGGCTGGCAACGGCAGCAGGACCTGCCCACCGTCCAGGGCGCGATCGAGGTCGCCTTGGCCCGGCTGGAGCGGCGCGCGCATACCATCGCCGGGGCCGGGCGCACCGATGCGGGGGTGCATGCGCTGGGGCAAGTGGCTCAATGCGACATGGACAAGGACTGGGATCCGTTCCGCCTGTCAGAGGCGTTGAATTTCCACCTCAAGCCCGATCCGGTCGCCATCGTCGGCTGCGCGCGTGTCACCGAGGACTGGCATGCACGCTTCTCGGCGATCGAACGGCGCTACCTGTTCCGGCTGGTCGCGCGCCGCGCGCCGCTGACCTTCGAAAAGGGGCTGGTCTGGCGGGTGCCCCATGCGCTGGACCTGGGCGCCATGCAAGCCGGGGCCGCGCATCTGGTCGGGCGCCATGACTTCACCACCTTTCGGTCCTCGATCTGTCAGGCCGACAGCCCGGTCAAGACGCTCGACGCCCTCGAGATCCAAGAACACCCCCGCGTCGACGGCGGAACCGAATTCCGCTTTCACGTTCGCGCGCGGTCGTTCCTGCACAACCAGGTGCGCAGCTTCGTGGGCACGCTGGAGCGGGTCGGCGCCGGGACCTGGTCGCCCGAACAGGTGAAAACCGCGCTGACCGCCTGCGACCGCGCAGCCTGCGGCCCGGTCTGCCCGCCCGACGGGCTCTACCTGGCCGGTGTCGGCTATCCCGAGGACCCGTTCGGCGGCGTTTGAACCCCGACCGCCCGCGCCCAAGCAGAATTCAAGTTTCCCCCGGCGGCGGTCCGGGTTACATCATGGAGATGCAGCAGCCCTTGGGGGTTCATTTGCGCATTCTGACCGGATGGATTGCGGTGACGATCTGGCTTTGGCCGCTTTGGGCGGGGGCGCAGGATGTGCGCCTTAACCTCGACGGCGGCCCCGATAGCCTGCGTTCCAGTCTGCGCAACGCCTCCCTGTCAATCGCCCTTGAACGCGACGGGGCCGAGGCCCCGCAGGACTATGTCGCAGCCGCCCGGGCCGATTACGAACGGCTTCTGACCGCGCTCTACCAAGAGGGGTTCTTCGGCGGGACGATCTCGATCCTCATCGATGGGCAAGAAGCGGCGGCTCTGGACCCGCTCCTGCCGCGGTCCTCGGTCGAAACGGTTGTCCTGCGGATCGATCCGGGGCGTCGGTTCCGCTTTGGCCGGACCGAGATCGCGCCCATCACCACCGACACGACCCTGCCCGAGACTTTTGCCACCGGCGAAGTGGCGCGCACGGACACGATCCGAGACGCGACGCGTGCCGCGATCCAGGGCTGGCGCGCCGAGGGTCACGCCGTGGCGGAACCGACCGGACAGGAGATCATCGCCGACCACCCGGACCGGAGATTGGACGTGGCGGTGCAGATCGCGCCCGGCCCGGTGCTGAGTTACGGCAACATCGCGGTCACCGGGACCCAGCGCAGCCGTCCGGACCGCGTCCAGGCAATTGCCGGGCTGCGCCCCGGCCGCCAGTTCGACCCGGTCGAAATCGCCCGCGCCGAAGCCAACCTGCGCCGCACCGGCGCCTTCGCCTCGGCTACGGTGGTCGAGGGGGATACGGCGAATGCCGACGGCACCCTGCCCATGGAAGTGCAAATCGTCGAACAGCCCCTGCGCCGCCTTGGATTCGGCGCCGAATACTCGACCGTGTCGGGCCTGACGCTTTCGGGGTTCTGGCTGAATCGCAACCTTCTGGGCGGCGCGGAACGCCTGCGGATCGAAGCCGAGATTGCAGGGCTTTCGGGAGAAACCGGCGGGATCGACTATGGCCTTTCCGCCAGTTTCCTCCGCCCGGCCATCATCAATTCCGACACCGATTTCTACGCCGACCTGGACCTGGAACAGCGCGACGACCCGCGATTCTTCGAACGCCGCGTCATGGCCGAGGCGGGGTTCATCCGACGGGTCTTCGACGAAGCCATCGCCGAGATCGGGCTGGGGTATCGCGCGGGCGAGGTGCGGGACGATCTGGGCACGCGAACCTACCAGGTGCTGACCCTGCCCATCGAAGGCACCCGCGACATGCGCGACGACGAGTTCGATGCCACGTCGGGCTATTACGCCAACCTTGAAATCATGCCCTTCCTGGGGCTGCAAGGCAGCGGCGACGGCGTCCGGCTCTTCGGTGATGGGCGCGCCTATCGCAGCTTCGGCGAAGAGGACCGGGTCACGTTGGCCGTGCGTGGTCAGGCCGGGGCGATCTGGGGCGCCCAGGCCACGGATGTGCCGGCCAGCTTCCTTTTCTTCTCGGGTGGCGGTGGTACGGTGCGCGGACAGCCCTTTCAATCGCTGGCGGTGGACCTGGGCGGCGGGAACGAGATCGGCGGACGCGCCTTTCTGGGCGTTCAGGCCGAGGCGCGCGTCGCGATCACGGATGCGATCGGTGTGGTGGGCTTCTACGACACCGGCTTCGTAGGCGCCGAGGCCTTCGATTTCGATAGCGGTGCCTGGCAGTCCGGTATCGGCGCCGGGCTGCGCTACGATACCGGTATCGGGCCGATCCGCCTCGATCTGGCCACGCCCGCCAGTGGCGATGACGCCGGGCAGCGGCTGGAAGTCTATATCGGGATCGGACAGGCCTTCTGATGCGGCACCTGTGGCTCATGCTCTGCCTGCTCGGCACCCCGGCCCTTGCGCAACAGGCCGAGGATGATCGCGGCTTC
>JAAAPD010000018.1 GCA_009908505.1 Alphaproteobacteria bacterium | reverse complement strand
GCCCGCCCGATGATCGTGCCCGCCACCTGCGGGACGTATTTGAGCGTGCTGATATCGTCGAGCGTGCGGATCGTGCCGCGGGCGATGACCGGCGTGCGCGACGCCTCGGCGACACGGGTGACCAAGGACACCGAGGCCTCGGTGTCCTCGATATCGGCATCAACGTCAGTGACGACGATCGCGGCCAGCGCATCGTTCTCGAACCAGCCCAGCACGTCCAGCGGATCGAAGGCGGTGGTTTCACGCCAGCCGCGCGACATCACCTTGCCCTGGTAGACATCGAGGGCCAGAACGATCTGGTCGGGATAGGCTAGGGCGGCCTCTTTCACCAGGTCGGGGTTCACCAGCGCGGTCTGGCCGATGACGACGCGTGCGGCACCGGCGTCGATCCAGCGGGTGATGCGATCCATGGTGCCCATGCCGCCGCCCAGCTGCACCGAGCCGGGCACGGTGCGGATGATTTCCTCGACCAGGGCGCTGTTATCGGCCTCGGATCGTGCCACCGCGTCGAAATCGGTGACATGGACCCAGCCGGTCTTCTCGGCGAAGGACTTGGCGGTCTCGACCGGGTCCACGTGCCAGATCGCGGGTTCGTCCAGATTGCCCCGGCGCAGCGATACGCAGCGCCCATCCTGCAATTCCAGTGTCGGGTAGATCTGCATGCGGTCCTCCATCGCGTTGGCGTGATCTTGGGCGATGCTAACTGACACGCGCCGTAAGCGACAGTTCGAAAGCGGCATCCCGCGATACGGGAACGCGCTATTGCGCCCGTGCCATTGCCCAGCGGCCCGGCCTTGGGTAAGAGGACCGCCAGACGCCAGAAACCCAAGGGGAGAAACCGGATCATGGCCGGCCATTCAAAATGGGCAAACATCCAGCACCGCAAGGGGCGCCAGGACGCCGCGCGGTCCAAGCTGTTTTCGAAGCTCGCCAAGGAAATCACCGTCGCCGCCAAGATGGGCGACCCCGACCCCGAGAAGAACCCGCGCCTGCGGCTGGCGGTGAAAGAGGCCAAGTCGCAATCGGTGCCCAAGGACGTGATCGAACGCGCGATCAAGAAATCCCAGGGCGGCGATGCCGAGGATTACGAGGAAATCCGCTATGAAGGCTATGCCTCGGGTGGTGTGGCGGTGATCGTCGAGGCGATGACGGACAACCGCAACCGGACCGCCTCGACCGTGCGTTCGACCTTTTCCAAGAACGGTGGCAACCTGGGTGAAACCGGCTCGGTCGGCTTCATGTTCGAGCGCAAGGGCCGGATCATGTACAGCGCCGAGGCCGGCGACGCCGACACTGTGATGATGGCCGCCATCGAGGCCGGGGCCGAGGATTGCGAAAGCACCGGGGACGGCCACGTGATCATTTGCGCCGATACCGACCTCAACGAGGTTTCTTCCGCGATGGAGGCCGAGCTGGGAGAGGCCGAGTCGACCAAGCTGATCTGGCAGCCCCAGACCACGACCGAGGTCGATCTCGAAGGCCTGCAAAAGGTCATGAAACTGGTCGAGGCGCTGGAAGACGACGACGATGTTCAAAACGTGACCACCAATTTCGAGGCGCCCGACGAGGTTATGGAAGCCTACGCCGCCGAATAGGCTTGAGCCGTTCTCCAACCGTTCTCCATTTGACAGGGCCGCCCTTCGTTCCGGCGCGCGGCCCTTTTCCGCGTTTCGGGACATGGCCCAAGGGGCGGCACGGGAAATTGCGCTTGTGCTGCCGGGGCCGGCGCGGCAAACCCGTGCGATGTTCGGCGCGTTCACAACCGGCTTCGGCCTCGGGTTTTCCCTGATCCTCGCCATCGGGGCGCAGAATGCCTTTGTCCTCAAACAGGGGCTGCGCCGTGAACATGTGCTGCCCATCGTTCTGACCTGCGCCGTCTCGGACGCGATTCTGATCACCGTGGGCGTTTTCGGCTTCGCCGCGCTGACCGAATGGCTGCCCGGGCTTGCCCCCCTGATGCGCTGGTTCGGGGCGGCGTTCCTGCTGGTCTACGGCGCGCTGAGCTTCCGGCGCGCCCTGGCCGGCGGCGAGGCGCTGGACCCCGCGCAGGGGGCGGCGACCAGCCTGCGGGCGGCGCTGCTCTTTTGCCTGGCGATCACCTGGGGCAATCCGCATGTCTACCTCGATACCGTGGTCCTGATCGGTTCGGTCGCCTCGCGCCATGTGGACCAGGCGAGTGCCTTCTGGGCGGGGGCCGTCGTGGCCTCTTTCACCTTCTTCTTCTCGCTGGGCTACGGCGCGCGGCTTCTGGCGCCGCTGATGGTGCGGCCGCGGTCCTGGCAGGTGCTGGAGGGGCTTATCGGCTGCGTCATGTGGGCGATTGCCTACTCCTTGGTCGTCGGCCACTGACCGCGACGGCCCGCGGCGCGCCACCCCCCTTGCGACGCCTGCCGAACTGGGGTCATGTGGCACGATGGCAGAGCAGCATCGCCCCCTTGCCGGGATCTTCTGGATGGTCGTGACCGGCCTGAATTTCGTGGCCGTCACGGCACTGGTCAAACATGTGGGCGACGATATTCCCGCCGCGCAATCGGCCTTCCTGCGTTACGTGCTGGGGCTGGTCTTCCTGCTGCCGATGATCCGGCCCATCCTACGGGCGCGGCTGACACGACGGCAGATGAAACTGTTCACCCTGCGCGGGGCGGCCCATGCCGTGGCGGTGATCCTGTGGTTCTATGCCATGACCCGCATTCCGATCGCGGAAGTCACGGCGATGAATTATCTCAACCCGGTCTATGTCACCATCGGCGCCGCCCTGTTCATGGGCGAGGAATTGCCGCCGCGTCGCCTCGCCGCCGTGGTCATGGCGTTGATCGGGGCGCTGATCATCCTGCGCCCGGGCCTGCGCGAGTTGAACAGCGGCCATCTGGCCATGATCTTCACCGCCATTGCCTTCGCCATCGGTTACATGATCACCAAGCGCCTCTCGGGCGAGGTTTCGGCGGCAGTGATCGTGGGGATGCTGTCGATCACCGTGACCATCGGGCTGGCCCCCTTCGCCTTTGCGGTCTGGGTGCCGGTGACTGGTACGCAGCTTCTGTGGCTGTTCGGCGTGGCCTGTTTCGCCACCGCAGGGCACTACACGATGACGCTGGCCTTTGCCTCGGCCCCGCTGACCGTAACGCAGCCGGTGACCTTCCTGCAACTGATCTGGGCGGTGACCCTGGGCGCGGCGGTCTTCGGCGAGGCGGTGGACGGCTGGGTCATCCTGGGCGGCGTGGTCATCGTCGCCTCGGTCAGCTTCATTTCCTGGCGCGAGGCGCGGGCGCGCCGCATGGTGACGCCGTCGCCCAATGCGCCCAAGGTCTGATCGGGACTCGCAGTCGGGCGGGGCAGGGGCTATATTCCCCTCATGAGTCTGCCCCCCGGTTTCCTGGATGAACTGCGCAGCCGCCTGAGCATCGCCCAGGTCGTCGGACGCAAGGTCATGTGGGACAACCGCAAGTCCAACCAAGCCAAGGGCGACATGTGGGCACCGTGCCCGTTCCACCAGGAAAAGACCGCCAGTTTCCATGTGGACGACCAGAAAGGGTATTACTACTGCTTCGGCTGCCACGCCAAGGGCGACGCCATTTCCTTTGTTCGCGAGACCGAGAATGTCGGCTTCATGGAGGCGGTGGAAATCCTGGCGGGCGAGGCTGGCATGCCCATGCCGGAACGCGACCCCAAGGCGCAGGAAAAAGCCGACCGGCGCACCCGGCTGGCCGAGGTCATGGAGATGGCGGTGCAGTTCTTCCGCCTGCAACTCAAGACCGGCCAGGGGGCGGCAGCGCGGGACTACCTGGCAGGCCGGGGCCTGCAGGACGACGCGTTGGAGCGTTGGGAAATCGGCTTGGCCCCGCCGGGCTGGTCGAACCTTTGGGATCACCTGTCGGGCAAGGGGGTCGAGAAGGACCTGATCGTCGGCGCCGGGCTCGCCCGCGAAAGCGATCGGGGCCGCGCACCCTATGACGTGTTCCGCAACCGGATCATCTTTCCCATCCGCGACGCGCGCGGGCGCTGCATCGCCTTCGGCGGGCGGGCGATGGACCCGGATGACAATGCCAAGTATCTCAATTCCCCGGAAACCGAGCTTTTCGACAAGTCCCGCAGCCTGTTCAACATAAAGCGCGCCCGAGAAGCCGCCGGCAAGGGGCATACGCTGATCGTGGCCGAAGGCTACATGGACGTCATCGCCCTGTCCGAGGCGGGGTTCGAGGCCGCCGTCGCGCCACTGGGCACCGCCGTAACGGAACAGCAGCTGGCGATGATCTGGCGCATCGCGCCCGAGCCGGTCGTCACGCTGGACGGGGACAACGCCGGGCAGCGCGCGGCGGGGCGCGTGATGGACCTGGCCCTGCCGATGCTGGAGGCGGGGCAGTCCTTGCGGTTCGCCGTCATGCCCGAGGGTCTGGACCCCGATGACGTTCTGCGCGCCCAGGGGGCGGGCGGGATGCGCAAGCTGCTCGATGGCGCGCTGCCCATGGTGCAGCTGCTGTGGCAACGAGAAATCGAGGGCAAGTCCTTTGACAGCCCCGAACGCCGGGCGGCGCTGGACAAGGCCCTGCGCGATAAGATCAAGCTGATCCGCGATCCTTCGATCCGGGGCCACTACGGCGAGGCGATCAAGGACTTGCGCTGGCAATTGTTCGGCCCGGCGCGCAACAAGGGGCAGGGTCAGGGTCGCAGGCCGCGCCCATGGCAGCCCGGCGGTCGTCGCCTGTTGCCCGAATGGAAGATCGCGCCGCCGATGCCGTCGAGCAAGTCCTCGCTGCTGGTGACCGGCGGCCCGATCGAGGACCAGCTGCGCGAAAGCGTGATCCTGGCCACGTTGATCCGGAACCCGGCCCTGCTGCCGGAATACCTGCACGAGCTGGAACGTATGGAGTGCACCGGCCCCGATCACGCGCGTATCCGCGATGCGCTGCTGCATGCCGAAGGCCCCGAGGCCGAGGCGCAGATCGTGGCGCAAATCGGGACCGAGCCACTTGAAAAACTCTTTGCACAGGCCCACGTCGCCATCACGCCCGCCGTGCGCAAGCCCGACAATGGCGAGGTTGCGACCATGTGCCTGGCCGAGGAACTGGCCAAGTTGAATGCCCGGCGCGGCCATGTCCATGAGATCGAGGAGGCGATCGAGGACCTGTCCTCGGACGTGGCCGATGAACGGCTAACGGCGCGATTGGCGCAATCGACGGCGGCGATGAACCGCGCCGGCAAACAGGATGACGATGACAAGGCCGAATACGACACCGCACCGAACGGGGCCCGCATGAAACGGGACGAACGCAGCGCCTTTGACGAGCTGCTGGAAAACATCGACTTTGCCAAGGGGCGCGGGTCGCGCTAGGTGCCGGGCCGGGGGCATCGCGCAACAGCCCCTGGAAACAAGGTGCAGGGGCATTGCGAATCACGCACGGGCAGGGTTGATTCGAGCAACGCGCGAATCAGCCGAATCACTGCGAGACAGCCAGAGGGGACACGTATGGCAGCCAAGGACACCGACGATCGCAGCGAGAACGGCGCGGACGGCGACATTTCCATCGACATGAGCCAGACCGCGGTCAAGAAGATGATCGCCGAGGCGCGCGAGCGCGGCTACATCACCTATGATCAGCTCAACGCAGTGCTTCCGCCCGAACAGGTCAGTTCCGATCAGATCGAGGATGTCATGTCGATGCTCAACGAGATGGGCATCCAGGTCACCGAGGAAGAAGAAAGCGAGGAATCGGTCGACAGCGAGGACGACAAGTCCAAGTCGACCGAGGTCGCCACGACCGGTGCGCGCGATGTCGCGCTGGGTAGCGGCACCACCGAAAAGCTCGATCGCACCGACGACCCGGTGCGCATGTATCTGCGCGAGATGGGCAGCGTCGAGCTGCTGTCGCGCGAGGGCGAGATCGCCATCGCCAAACGGATCGAGGCCGGCCGAAATACCATGATCCTGGGGCTGTGCGAAAGCCCGCTGACCTTCCAGGCCATCACGATCTGGCGCGACGAATTGCTGGAAGAGGAAATCCTGCTGCGCGACGTGATCGATCTGGAAACCACCTTCGGCAACCAGCTCGACGAAGTCGGGGCGGAAACCGCGCCGGTGGTCGATCCCGAGGTCGCCAAGACCGAAAAGAAAGAGGATGACAGCCCCGAGCTGGACGCCGACGGAAACCCCATCGCCAAGGACGATGACGACGAGGACGAGGAAGACGCCGCCAACATGTCGCTGGCCGCGATGGAGGCGACGCTCAAGCCGCAGGTCCTCGAAACGCTCGACACCATCGCCGCCGATTTCGCCAAGCTGTCCGAAATGCAGGACGCCCGCATGTCGGCCACGATCAACGAGGACGGGTCGTTCAGCGAAAAGGACGAGAAAGAATACCAGAAGCTGCGCTCGGAAATCGTGGAACTGGTCAATTCCTTGCACCTGCACAACAACCGCATCGAGGCGCTGATCGACCAGCTTTACGGCATCAATCGCCGGATCATGGCCATCGACAGCTCGATGGTGAAACTGGCCGACCAGGCCCGCATCAACCGCCGCGAATTCATCGAGTCCTATCGCGGCCGCGAACTGGACCCGACCTGGCTGGAAGAAATGGGCGCCAAGTCCGGGCGCGGCTGGCAATCGCTGATCGAACGTTCGACCGACAAGGTCGAGGAGCTGCGCGCCGAGATGGCCCAGGTGGGCCAGTATGTCGGCGTCGACATCTCGGAATTCCGCCGCATCGTCGCCCAGGTCCAGAAGGGCGAAAAAGAGGCCCGCGCCGCCAAGAAGGAAATGGTCGAGGCCAACCTGCGGCTGGTGATCTCGATCGCCAAGAAATACACCAACCGCGGGCTGCAATTCCTTGATCTCATTCAGGAAGGCAATATCGGCCTGATGAAGGCCGTGGACAAGTTCGAATATCGCCGCGGCTACAAGTTCTCGACCTACGCGACCTGGTGGATCCGCCAGGCGATCACCCGGTCCATCGCCGATCAGGCCCGCACGATCCGCATCCCGGTCCACATGATAGAGACCATCAACAAGCTGGTCCGCACCGGCCGCCAGATGCTGCACGAGATCGGCCGCGAACCCACGCCCGAAGAACTGGCCGCCAAGCTGCAGATGCCGCTGGAAAAGGTCCGCAAGGTGATGAAGATCGCCAAGGAACCGATTTCGCTGGAAACGCCCATCGGCGACGAAGAAGACAGCCAGCTGGGCGATTTCATCGAGGACAAGAACGCCGTGCTGCCGCTGGACGCGGCGATCCAGGACAACCTGAAGGACACCACTACCCGCGTGCTGTCGTCCCTGACCCCGCGCGAGGAACGGGTGCTGCGCATGCGCTTCGGCATCGGCATGAACACCGACCACACCCTCGAAGAGGTCGGCCAGCAGTTCAGCGTGACCCGCGAACGCATCCGCCAGATTGAGGCCAAGGCCCTGCGCAAGCTGAAACATCCCAGCCGCAGCCGCAAACTGCGGAGTTTCCTGGATCAATGACGAAAGGGCGCCCCGCGGGGCGCTTTTTCTTTCCGCGGCTTCCGGCATGGACAACCCCGCCCCGGCCTGCTTCACTTTCCCCGCAGGAAAGGAGCCAGCCCATGTCCCTTCTCAAGAAACTGTTCGGCGGGTCGGGGGACCCGCCCAAGGAACCTCGGGTCGAAGACTATAACGGCTATCGCATCTACCCCGCGCCGTTGAAAGAACAGGGGGGCTATCGCATCGCCGCCCGGATCGAAAAGGACATCGGCGGCGAAACCAGGACACACACCCTGATCCGCGCCGATGTGGTGGCCGATC
>JAAAPD010000009.1 GCA_009908505.1 Alphaproteobacteria bacterium | reverse complement strand
GAAGTTGTTGTAAGTGGTGATCTCTTCCCAGGTGTTCGGCTCCAGGCTGTCCTGCGCGGCCGCCGGGCCGCCTACTCCTGCCGCACCCGTCGCCGTGAGGCCGGCAATCAACTGTCGGCGGTTCAACCAAAGCGCCTTTGGCGTCACGTCGTCATGTGTCAGGTCATTCGTCCAGCGGTGGGCCATGGGCTGTCTCCTTGTTGTCGATCCATACTTAATCGCGCGCGCGTGTGTCTCACCCAAATCCTCTTCACGATCCCGACAGTTGGGATCGACCGGGGAAGAGCCGGCACATCGGTATGGAACCGCCGTCCGGTTGAACGATCCGCACATGCGATCGCCGCATCAGGCGCGGCTCTGCCACACCGACCGAATGGGCGATGGTTTCGACCTCCTTTGTGATCTGCTGGGCATAGGCCGCAACACGGGCATCCTTTTCCTCGACCACCAGGCCCTTTTGCAGGCGCGGATCATGGGTGGTGATGCCGGTGGGGCAGGTGTTCCTGTTGCACTTCAGGGCCTGGATACAGCCAAGGCTGAACATGAAGCCCCGCGCCGACACCACGAAATCCGCCCCCGCGCAGATCGCCCAGGCCACATCGCCGGGATTGACCAGCTTCCCGCTGGCGATGATGCGGATGCGGTCATGCAGCCCGTGAGCGTAGCGAAGATCGACAAGCCGCGGCAGCGCCTCGCGGATGGACATCCCGACAAGGTCGATCAGCGGCATGGGGGCCGCGCCCGTGCCGCCCTCGCCTCCGTCGAGCGTGATGAAATCCGGCGCGGCCTCGGCCCCGCGGGCGGAAATGGCAGCGAACAGCCCCTCGAGCGCATCCTCGGTGCCCATGACCGTCTTGATCCCCGTGGGCAGGCCCGACACCGCGCGCACATGGGCCAGGAAATCCAGCAGGTCGTCCCAATCGTCGACGCCAAGATGCCGGTTGGGGGAAATCGCATCCTGGCCCTGCACGACCCCCCGGATCCGCGCGATCTCGGGACTGATCTTGGCGGCGGGCAGGATTCCGCCCTTGCCCGGCTTGGCCCCCTGAGCCAGCTTTATCTCGACCATCCGGACCTGCTCATGCGCCGCGACGTCGCGCAGCTTGTCGTCATCCAGATTGCCCGCGGAATCGCGCACGCCGAATTTCGCGGTGCCCATCTGGAACACCAGGTCGCAGCCGCCTTCCAGGTGATAGGGCGACAGGCCGCCCTCGCCGGTATTCATCCAGATACCCGCCATCTCGCAGCCCCGCGACAGCGCACGTACCGCCGGTTTCGACAGGGCGCCGTAGGACATGCCCGACAGGTTGAAAATCGATCGCGCCGTGTAGGGCTGCCGCGCGCCCGGGCCGATGACCATCGGGTCGGTGCTGGCATATTGGTTGTCCAGTGGCGGGAAGGCCGCGTTCACGAATATCGGCGTGCCGACCACGCCCAGGTTGCGGGTCGAGCCGAAGGCGACGGTATTGCCTTCTTGCTCGGCGGCGTGCTTCACCCAATCGCGCTGTGCCCGGTTGAAAGGCAGTTCTTCGCGGTCCATGGCAAAGAAATACTGCCGGAAGAATTCCCCGAGCGTGGTGAATAGCCCCCGGAACCGCCCGATCACCGGGTAGTTGCGCCGGATCGCGTCGCCGCGTTGGCTACGGTCCAGCACGAAAAGCGCAACCAGCGCCAGCAGGCCCAGCCCGAGCACGAGGATGAAGACGAGCGCCAGGCCCTCGAGCACGGTCATCGACAGGGGTGAGAACATCCGCAATCTCCTTTCGCGAAACACTCTGCCACGGGGCCGGCGCATTGTCCCGGCTACCGGCGCTATCCTATCCAAAATCTGTGCAAGGGCCCCGCGGCCCGTTGCGCAGCGGGGTCAATCCGCTAATCTGTGGCAAAAGGCGGGCCCAAACATGGCAACATATGGGCACCGCCCGCGTCGGGGCAGGCGCAAAATGGGGCATATGGCGGCAGTTGTTTTGTTGTAAGGGCCGCGAGGCCATCTGGGGGAAGATATGCCATCTACCGATATCAAAATCACCGAAATCATGTATAAACCGTCAGCCGGCACCGCCTCGGAATTCGAGTATCTCGAACTCACGAATACCGGGACAGGGACCATCGACATCGCCGGCTGGGCAATTGGCAATTCCGATTTCATACCCGAGGGCTTCGTCCCGTTCGACACACCGACCCTGCTCGGCGCCGGCGAGAGCGCCGCGCTGGTGCCCATGGGCATGACCCGCACGGCCTTCGAAGGGGTCTACGGGGCCCTGCCCGACGGCGCGCAGCTGGTCGAAGTGATGTCCTTCGGCATACCCGGCGGCGGCCTGGGGCTGGACGATTACTTCAACACGGTCACGTTGATCGACGCAGCGTCGACGCCGGTCGCGTCGATCTACTACGCGGATACCGTCACGGCCGGCAATTCCTTCGGCGTGACCTACGATCCGCTGACCGGGGACGCGATCCTGACCGAGCAGACACCAACCCCCGGCGGCATTGGCAGCGGCACACCACCCCCCGCCCCGACCGAAGGCGATGACGACCTGATCGGCACCACCGGCTCCGACGAAGTCGACCTGCTGGGCGGGCGAGACACGTTTTTCGGGCTGGAGGGCGACGACACCATCACCGGCGGCTTCGGCAACGACCGGATCGATGGCGGCGAAGACAACGACACCATCGAGCTTGGTAGCGGCAACGACCACGGCTGGGGCGGCGCGGGCGACGATATTCTCTATGGCGGCACCGGGGCCGACCAGGTCAACGGCAATTCCGGCGATGACATCCTCTATGGCGGCAAGGGTGGCGACACGATCCGCGGCGGCAAGGGCGAGGACGAGATCCATGGCGGCCGCCAGTCCGATGAAATCTATGGCGGCGCGCAGTCCGACGAGATTTTTGGTGGTGTCGGCCACGACCTGATTTATGGCGAAGAGGGAAAGGACACGATCGACGGCGGGTCGGGCAACGACCTGATCTATGGCGGCATCATGGATGACTTCATCTTCGGCGCCCACGGCCGGGACGAGGCCTATGGCGGCGCGGGTGACGACCAGCTTTTCGGTGGTCGCAGCGACGATCGGCTCTTTGGTGATGACGGCCAGGACATCCTGGACGGCGGACGCGGCAACGACGTGCTGATGGGAGGCGCCGGCAACGACGCGCTCTTTGGTGGTGCGCAAGGCGATCAATTGTTCGGCGGTGCTGGTGACGACGTGATCGATGGCGGACTGGCCAATGACCAGCTGACCGGCAATGCCGGCGCCGACATCTTCGAATTCCGCGGCACCTTCAACCACGATATCATCACTGATTTCGGCAATGGTGCGGACAGGGTTCTTCTGGGGGCCGAACTGGGGGCCTGGGACATCGACGCCCTTTTGACCCAGAACACGACCGAGGTGGATGGCAATACCGTCATCGATCTCAAGGGGTGGGGGTCGATCACGCTGGAAGGCGTGGGTCCGACCGATCTGACGGCTGAAGATTTCATCGTGGAACTGCCGATCGAGCCGCTCGGATAGAGGCGCTGCGATCACGCAACTTCACATGGGATCACCGATTCGTGACTGGAAACCGGCAAAGGCCGCGGCTTAGGCGCCGCGGCCTTTTCGTCAAGCGGCCTCGGCGGGAATCGCCCGTCATCCAAACCTTGTCCCGGGCGTAACCCCCAACAGTGCCAATGACGGCATTCGCAAAAGAGACAGAATGGAGACCAACATGCTTCGCCGTACTTTTATCGCCGCCACCGCCGCCACCACGCTCGCCACCGCCGCCTTTGCGGATAATCATTCGATGGACATCGTCGACACCGCCGTCGAAGCCGGCGATTTCACCACGCTCGTTGCCGCGGTCGAGGCCGCCGGGCTGGTCGAAACGCTGAAGGGTGACGGCCCGTTCACTGTCTTCGCACCCACGGACGAGGCATTCGCCGCCCTGCCCGAGGGCACCGTCGAGGGCCTGCTGGAAGATACCGAGGCGCTGACCGCGATCCTCACCTACCACGTTGTTCCCGGCAAGGTGATGTCGGGTGACCTGTCCGACGGCATGATGGCCGCCACCGTGAACGGTGCCGAGGTGACCATCGGCGTGGGCGACGCGGTGACCGTCGATGGCGCCACCGTGACCGCCGCGGACATCGAGGCGTCCAACGGCGTCATCCACGTGATCGACAGCGTGATCATCCCCGAATAATCCGCTGACGAAACCTTGGAAAGCCCCGCCCCCCGGCGGGGCTTTTCTTTTATGCGGGCCTGGGCAAGTCTGATCCTGTGCAGGACAAGAGGCCGGGATGACAGCGAAAATCACCATGATGGGGGTCAAGGGCGGCCCGGCGATCCGGCCCGGATCGCACATGCCGACCTCGAACCTGGTCCAGATGGGCGGCCGGACGATCCTCGTCGATGCCGGGCTGGGCGCCACGCGTGGGCTGTGCGATGCGGGCGTGGCCCTGACAGAGATCGACCTGGTGCTGATCACGCATCTGCATTCCGATCATTACCTGGAACTCGGGCCATTGCTTCACACCGCTTGGGTGGCTGGTTTGAACCGGCCCCTGCCGATCATCGGGCCCGCGGGCCTCTTTCCCTACTGGGAGGGATTTCTTCACGCGATGGCCTTCGACGTGACCCTGCGGATGGAGGATGAGGGGCGCGTGCCGCTCGGCCCGCTGTTTCAGCTGACGCCGATCGCGGAAGGCCTTGTTCATGACGGTGGCGGGTTGTCCATCCACGCCATGCGCAACGTCCACCCGCCGATCAAGGACAGCTTTGCGCTGCGGTTCGACAGTGCGGGGAAAAGCATCGCGGTTTCCGGGGATACGGCCTACATGCCGGAAATGGCCGAATTCGCCGCTGGCGCGGACATTCTCGTGCACGAGGCAATGCTGCTTGACGGGGTCGAGGCGCTGTTGGCCCGGATGACCAATGGCGACGACCGGCTGCGCACTCATATCCTGCGCAGCCATACCAGCGCCGAGGACGTGGGCCGCATCGCCGCCGATGCCGGGGTCGGGCAACTGGCCCTGACCCACATGGTGCCCGACGGCGACCCGGATTTCACCGAGGCGCACTGGAGCGCGGAGGTGCGTAAACACTGGACCGGTCCGTTGCATATCGGGCGTGACGGGATGGTGCTGACCGCCTGAAATGCGAAAGGCCCCGCCGCCGGGACGGGGCCTTTGCCAATTCAGCGACCATCAGTGGACGACGGCATCATCCGGCTTGGGCCGGTCGGTGCTGCCCAACCGTTCGCCGACGATCAAACCGTCGGCCCCGGCGGTCACCGGCACGGTGTCGCCATCCTTGATCTCGCCGCCCAAAAGCGCTTCGGCCAACGGGTTCTGAAGCGCGGTCTGGATCACCCGCTTGAGCGGGCGCGCGCCGAAGACCGGATCATAGCCTTCATCGGCCAGCCATTTGCGGGCATCGTGGTCCAAGTCCAGCGTGATCTTGCGCGGGGCAAGCCGCTTTTGCAGGCGGGCCAGCTGGATGTCGACGATCCCGTCCATGTCCGCCCGGCCGAGCCGGTCAAAGACGATCATGTCGTCCAGCCGGTTCAGGAATTCGGGCCGGAAATGGGCGCGCACCGCATCCATCACGTCCTGTTTGGCCCGCGCGGCATCGTCCCCCTCGGACAAGGTGCTAAGCGCCTGGGACCCGAGATTCGAGGTCAGAACGATCAGCGTCTGCTTGAAGTCCACGCGGCGGCCCTGTCCATCGGTCAGGATGCCGTCATCGAGGACCTGCAACAGCACGTTGAACACTTCGGGGTGTGCTTTCTCGACCTCGTCGAACAGCACCACCTGGTAGGGGCGCCGGCGCACGGCCTCGGTCAACACGCCGCCTTCGTCATAGCCGACATAGCCCGGGGGTGCGCCGATCAGGCGGGCGACCGAGTGCTTTTCCATGAATTCGGACATGTCGATCCGAACCATGGCCTGGTCGTCGTCGAACAGGTACTCGGCCAGCGCCTTGGTCAGTTCCGTCTTGCCGACACCGGTCGGCCCAAGGAACAGGAAGCTGCCCAGCGGACGGTTTTCATCCTGAAGACCGGCCCGCGCCCGGCGCACGGCGTTGGAAACGGCGGTCACGGCCTGCTTTTGCCCGATGACTCGGCGGCCAAGCTCGGACTCCATCTTGAGCAGTTTCTCACGCTCGCCTTCCAGCATCTTGGACATCGGGATGCCCGTCCAGCGTTCGACCACAGCGGCGATCTGTTCCGGGCGCACGGCCTCTTCGACCATCACGCCCTCGGCCTCTTCGGCCCGTTCGGCCTCGGTCAACTGCTTTTCCAATTGCGGAATGATGCCATAGGACAGCTCCCCGGCCTTTTGCAGGTTGCCTTCGCGCTTGGCGATCTCCAGGTCGGCGCGGGCGCGGTCCAGCTGTTCCTTCAGATCACGCGCGCTTTCCAGCTTGTCGCGCTCGGACTGCCACTTGGCGGTCATCTCGGCGCTGCGGTCCTGAAGATCGGCCAGTTCCTTTTCCAGCTTTTCCAGCCGGTCCTTGGACGCGGTGTCGTCCTCTTTCTTCAGCGCCTCGGCCTCGATCTGCAATTGCAGGATCTGGCGGTCGAGCTGGTCCAGCTCTTCGGGCTTGGAATCGACCTCCATCCGCAGGCGGCTGGCGGCCTCGTCCACAAGGTCGATGGCCTTGTCCGGCAGGAACCGGTCGGTGATGTAGCGCGCCGACAGCGTCGCGGCCGAGACCAGCGCCGAATCCGAAACCCGGACGCCGTGGTGCATCTCGTATTTTTCCTTGATGCCACGCAGGATCGAAACGGTGTCCTCGACCGTGGGTTCGTCCACCAACAGGGGCTGGAACCGGCGGGCCAAGGCCGCGTCCTTCTCGACGTGCTTGCGATACTCGTCCAGCGTGGTGGCACCGATGCAGTGCAGCTCGCCACGCGCCAGGGCGGGCTTGATCAGGTTGGCCGCATCCATGGCGCCATCTGTCTTGCCCGCGCCCACAAGCGTGTGCATCTCGTCGATGAACAGGATGATCTCGCCCGCCGCCTCGGTGACCTCGGTCAGCACGGCCTTGAGCCGCTCCTCGAACTCGCCGCGATACTTGGCCCCGGCGATCAGCGCGCCCATGTCCAGCGCCAGCAGCTTCTTGTTGCGCAGCGATTCCGGCACGTCACCGTTGATGATGCGCAGGGCCAGCCCCTCGGCGATCGCCGTCTTGCCGACGCCCGGTTCACCGATCAGCACCGGGTTATTCTTGGTGCGACGCGACAACACCTGCATGGCGCGGCGGATTTCCTCGTCGCGGCCGATGATCGGGTCGATCTTGCCCTCGCTCGCGCGTTCGGTCAGGTCCTGCGCGTATTTCTTGAGTGCGTCATAGCCCTCTTCCGCGCTGGCGGAATCAGCGGTGCGACCCTTGCGGATATCGTCGATCGCGGCATTCAGCGCCTGGGCGTTCACCGCCCCCGCCTCCAGCGCGGTTTTGGCCCCGGATTTCACCATTGCCAGTGCCATCAGCATCCGTTCGACGGGCACGAAGCTGTCGCCGGCCTTCTGGGCGATCTTCTCGGCCTCGGCCAGCACCTTGCCGGCCGCGCTATCCAGGTAGACCTGTCCGGAATCACCGGTCACTTTCGGCAGTTTCTCGACGGCAAGGTCGATGGCTTCCTGCACCCGCTTGGCATCGCCGCCAGACCGGTTGATCAGGTTGGCGGCCAACCCCTGGTCGTCGTCCATCAACGCTTTCAGTAGGTGTTCGGGCACCATCCGCTGATGGTTTTCCCGCATAGCGATCGTCTGGGCGGCCTGAATGAACCCCCGCGACCGCTCGGTGAACTTCTCCAAGTTCATGAGCTTTCTCCTTTATCAAGCACCCTTTGGCGGAACGCCCGACACGCGGCGCGCCCCTTGTTGGGCCTCGGGCAAAAGATGGGAAGCGGATCGGCGTTTTCAAGCGGCGGCAGGGCGCAAAAATTCCCCCGAAGCTGCGCCTAGGGGCAGGTGGCCCGTCGCGAACGGGTCTGCTAGATCGGCCCGCATAGTGAGGCGTGTGTGATGTGCAAGACGATTGAAAGCCGGTCGCCGTCGGTGCTCAGCGAAAAAGCAAGGCGCCTGCTGGACGATCATGACAAGACGGTTCAGGCCAACGCGGACAAGGCCGAAGACAATGCGCGGACATTTTCGACGGATGTGACCCGCAGCTGACGCGGGGCAAAGCGCAGCGCGACCGCTGCCGGATCCTGCGGAACGGGCCGGCTGCAAGAGGCATGGATTTCGCGGATACCGAGGCCATTCACGAGGGCCGAGGCATTGTCCGGCGTGATCCCGGCCCCCGGCATGATCGACACTGCCGCACCGCCCGCCCGCACCATCCGTCCCAGCAGGTCCATGCCATCCACCGCGCGCGCCGCCCCGCCCGAGGACAGGATGCGCCCGATGCCGAGGTCGCGGGCCAGCCGAACGGCGACCCCCGCATCCGGGGCCAGGTCGACCGACCTGTGCAGGGTGATGTCCAGACCTTGGGCCGCCGCGACCATGCGGGCCAGTGCGGCCTTGTCCAGGTCCCCGCCGGGACGGTTGGCGCCGATTACGACGCCGGCCAGCCCCCGCGCGCGAACCTCCGCGATCTCGGCGCAGGCCATGTCGATCTCGGCCTCGCTCAATATGAAGTCGCCCGGCCGTGCCCGGATCATCACCATGACCGGCAGCGCAACCTCTTGCGCGGCCTGCAACAGGCCCGGCCCCGGCGTCAGCCCGCCTAGGGACAGGGCCGAACACAGCTCGATCCGGTCCGCGCCCCCGGCCACGGCGGCCTGCAACCCCGCAACCGTATCGACACAAACCTCCAGCAAGATCCGTTCCATGCGCCCCCTAGCCATTTTCGGGACACTTGCATCTTGCCCCGCGAAGGGCCAGACCTCACGTCAGTTGCCACGCTAGGAAAGGAACACCGGATGAGCGCTGATGACCGCCTGATCGTCGCCATGGACGTGCCCAACGCGATCGAGGGGCTGAGGCTGGCCCGGGCATTGGGCGACGCGGTGAATTTCTACAAGATCGGGCTGGGCATGCTGACCGGTGGTGGGCTGGCCCTGGCGAACGAGCTGAAGGACGACCAGGGCAAACGCATTTTTCTCGACATGAAGCTGTTCGATATCGGCGCCACGGTCGAGGCGGCGGTGCGCGGCCTGGCGCAGTTCGACCTTGATTTCCTGACCGTGCATGGCGACCCGCATGTCGTGCGCGCCGCCGCCGAGGGCAAGGGCGGCAAGGACATGAAGATTCTCGCCGTGACGATCCTGACCTCGCTGGACCGAAGCGACCTGGATGCCAGTTGCATCAAGGCGGGCGAGGTGACGGACCTGGTGCAGGAACGCGCCGGAATCGCCCTGTCGAACGGTGCCGACGGTGTCATCGCGAGCCCGCAAGAGGCCGCCCTGATCCGCGCCCTGCCCGAGGCCGAGGGCAAGCTGATCGTCACACCCGGCGTGCGCCCGGCCGGAGCCGATCTGGGCGACCAGAAACGCGTGACCACGCCGGCCCAGGCCATTGCCAACGGGGCCGATCACGTGGTCGTCGGGCGGCCCGTCTGGCAGGCCGCCAATCCCTACGCCGCGGCGCAGGCCATCACCGAGGAATTGTGCTCACCCCAGGCGACTTCGCCCAACGCGAGGTGAGGGGGCAATGAAAAAGGCCCGGTCCGGCGACCGGGCCTTCTGCCGGGCAATCCCCGGTCAATCGTTGATGTCGCGATCCCAGATCTTGACCTGGCCGTTGCGGATCCCGAAGAACCGCCGCAGCGCCAGGAATGCCACCAGTGACAGAACGGCGAACACGACCAGCGCCCAAGGCAAGCTGAACCCGGCCAGGCCCAGTCCGACCATCCCGCCCATGAAGAACGCGCCAAGCGCGAAACCGAGGAAGATATAGCCCGGCGCGATCACCTCCAGGATGGCCAGCGCCACGGCGGCAGCCATCCAGACCCACCATTCGTTGAACCAGTTTTGCATCATGCACGCCCCTTCAACATCTTGAACGCGTTTCCGAAGGCCTCGATCGCGTCTGCGGGCAGCACGATGGTGCTGTTGCCCTGGCCCGACGCCATGCCGTTCAGCGCCTCGACCTGTTTCAGTGCAACCTGGTATTGCGCCGCTTCCAGCCCGTTTTCGGCGATGGCCTCGGCCACGACCTCGGTGGCATAGGCCTCGGCGTCGGCCTGCACGCGGCGTGCCTTGGCGGCCTGTTCGGCGCTGTACAGCTCGGCATCGGCCTGAAGCTCGACCGCGCGCTTGCGGCCCTCGGCCTCGGTCACCTGGGCACGGCGGGCGCGTTCCGCATTCAGCTGCTGCAACATCGCCTGCCGGGTCTGCGCATCCAGGTTCACGTCGAGGATCTCGGCGCGAGTGACTTCCATACCCCAATCGTCGACCTGGCTGACCAGCTGGGTCTTGATCGCCTCTATCAGCGAAGCCCGGTTCGATTGCACCTGGTCCAGTTCGATCTTGCCGATCTCGGACCGTACGATGCCGGCCACGGTGGTCTGAATGGCGCCATCCACGTCACGGATCCGGTAGACCGTCTTTTCGGGTTCGATGATGCGATAGAAGACACTGGTATCAACCTGCACCAGCACGTTGTCGGCGGTGATCGCGTCCTGGCTCATGGTCGGCAATTGGCGTTCGAGGATCGAGATCTTGTGCGCCACCCGGTCCAGGAAAGGCACGATGAAATTGATCCCCGGCCCCAGGACCGACCGCAGGCGGCCGAACCGTTCGACGACGTATTTCTCGGACTGCGGGACGATCTTGACGCCCGCCAGAACGCAGATGACGATGAAGACTGCCAGCAACAGCAGCACGATGTTTCCACCAAGGAATTCGGTAAACATTTGCTCGATATCCATAATTCGGCCTCGGGTTGCTTGTTTGAATTTCTATAGACCGGCCAATGTGGATTTTTTAGGGCAAACATCCTATGCGCGAAGAATTCGCTGCGGTGATGCCTTTGGGACTCGTTTCAATTCGCCCCGGCATTCCAGTTCCAGCTTGACCGTCACGGTGTGCCAGCCGACATTGCCGAGCCGCGCCTTCTCGTCCGCGTTCAGGCGCGCGGCAACCTCGTCGCTCAGGCCTTTCCAGAGGAGTCCGTCCGGCCCGGCGGCATCGACCAGGGCCAGGATATGCCCCCGGATCAGGTCGAATTTCCATTTCGGGATATTGGTCACGCCGCCGCGGCCCCGCGTCGGCGTGCGGCAGGCCACTTTCTCGTCCGTCATGCTTTTCTCCTGTCCGGCTGCAGGCGTCACGCGTGTTCAAGTGTCTCGACCGACAGGATGGTGGGCAGGTGGCGGGCGATCTCGCCCCATGTCTCCCCGGCGTCGGTCGAGGCAAAGACCGAGCCGGTGTTGGTGCCGAAATACACGCCCGTGCTGTTCTGTCGGTCGGTTGCCATCGCCTGCCGGAGAACGGTGAAAAAACAGTCCTCTTGCGGCAGGCCGTCGCGCTTGTCCTGCCAGGTCCGCCCGCCATCGCCGGATTTCCAGACCGCCGCCCTGGCATCTGGCGGATATCGGCCCTGCGCATCTCCGTTCAGCGGCAGGGTCCAGATCATGTCGCTGTCCCGGGGGTTCACCGCGATGGGAAAGCCGAAGGTCGAGGGCAGCCCCTCGGTGATGTCGTCCCAGCTGCGCCCCCCCATCTGTGGATCGCCACACCCCGTGGTGGTTCTGCTGGTAGAGGATATCCGTATCCCCCACGGCGCGCTGCATATTGTGCACGCAATGGCCGGTTTCACCGTTCGACGGCGCGGCGGGGTGCGTGTGCCCCTCGCAGGCCTCGGTGTTCGACAGGCGGTTGCGGCGCTCCCAGCTTTGCCCGCCATCCTCTGTGGCGAAAACGCCTGCGGCGGAAATGCCCAGCCACAGTTTTTTCGGGTTCGCGGGGTCCGGCACGATGGTGTGCAGGGTCAGACCGACTGCGCCGGGGTTCCATTTCCCGCGCTCTTCGTAGCCCTTGAGCGCCTCGTTTACCTGGAAGGTTTCGCCGCCATCGCGGCTTTCCAGCAATTGCGCGGGCTTTGTCCCGGCACGGAGCACCCCGCCCGAGACGTTCAGCGACCAGACTTGCGTGAAATCCGTGCCAAAAGGCAGGTCCTCGGGCGTCCAGTTCATCATCGCCGCGAAATCAGGGTCATTGGCGGCCCAGTCATCCATCATCCCGCCGGTCAGCCGGGTCCGGTCCCAGCTGGTGCCGCCATCTTCGGACCGGAAGACGCCCGCGCCGCTCCATTCACTCCCGCCGCCGGCCCAGATGGTGCCGGTTTCCGGGTCGCCGACCACATGGTTGATCGGCCAGCCCTCGCAATGCGGGCCGCTGACCGCCCAGCTGTCGCGATCTCCCGAGGCGATGAGGAACGCACCCTTTGTCGTGCCGACAAGGATCGTGACGGTCATGGCGCATTCTCCCTAAGCAATGCCGCCAGCATACCACGGCAGCGCGATTCCCGCTAACGCGCCGCCGCGCGGGCTGGTATCGTGCCCCCATGCCCAGCCTGTGCCGAGACTGCCTGCACGATTTCGAGACCGGCCCCCGCTGCCCGGATTGCCGGTCGCCACGCGTGCTGGCGCATCCCGAGCTTTTCGACCTGACCATCGCACACATGGATTGCGATGCCTTCTATGCCAGCGTCGAGAAACGCGACAATCCCGCGCTCGAGGGCAAGCCCGTTATCATCGGCGGCGGCCGGCGCGGCGTGGTCTCGACCGCCTGCTATGTCGCGCGCATCAAGGGCGTGCGGTCGGCCATGCCCATGTTCAAGGCCCTTCAGCTGTGCCCGGAGGCCATCGTCGTGCGCGGACGCATGGACCGCTATGTCGAGGTGTCGAAACAGGTCCGCGCCCTGATGGACGAATTGACGCCGGTGGTCGAACCGCTGTCGCTGGACGAGGCCTTCATGGACCTGTCAGGCACCGCCCGGCTGCACGGCCATCCGCCCGCCGTGATGCTGGCCCGGCTGGTCAGGCGCATGAAAGACGAAATCGGCATCACCGGCTCCATCGGGTTGTCGCACAACAAGTTCCTGGCCAAGGTGGCCAGCGACTTGGACAAACCGCGCGGCTTCTCGGTGATCGGCAAGGCCGAAACGATGAACTTCCTGCGACCCAGGCCCGTGCGCCTGATCTGGGGCATCGGTCCTGCGGCGCAGGACAGCCTGGAGCGGGCCGGCATACGCAACTTCGACGACCTTCTGCGCTGGGACCTGCGCGACCTTCAGGACAGGTTCGGCGGGACGGGCGACCGGCTTTGGCACCTGGCGCGTGGACAGGATGCGCGCCGGGTCAGCGCGCACAGCCCGGTCAAGAGCCTGTCCAACGAGACGACCTTTGCCGAGGACACCGCCGATCCGGATATCCTGGACGGACATATCTGGCGCATGGCCGAAAAGGTCAGCGCCCGGGCCAAGGCCAAGGACAAGGCCGGGCGCGTGGTGACGCTCAAGCTGAAACGCACCAATCACAAGGGCCTGACCCGCCGCCAGAGCCTGCACCAGCCGACACAATTGGCCGACACGATCTACCGCACCGCGCGAGCCCTGTTCGAAGGCGCTGCCGACCAGGGTCCGTTCCGTCTGCTGGGTGTGGGGATTTCCGACCTGACGGGCGCCGCCGACGCCGACCGCGAGGGCGACCTGCTGGACCCGGACGCCGGGCGCCGCGCCGAGGCCGAACGCGCCGTGGACCGCATCAAGGACCGGTTCGGTTCCGATGCAATTCTGAAGGGGCGGGCATTGCGGTAACGGGAAAGTTCGGCATACGTGCCGCTTGTCCCAAAACGGACACTGCCGATCAGGTCATGGGCCGTAGCGGCCCGTCGTTTGGTCGTCGATAGGATGCGCCACGACGCAATGCCTCGTTTTCGGACAGGCGATAGAGGGGCTTCTGATTCGCCTGGTGTCGCTGAACAAGCTTCTTCATCAGCTTTCCCTTGTCCGGTATGAGGCGGGCGGACACGGGTTCGAAGCCCGGTTCAAGGATTTCCGGAAAAAGCGACTGGATTTCTTCACGCCGTTCCGGGCAGATCGCTTTCAGCGTCTGCGGCCCCGTAAGCAGGCTTTCTGTCGGTGTCCCGTTCGACCAGATGATTTCGTGGTCATCGAGCAGGAAATGCCAGTATTCCACCCCGCCAGCGGTGTCGCGCATGACTTCGACACCCTCAAGCGGAAGCAGCTTGTTCGCCGGGATCAAGACATCCTCGCAATCGAATATCCGCAGGCAAATCACGGACGAGACCAGAACACGGTGCTGGGGCGACACGATCAGGTCGCGCTTCGGGTAGCCCTGACCCAGTGCGTCGGCGCGTATCCGGATGGGCTTGAGCTTGGGGTTGATCTCCAGCTGTGCGCCGCTCAGGTGCCTGGAACCAATCCAACGGATTGTCCTGTACCCGTTGTCATAGGTCAGAACCTGATCCGCGACATCCAGGGTCTCGACACGGACAGGCCCATGCCGGGTTTCGATCAACGTGCCGGATGCGAAACAGGGTACATCCTCGAAGTCGCCGTCGGCATTGGTGGGGCCGGTCTCAACCTGGTCGACGACGATGGTATTCGACCCGCTGGTGTTCCAGGCGGACGCAATCGCCGCCGAGTTCACGGACATTCCGTTGTAGACTTCCAGCGGCTCCAGTGGACCGTTGTTCGATTTGACGCCATAGAACTGGATCGTTCCGTCCGGATTGATCTGCAGGCGAACGACCGGTTCGCCGTTGGTATTTCCCAATTGCCAGACTTCCGGTGTGTCCGTGCCGTATTCGTCCCCGTCTGCGAACCGAACCGTTCGCCCGGTCGTACCGGAGGCTTGGAATTCCGCTTCGTTCGGGGCGCCGGCCGGTCCGCCAACGAATAGGTCGACGCCATTGATCTGAACGCTGAAGCTGTTGTCCAACGAATCGAAATCTATGGTCACGCCCGTGCCGGGGGTTGTGTCGGTGAAGGTGGTAGAGCCACCGCTGTTGATACTGAAAGCTGGCACGCGAGTTGCCCCCTCGTCTTGACGTGATTCACCCACCGAAACGGACCTCACCCGTCGATAGAAGGGGAATTCGTCGGAAATGGGTCGGATCCTGGGGCGTAATGGGGCAACCGGGCGAACCTGGGCGTGCTCCGCGGGCGCGACAGGGGCGGGCGCCCCGGACGGCAATGCAATTGCGCTACTCCGCCGCCATCGGCACGTCCGAGGACCGCCCGATATCGGCCAGCCGCGCGATCACGCGCTCCAGCGTCGCCTTGAAGGCCTCGAAACCGGGTTTCGGCCGGATCGTCGCCTCGTCCATGTAGAGCGCGCGGTCGATCTCGACCTGTACGGCGTGCCGGTGGCGGGCGGGTCGGCCGTAATGCTGGCAGATATAGGCCCCGGCAAAGGGCATGTTGCGCGCAACCTTGAACCCGGCTTGGGAAAAGGCGGCCTCCACCTGTTCCACCACGGCCGAGGCCGCAGAGGCCCCGAAACGGTCCCCCAGCACCACGTCGGGGCGGGCGCCGCCGGACGGGCCGATGCTTTCCAGCGCCTCGTGCGGCATTGAATGGCAGTCGATCAGGATCCCCTCGCCGAAGGTACTGACCGATTCATCCAGCAGCGCTTGCAACTGGTCGTGATAGGGCCGCCAGTGATCGCGGATGCGGGCATGGGCCTCGGTCAGGGCGATCTTACCGCTGTAGATGGGCCGGCCGTTCGACACCACGCGCGGGATAACCCCCAGCCCAGATGCGATCCGCGGATTGTGGGCGACGCGCCGCACCCCGCTGACCACCGCCGGGTCCAGTTCATCGAAGCCGCGGTTGAGGTCGAGAAACGCTCGCGGCGCATTGGCGGCCAGAAGCGGCGCCCCATGATCCACGGCCGAGGCGAACAGCCGGTCGACGAACGCGTCTTCCGACGATCGCACCTGCGCCTCGTCCAGGCATGTCGCGCGCATAAAAGAGTCCGGGTAGACCCGCCCGCTATGGGGCGAGGCGAAGACCACGCTGGTCGTGCGATGGCTGGGCCGCGAAAGGGTATAGGCCGGATGGGTCATGGGCGCTCCTTCCCATCTAGTCTAGCCTGTTTCGGGGAAATGCCAAAAGCCCTTGATCCCGGTTCCGACTCTTTATATAGACCGCGCTACCCGACGCGGTTCGCCCGCGTCCTATTTCGTTATGGGGCGCGTGAATGGCAGACGGTAAGGGCGATTAGCTCAGTGGTAGAGCACTTCGTTGACATCGAAGGGGTCACTAGTTCGAACCTAGTATCGCCCACCATGGAACGCCGCGCCGCATGGCGCAGAATGCAACCCAAGGCGCATCGCCGCGCCGCGACAGAAGGAAAAGCGCCATGAAGGTTCGCAACTCCCTCCGCTCGCTCAAGCAGCGTCATCGCGATTGCCGCGTCGTGCGCCGCAAGGGCCGGGTCTATGTCATCAACAAGACCCAGCGTCGTTTCAAGGCCCGCCAGGGCTGAGTTTCGTCGAGATCGACTTGCCAAAGGCCGCGCCCCGGACGGGACGCGGCCTTTCTCGTTTTCCGGCGACGTCATGGAAGGGTCACTTTGCGATGGCATGACAAGCGGCACAGACGAAGGGATGCCAGCATGACCGCGCCAGACGACACGCCGCGACCGAATAACAGCCTCGACCGCGCATTGAGGGCCACGACGGCCCGCGCGACCGGCGGGCTTTCCCCTCATGCGACGACCATGGCCTTCGCCGACTGGATGATGCACCTGGCCCGCGCCCCGGGGCGGCAGGGCGAATTGCTGCAAGACGCGCTTCGAAGCGGCGCCAAGCTCTGGTCCCACGCGGCCCGTTCGGCCTTGGGAGAGGCGGCCGATCCCCCCTTTGCCCCCAAGGCGCAGGACCACCGCTTTCACCACCCGGGCTGGGCATTCTATCCGTGGTCGATCTGGCAACAAGGGTTCCTGGCCACGGCCGATTGGTGGGACAAGGCAGTGTCGGACCTGCCCGGCATGCGCCCCCAGAACGGCGACCGGGTTGGGTTCATGATCCGGCAGTCCCTCGATGCCTTTTCGCCCTCGAACTACCCGGCGACCAGCCCGGAAATCCTGGATCACAGCCGCCGACAGGCCGGGGCCAATTTCGTGAAAGGCGCCCGAACCCTGCTGTCCGACAGCCTGTCGCTTGCCGACGAGGACCCGCCAGCGACCCCGGCGGGCCATGTGGTCGGCACCGATATCGCCTGCACGCCGGGCGAGATCGTCTTCCGCAACGACCTGTTCGAACTGATCCAATACGCCCCGCAGACCGAGGACGTGCATGCCGAGCCGGTCCTGATCGTGCCGGCCTGGATCATGAAATACTATATTCTGGATCTCAGCCCGCATAATTCGCTGATCAACTGGCTGGTCGGCCAGGGCCACACGGTTTTCGCGATGTCATGGGTCAATCCGACCGCGCAACATGCCGATCTTGGCCTCGACGATTACCGCACCGACGGCGTCATGGCCGCCCTGGGCCAGGTGACCGCCATCCAGCCGGACCGGAAAATCCATGCCTGCGGATATTGCCTTGGTGGAACGATCCTGTCCATCGCGGCCGCCACGATGGCGCGCGACGGTGATGATCGGCTTGCGTCCATGACGCTTCTGGCTGCGCAGACCGATTTCACCGAGGCGGGCGAATTGCTGCTGTTCCTGGACGAAAGCCAGATCGCGTTTCTGGAGGACATGATGTGGGACCAGGGCTACCTCGACGCGCGTCAGATGGTCGGGGCCTTCCAAGCCTTGCGCTCCGAGGATCTTGTCTGGTCGCGCGCCGTGCGCCGCTACCTGTTGGGGATCGAGGACATGGCCACGGACATGGGCGCCTGGAACGCGGATGCGACCCGCATGCCCGCGCGGATGCACTCGGAATACCTGCGTGGCCTGTTCCTGGAAAACCGCCTGACCTCGGGTCGTTTCGCGGTCGACGGGCAGGTGATCGCGCTCAAGGACCTGCGCTGCCCGATCTTCGTCGTCGGCACCGAGACGGACCATATCGCGCCCTGGCGATCCGTCTACAAGACCAAGCTGTTCACCGAAACCGACCTGCGGTTCACCTTGGTCAAGGGCGGCCACAATGGCGGCATCGTCTCGGAACCGGGACATCCGAGGCGTCACTACCGGACCGGGCATCGCGCACCGGGCGCGCCCTACATGGACCCCGACAGCTGGCTGGCGCAGCACGAGAATAAGGACGGCTCGTGGTGGCCGGAATGGGGCGCATGGTTGGCTGCGCACTCGACCGGCAGGGCGGCCCCGCCACAGATGGGCGCCTCGTTGGACCCGGCACCCGGCCGCTATGTGTTCGCCCGCTGAGTGCCCGTGCCGGTGGTACGGCCATTTCCCCCTAGCGCCGGTCCGGTCTGACGGACTAGTCTGCGACTGCAATCGTCGAAGTACAAGGACCCCCCGAATGTTCAGATTTGCCCCCTTTCTTGCCGCCGGCATGTTCAGCCTCGCCGCGACCGGCGCATATGCCCAAGACACCAACCTGTGCGGCGGGGTCGGGGCGAACGGCCAGTGGCTGGGCGGAGACGAGGCAAGCTCGGACATCTCGCGGGCGTCCGACTACCTCGAACAGATGGCGCTTGTTTTGCTGCGCAACGAATACGTGGCTCTGTTCACCTTGTCCGAGCCCGGCGAGGTCCGGATCGAGGCCGAAGGGCGCGGCTCGGGCGATACGGTCATCGACCTGCGCGACGCGGCGGGCAACCTGGTGATCTCGGACGACGATTCCGGCGGCAACGGAGCCAGCCGGGCCGAGACCTTCCTGGACCCCGGCACCTATTGCGTGTCGTTGCGCAGCTTTGACGGCTCTCCGCTGACCGGCTTCGTCCGGGTGGGGCGGCCGGAACATGCCGCCCTGACAGCCGGGGGCGAAACCCCCTCGACGCAGGCCGGTGGCGAATGCGACCTGTCGCAGGCGGCGCCGATCACCCTGGGCCAGCCGGTCACCAATTCGGTCGACGGTGCGCCGTTCTACAGTTTGGCGCTGGACCAGGCGACGGCGATTTCCCTGACGGCCGAGAACCGGGACGCCGATCCGGTCCTGGTGCTGTATGACGGCCAAGGCAACTGGCTGGCCGAGAACGACGATTTCGACGGCCTGAACAGCCGAATCGACATGGCCGACCCACTGGCGCCCGGCCAGTATTGCATCGCGCTTCGGGCGCTGTCGGACAGCGGCCTGCCGGTGACGACCACCGCCAAGGTCTACGACCCCGAAGAGGTGATGATGACGCTTTATGCCCGTGGCGAGGCGTCGCCGCCGCTCGACGGGTCCTACCCGGTCACCACCCTGGGCGAGATTTCCACCCGGCTGCGCGAGGACGTGAACGTGGGCGGCGACGCGGCCTGGTATTCGGTGGACGTGTTCGAGGGCGGCCTGCTGCTGATCGAAGCCATCGCGCAGGGACAAGGTGACCCGGTTCTGACCGTCTATGACGACCTGGGCCGGCAGGTTGCGTATAACGACGATCACGACGGATCGCTCGATTCCATGATCACCGCCCGGATTCAGCCGGGCACCTACCTGGTCGCCGTGCGCCAGTTGGACAACTCCATGCAAGGCGTGATCCGCCTTGTCTTCGAACGCTACGTTCCGGCGCGCCCCGAATAGCGCCCAGAGGCATCCAACGATCCTGCGCCGCCCGGTCACAAGCCGGGCGGCGTTTTCAGGTCAAGATCACCGCGACACCGCACCGGCCATGAGCCGTACCAGCGTCGCCTGGTCGACATAGCCGGTCGGCGCAAGGCCCTGGTTTTCCTGGTAGCTGCGCAGGGCGGCGCGGGTCTCTTCGTCGATGACGCCGTCCAGCGGCCCGGGCGACAGGCCAAGATCACGCAGTCGCAATTCCAGCAATTGCGCGCGCACCCCGCTCAGTTGCAGGCGGTCTTCCTGGGCACGCGCGGTCGCGATCTGGTCGTCGCTGACCGAGGGGCCCTGCATGTCGGCGATCCGGTCACGTGCCTCGTCAGAGAAGACACCGTCGGGCCAGGCGGTCAGGTAATCCTCGTAGGCGCTGACCGTGTCATCGGCGGCCGCGATGCCCCAGGCCGACCGGTCGGCCAGTTCCGCCGCCTCGGTCCGTTCTGCCTCGATCGCGTCCAGCCGCTGCTGCGCCACATCCGAGAACAGCCCCTCGGAGTAGCGGTTGAGATAGGCGCGATAGCCGGCCTCGTCCCCTGCCGCACCGGTTTCGGACCAGTATTCCCGGTCCAGCCGCTCGGCCTCGGCGCGCTCGCGCTCCTCTTGCGCAGCAACCTCGGCGCGGCGCCGTTCGGCCTGGGCGTTCAAGCGATTGACCTGGCCCCGGGTCAGGTAGCTGGTTTGCGGATAGCCGTTGGATTGCTGCCAGTTGGTGATCGCCTGGCGCGACCCCGGCCCGAAAATGCCGTCGATTCCGCGGGTATTGTAGCCCAGAACGTTCAGGTCGCTCTGGATCGCGCGCCGTTCGGCCCGGGTCAGCGACAGGGCCTCCTCGGCCAGGCGGGCATCGCGGTTGGGTTCGGCCAGGATTGCGCTGATCCGTTCTTCGGCCAGGTCGACGAAGCGGCCATCCGGGTAGTCGCGGATATAGGCGCGGTAGCCCTCGGCATCATCGGCGGATTCGGCGCGGTCCCAGGCTTCGGCTTCGGCGGTCAGGCGGTCTTCGTCCGGGGTGGCCGGATCGGTGCCGGCGTCCTGCACCTCGCCCGGCATCAGGGTCCAGCCTGGCATCAGGAACCCGTCGGCCGCCAGGTCCGACCGCCCCCCTATGGCCGCCGACAGGTCGGCGGCGGGTGCGACAAGGTCGTCTTCCATGAAATCGGCGATGTCGCCGGGATCCCCGCGCAGAACGGTTACCCCCTGCGGAATGTCCAGCGGGCCCAGCCCGGCGCGCAATAGCGGCCCGGTCTCGTCGAGGTCGCGCGTATCGGCGGGGGCCAGCATCAGGATCGACTGCCCCGGCCGCGCGGCCATGACCTGCAACAGGCTCTCGACCGACAGCGCCGCCTCGCGCACGCCGAACAGCGAGGGCGTTCGCGCCTCGGCCGTCAACAGCCAGCTGCGCCGGCCATCGGTCACGAAATGCCCCGACAGGGCGACGACAAGACGTTCGGCCCCTTGCGCATCCTCGGCAAAGGCGGCGGCCAGGTCATGGGCCACCGCCCCGCGCGGATTGGCGCGCGCCTGCACCCCGAAGCCCAGCGCCCGCAACCCGTCCTGCGCGTCAAGAAGTGCATCGGCCCGATTGACCCGGTCCAGGCGTTCGTAGCGTTCGACGCCAAGGATCAGGGCCGCGTCCTCGGCCGACACCGTCAGGGGGGCAAGGATCAGGGTGGACGTCAGCAGAAGGCGGCGCATGGGCTTGTCCTTTCTTCAGGTGTCGTAGTTGCGGCGATCCTCGATCACCAGGCCATCGCGCGGCAGGCTGCCGGGCGGGCAGACCTCGACCGCACCGCGCAGTTTCAACAATTCGCGGACCGAGGCCCCGATGGCCTCGGCATCGGCCTCTTGCGTCTCGACCTGCACCAGCATGATATCGGCCTCGCCGTCACGGTCGGCGATCACGCGGGCGCGGTCGAGTTCGGGGTGACGGGCGGTCAGGGCAGCCACCTGTTCGGGGCGCACGAACATGCCCTTGATCTTGGTGGTCTGGTCGGCGCGGCCCATCCAGCCCTTGATGCGCATGTTGGTGCGGCCGCAGGGGCTGGCCCCGTCCAGCACCGCGCTCATGTCGCCGGTAGCAAAGCGGATCAGCGGATAGTCGGGATTGAGCGTCGTCACCACGACCTCGCCCACCTCACCGGGGGCGACCGGTTTGCCGGTGCCGGGGGTGACGATTTCCACGATCACGCCCTCGTCCACGACCATGCCTTCGCCCGGCATCGTCTCGTAGGCGATATTGCCCAAATCGGCGGTGCCATAGCATTGCAGGCAGGCGATGCCGCGCTCGGCATACCAGTCACGCAGGGACGGAAACAGCGCACCGCCCGACACCACGGCCTTCCTGAAGCCCACCGGCAGGCCCACGGCCTCCATCTTTTCGACGATGGTCTTGAGATAGTCGGGCGTGCCGGCATAGGCGGTGCAGCCGATTTCGGCCGCGGCCTGGGCCTGCAACTCGGTCTGTCCGATCCCGGCGGGAAAGACCGTGGCCCCGACGGCCCGCGCCCCGTTCTCGAACATCATGCCGGCCGGGGTGAAATGGTAGGAAAAACAGTTCTGCACCACGTCATCGGCATCGATCCCCGCCGCGTGCACGAAGCGTCCCAAGCGCCACCAATCGCGCGATGTGTTGCCCGGCTCGTAGATCCGGCCGGGCGACTGGAACACGTGATCGAAGCCCGCAACCGGCCCCGCGAAGCCGCCCAGCGCGCGGGTCTTCTGCTTTTCCTGAAGCTCGGACTTGCGCAGCACCGGCAGCCGCGCCAACGCCTCGGCGTCGGTGATCGCGGCGGGGTCGATATCGACCAGGCTCTCGGCATATCCGGGCAGGGCCTTGGCCCGCGCGATCTGCTCCGGCAGGGCCTTGGCGATATCCGCCGCCCTTTGGGCCGGATCGCGGGTTTCCAGTGCGTCGAAAAAAGTCATGATCCCTCCGTGCCGATTTGATCCGTGTCATTCAATAACACGGGCGCGATGGGCTATAAGCCAGCCCATTGCATCTTCGCATGTATAAGTCCGCACGCAAGAGATTGACCCATGACCGGTGCCTATTCAGACGTTTTTTCGCCCGATGAGATCGACCCGAGGATCACGGTTCACGAAGGGCGCCAGACCCTCGAAATCGACCTGTCGGGCCTGTATTTCCACAGCTCCAAGGATGTGAACGCCTTTTTCGACCGGGTCGAGGAACGGCTTCAGGAAACCGGCGAGCCGCTGTGGTTCTTTCTCGACAACGTCACGGATTACCGCGTGGACGAAGATGCCTGGTTCGCCTTCACCCGCCGGGGTCGCGACCTGAAAGAGGCGCATTCCATGGGCACCGTCCGTTATGACACCACGCCGGAAACCCGCGCGCAGATTGCGCGCGACAAGGGCACGGACCGCGAGGTTCCCAACCTGTTCGCCGATCGCGACGCGGCGCTGGCACATCTGTCGACCCTGCCGTCACGGCGGCGCCAACGCATCCATCACCAACCCAATTACGACCGCAGCCGGTTCATGCGCCGTCTGTCCTTCGACGGACCGGCGCGCATATTCGAGATCGACCTGTCCGGCGTCAGCTTTGAACATTCCCGCGATGTGAACGACATCTATGACTGGCTCACCCAGGCCCTGCGCCGGGCCGGGGGGCGCTGGTATTTCCTGATCAACTACGACAGGACGCGCATCCAATCCCCGGCCTGGGTCCAGTTCGCGGCGCGCGGCAAGGATCTCAACGAACGGTACTCGCTGGGGTCCGTTCGCTACGCGCCCGGGTCCGAGACCGAAACCGATATCCGCCTGCGCGCCGAGAGCCAGGATTTCCGGCCGAATATCCGCAATACCCGCGCCGAGGCGCTGGAGCGGATCGCGGAAATGAAGGCCGAGGCGCAAGCCGCTTAGAATGACAGCACGACGGTGCCCAGCTTGTCCCCGGCCGCAACCCGGCCATGGGCGGCGGCCGCATCCGCGAGCCCGCCGCCGGGCACGACAGCATGGGACAGCTTGCCCGCCTGCAACCACTCGGTCAGCTGCGCCTCCCCGCGTCGCCGGACCTCGGCGTCCAGCAGGTAGACGATCAGCATCTTAAGCGTCACGTTCTTGAACATGAACGGATAGAATTGCAGCGTGGGCGCCATGTCGCTGGCCGAGGCATAGCTGGCGATTGTGCCGCCGGACTTGACCAGGGCCAGGTCCGCCGCCTGGTTGGCGCCGAAATCCACGTCCACGATGCGGTCCACGCCCTGCCCACCGGTCAGGTCCATCACCGCCTCGGTCACGTTCGCCTCTCGGTAGTTGATCCAATCCTTCGCACCGGAATGCGCGGCTTTTTGCGCGCTGGACACGGTCGTGATCACCCGCGCCCCCGACAGGGCCGCCATCTGGCAGGCATAGCGCCCCACCGTTCCGGCCCCGCCCGCGACCAGCACGGTCCGGCCAGCGATCGGCCCATCGGCATGCAGGGCGTACCAGGCGGTCATGGCGGGAATACCAAGGCAGGCGCCCTCCTCGAACCCGGTGCCATCGGGCAGGCGCACGGCCTGTTCGGACGGCACCGCGATCAGTTCGGCACAGGTGCCCTGCGCCCGCTGCCATTGGCCGTTCCAGATCCAGACCCGCTCGCCCAATTCGCGCGACACGCCCTTGCCCAAGGCCACGATTTCCCCCGCCCCGTCGGAATGCGGCACAATGCGGGGAAACGGCATCTTGGCCCCTGGACGCGCGCCGGCGCGCAGTTTGACGTCGGACGGGTTCACGCCGCTGGCGCGCACCCGGACCAGCACCTCGCCCGGCCCCGGTGCGGGGTCGGGCATGTCTCCCAGGGTCAGAACCTCGGCCGCAGGACCGAACCGTTCATACCACACCGCTTTCATATCGTGCCTCGCAAATGGTAGCGCGCCAATTCCTCGTAGTTCGGACCTTCGGGCGTCAACGTGGAAGAGTAAAGTCCAAGCGCCTCGGCCCGGACGGGCGGCAAGCGAATACCGGCATTCGCAGCCAGCGCGGCGTCCAGCTTGCGCCGGTCCACCGGGTCGATCCGTTGCCCGAACCGCGCCAGTGTCACATGAGGCCGGAACCGGTCGCGTGGCAGGTCGAGACCCGCATCGCGCAGGACCGTGCGCAGCTTGCGATGCAAGGCCATCAACCATTCCGTCTTGGCGATCTCGGCCGCGATGAGGCGTGGTACGCGCCCACCGAACGTGACCAGGCCGGTCACGGTCAGGTCATCACACGGCAGGGCACGACCCGACAGGTCCAGGTGCAACTCGTCCAGAAACGCAGCATCGACATCACCGAGGAACGCCACGGTCAGGTGCAGGTTTTCCTCGGCAACCAGGCGCCCCGGAAGCGTCTCCTGCACACGCACAAGAGCCGCCCGCATTTCCTCGGGCAGCGCTATGGCCAGAAAGCATCGCAAGGGGTCAGGCCAGCCAGCGTTTGCGCCGACGATAGGACCGCACGTCGCGGAAACTGCGCCGGCCCTCTTCGGAAACGCCCAGGTAGAATTCCTTCACGTCCGGATTCTCCAGCAGGTCCCGGGCCGGGCCGTCCATGACGACGCGACCGCTTTCGAGAATATATCCCTTGTGGGCGAAGCGCAGCGCGACATTGGTGTTCTGCTCGGCCAGCAGGAAGGTCACGCCCTGTTCCTCGTTCAGCCGCTTCACGATGCCGAAGATCTGCTCAACCAGCTGCGGCGCCAGCCCCATGGAAGGCTCGTCAAGCAGGATCGTTTCGGGGCGGCTCATCAGGGCGCGGCCGATGGCGGCCATTTGCTGTTCCCCGCCCGAGGTGTAGCCCGCCTGGCTGCCGCGGCGTTCCTTGAGCCTGGGGAAATAATCGTAGACCATCTCCAGGTCGGCGGCGATGGCCCCGCGCCCGTCATCGCGCGTGTATGCCCCGGTCAGCAGGTTCTCTTCGACGGTCAGATGCTCGAAACAATGGCGGCCCTCCATGACCTGCACGACACCGCGCTTGACCACCTCCTCTGGGCTCAGGTCCTGGATTCGTTCGCCGTGGTAGCGGATATTGCCCTTGGTCACCTCGCCACGTTCGGAATGCAGCAGGTTGGACACGGCCTTGAGCGTCGTGGTCTTGCCCGCGCCGTTGCCCCCCAATAGCGCAGTGATCCCGCCCTTGGGCACGCTCAGGGACACGCCCTTGAGCACGAGGATCACGTGATTGTAGATCACCTCGACATTGTTGACCTCGAGGACCGTCTCGGTCTCGGTCGCCGCATCCAGCATGGCTCAACGCTCCATTACGGTTGATGGCTCTCGGTTCGCCCCGGATACCCTGCGGTCCGGGGCAGCAGCCCGGGGGGCGGCAGGATGTGCCGCCCCCCGGATCGGGTCACATCAGTTGCAGCCCGGCTCGACGTCGTTTTCGGCGGCATAGGCCATGCTGTCTTCCTCGACCAGCGGGTCGATGACGCTGCTGTCGCTCTCGATGTAGTCGGTCAGCGCCACGAATTGGCCGGCGTCGGCATCCCATTGCTGGATGATGCCCATGCCGGACCCGCCGTGATCTGCGCAGGTAACCTCGAAGGCCGGGCCGACACCGGGGGCGCCCCATTCCTCCATGGTCTCCTCGGTGACTTCCAGCGCTTCCATGCCGTCACGCATCATGGCCGGGGTGATTTCGGAGACGCCGTGGATCTCCTGGGCGGTCTCGATCGCCTCGGCGGCCAGCATCGCCGCATACATGCCCCGGGTATAGAGGACCGAACCGACGTTGGACCCGTCACCGGCGGCCATACCCGCATCGACCACGTGTTCGCGGATGTCGTCGAAGACCGGCAGGTCGGGGTTGATGCGGTTCATGTTCAGCGACTTGTAGCCGTCGGCCGCGGCCCCGGCAGGGGTCACGTCATGTTCGGCCCCGGCCCACCAGTTGCCGATGAAATTCTCCATCGGGAAGCCGATATTGGCGGCCTCCTGCACGGCGACCTGGTTCATCACACCCCAGCCCCACATGATCACGTAGTCCGGGCGTTCGCGGCGGATCTGCAACCACTGCGACTTCTGCTCTTGGCCGGGATGGTCCACGGCCAGCTGGCTGAGGTCATAGCCATGCATCTCGGAGAGGGCCTCGAGCGTGCGGATCGGTTCCTTGCCATAGGCCGAGTTGTGGTAGAGCAGCGCGATGGACTTGCCCTCGAGGCTGCCGCCGTTCTCTTCCAGCAGGTAGTTCACGATGACGCTGGCGCCGTCCCAGTAGTTGGCCGGGTAGTTGAACACATTTCGGAACACCGCGCCATTGGCGGCCGAGGTCCGGCCATAGCCCATGGTATGAAGCGGAATGCCGTCAGCCTCGGTCTTGGGGATCAGCTGGTATGTGATACCTGTGGACAGCGGCTGGTAGACCAGTGCGCCCTCGCCCTTGGTGGACTCGTAGCATTCCACGCCCTTTTCGGTGTTGTAGCCGGTTTCGCATTCGATCAGGCGGATCGGCTCTCCGCCGATGCCCCCGTCTCGTTCGTTGAGCAGCGTGAAATAGTCCTGGTAGCCATCCGAGAACGGAATGCCCCCGGCGGCATAGGGCCCTGTCCGATAGCTGAGATCGGGGATGACCAGTTCGGCCAGGGCCGGGCCGGATGCCAGGGCGCCGGCCAGGGCAAGGGCTGCGAGTTTCGTCGTTTTCATCGGTTTATCCTCCCGTTTGTTGGTCCGATGTTGGGTGCCGGGGTTCGCCCCGGTCGCTTGGTGCGGCCCGCCCCTAGTAGGGGAAGGGCCATAGTCTGAGTTTTTCCTTGGCCACGCGCCACAGCTGGGCCAGCCCATGCGGCTCGGCCACCAGGAACAGGATGATCAACCCGCCCACGATCACCAGCTGGAAATGCGCGACGATATCGGTGGGAAAGCCGAACAGGTCCACCCCCACCAACTTGAGAACCACGGGCAGCAGGACCATGAAGGCCGCGCCCGCGAAACTGCCGAAGATGCTGCCCAACCCGCCGATGATGATCATGAAAAGGACAAGGAACGATTTCTGGATGCCGAAAGCTTCGCCCACCTCGACCGCGCCCAGGTAGACGGCGAAGAACAGCGCCCCGGCGATGCCGATGAAGAAGGATGACCAGCCGAAGGCGGTCAGCTTGGCCTTGAGCGGGTTCACCCCGATGATCTCGGCGGCAATGTCCATGTCCCGGATCGCCATCCATTGCCGCCCCAGCATCCCGCGGGTCAGGTTGCGCGCGATCAGCGCGGCGATGGTCAGGAAAACCAGGCAGATCATGTATTTCGCCACCGCCGTGGTTTCCGCCCCGGTCACCTGGTAGCCAAAGACAAAACGGTCGGGCGCGGTGATCTGCCCCGAGGCCGAGTAGTTGTAGAACCAGCTGACCTTGTTGAAAAGCCACACCAGGAAGAACTGCGCCGCCAGCGTCGCCACAGCCAGGTAGAACCCCTTGATGCGCAGGGACGGCAGGCCGAAGGCCATGCCCACCAGCGCCGTTATCCCACCTGCCAGCACCACATGAATGGCGATCGACACGTCCGGAAAGGCCGTCATCAGCTTGTAGCAGGCATAGGCGCCAACGGCCATGAAGCCACCGGTGCCAAGGCTGACCTGCCCGCAATAGCCCGTCAGGATGTTCAGCCCGATTGCCGCGATGGAATAGATCAGAAACGGCACCAGGATCGAACTGGCCCAGTAATCGTTGATCAGGAACGGGATGATCCCGAAGGCGATGGCCAGCACGGCGTAGTAGCGATACCGGTCGAACGTGATCGGGAAGGTCTGGCTGTCGTCCTGGTAGGACGTCTTGAAATCGCCCGCCTCACGGTAGAGCATCGGTTTCCTCCTCCGGGTCGGTGTTCTTGGGCAGCTTGCGATTGTGCCGGGGCGCATAGCCGATTTCCTCGGCATGGCGGGCCAGCCAGAAATAGGCCAGCGCGCCCACGGCGGCGCCCGCAAAGGCCAGGATGGTTGCAATCACCATGCGCGCGGAATTCTCGGGGTCCGTGGACAGCGCCAGGTATCCGAAGGCCCAGAAGCCGGACCAAGCGATGACATTGAGGATCGCGATGAGCTTGGCCATGGCGTCAAACCCTCTCGATGATTTTCTCGCCGAACAGGCCCTGCGGCCGGAAGACGAGGAAGATCAGCGCCAGCACATAGGCGAACCAGTTTTCCGTGGCACCGCCCAGGTAGGGCGCGCCGATCAGGAATTCGAACAGCTTCTCGCCGACCCCGATGATCAGTCCGCCGACGATGGCGCCCGGGATCGAGGTGAAGCCGCCCAGCATCAGCACCGGCAATGCCTTGAGCGCGATCAGCGACAGCGAGAACTGAACCCCCGATTTCGCCCCCCACATGATGCCTGCGACCAGCGCCACGAAACCGGCCAGCGACCAGACCAGGACCCAGATGAAGTTCAGGCTGATGCCTACCGACAGTGCCGCCTGGTGGTCGTCCGCAACGGCGCGCATCGCGCGGCCCTGCTTGGTGTATTGGCTGAACAGGACCAGCGCGATCACCAGAAGCACAGCAACCAGCGTGGCGACCATGTCCAGCTTGTCGATGAAGAAGCCGTAGAATTCCTCGCCGCCCAGGAAGGCCGTGTTTTCCTCCAGCCAGAAAGACGCGCCCTGCGGCAGGCCGACATCCAGCGTCTTGATGTTCGACCCCCACATCAGGTCGCCCACCCCTTCCAGGAAATACGCCAGGCCGATCGTGGCCATGAACAGGATGATGGGCTCTTGCCCCACGAGATGGCGGAAAACGAAATTGTGCACGCACCAGGCCAACAGCACCATGACCGCGGCGGTCAGCAGGATCGCCAGCACCGCCGGCACATGCCAGCCGAAATGATGGATCTCGGTGCCGAAGATGGCGTTTATCAGGTGGGCGAAGGGCACCTGCCCCTCCATGATCCCAACCAGCGTCAGCGCCGCGAAGAGTGCCAGCACACCCTGGGCATAGTTGAAGATGCCGGAAGCTTTGAAAATCAGCACGAAGCCCAGCGCGACAAGCGCGTAGAGCACCCCGGCCATTAGCCCGTTCAGGACGACCTCGACGCCGTATAGGAATTCAGTTGGCATGTCCGCCTCCCCTAGTCATGGCTCACCCCCAGATAGGCGTCGATGACATCCTGGTTGTTGCGCACCTCGTCGGGGGTGCCGTCGCCGATCTTCTTGCCGTAATCCATCACCACCACCCGGTCGGACAGGTCCATGACCACGCCCATGTCGTGTTCGATCAGCGCGATCGTGGTGCCGAATTCGTCGTTCACATCGAGGATGAAGCGGCTCATGTCTTCCTTTTCCTCGACATTCATGCCCGCCATCGGTTCGTCCAGCAGCAGCAGCGACGGCTCGGCCGCCAGCGCCCGGGCCAGTTCGACCCGCTTCTTCAGGCCATAGGGCAGCCGCCCCACCGGCGTCTTGCGGATCGCCTGAATTTCAAGGAAGTCGATGACCTTTTCCACCGCTTCGCGGTTTTCCGTTTCCTCGCGTTCCGCCGCGCCCTTCCAGATCGCCTGCTTCCACATACCGGCCTTCATGTGGTTCAGCCGGCCTGTCATGATGTTGTCGAGCACGCTCATCCCGTCGAACAGCGCGATGTTCTGGAACGTCCGGGCGATGCCAAGGCGCGCCACCTGGTAGGGCCGCATCGGTGGGCGCTTTTCGCCCTTGTAGAACACCTCGCCCTCTTGCGGGTTGTAGAACCCGCTGATGACGTTGAGCATCGAGGACTTGCCGGCCCCGTTGGGCCCGATGATGGCGCGGACCTCGCCTTCACGGATGTCGAAGGAAATATCCTTGATCGCCACAACGCCACCGAAGCGCAGGGTGATGTTCTTCATCTCCATCAGGACCCCACCGATCTGGCGGCCATCCTCGGTGACGTATGGTTCGTACGTGTCTTTCATACTATTCGCCATCAGCGCTTCCAAGCAATGGTGCCAAGTCTTCGCATCTATATATGCGCCCAGCATCCAATCCACGCGTTGCCCATTCAAATGTTTCGTGGACCGCGACTTCATCAATAGCGTCTTGATGCGCCCGCAGCGTTGCCTCTGCGTGGGCTCGGAACTCGGCAAAAATCAACCCGACAGCAATGTCTGCATTTGGTGCGTCAACAGCTTCCACCAAATAGGGTGTTAAGCCCTCTGAGTATTCTGGAAGTTGAAACTCGGCATCTCGACCCAAAGACACAAAAAACGCCAGTCTTTCATAGGCCAGGTCAGAAAAAGCAGTACCATCAACTCGGTACGAACCATCCCAAGCACCGGAACAGAGCAATGCAAGTCTTGCCTCATCAAGCGCATTGGCAAGCCGAAACAATTCGCCATCAAGCTCTGGAAACACAGGTGTGCTTTGACTCTCTTGTGCGTCCAACGTGAATTGCGCAAGTGCGCCGGAACAACAAAGGCAAAGCGGAAGAACCAACTTGAAAAATCTCATTCCGCGGCCACCTTTCCGCTGGTCACCGGCACGACCTCGGCATCGATCAGCTTCAGCGTGGCCTTGATCGACCCTTTGCGGCCATCTTCGTAGGTCACTTCGGTTTCGGTGTAG
>JAAAPD010000041.1 GCA_009908505.1 Alphaproteobacteria bacterium | reverse complement strand
TTCTTCCTCATGCTCGATCATACAGGCAGGCGCGGATCCGGGTCAGACCGCGCTTTACATCTTGTTTCGGGGCCACCATCGCGACCCGGATGAACCCGTTGCCGGGGTCGCCATCGGGACTGGGGCGGCTCAGGTACTTGCCGGGCAGGACGCGTACGCCGGTTTCGGTCCACAGCCGCAGCGCCGCCTCTTCACTGTCCTCGACCGGAAGCCACAGGAAAAACCCCGCCTCGGGGCCATGATAGCCCGGCACGTCACCGAGAATATCGTCGGCCAGCGCGTATTTCTCGCGATAGAGCATGCGGTTCTCCTCCACGTGCTCTTCGTCGGACCAGACGCGTTCCGCGACCTTCTGCAAGGGAAGCGGCAGGGGCGCGCCCGCATAGGCGCGCAGCTGGCGGATGCGGCGGATGTTCTCGGGGCCCGACGCCACGAAACCGGACCGCAGCCCGGGCAGGTTCGACCGTTTCGACAAGGAATGGAACACGACCACGCGCTCGGGGTCCGTTCCGGTATCGGCAACGGCCTCCAGGATGCCCGGAGGCGGTGCGTCGCGGTAGATTTCGGAATAGCATTCATCCGCGAAAACGCGGAAATCATGCTTTTCCGCCAAGGCCAGCAACGCGGCCCAGTAGGCACGGCTGGCAATGGCCCCCTGCGGGTTGGCAGGGCTGCAAACATAGGCGATCGCTGTGCGGTCCAGGATGCCGGGATCGACATTGGCAAAATCGGGCAAGTGCCCGCTTTCGGCCCTGGCGGGCACGAAAACCGGCTCGGCGCCGACGGACAGGGCCGCGACGGCATAGACCTGGTAGAACGGGTTCGGCGTGAGCACGACCGGCTGAGCGCCGTTCTTGGTTTCCGGGCACAGCGCCATGGCCGCGTTGAACAAGCCTTCGCGCGTGCCGTTCAGGGCCATCAACCGATCGGGCGTTACGGTCACCGAATAGCGCCGCTGCAACCAGCCGGTGATCGCTGCAAGCAATTCGGGCGACCCGTCATTGGGCGGGTATTTTCCGAAACCCGACAGGGTCTCGACCAGGATATCGCCCACGAAGGCTGGGAAAGGATGCTGCGGCTCACCGATGGTCATGGCAAGCGGCTCTCCGCCCGCCTCATGCGGGTCGAGAAGGCTCCGCAAACGCGGAAACGCATATGCCGGTAGGTTCGAAAACCGCTCGGGGTATACCATGTCTGCCTCAAGATGCGGCCTCGTTGGCGGGCCACTTTGGGTCAAAATAGACGGGGCGGGCCGGGCTTGTCCAGAAATATGGCTGATTTTTCGGGGGTTGTGCGGCTGACCTGTTGCTTTTCGGTCAGGGCAATGCGGCTTCGGCCGCCGCCGCAAGGCGCAAAAGCCGCCGGTCATGGCCCGCCAGGGCGTTGAACATGATGCCGCAAGACGGCTGGCCCGTCGGCAGCGTGATGGAACACAGCCGCATCATGTTGCCGATGCGGGTGTTGCGCAGGGCAAGAATGTTCTCGGAGGCGAAGCGCGTTGCATCGGCAAGCAGGTCCGCCGTTGCCGGGGGGGTGGTCGGCACCGACGGGAAGATCACCGCGTCGAAGCCAGCCACCGCCGCGGCGAAATCCCGAGCCAGCGCGCCCAGCCGCTGCCAAGCCGCCACGAAATCCGCCGCACCATGGGTCTTGCCCGCCTCGAAGCGCTCGCGCACGGGGGCATACATCTTGTCCGGGGCCGCCTCGATCGCCGCGCCCCACGTGCCGTAGCACTCGGAGGTGTAGAGGATCCCGGCCATGGCCAGCGCCTCCGCGACGGCCGGGATGGCGGCACGTTCCGCATGGGCGCCGGCCTTTTCCAGGCTTGCGACAGCCGCCTCGAAGGCCCGGGCCGGCGCCTGTCTCAGCTCCTCGCAGGCCACTGTTTCCAGAACGAGGAGCCGCGCCCCGGACATCGACGCGCCGCGCAGGTCCGGCGCCGAACTTCCACGCAAGGCCGCGAAAAGGTTGGCCGCATCCTCGACGCTTTGGGCCAGCGGGCCGACCGTGTCGAACCGTGCGGCAAGCGGCACGACCCCGTCGGTCGACAGGGCATTGTGCGTGGGCTTGAATCCTACGAGGTCGTTCCACGCGGCCGGAAGACGGACCGAACCGCCCGTGTCCGACCCGATCCCGGCCGAGGCAAGGCCATGGGCGGTGGAACTGGCCGCCCCTGAGGACGACCCGCCCGGCGCCATGTCCGCGTCATGGATATTGGGCGGCGTCGCCGTGACCGGGTTCACGCCAAGGCCGGAAAAGGCCAGCTCGGTCATATGGGTCTTGCCCAGGCAGACCAGCCCCTGCGCGGTGGCGTTGCGCAGGACCACAGCGTCGCGCGCGGGCATCCGCCCTTCCAGCAGCGCAGTGCCCGCCTCGGTGGCCACCCCTGCGCTGTCGATGTTGTCCTTCCAGCCTATCGGGACGCCATCCAGCAGGGACCGTCGCTGGCCCAGGCGTGCCCGTTCACCTGCCGCCCGGGCCTCGGCCCGGGCCCGGTCTGGCGTGGTGCGGGCATAGATGCGGGCGGCGAAAGGGCTGGACTCGATGGCCGACAGGAAATCCTCTGTTAAATCAACGGGATCGACCTGCCCTGCCCCGATGGCCCGGCCCAGTTCGGACGCGCTCTTTCCCCGCAGATGCTGCATGTGGTGTCCCCTGCCCAATCTGGTTTCACGGGAACCGTAGCGGCCAAGCGGCGCATGGACAATCCCGCCACACGGCGCATATTGCCTCCCATGACACCCGACTCGGATATTCTCATCGTCGGCGGCGGGCTGAATGGCCCGGCCCTGGCCCTTGCCCTGGCCCAGGCAGGTCTGACCGTGACCATCATCGACGCACTGCCCAAGGCGACACGGCAACTGGCCGATTTCGACGGGCGTGGCTATGCGCTGGCCCTTGCCTCCAAGCGGTTGCTGGCCAATCTGGGCATCTGGGATCGTGTGGCCGAGAACAGCCAGCCCATGCTGGAAATCAAGGTGACCGACGGGCGCGCGGGCGAAGGGCCGGCCCCGTGGATGCTGCATTTCGATCATGCCGAGATCGAGGAAGGTCCGATGGGCTACATGCTCGAGGATCGCTATTTGCGCATCGCCCTGCTTGAGGCGATGGCGGACGAGTCGCGCATCACCCAGTTGAACGAGGAAACGGTCGTGGCCCAGCGTGTCGCACCGGATCACACGGAAGTTGACCTGGCCTCGGGCAGGACGATCACGGGCCGCCTTCTGGTCGGTTGTGACGGGCGCGCCAGCGGCACGGCCAGCCGTGCCGGGATACGTCGCACCGGCTGGGACTATGGACAGACAGCCATCGTCTGTGCCGTGTCCCACGAAAAACCACATGGCGGAATCGCGCACCAGTTCTTCATGCCGAACGGGCCGCTGGCGATCCTGCCCCTGCCGGGCAACCGGTCGTCGATCGTCTGGTCGGAATCGACCGCGCGTGCGGAACGCATCATGGCGCTGGACGAGGCCGGGTTCCTGGACGCGCTGCGCCCGGCCTTCGGCTCGTTCCTGGGCGCGATCGCGCTGGAGGGCAAACGCTTTGCCTATCCGCTGAAACTGACCGTCGCCAATGCCTTTGTCGATGACCGGCTGGCTCTTGTGGGGGATGCGGCCCACGGCATGCACCCGATTGCCGGGCAGGGCCTGAATGCGGGGCTGCGCGACGTGGCCGCCCTGGCCGAAGTGCTGTCCGAGGCCAAGGCCCGGGGCGAGGATATCGCAAGCCCCCAGGTCCTGGCCCGCTACCAGCAATGGCGGCGGTTTGACACGGCCACGTTGGCCCTGGCCACGGACACGTTCAACAAGCTGTTCTCGAACGACAACCCGCTGTTGCGAACGGTCCGCGATATCGGCATGGGGGCCGTCAATGCCATGCCCGGCCTGCGCCGCAACTTCATCCGCGAGGCGGCGGGCCTGACCGGCGATCTACCCAAATCCATGCGCGGCTAGGCTAGTCCACCGGACGGGCCTCGTCGATCAACAGCACCGGGATACCGTCGCGGATCGGATAGGCCAGGTGAGCCGACTTGCTGACCAGTTCCTGCCGGTCCGCATCGTATGTCAGCAGACCGTGGGTCTGGGGACAGACCAGCGCCTCCAGCATCTTGCGGTCGAAGAGGGGGCCGGTCTGTTCGGTCATTGCATCATCTCGTCAGAACCGCCGCGCAGGGCGTATTCGATCAGGGTCACGAGCGTCTCGCGCCGCGTCGCCAGGCAGGGCGCCTCCAGCAGGGCCTGCTTGTCCTCGGGGTCCAAGGGCAACAGCATGGACAGCGAATTGATCAGCAATTCCGGCTCGGCCTCTTTCAGGCTGTCCCAATCTGTACTCAGCCCGGTTTCGGTGAAGTAGCGATCCAGCAGGGCGAACAGGTCGTCCCGGTCGAAACTCGTGTCGGTTTCCGTCTGGCCGCGATCGGCCTCAAACCCTGACCAGTCCACCTCGCAGCGCCGATAGGGGGTGAAGCCTTCGACCTCTTGGCGGATGCGAAAGCGCGACCGACCGGACAACGTGATCATGTAGCGCCCGTCATGGGTCTCGGAGAAGGCGGTGACGCGGCCCGCGCAGCCGATACTATGTAGCCGTGGCCCGTCATGCGCGCCGCTGCTGGGTTGAACCATGCCGATCAGACGCTCCGGCGTCTTCAACGCGTCTTCGAGCATGGCCAGGTAGCGCGGCTCGAAAATATGCAGCGGCAATTGCGCGCGCGGCAGCAGCAGCGCCCCCGGCAACGGGAAGACGGGGATGGTCTGGGGCAGGTCCGGGAGGTTCGCCATGACGGTTTAGTTAGGCCGAAGAGATCAGCAGGCAATCGCCCTTAGGCAAATATCATCGAGCTGAGCTTGCGCCGCCCGTTCAGCACAACCGGATCGTTGGGCTTGAGCGCCTCGAAGATCGTGAACAGCTGCGTTTTGGCCGCCTCGTCATTCCATTCGCGGTCACGGCGGAACAGCTCCAGAAGCTCGTTCACGGCCGCTTCCGCATCGCCCGAAGCATGCAGCGCCGTGGCCAGGTCGAACCGCGCCTGGTGGTCGTCGGGGTTGGCCGCGACCCTGGCGCGCAAATCGTCGATCGGGCCGGCCTTCTCGGCCTGGCGCGCCAGGTCGATCGCGGCGCGGGCGGCCTCGATTTCCGGCGCATCGGCGATTTCGGCGGGCACACCATTGATGACCGCCTCGGCCTGCTCGGTCTGGTTCATGGCCAGGTAGGCCCGTGCCATGCCGCCGAAAGCGGCAGCGTTCTGCGGGTCTTCCTGCGCGATGGCGGCAAAGGTCTGGGCGGCATCCGCGGCGGCGCCGTCTACAAGCATCTGCTCGGCCGCTTCAAGCGCCTCGGCCATGCCGCCGTCGTCTTCTCCGCCGCCCAGCGCGACCAGCTTCTGCACGAACTCGTCAATCTGGCTTTGCGGGAGCGCGCCCTGAAAGCCATCGACGGGCTGGCCCTTGTGAAAGGCATAGACGGTCGGGATCGACTGCACGCGCAGTTGGCCCGCGACCTGCTGGTTCTCGTCCACGTTGACCTTGACCATCTTCACCTTGCCGCCGGCGGCGGTCACCGCCGACTCGAGCGCCGGGCCAAGCTGTTTGCACGGGCCGCACCAGGGCGCCCAGAAATCGACGATGACCGGCACCTCCTGGCTGGCCTCGACCACATCGGCCATGAAGGTGGCATCGCCCCCCTCCTTGATCAGATCGCCCGCCGGGGCCGCGTTGCCTTGTCCGAGTTCAAGCATTTTCTTTCTCCGCCTCGTTGGAGTTTCGCGCCCTATATGGGGGGGATTGGCGCAAAGGGAAAGGGGCGGGTTTCACCGGCGCGCGATCCGGGGCAGTCTGGGCCCCGAACAGGAGGACCAGATGCCCACGATCCTGACCTTCGGCGACAGCAATACCCACGGCACCGCGCCAATGCCCACGCGGGACCACAACGAACGCTTCGGGTTTGGCACGCGCTGGCCGACCGTGATGGCGGAACATCTCGGTCCTGACTGGCATTTGGTGGAAAACGGCCTGCCCGGCCGCACCACGCAGCATGACGACCCGGTCATGTGGCCGAACATGAACGGGCAGACGGGGCTGCGCATGGCGCTGGCCAGTCACCAGCCGCTGGACGTGGTCGCGATCATGCTGGGCACCAATGACCTCAAGACCCGGTTCGCGCCATCGGTGCCGACGATCACCGCCGGGGTGGCCGGGCTGCTGGACATCGCGCTGAACGATGATCTGCAGGCGCGGCACGGCCCCTATCGGGTCTTGTTGATCTGTCCTCCCCCGGTGGTCGAATCCGGCCCGATCAAGGGCGAGTTCACCGGCGCCGGGTCCATCGGCCCGAAACTGGCCGAAAGCTATGCCGCTCTGGCCGAGGCCCGCGGCGCGGCTTTCCTGGACGCCGGGCAGATCATCGCGGTCAGCCCGGTGGACGGCGTGCACCTGGAAGCCGCCGCCCACCGCCAACTGGGCGAGGCGGTGGCCAACAAGGTGCGGGGGCTGTAAGGCCTAACGGTCGTCCTCCTCATCCGGGCCGAACAGGTAGTCCAGGACAGGCCCTAGCCAGCCGAGACGCGCGGGAAACCTCTTTGCAAGCCGCCGCAGCGAGGCCTGCTTGCGCTTCAGGATCACCAGGGGCCAACCGTAGGTCCAGAACCTGAGCTTCGCGAATTCGCCATCCGCGATCCGGTCCATACCGTCAATGTCCCGTCGCGTGATCTCACCGGTCTTGACCGGTTTGACGGCCGCCTCGGACAATGCGCGCGCCACTTCGCGGGTCGAGGCGGTCAGCCCCTTTGCCGCCGTCGTATCCGCGTCATCCCCCGTGGCAACGGCAATCTCCTCGGCGAATTCCTCGGTGACCTCGCTCTCGACCATGCCGACCCCGGCCAAAGCCGCGCCAAGGTCGTCGAAGGCCGCACGCTCGGCCCTGACCGCCTCGGTGGTCGCGTCGTTCGTCTCGGCCTCTTCAAGGTATGTCAGCCAATCGGGAAAGCGGTTGAGGAAAATGGAAATCTGCGCCGCGAACCCCCGAAGATCGGTCTCGGCCCCATCGGGCAGGGTGTCCAGAAACGGCCGGTCATCAGACAGGTTAACGATCCGCGTGCCCATGACCCCGATCGCGATCATCCGCCGTGGATCGAAGGCCTGGCCCATCGCCGCGTCGAAGGCGGCCAGCACACCGGGCAGCGGTGCGTAGTTGTGGACGTTGAAGCCGGCCCCGAAACTGTCGCGATAGGCCTTGAGGGCCGCCCACCCCATTTCGGCGCGTGTCATCGCATCATTGACCGGCAGGTCGCCGGGCCCGGCACGGCCCATGCGACCGTCTTTCATCTTCACCATAAGCGGCGCTGGCGATTCCACCGGGATCGTGGGCCCCGGCGGCACCCAACCCTCCAGGAGGTCGAACAGCGCGCGAGCGCGGGCGCTGTTGTCCTCGATTTCGGCGATCTCGGCAATCTTCGGGTCGGCCTCGGCCGCGGCGCAATTCTTGAAGGTGAGGCCGACAATGGACGGATTCTCTACCAGCTGTCGCAAGCCACGGATCGGGCGCAGGTCGTCCACTGGCGTATTGTCCAGACCCAGCCCCGTCAGCCCCGTCAGGCCCGACAGCGGCGAAAGGTCCGTCACCCCGGTCCCGATCAGACCCAGCAGCGTCAGCCCCGTCAGGCCCGACAGCGGCGAAAGGTCCGTCACACCGGTCCTGTCCAGACCCAGCCCCTTCAGCCCCGTCAGACCCGAGAGCGGCGAAAGGTCAGTCACCCCGGTCCCGGCCAGACGCAGCTCCGTCAGCCCCGTCAGGCC
>JAAAPD010000050.1 GCA_009908505.1 Alphaproteobacteria bacterium | reverse complement strand
TCACCATCGCCGATGACACCGGAATCTGGCTGCGGCTGGAAGAGGCCAGCCTGCAATGGGACCGCTCGGCACTTCTATCAGGCGAAATCCAGATCCAGGAATTGACCGCCGACCGGATCATCCTGAGCCGCATGCCCGAACCGACCGGCCCTGACCTGCCCAGCGCCGAAGCCACCCCGCTTTCCCTACCCGATCTTCCGGTATCGGTCGAGATCGGCGAGATTCGCGCCGACCGGATCGAGATCGCGCCGGTGTTCCTGGGGGAAGCGGTCTCGGCGCAATTCGAAGGGGCGGTGGCGCTGGTGGACGGCCGCGCCGACGCCGACGTGACGCTGCGCCGGATCGACGACAAGGCCGGGACTCTTGCGCTTGACGTGATCTATGACGAAGGCGCCGGTCAGTTGGACCTGTCCTTGCTGGCCGAGGAAGGTCGGGACGGGATCGCGGCAGGTCTTCTGGGCCTGCCCGGCCGCCCGGCCCTGCGCCTGACGGTGGACGGGTCGGCCCCGATCACGGAGTTCGGCGCCGACCTGGCCCTGGCCACGGATGGCGAGGACCGGGTGACCGGCCATTTCCAATTGGGACAAGAGGGCGACGGAACAGCCGCTGCCGGCACTTGGTTCAACCTGGCCCTTGGCGGCGATCTGCGCCCCCTGCTGCAAGAGGACTACCACGGCTTCTTCGGCCCGACTTCCAGCCTGCTGGCCTCGGGGCTGCGGCACGGAGACGGGCGCATCGACTTCAGCTCACTCGCCATCGATTCCGATCAACTGACCCTGGCCGGCTCTGCCCTGATCGGGCCGGCGGGCTGGCCCCGCGCCTTCGACCTGACCGGCGCCCTGGTGTCCGAGGATGGATCGCCGGTTCGCCTGCCCGTATCCGGCCCCCGGACCGAGGTCCGCCGCGCCAGGATCGACCTGGCCTATGACGCGGAGGACGGCGCCGGCTGGACCGGTCGCTTCGACGCGACGGGCTTTGCACGACCGGACATGCGGGTGGACACCCTTTCCGTGACCGGGTCGGGCAATATCACGGCAGAGGACGGCGGCGATCGCAGGCGTTTCACCGCCGAACTGGATTATCGGGCAGACGGTATTGCGCTGGAAGATGCCGATCTGGAGCGCGCCATCGGGCCCGCCATCACAGGGTCGCTCGATTTCGCCCGGCTGGAGGACGAACCCTTTGTCGTGCAGGATTTCAGCCTGTCCTCCACCGGCCTGTCCGCGCGCGCGAACGCCATTGTCAGCGGCCCCGAGCGCCGTTTCCGCAACTGGATCTCGGCCCGTATCCGGGTAACGGATTTCTCGCGCTTTGCCGGACTCGCCGGGCTGGAACTGCAAGGCGACGGCGAGATCGAATTGTCCGGCCGGGTGCAACCATTCGACGGCGTTTTCGACATCACGCTGTCTGCCGAAACCCGCGAGCTCGGGGTCGGCGTGGCGGAACTGGACCCGTTCCTGAGCGGCCAGACAACCCTGTCACTGGTCGCCGCGCGCGATGAAACCGGCACGCGGCTGGAAAACCTTGCCCTGCGCGGCGCGCAGTTGCGCGCCGATGCCCGCGCCGAGATCACCGCCGACAGCGCCACCGCGACGGTCGATGCCCGGATCGCAGACCTGGGGCGCGCGGTCCCGGATCTTGCCGGCCCCGGCACGCTGCGGGCCGACCTGCGCACCGACCCGGCGGGTGTCGTCACCGGCGAGGCGGTTCTGACCGCCACCGACACCCGGCTGGAGGCCGAAGGGACCGCCACACTGCAAGCTGGGGAGGGATACGCCATAGCCGGCCGGGGCGTGCTCGAGGCGCGCAGGCTGTCCCGGTTCGAGGCGCTGGCAGGCCTGCGCCTGGGCGGTTCGCTGACACTGGATTTGCAGGGGGATTTCGCAACGCAGACCGGCGCGGCCTCGGCCGCCCTGCGGGCCGAAACGCAGGATCTGCGCGCCGGCCCGCAGGGGCTTGATCCGCTTCTGGGCGGGACGGGCCAGGTGGACGCGGAGTTCGCCCGCCGCCCAAGTGGCCGGATCGCCCTCACGGGGCTGAACGCCCGTTTTCCCAACATCACCGCACAGGGCGACGTAACCATTGCCGATAGCGGGCAGGCCCGGGCCGATCTGGACCTGGGGCTGGCCAATGTCGGACTGCTGGCGCCGGATTTCTCGGGGCCGGCCAATGCCGCCGTGACCGCCCGACAAGATGCGCAGGGCTGGCAGGTTTCGGGCCAGGGCACCGGACCCGCCGGCACACGGCTGAGCGCCGATGGCCGCGTCGGCGAGACCGGCCAACTGGCGCTGTCGCTTGCCGGCCAGGCGCCGCTCGGGCTGGCAAATGCCTTTATAGCACCACGCCAGGTCAGCGGGCTGGCCCGGTTCGACCTTTCGGTCAACGGGCCGCCGCGCCTGTCGTCGCTGGGCGGGCAGGTCACGTTATCCGACGGGCGGTTGACCGCACCGGACCTTCGCCAGGCGATCGAGGCGATTTCCGGCACGGTCGGGCTGGGCAACGGGCTGGCCAGGCTGGATATTACCGGCAACCTGGCCGCCGGTGGCAGGGTCAGTGCCAGTGGCACAGTCGGTCTTGCACCGCCTTCGAACGCCGATATGTCGATCGACCTGCGCCGCGCCCGGCTGCGCGAACCCGCGCTCTACGAGACCCGCGCCAATGGGACCGTGCGGATCGTGGGGCCGCTGGCCGGCGGTGCGCGGATTTCTGGCCAGATCGACATCGGGCGCACCGAGATCCGCGTGCCCTCGAGCCCGGTTTCGACTTTGGGCGACCTGGTCGACGTGCGCCATGTCGCGCCCGACCCCGCGGTGCGCCGCACACTGGACCGGGCCGGCCTGGGGCTGACCCCCGGTGGTCACGGGGACGCGGGTGCGGGGCCGCCGGCCCGCCCCTACCCTCTCGACCTGGTCATCAACGCGCCCTCGCGCATCTTCGTTCGCGGGCGCGGACTGGATGCGGAACTTGGCGGGTCGCTTCGTCTGTCCGGGACAACCGGCGACATGGTCGCCATCGGCCGCTTCGATCTGTTGCGTGGGAGGCTCGACATTCTGGGCCAACGGTTCGCCCTGAGCGAGGGCTATGCCCAGTTGCAGGGCGATTTCACGCCCTACCTGCGCCTCGTGGCCCGGACCGAAGCCCGGTCGGGCACCGAGGTGTCGATCATCGTCGAGGGCCCAGCCGACAATCCGCAGGTGTCCTTCGAAAGCAGCCCGCAACTTCCACAGGACGAGGTCATGGCGCAACTTCTTTTCGGGCGCGACCTGTCCTCGATCAGCCCGCTCCAAGCGGTGCAGCTGGCTTCTGCCATCGCCACCCTGTCGGGGCGTGGCGGCGGCGGGGCGCTGGAAGGGTTCCGCGAAGGGCTGGACCTGGACGATTTCGACCTGACGACCGATGAGGACGGGAACGCCGCCGTGCGGGCGGGGAAGTATATTTCGGAAAACGTCTATACGGACATCACCATCGGGTCCGATGGCACCTCCGAGATCAACCTGAACCTTGACGTGACCGACAATGTCACCGCGCGGGGCAGTTTCGGGTCCGAGGGCGAATCGAGCCTCGGGATCTTCTACGAACGGGACTACTAACCCCGTCCGTGCCCGGCGATCACGCGTCGGCCAGAACCTTCTCGACCTCCTGGAAGGGGCAGGCGACGAACCGATCCGGGGCGACGTTGTCCATGTCGGGGCGCGCCTGGGCACAGCTGGGCTGTGCCTTGGGGCAGCGGGTGCGGAACACGCAGCCCGATGGCGGGTTCAGCGGGCTGGGTAGGTCGCCCTCCAGCACGGGGCGTTCGCGCGCCGCCTCCAGCACCGGATCGGGGATCGGCACAGAGGAGATCAGCGCCTGGGTATAGGGATGGCGCGGCTCGGCGGTGACGCCTTTGGCCAGTCCCACCTCCATCGGGCAGCCCAGATACATGACCATGATCCGGTCCGAGATGTGCTTAACCACGCTTAGGTCGTGGGCGATGAAGATCATCGACAGGCCCATTTCCGCCTGCAGGTCCTTGAGAAGATTCACCACCTGTGCCTGCACCGAGACATCCAGCGCCGAAACGGGTTCGTCGCAGATAAGCAGCTTGGGCTTGACGATCAGCGCACGGGCGATGCCGATGCGTTGGCACTGGCCGCCCGAGAATTCATGCGGGTAGCGGTTGATCAAGTTGGGCAACAGCCCGACCTTTTCCATCAGCTCGGCCACCCGGGCCTTCACCTGCTTGCGGGGGGTGTCGGGTTCGTGGGTGATCAGGGGTTCGGCGATGATGTCGCCCACTGTCATGCGCGGGTTCAGCGCGGCGAGCGGATCCTGGAAAACCATCTGCACGTCACGACGATGACGGCGGGTTTCCTGGGCGGTCATCTCCGACAGGTCGCGCCCCTCGTAGGTGATCCGGCCACCGGAATGGGGGATTGTCCCGATCACGGCACGGGCCAGCGTGGATTTGCCCGACCCGCTTTCGCCCACCAGGCCCAGGGTTTCGCCCGGCATCAGGTCCACCGACAGCTTGCTGACGGCGTGCAGCTTCAGCGACGGCGTCCAGGGCCAGGCCCCCTGCGGGCGCACGTCGAAGGTAACGGACACGTCGCGGATGGACAGGATCGGATCAGCCAACTTTCATCTCCTGTTTCATCTCGGCGGGGCTGGCATGACAGGCGCGTGTGCGGTCCTCGCCCAGCGGCTCCAGCACCAGTGGCCGGGTCGAACAATAGTCGCGGGCGATCTCGCACCGCGGCGAAAAGGGGCAGCCGGCGGGCAGGTTCGACATATCGGGCGGCTCGCCCGCGATGGTCTGCAAGCTGTCGGTGTCGCGGTCCAGGCGCGGCACGGCCTTGAGCAGCCCGGCTGTATAGGGGTGCGTAGAATCGGCGAAGACTTCGCCGGTCGGCCCGTCCTCCATGATCTGTCCGCCGTAGAGTACCAGGGTGCGGTCGCAGAAATCGGCGACGATTCCGAGGTCATGGGTGATCAGGATCACCGCTGTGTTGAATTCCTCTCGGATTTCGCCCAGCAGTTTCATGATCTGGGCCTGCACGGTCACGTCCAGCGCCGTTGTCGGCTCATCCGCAATCAACAGGCGCGGGCGACACAGCAGGGCCATCGCGATCATGATCCGTTGGCGCATACCGCCGGAAAATTCATGGGGGAACATGCTGATCCGGGACTTGGCATCGGGGATGCGCACCGCGTCGAGCATCTGCACCGCCTCGGCGATGGCGTCCTTTTTCGACAGGCCCTTGTGCAGTTGCAGCACCTCAGCCATCTGGTCGCTGACCCGGATATAGGGGTTCAGCGAGGTCATCGGGTCCTGGAAGATCATGCCGATCTGGTTGGACCGCACCTTGTTCAATTGCCGCTTATTCAGGGACAGAAGGTCCGTGCCCTCGAATTCGACCCGGCCCGTGGCGCCGCCGTTCTTGGCCAGAAGCCCCATGATGGCAAAGGCCGTCTGGGATTTGCCCGAGCCGCTTTCGCCGACGATGGCGAGGGTCTCTTTCTCGGAGACGTCAAAGCTGAGCCCGTTGACGGCGTTCACCGGGCCGTCATTGGTCTGAAAGGTGACCGTCAGGTCGGAAACATCGAGAAGCGCCATGTCTTAGCGGTCCTTGGGGTCGAGCGCGTCGCGCAGGCCATCGCCCACGAAGAAGAACGCGAACAGCGTGATCAGGAAGAAGAAGAGCGGGTAGAACAGCATCCAGAGCGTGCCGTTGTTCATCTGCTTGGTGCCGAGGCTCATCAAGGCCCCGAGCGAGGTATTGGGTTCCTGCACACCAAGCCCGAGATAGGAAATGAAGCTTTCGAAGATGATCATCTGCGGCACCAACAGCGTGGCGTAGACGATGACGATGCCCAGCAGGTTGGGCACGACATGGCGCAGGATGATTGTCAGCGGCTTGACCCCGGTGGCCACGGCGGCCTCGACGAATTCCTTGTTCTTGATGGTCAAGGTCTGACCGCGGGCGATCCGCGCCATGTCCAGCCAGGAAATCAGGCCGATGCCGATGAACAGCATCAGGATCGAGCGGCCGAAGATCACCAGCATCAGGATCAGCACGAACATGAACGGGATCGACATAAGCACATCGACGGTGCGCATCATGATGTTGTCTACCCGGCCCCCGACATAGCCGGCAGTGGCACCATAGAGCGTGCCGACCAGCACCGCGACCAGCGCGCCGACGACCCCCACCAGAAGCGAGATCCGCGTGCCCTGCACGGTGCGGGCGTAAAGATCGCGCCCGTCGATATCGACGCCGAAGTAATGTCCGGTCTCGATCGAGGGCCCCCCGCGATAGGCATTGGCCCCCATGAGGGAGAAATCGACGAAGTCACGTTCGTATTGCGCGATCAACCCGCCGAACATCGCGAAGATGAATATCAGGATCAGCACCACCAGCCCGGCCAGGGCGGCCTTGTTGCGAAAGAACCGCGCCCGGGCATCGGCCCAGAGCGACCGGCCCCGCACCTCGGCCAGTTGGCCGACCTCTTCGAGCATTTTCGCATCGGGTTCTGCAAGTTTCATGGCCTTGCCCCCTCAGTAGCGGATCTTCGGGTCGATCCAGGCGTAAAGGATGTCGACCAGAAGGTTGAAGGTGATGGTCAGAACGCCCACCAGCAGCGTGATACCCATGATCACGGCATAATCGCGGTTGAAGGCGGAATTGACGAAGAACTGTCCGATGCCCCCGGTCGAGAAGATGATGTCGACCACGACCGAGCCGGTGATCATCCCCACCATGGCCGGCCCGAGATAGGACAACACCGGCAAAAGGGCCGGTTTGAGCGCATGTTTGAAGATCACGCGCCGCATCGGCAGTCCCTTGGCCTGGGCGGTGCGGATAAAATTCGAATTTAGCACTTCGAGCATGGACGACCGCGTGATCCGCGCGATGGACGCCATGTAAGAGGTCGACAGCGCGATGACCGGCATGATGATGTATTCCCATTGCCCGCCATTCCAGCCGCCCCCGGGCAGCCAGCCCAGCCAGAGCGTGAAGATCAGCACCAGGATCGGCGCCATGACGAAGTTTGGCAAAGCCTGCGCCCCGATGGTGATGCCCACGGCCAGGTAATCCAGAACGGAATTCTGGCGCACCGCCGCCGCCACGCCCAGCGACACGCCCACCACCATGGCGACGATGGCCGACCACAGCCCGTAGGTCAGTGTCACCGGAAAGCCCTGCGCGATCACGTCGTTCACGGTCCGGTCGGTGTACTGGAACGAAGGGCCGAAGTCGAACCGCGTCACCACGTCCCAGACGTAGGTGACCATCTGCCGCCACATCGGCTGATCCAGGCCATACTTGGCCTCGAGGTTGGCCATGACCTCGGGCGGGACGGGCCGTTCCGAATTGAACGGGCCGCCGGGGGCCGCGTACATCAGCACGAAGCTGATGACGACAAGGATCAGGATCGTCGGAATGGCGACGGCCAGGCGGCGAACGATATAGGCAAGCATGGCAGGTGTCCCGAAAGGCGGTGGCCCGCGCCCCCGGGCTGAGGGGCGCGAGCCGGTTTCATATCAACTTGCGGGATTATTCGTCAGCGACGAAGTACAGGTCCTTGGAGTACCAGTTCTGCTGCACGTTCTCCAGCGGCCAGCTGGGCACGAGGGCCGGGTCCATCATGTAGTTCACCACGTAGTGGTAGATCGGCATGATGGGCTGGTCCTCGGCGATGGCCTGTTCCACCTGCATGTAGTTTTCGCTGGGGTCCTCGGCGGTCTTGGCGTCGGACAGAAGCTGGTCGACCTGCGGATTGACGTATTTGGAGTCGTTGTAGCCCGACTCCGAATCCATCAGGTCGAGGAAGGTCGAGGCCTCGTTGTAGTCGCCGCACCAGCCGCCGCGGGCGATCTCGAAATCGCCGTTGGAACG
>JAAAPD010000060.1 GCA_009908505.1 Alphaproteobacteria bacterium | reverse complement strand
CGCTCCATCCTCGCGGCCATAGCCCAGCCGGCGCGCGGCGGTGATGGTGATGCCCGACCGCGATGTGCCGGGGATCAGGGCCAGCGCCTGCCACAGTCCCATGATGATCGCGTCGCGCAGGGTCCAGTCGCATGCCAGCTTGGCGGTACCGCCGGTCTGGTCGGCCCAATAGAGGACGATGCCGAATAACAACATGGTCCACCCGATCAGCGCCATGGACCGCATCATGTCGTCCAGCCCGGTCAGCTTCAGTACCAGGCCGAACAGGACGGCGGGAATTGTGGCGATGATCAGCAAAAGGGCCAACTGCGCGCCAGCGGTATCGGCCCTGCCGCGAAGCAGCCTGGGCAGACCAAGGATCGCGACGCGCACGTCGCGCCAGAAATACCCGATCACGGCCAGCAGGGTTCCGACATGCACGGCCACGTCGATCACCTGCCCTTGGTCCGCGCCGCCCGTCACCTGTGGGATCAGGATCAAGTGGCCAGACGACGAGATCGGCAGGAACTCGGTGATACCCTGAACGACGGCGACAAGGATGAGCGTGAATAGCGACATACGGGGTGCCTGATTCGTTTCCGTCGTTTCTACAACAGGTGCGAAAAAGCGAAAGATGGCGGATAGGTCCGAGTCGGACCTAAAAATACCTTTTGACGACCAGCGCAAGTCACTGCAAGCGGCCATTTCCGCAAAATAGGTCAGCGATAATGACTTTTATTCTGGCTCGGATCGTAATAAACGAAGCGTCCTCGGGACTCTGTTGGAGGATGGGACGTGGCCGATCAGAAGATGCTCAAATTCGTCGACGTGGAACGGGACATGCCGGAAAAGCGGGCGCCAGACCTTCGCCGAACAGATTTCCACGAGATCTACGCCGAATACGCCGACGAAAAGGCCAAGGAGCAGGCGGCGCGCTGCAGTCAATGCGGTGTTCCCTATTGCCAGTCGCATTGCCCGCTGCACAATAACATCCCCGACTGGCTGCGACTGACCGCCGAGAATCGCCTGCAAGAGGCGTATGAGCTTAGCCAGGCCACAAATACCTTCCCGGAAATCTGTGGCCGCATCTGCCCGCAGGACCGTCTGTGTGAGGGCAATTGCGTGATCGAAAAATCCGGCCACGGCACCGTCACCATTGGCCAGGTCGAGAAATACATCACCGACACCGCCTGGGAAGAGGGCTGGGTCAAGCCCATCCAACCCCATGCCGAACGGTCCGAAAGCGTCGGCATCATCGGCGCCGGCCCCGCCGGGCTGGCCGCCGCCGACCGCCTGCGTCGTGCCGGTGTGCAGGTGACGATCTATGACCGCTACGATCGTGCGGGCGGATTGATGACCTATGGAATTCCCGGTTTCAAGCTGGAGAAGGACGTGGTCATGCGCCGCAACAAGCAGTTAGAGGATGCAGGCGTCGAATTCGTCACGAATTGCAATGTGGGCGAGGATATCTCCTTCGACGCCATCAGGGGCAAGCATGACGCCGTTCTGATCGCCACCGGCGTCTACAAGTCGCGCGACCTGCCGGCTCCCGGTTCCGATGCAGACGGAATCGTGCGCGCCATCGACTACCTGACCGCCTCGAACCGCAAGAGCTTCGGCGACGATGTCGAGGAGTTCGACAGCGGCGAGTTGAATGCCGATGGCAAGAAGGTCGTGGTCATCGGTGGCGGCGACACGGCGATGGATTGTGTCCGCACCGCGATCAGGCAGGGCGCGGAAAGCGTCAAGTGCCTTTACCGCAGGGACCGGGCCAACATGCCCGGCTCGCAGCGCGAGGTGCAAAATGCCGAGGAAGAGGGCGTGGAATTCGTCTGGCTGTCCGCGCCCAAGGGATTTCTTGGCGACCTGAGCGTCACGGATGCGACCGACGCCAGCAAGATCGCCGGGCCGGTATCTGGCGTAACGGTGCAGCAGATGCGCCTTGGCGCCCCCGATGCCAGCGGCCGCCAGATGCCCGAACTGATCGAAGGCAGCGACTACGTCGAAGAGGCGGCTCTCGTCATCAAGGCGCTGGGCTTCGAACCCGAGGACCTGCCGCAGCTTTGGGGTGTGGACGGCCTGGAGGTTACGCGCTGGGGCACCGTGAAAGCGGAATTCACCACCGGCCAGACCAACCTGAACGGTGTCTATGCGGCCGGCGATATCGTGCGCGGCGCCAGTCTTGTCGTCTGGGCGATCAAGGACGGTCGCGACGCGGCCGACGCGATTCTCGAGGACCTGTCCCAAGGGGCATCGGTCGCCGCCGAATAGGCCGGCAGGCTACCGCCCCGAAAAAAGGAGCGCAGGATGAAGAAATTAGCATTGATGACCATCGCCGCGATGCTGGCAGCGCCCGGCTGGGCGTTCGGTCAGAATTTTCAGCTGCCGGCCGGCTGCGAGGCATTCGTCACCGTCCACGGCAAGGATTGCACCGTCAGCCACCTTTTCACCTGTTCGGACGATCCGGCGGGCCATACCCGCCGTGCCGACCTGGATGAAGAGAGGATTACCTATGTCGGCCGCGTCGATTCCGAGGCGCAATGGATCGAGAGCTTTCATCTGCTGTCGGGTCACTCGGAACAGCTTGAATCCAACCCCGATGACCGGGCATCGCTGTCCGAACTGCTGGCAACCGACCGTGATACATGGGATTTTGTGACCGAAAGCGCCCAGATCGGTCCGACGCGATATACCGGTGAGGATCGCCTGATCGGCGAACGTGTCGTGATCGACGATGTCACTCTCCTGCGAACCGAATACGAGATCGTCTCGCGTGCAGCGGATGGGCAGGAATTGTGGCGCGGCCAAGGGCGAGAATTCGTAAATCCTGAATGGCGGGTCTTCCTGTCCGGCATTTCCGAATACACCACGTCCGATGGGACCTTCGAAACCGACGGAACCCCAGTCGAATTCATCTTTCCCGGCGAGCCGGGTTTTCTTTCCGTCAATCCCAAGCATGGCTGCGGTGTTGTGATGTCGTCGCTGCGCGCGGATTGAAAAAGAAACGGACCAAGCGCGCCTGACGGCGCGAAACGAGGAGCATGACCATGACGAAGTTCGACGCAGATTGGGGCGCCCGCGAACAGGCCAAGCGTGACTGGATGGCCGAGAACGGCCTGTATCGTGCCGAGGACGAGAAAGCCAATTGCGGCGTCGGCCTCGTCGTGTCGCTGGATGGCAAGCCGTCCCGCACGGTGGTGCAGAACGGGATCGACGCGCTCAAGGCGGTCTGGCACCGCGGGGCCGTCGATGCCGATGGCAAGACCGGGGACGGCGCGGGAATCCACGTGCAGATTCCGGTGCCGTTCTTCTATGACCAGGTGGAACGTACTGGCCACACGCCGCGCAAGAACGAATTGCTGGCCGTGGGGCAAGTGTTCCTGCCGCGTACCGATTTCGGGGCGCAGGAAACCTGCCGGACCATCGTGGAATCCGAAGTGCTTCGGATGGGCTACTACATCTATGGCTGGCGGCATGTGCCCGTGGCCATCGAATGTCTGGGTGAAAAGGCCAATGCGACCCGCCCCGAGATCGAGCAGATCCTGATTTCCAATTCGAAGGGTGTGGACGAAGAAACCTTCGAGCGCGAGCTTTACGTGATCCGCCGCCGGATCGAGAAAGCCGCCGCCGCGGCCGGCGTCAAGGAACTCTACCTTGCCTCGCTGTCCTGCCGGTCGATCATCTACAAGGGCATGATGCTGGCCGAGCAGGTGGCGGAATTCTACCCCGACCTGCTTGATGACCGGTTCGAGAGCGCCTTTGCCATCTACCACCAGCGCTATTCCACCAACACCTTTCCGCAATGGTGGCTGGCCCAACCGTTCCGCATGCTGGCCCATAACGGAGAGATCAACACGCTCAAGGGCAACCTGAACTGGATGAAAAGCCACGAAATCCGCATGGCCAGCGTCGCCTTCGGGGACATGGCCGAGGACATCAAGCCGATCGTGCCCCAGGGTTCGTCGGATTCGGCGGCGCTTGATGCGGTCTTCGAGGTTCTGGTGCGGTCGGGCCGTTCGGCGCCCATGGCCAAGACGCTGATGATACCGGAAAGCTGGTCCAAGCAGGCCACCGAACTGCCGCAAGCCTGGCGCGACATGTATTCCTACTGCAACTCGGTGATGGAGCCATGGGACGGCCCCGCCGCCCTGGCCATGACCGATGGGCGCTGGGTCTGCGCGGGGCTCGACCGCAATGGTCTGCGCCCCATGCGCTATGTCGTCACCGGCGACGGACTGGTCTTTGCCGGGTCCGAGGTCGGCATGGTTCCCACCGATGAAGCGACTGTTGCCGAAAAGGGCGCGCTGGGGCCGGGCCAGATGCTGGCCATCGACATGGCCAAGGGCGACTTGTTCCACGATACGGAGATCAAGGACAAGCTGGCCCGTGCTCTGCCGTTCGGCGACTGGGTCGGTAAGATCAACGACCTGGAAAAGAAACTGTCTGGCGTGACCGAAACCCCGCTCTATTCCGGGGCCGAGCTGCGCAAGCGCCAGATCGCCGCCGGCTACAGCATCGAAGAGCTGGAGAGCATCCTCGTTCCCATGGCCGAGGACGGCAAAGAGGCCATCGCCTCTATGGGGGATGACACGCCCAGTGCAGTCCTGTCGGACAAGTATCGCCCGCTGAGCCACTTCTTCCGTCAGAATTTCAGCCAAGTGACGAACCCGCCGATCGACAGCTTGCGCGAATTCCGGGTCATGAGCCTTAAGACCCGCTTCGGCAACCTCAAGAACGTTCTGGACGAAGACAGCAGCCAGACCGAGATCCTGGTCCTGGAAAGCCCCTTTGTGGGCAACGCGCAATGGGATGCGCTGGTCGAGTCCTTCAACGCCCCGTCGGCCGAGATCGACTGCACCTTCCCCGCTGGCGGCGGGCAGGACGCCCTGCGCGACGGGCTGGCCCGAATTCGCGAAGAGGCCGAGGATGCCGTTCGGTCTGGTGCGGGCCATCTGATCCTGACCGATCAGCACCAGAACCCCGACAAGGTGCCCATGCCGATGATCCTGGCCACCAGTGCGGTCCACAGCTGGCTGACGCGCAAGGGGCTGCGCACCTTCAGCTCGATCAACGTGCGGTCCGCCGAATGCATCGACCCCCACTACTTCGCCGTTTTGGTGGGCTGCGGCGCCACGGTGGTGAACGCCTACCTGGCCGAGGACAGCCTGGACGACCGCATTGAACGGGGGCTTCTGGACATGACCCTGACCGAGGCGGTGGCGAAATATCGCAAGGCGATCGACCAGGGCCTTCTGAAGATCATGGCCAAGATGGGGATTTCGGTTATCTCCTCCTATCGTGGCGGTCTGAACTTCGAGGCCGTCGGCCTGTCCCGTGCAATGGTCAAAGAGTACTTCCCGGGCATGCACAGCCGCATTTCCGGCATCGGTCTGAACGGGCTTCAGAAAAAGGTGGAACAGGTTCACACCTTGGGTTGGCAGGGTGGTCAGGACGTGCTGCCGATCGGCGGCTTCTACAAGGCGCGGCGCTCGGGCGAGAAACACGCCTGGGAAGCGACGACCATGCACCTGATGCAGCAGGCCTGCAACCGCGCCTCCTTCGAGCTTTGGAAGCAGTATTCCAACGCCATGAAGTCGAACCCGCCGATCCACCTGCGCGACCTGCTGGCGATCAAGCCTATGGGCAGTCCGGTGCCGATCGAAGAGGTCGAAAGCATCACCAGTATCCGCAAGCGGTTCGTGACGCCAGGCATGTCGCTGGGCGCGCTGTCGCCCGAGGCGCACAAGACACTGAACGTCGCGATGAACCGTATCGGCGCCAAGTCCGACAGCGGCGAGGGCGGCGAGGACCCGGCGCATTTCGTGCCCGAACCCAATGGCGACAACCCGTCCGCCAAGATCAAGCAGGTGGCCTCGGGCCGGTTCGGTGTGACCGCCGAATACCTCAACCAGTGCGAGGAGCTGGAGATCAAGGTGGCTCAGGGCGCCAAGCCCGGCGAGGGCGGCCAGCTGCCCGGCATGAAGGTCACCGACCTGATCGCCCGGCTGCGCCATTCGACCAAGGGCGTGACGCTGATCTCGCCACCGCCGCACCACGACATCTACTCGATCGAGGATCTGGCGCAGCTGATCTACGACCTCAAGCAGATCAACCCGCGCTGCAAGGTGACGGTCAAGCTTGTGGCATCCTCGGGTGTCGGCACGATCGCCGCCGGCGTGGCTAAGGCCAAGGCTGACGTGATCCTCATCTCCGGCCATAACGGTGGCACCGGGGCCAGCCCTGCGACCAGCATCAAGTATGCCGGCCTGCCTTGGGAAATGGGCCTGACCGAGGCGCACCAGGTCCTGTCGATGAACAACCTGCGAGACCGGATCACCTTGCGGACCGATGGCGGGCTGCGCACCGGGCGCGACATCGTCATGGCGGCCATGATGGGGGCCGAGGAATACGGCATCGGCACCGCCGCCCTTATCGCGATGGGCTGCATCATGGTCCGCCAGTGTCAGTCGAATACCTGTCCGGTCGGCGTTTGCACGCAGGATGAACGCCTTCGCGAAAAGTTCACCGGCAACGCGGACAAGGTGGTCAACCTTATCACCTTCTATGCGTCGGAAGTGCGCGAGATCCTGGCCGAGATCGGGGCGCGCAGCCTGGACGAGGTTATTGGCCGTGCCGATCTTCTGGCCCAGGTCAGCCGCGGCTCTGCTCATCTGGACGACCTGGACCTGAACCCTCTGCTGATCACGGTCGATGGGGCCAAGGATATCGTCTATGACCGCAACAAGCCGCGTAACGAGGTGCTGGACACGCTGGATGCCCAGATCGTCAAGGACGCCGCGCGCTTCCTTGAAGACGGCGAGAAGATGCAGCTTGAATACGCTGTGCAGAACACCCTGCGCACCATCGGCACGCGTACCTCCAGCCATATCGTGCGCAATTTCGGTATGCGAAACGACCTTCAGCCCGATCACCTGACGGTCAAGCTGAAGGGCAGCGCGGGGCAATCGCTGGGCGCGTTCCTTGCACCGGGCCTGAAACTGGAAGTGTCGGGCGATGCCAACGATTACGTCGGCAAGGGCCTGTCGGGCGGCACGATCGTGGTGCGCCCCCCGATGCAATCGCCGCTGGTGGCCTCGGACAATACGATCATCGGCAATACGGTGCTGTACGGCGCGACCGGGGGCTACCTGTTCGCGGCCGGTCGGGCGGGCGAACGGTTCGCCGTGCGCAATTCCGGCGCCCACGTCGTGATAGAAGGGTGCGGGTCCAACGGGTGTGAATACATGACCGGCGGCGTCGCTGTGATACTGGGCGAAATCGGTGCCAATTTTGGGGCCGGCATGACCGGCGGGATGGCCTATCTCTATGATCCCGAGGGTAAATCCCAAGCCCTGATGAACATGGAAACGCTGGTGACCTGCCCGGTCACGGTCGACCATTGGGAGGCAGAGATGAAAGGCCTGATCGAACGGCACGCCGCCGAAACCGGTAGCCGCAAGGCGGCCGATATCCTGCAGCATTGGGATGTCGAAAAGCCGAATTTCCTGCAGGTCTGCCCCAAAGAAATGCTGCCCCACCTGTCGGCGCCCCTCTCGCTCGAGGACAGCGCCGTTCCGGCGGAGTGACCACAGATTTGACATAAACGCCCCGAGAAGCGGGGCGCTTTTTCCGGGGTGCGAACAAAGAGTTCGCGCCCCGATTCCATTCAAGGCTATGCTTTCATGAGAGAAAATGTCCTTGCGTCCCAGATCGCGCGGGGAGCAGTTTCCTTTTTTGCTCCGCAATTGTTCCCGAAAAGCGACCCAATCGAAGGTCATGATTGAACCAGTATCAACCCTGCGGTTTCCAACATGCCGACGAGTTACACAGACCAGTTCCTGACCATCGACCCTTATTCGCCACCGCCGGCGGGCACGTCGATGACCTATTCCGTCAGAACCCTGACGGACCAGAACGACGATTCGGATTTCGACCGGTTCGACAACGACAACATCAACGGCATCGACATCACGGCCTCTTACGCGGGGGACACGGTGACGTTGAACGTGCC
>JAAAPD010000074.1 GCA_009908505.1 Alphaproteobacteria bacterium | reverse complement strand
GCTTCCGCTCTGGGCTCTCGAGGGCCTTATCGCGTGTTGCGACTGCCTGGATGACACCGAGGACGAGCCCGACGAGCCGCCGGTCGAGATCGAAACCCCGTGGGACAAGCCGCACGACGAACCGATCGGCGCATTGATCGAGACAATCCCCGACGCGCTGCCCGGCGGCGAGGCGGATTTCGACCTGTCCTTCAAGGAGGTGTTCGCCGCGCAGAACGGCCCGATGGAACGGCTGCGCCGCGCCAAGCCGACAAGCCTTGTGACCAAGAGCTTCGCCGCCAGCCTTCTGGTCATGGATCAAGCCGGTCTGACCGCCCTGGGCAAGGGGGAATTCGATGAGATATGGGCAAGTCTTGGCCGGTTCGACGCGCGCGCCAAGCGGCCGGACTGGGCCGATGGCGATCTTGCCGAGATGCCGATCGGCGCGGCGTGGCGCAGCGGCAAGACCAATTACCAGGTCATCGCCGACCGGCACGGTGACCTGACGCCGGGTGATCTCAAGGGGCTGACCCTGTCCGAGATCAGCCAGGTCGTCGGCGAGGCGCCCGCGCTTGCCGGCGCGCTCTTCTGGCTGCGTCAGAGAGCCGCCACGATCCGCGGCGCGACATGAGCGTGCGTTTCGATATCGACCGGGCGGGCCTGTCGGCGCGCCTTGTCGGCCAAGAGGACGATGCCGGACCGCTGGACCGTGCCTTGCGGCGGATGCTGACCCAAGAGGTCCTGCCCACCGCCGCCGCGGCGCTGGAAGGCCGTTTTGGCCCCGATGCGATCCTGTGCCTGCCGGACCTGCCAGTCGCCGTCACCCTGACGCTGGAAGAGGCACTCTCGGGGCAGGGCGCGCGCCGCTGGGCCGACCGGCTGATCGCCGAGCTGGACCAGCGGCTGGAGGACGGGCGAGGGGCATGGGCCTTTCCGGACGCGCCGGGGTTCCTGGCGGCCTATCTGCGCGCGCGACTCGGGATCGGCCGGGTCCCCGTGACAGCGTTCTCAGGGATGGGTGCGTTGGACCTCTTGTCGCCGATCCAGGCGGTCTGCGAGGCGCTGCGCAGCGCCCCGGTTCTCTGGCGGCGATTGACAAATGGCGGTTCAGAGGATTGCCGGCGCCTTGTGCGGGCCTTGGCCGCGCAGGGGGGCGAAGCGGCGCTGGCCTCGGTCCTGCGTGCCGGTCTGGACCCGAAGGATGCGACCGCGCCAAGGGTGACGGGCGCGGCGCTTATCCCCGTGCTGGCCGGGCTGGTCACGGGCGACGGCGTGACGTGGCACTGGGCGGTGCATCCACGGACCGGGCAGGTGGCCGCCGAAACGGCGCTGCTGCTGGCCGTGGCGCTGGCACCCGAGATCGAACATCATGCCGCCGCTGCCGGGCTTGTCCTGGCCCTGATCCTGTCCGAGAGGATGGAGGGGCCTGCCACCGGGAAAGCCGACAGAATGATCGCGCGGCTGCGGGGGCGCACCGATGCCTTGCCGCCGCGCCTGAGGGCACAGGCCGTCGGCCTGATCGATATCCTCGCGCAGCACCCGGATGGTCCTGAAGCCCTCTTGCAGCTTGCCGGCCGTGTTGCGCGGCTGCGCGCCGAGACCATGGAACGCACAAAGGGGTCGCCCATTGCAGCAAAGGCCGAGGGGGCTGCCCCGCCGGACGCGAGCCCTGACCACGACCCGGGCGCCCGGGTCCTTCACTCGCCCATTGCCGGGGTTGCCCTCTGCCTGCCTTTCCTGGCCGAGAACCGCATCGGGCGCGATTTTCCCGCGCATGTCCGGTTGCAGGCGCTGGCGCAACTGGCGGCCGACGGGCCGGTCGAGGACCCTGAGGCCGACCCGGTCTTGATGGCGCTCTGCGGCCATGACGATGAGGCCGTGCTGCCCGCCCGCCCGGCAGAGCTCGACATGCTGTTCGTGCCCCTGGACCGCCATGCCCAGATCCAGGGGGCCGCGCCTGGCGCCGCGCGCCTAGCGGCCTGGGCCGAGGCGCGCCTGGCGGCGTCACTGCCGGGGCTTGGCGCCTCGAGCCGCACCTTCCTGCGCAGCCAGTTCTTCCACTGGCCCGGGACGCTGATCCTGGGCGAGGACCGCGCGGTGATCGAGATCGACGCGATGCCGCTGCGCCCCGTTCTGGAGATGGGGGCTCTGCTGGGCGAGGACCGTGGCCGCATGGATTGGCTGGGCTGTCAGCAGATGTCCCTGCGGCTCAGAGAGGTCGCGCCATGACCGAGCTGCCGCCGGGATTCGCCGATGACGACGCCTGCCTGGGCGCCCGTGTCGGGCTGGTTCTTCTGCGCCTGTCGGCCGAGGTGAACCGCCTGCGTGCGCTTCGGGGTGACGGGCGCGAGGACCGGTTCGCCGGGGTCCTGATGCGCGACAGCGACATCGCCGCGCTATGTGCCGAACTGATTGCAGCGCCATTGCCGCCGAACGAGGATCTGGAGGCCGCGCTGGAGGCCGCCGAGACCCGTTATGCCACGCGGCTCGCGGCGACGCCCGTCCTGCCGGCCTTTGAGCGGGTGTCACGTGTATTCGGCATGTCGGCCGCCGAGGAGACGATCTTCGCCACGGCGCTGGCGGCCGCGCTGGACCCGCGTATCGCGCGGGTTCTGGGCTATCTCAACGAGGACATGGGCCAGCAACACCTGACGCTCGGGTTGGCGCAGCGCCTCGTGGCGCGGCAGGCCGGGGTTTCGGCGCTCTGGTCGGCGCTGTCCGAGGACGGCACGCTTGTCCGGCACGGGCTGTTGCGGGTCGAGGGCACGGTGACGGCCTCGGCGGCTCTGCATGTGCCCGAAACGGTGCAGCGCGTGCTGCTGACCGGCCCGGGCCAGGCCGAGCGCCAGTGCCAGTTGCCGATCCGCACGGGCGCGCCACCCGACGGGCCCGTGTTGATCGAGGCCGCAACGGCGATGGATGCACTTGTGGCGCTGGGGCCGGTCGGCCCGGCCTGGCTTGCCGAAAGCGGCCGCCTCGACGAGGTGCGCGCGCTTGGCCTGTTAGCCGCGCTGAACGGACAGGCCGTCGTGATCTGCGGGGCCGACGACATGGGCAAACCCGACCGCCTACGGTTGATGCGTGGGCTGGGACGGCACGCGGTGCTGGTCACAAAACGCCCGGCGCTGTGGTCCGGGGCGGGCCTGCCCTGGCGCCGTCTGCAGGCAAAGGCCGCGACCCAGGCGGACCGGCTGGCCTTCTGGGCGCCGATGGCCGGGGGAGATGCCGGGCATCTGGCCGAGGACGGTCAGGCCCCGCCCGGCCTGCTGTGGCGCCTTTCGTGCGAGGCGCCCAATCCGCAGGCGCTCGCCCTCAGCCTGCGCCACACCCGTTCGGAACCCATGCAGGGGCTGGCCGACCGGATCCGTTCGCGTTTCACCTTCGACGACCTCGAACTGCCGGCGCGCCAGATCGCACGGCTGCGCGCCTTCGCCGACCGGCGCAAGTCGGACACGACCGTGCTCGAGGCCTGGGGCCTCGGGGCGGCGCTGGGGGCCGATCGCGGGGCAATGGCGCTGTTCACGGGACCCTCGGGCGTGGGCAAGACCATGGCCGCCAGTGTCGTCGCCCGGGGCGCGGGCATCGATCTGTGGCGCATCAACCTGGCAACGCTGGTCAGCAAGTATATCGGCGAGACGGAAAAGAACCTCGACCGCATCTTTCGGGCGGCCGACGAGACCGAGGTGATGCTGTTCTTCGACGAAGCCGAGGCGCTGTTTTCCAAGCGGGCCGAGGTGAAGGAGGCCCGCGACCGCTATGCCAACATGCAGATGGCCTATCTTCTGCAACGGATCGAGGATTTCCGGGGCATGGCGGTTCTGGCCTCGAATATGGGCAGCACGCTGGACCCGGCGATGCTGCGCCGCTTCGACATGGTGCTGGAATTCAAGGTGCCCGATGCCGCCGCCCGTCGCAGGCTTTGGGCGCGGATCGAAACGGGCAGGGTGCCGCTGGCCGATGACGTGGACCTTGATGCACTGGCCGAACGGTTCGAGCTGGCGGGCGGCCATATCCGACAGGCGATCCTGTCGGCGGCCCATGATGCGGTGCCGGGCGGCGCGGTCACGCAGGCGCATCTTCTGACCGCCGTTGCGCGGGAATATGCCAAGCTGGGCCGCCCGATCCGCAAAGAGGATTTCGGCGTCCAATTCGCCAAGCTGCGGGGGGTGGGCTAATGCAGGGGCCGCAGCACCAGGCGGCGCCGCAGCAGCCCTCGGCGCGCGCACCGCAGCCCGAGGCGCAGCAGCCAGCCGGGCCCGCACGGGACACCGAGCAGCCCGGCAGCGCGGCGCAGGGCGTGGCCGAGCAGATCGGCTGGATTGAGGAAGAGGCGGCCTTCGTGCTGCCGCTGGGCGCCGGGGTGCGGCTGGGGCCGGATGTTCTGGGCGAGGAGCGCCGGGCCGACATTCCCCTGACCGCGATCCCCGACATTCCCGGCCTGAGCGTTGCAGAGGCGGCATTCAACCGGCGCAGTAACAGCCGGATGGTCGAATTGACCGGCACGACGGCTATCCCGCTGGTGCGCGACTCGGCGTTCCGGCTTCGGTTTTCGCGGCAGGGCACACCATCCGGGTTCGACGTGCGCACCAGCCTCGCGCTGGATTGGCTGGACAATCCGGACCTTCGGCTGCGCTGGACCGCCGATGGCGGCCTGACGACCGAGGTGACGGTCGAGGCGTCGCAATTCGTGCCCGCCGCCGCGCGTCGCCACGCCCGGGCCGAGGGAGACCTGACGCTGGGAATCGCCAACGGGCAGCTGTCGGGAGATATCGACACGACCATCACCATCCCGAACATCGTCGAAGGGCATTTCCAGGGCGCCTTCGGCGAGGATGGCCTGTCCGCCAGCGTCGAACTGGCGAACAAGGCCGAGTTCCTGGGCGACCTGAGCGCCCAAGGCCGCGTCGATGCCGCCGGGCAGCTTTCGGCCACCCTGACCAAGAGCGCCGGGGAAATGGCCGCGCCAATCCCGGGGCTGCAGTTCAACGGCGGCACGCTGTCCGTAAGCTTGAACAACGATGGCACGCTCAGCGGCGGGATCACCGACCTTGCAATGCAATACGGGACCTTTGCCGATACGACCGTAACCTTCACCATCGAGGGCGCGGCCTATACCGGTTCGGCCGATCTGAACCTGAACATCCCCGGCCTGTCCGAAGCGTCGGGCCGCGTACAGATGGCCGAGGGCGCTTTGTCGGGCGCGTTCACGCTGGGCCGGGACGATTTCCCCGAGGGGCTGCCGCTGCAGAACGGCACGATTACCGGGCGGATCGGGCCGACCGGAGCCTTCAGTTTCGAGGGCAGCGTCGGGATCAGCCTTGGCCCGGCGGGAACCGGCCAGATGACCGCCAGCTATGCCGAAGAGGGCGGGTTTTCCATCGGGGCAACCTTCGATCTGTCCGTGCCGGGGATGCAAACGGCCAGCTTCACCATCGCCTATGACGGCACCGACATCACCGGCGAAGGGGAGCTGGCGGTCGATCCCGAATACCTGCACGGGATCGAGGGTCGGGTGCGCATCACCTATGCCGAGGGGCGGTGGGCGGGGGAAACCACGCTGGGCTACACCGCCGACAACGGCAAGCTGTCCGGCGAGATCACCGTGCGGGTCAGGCAGGCCGAGGATGACAGCCTGAAGGTCGGCGGCGAGGGCGAGGTGACCGCCCAGATCGCGCCGCGCCTGTCCGGCACCTTGCGGGCCGAGATCCTCGAAGAGGGCGGTATCGATGTCTCTGGCGAGATCACCGTCACCGAACCGCTGGAAATGTTCCCCGAGCAGCGTTTCGAGCGGGAATTGCTGAACGTGTCGCAGAATATCCCGCTCTGGGCGATCCTGGTCGCGGTGCTGCGTATTCGGGCGGGGGTGCGCGCCGGGATCGGGCCGGGGGTGTTCCGGGACATCACCGTCAGCGGGTCCTACACGATCGGGCAGGAGGGCGAGCCAAGCTTCTCGATCACCGGCGAGATGTTCATTCCCGCTTTCGTCGAAGGCTATGTGGGCTTCGGGGCCGGTCTGGGGGCGTCGGTCGTTCTGGGCTCGCTGACCGGCGGGATCGAGGCGATGGGCACGGCGGGCCTCTACGGCGCGATCTCGGTCGTGCCGGAACTGGCCTACGAAGACGGTGATTATTCCATCGAGGGCGTCGCCACCATGGCCGCCGGGGCGCGGCTGAAACTCAGCCTGAACGCCTGGGCCGAGGTCGAGGCGCTTTGGGTCACGGTCTGGGACCGGACCTGGGAACTGGCCAGCGTCACCATGCCCATTGGGCCGGACCTGGGGCTCGAGGCGCGGATGAACTACACGTTCGGCTCGCCCGAGCCGCCGACGCTGGAGTTCAACAGTTCGGACGTGGACACCGACAGCCTGATCCAGGATGCCATGCCCGAGGACGGCCCGCCCTCGGCCGGGGTGCGCGACGAGGTCCGCAACGAGGCCCGCTGGCAGGGCGCCCAACGCGCCGCCGGGCGCGATGCGGATGCCGTGCCTCCCGAACTGCAGGACCAGGCCACCGAGCAGGAGGCCGTGCCCGAACCCCGGGCCGGAACGGCCCCGGACGGGCCCGGGGCCCCGCCACCGGGGCGGCAGGGCCCGAACGGCGCCAACTCGCCGCCACAGGGCCAGCAAGCCACCGATGCCAGCGGCCAGCCGGTCGACCCGGCCGCCGCACATGCGCAGAACGAACAGGCTGCGACCCCGGACCCCGCGGCCGCGGGCACGGTGCCCGAGGACCAGGTCCCCCCGACCGAGGGCCCGCGGCATGGCCGCATCTCGGTCAGGATGCTGGATGAGCCGCCCGTGCCGATGCCCCGCACCAAGGAACAGCAGGTCGCCGATGTGCAGGCCGCCGCCCGGCTCGTCCGCGAAATCGCGCGCAGCGGCGAGACCACCGACGCCCTCGACAACTATTTTCCGCGCATCAAGGAGCGCTTCAAGCTGGGCCAGATCGGCTATGTCGAATCCGGGGACCGGATCGCCGTCCTGGTCAAGGTCAACAGCGAGGAAAAGGTCACGATCTCCGAGGAAATCCAGTACCTGGATCAACCGCTCGTGGGCGGCAGTTCTCCGGCGGAGTCCACGAAGATCCGTTATTCGACAGTGGACCGGACGTTCACGTCGGACACGGCCTCGGCCACGCAATCGGGCATGGGCATCAGCATGACCGCCGATCCCCTGACGCCGTTCCACGGCCAAGGCTCGGGTCCGAAATCACGGGCGCTTCAGAACGTCTTCGCCCTGTTGGAAACCCAAGGCGAAACCGGCAGCCACGGCTATATCAAGGGCCATCTTCTGAACGACAACCTTGGCGGGCCGGGCGAGGATCGCAACCTGTTCCCGATTACTCAGACCGCGAACACGCGTCATTCCTCGATGGTCGAGGAAACCGCGAAGGAATTGGTGAACGACCGGCATTACTGGGTGCGATACAAGGTCGACATGCAGGAAACCGAGACGATCCCCTACGAGGATCGCCAAGGCGTGGACCGCATCGCGATCAATGCCCTGATCAAAGCCAGGCTGGAGGTTCTCAAGACCGATGGCACGGCGCGGAACGTCAAGAGCGTCGAGATCCCTTCGGTTTTCAACTTCCAGCGCGGCAATGCCGACATGGCCGACAAGACCCGCCGCCAGTTGCAGGACACGGTCGATGCGGGCGGGCCGGACGCGACGCCGGCGCAGGCCGAGCTGGACCGGCGCGAGCGGCTGGTCGCCGATTTCGACGCGGCGCCGCAGACCCAGACCACCGAAACGCAGGACGATGCGGTGCTCGAGGACCTGCGGGCCGAAAACACGACCGAAGGACGCCAGAGCGATATCGCGCAGGAGGATGTCCTGCTGTCCTCGGCGCGGTCGGGAACCGACACGACGATCCGCCTGCTGCCCAACACGATCACCGCCCTCCGTGCGCTGTCAGTATACGGCGGCGGTGACAGGCCGTTCGCCGGGGCGGCGACGCTGTCCAAGCGGCTGTCGGACGCGACCATCGGCACGTCCAGCCACGATGTTCTTCTGTCCGCCGATTCCGCGGCCGTCGCCGCCGCAAGGGCCAGTCCGACGCAGGACATCTCGACGACGGATAAGCTGACACAAAGCGAAAAGGACGTGGTCCGGCAGGTCAACACCAATGCCAACGCCGCCGCCATCAAGGCTATCGTCGACAGGTTCGTCGAGGAAAAGCGAGCCGCCGACAGGCTGGCCGAGAAAAGCGGCAACCTGACACGCACGGACATGGCCTATTTCACGCGCAAGATGTCCGATGCCCGCCCGACCGATCGCGTGGCCTTCGCCGCGCTGGTCGCCGCCGATTACGGCACGCGGGATTCGGCCCGGGACGCGATGCGCGATATGGGGATCTGGGACAGTTCGAATGCCTTTTATACCTCGCTGCGCACCAAGGTCCTTGCCCTGCCCAACTGACCGTCGGACACCGGCACGGCTGTGCATCGGCCAGTCCTCGCGCGCATGCAGTGCGCTGGATCGAACCGGCGCAGCGCACGTGTGGGACAGTTTCGGGAAAACATGGAGCGGGTAACGGGAATCGAACCCGTAACTTAAGCTTGGGAAGCTCGCGTGATACCTTTTCACCATACCCGCTCTGAAGGCGTGGAGATAAGCCTGGTGGGCGGGCCAGGTCAAGGGGCGTCACGACAAAAAGCGGGCCATGGGCGCGCGCCGCAGGCGGCGGCGCGGCCCGTTTGGATCACTGGCCGATGCTGGCGTTGGTGAAGAGGTAATTCTCGCTGCCCGAGTGGCAGGCGATGCAGCCCTGGTCGGCGCCTTTGGCGACGCGCCCTGCCAGTTCCATACCAGCCGGGTTCCGGTCAAGACTGCCGTCGGGCAGATACTTGACCCAGAACCAGTCCTGGTTGTCGGCGTCAAAGCCCTCTTCGCGCCGGAACATGACGGTGATCGCGGCAAGGTGGGTGTCGGGATCGGCCAGGACCTCGCCCTCGCTCACGCCCTCGGGGCCGAAGTTGCGCTTGACGATCAGATCACCGGTGTGCCCGCCCACCGTGGCTTCGGTGTAGAAGGTTTCCAGCATCATGCCGTGCGGCGCGACGCCGGGGTAGGGATAGCTGCGGACCATGCCGTCCCCGACCATGTCCAGCTCTTCCATGACCGACCACAGCTGGGCGGCGTAGTCCTTGTCGGCCTCGGTGCCGAAGGGCGCATCCTGCGCGGTGGCGGCGCCGGCGGCAAGAATGATGGCGGTGCTGGCGATAAGGTGTCTCATGGGCTCTCTCCCTCGGGGTTTTTTCGATACCTCAGCCCTGACACAGATCGGACCGCAAGGTGCGTCACGATGCCTCACGTTTTGCTGACGACGCGTGAGGGAACTTGATTGGCCTTCGCATTGGCACCCGGGGTTTCCTGCATGCCATGGCACCGCAGGCGGGAGGCGCGACATGACACGACGAATGACCTTGATTTGCGCCTTGCTGGGGGTCGTGACGGCGCAGGCCGGTCTCGCGCAGACGCGCGCCGGCAGCGACACCGCTGCCGGGCCGGACGCGGTTTGCGTCCGCAATGCCACATCCGAGCCGTTTCTCTTTGCGGCCCAGGCGCCCGGCGGCGCCCGCCTTCTTGCGACGCTGGCGCCGGGCGAGATGCTGTGTTCCACGGGCTCGGGTAAGGGAGCGGGCACGGGAACAGGCACCGGCCGCGGTGTCGTCTCGGTCTACGCGGGGGCGGATGTGCTCGAGGGGTGCTCGCGGCTGGTTGCGCCTGGCCGCATCGAGACCTTGCTGCGTTACGCCGATTTCGACCGCTGTGCCTGGACCTCCAACAGCTAGGCGCGCCGCCGGCGCCGACGCCCGCCGCCATCCGCATCCTCACCCTTGGTGTTGTAGCTGACATCCGGAAGCGGCACGATTCCGCGCAGGATCGGGAAGGGATCGGTGGCGTGGGGCAGGGCGTTGGCGTTGACGAAATGCTCTTGGAACTTGGGTTCGATCGCGGTTTCGACCTTGGTGATCTCGCGGACGGTTGTCTCGATCTCGGCCCGGGCCGCAACGGAACACAGCGCGATGCGCGCGCCGGTGCCGGCGGCATTGCCCGCGCTTGTGACCTTGTCCAGCGGCGCGTCGGGAATCATCCCCAGAACCATGGCGTGTTTGGGGCTGATATGGGCGCCGAAGGCCCCGGCCAGCACGACGCGGCCCACGGTGTCGGTGCCGCGTTCATCCATCAACAGGCGCGCGCCGGCATAAAGCGCGGATTTCGCCAACTGGATGGCGCGGATATCGCCCTGCGTCACGGTAATGAGCGGCCCGCCATCGGCGCTGCCGTCATGGATCACGTAGGAATGCGTGCGCCCTTCGGTGATGCAGCGGTCGGTGCCGGTCTGCGCGGCCGAGCCGATCAGCCCCGACGCATCGACGATGCCGGCCATGCGCATTTCTGCCACGGCCTCGATGATACCGGACCCGCAGATGCCGGTGATACCGGTCGCGGCGGCGGCCGCCTCGAAGCCGCCCTCGTCGGACCACAGGTCCACGCCGATCACGCGAAAGCGTGGCTTTTTCGTTTCGGGGTCGATCTCGATGCGTTCGATGGCGCCGGGGGCGGCGCGCTGGCCGGAACTGATCTGCGCCCCCTCGAAGGCGGGCCCGGTGGGCGAGGAACAGGCCAGCACGCGGGTCTTGTCGCCCAACAGGATCTCGGCATTGGTACCCACGTCCACAACCAGCGTCAGCTCGTCTTGCTGGCCGGGCTGTTCGGTCAGGGCGACGGCGGCGGCATCGGCCCCGACATGGCCCGCGATGCAGGGCAGAACGAAGACCCGGGCATTGGCGTTGAGAGCCGATAGGTCCAACTCGCGTGCGGGGGCCGAGACCGAGCGCGAGGTGGCCAGCGCAAAAGGCGCCTGGCCCAGTTCGACCGGGTCGATGCCCAGCAGAAGGTGATGCATGACCGGGTTGCAGACGAAGACCGCCTCCATGATCTGGCCGACCTCGATCCCGGCCTCTTCGGCCAGCGAGGCGGCCAGCCCGTCGATGGCCTCGCGCACCGCCTTGGTCATTTCCCGGTCGCCGCCGGGGTTCATCATGGAATAGCTGACCCGGCTCATCAGGTCCTCGCCGAAGCGGATCTGCGGGTTCATGACACCGGCCGAGGCGGCGACGTTGCCATTGCGCAGGTCCGTCAGGTGCGCCGCGATCGTGGTCGAGCCGAGGTCGATGGCCAGCCCGAACAGGCGCACATCGTTGAAGCCGGGATAGATGTCGAGAATCCGGTAGCTGTCATCGGTATGGCCCTTGTGCAGGGCCACGGTGACCGCCCATTTGCCCTTGCGCAGGACCGGTTGCAGGCGGGTCATGATGGACAGCGGCGCGGTGACGGGCGCGATGTCCCATTGCGCCTTGAGCGCGTCGGCCAGCCGTTCGAGATCACCCGAGGGTTCGTGCATGTCCGGCTCGGCCACCTCCACGTAGAAGAGCTTGGTCGCCGGGTCCATGATCATGACCCGGTCGCTGGCATCCTTGCGCACCACCTGGCGGTGAACCTGGCTGGTCTCGGGCACGTCGATGACCACGTCGCGCTGCACCGTCGCCTGGCAGCCCAGCCTGCGGCCCTTGGCCAGGCCGCGTTTGCTGTCATAGCGTTCCTCGACCGCGTTCCATTCGGACAGGGCATCGTCATGGACCTTGACGCCATGTTTCGAGAATTCGCCGTAGGACGGCGTGACCTGGCATTTCGAACAGATGCCGCGCCCGCCGCAGACACTGTCCAGGTCCACGCCGAGCTGCCGCGCGGCGGTCAGGATGGGTGTGCCCACGGGAAACCGCCCCCGCTTGCCCGAGGGGGTGAAGACGACAAGGGGATCGCTGTTGGTCATGCCGGGGCCTTTTGCTTTTGGCTTGTGGCGCCAAGATAGCCACTTGGCACGCGCGGGAAAGCCGGTCCGCGCCTTCTTTTTGCTCAAGACCGTCATGAGCCGGGCAACGTCGCGCGGAAATCTTGTCCCCGCGGCCGGCAATGCCCGATTTGGTGCTTTCACCGCGCCCCGATACATGTAATAGGGAAGCGCCAAACGATCCCTGCCGATGGAGTGCGCCATGGAGATTCGTGAGGCCCTGACCTTCGATGATGTTCTGCTTGTTCCCGCCGCGTCATCGGTGCTGCCCAGCACCGCCGATACGCGCACCAGGGTGACCAAGCAGATCGAGATGAACATCCCCCTGTTGAGCTCGGCTATGGATACCGTGACGGAATCGCGGATGGCGATCACCATGGCCCAGGCCGGCGGGATCGGGGTGATCCACAAGAACCTGAATGTCGAGGACCAGGCGCGCGAGGTGCGGCGCGTCAAGCGGTTCGAATCCGGAATCGTCTACAACCCCGTAACGTTGACGGCGGACCAGACCATCGGCGATGCCCGGGCGCTGGTCGAACGCTACAATTTCACCGGCTTCCCGGTGGTCGATGGCGCGGGCCGGATCGTCGGCATCCTGACCAATCGCGACATGCGCTTCGCGACCTCGGACGACATGCCGGTCAGCGCGGTCATGACCTCGAACGACCTGGCCATGCTGGCCGAGCCGGCGGACCGTGAAGAGGCGAAATCGCTGATGCGGGCGCGGCGGATCGAAAAGCTGCTGGTGCATGACGGCGAAGGCAAGTTGACGGGCCTGCTGACGCTCAAGGACACCGAACAGGCGGTGCTCAATCCCACCGCCTGCAAGGACCATTTGGGCCGGTTGCGCGTGGCCGCCGCCACCTCGGTGGGCGAGGCCGGCTACGAACGCTCCCAGGCGCTGGTCGAGGCGGGCTGCGACATCATCGTGGTCGATACCGCCCATGGCCATTCCCAGGGCGTGCTGGATGCGGTGACGCGGGCCAAGTCACTGTCCAACGAGGTGCAGATCATCGCCGGCAACGTCGCCACCCCCGAGGCCACGCGCGCGCTGATCGATGCGGGCGCCGACGCGGTCAAGGTGGGGATCGGGCCGGGTTCGATCTGCACAACGCGGATGGTGGCCGGCGTTGGCATGCCGCAACTGACCGCAATCATGGATTGCGCAAGGGCGGCGGATGACACCCCGGTCATCGCCGATGGCGGCATCAAGTTCTCCGGCGATTTCGCCAAGGCGATCGCGGCGGGCGCGTCCTGTGCCATGGTCGGCAGCATGATCGCCGGCACGGATGAAAGCCCAGGAGAAGTCATTCTTTATCAGGGCCGCAGCTTCAAGAGTTACCGCGGCATGGGCAGTCTGGGCGCCATGGCGCGCGGCTCGGCCGACCGCTATTTCCAGAAGGATGCGGCCAGCGACAAGCTGGTACCCGAGGGGATCGAGGGCCAGGTGCCCTACAAGGGCTCGGCCAATGCGGTGATCCATCAGCTTGTGGGCGGCCTGCGGGCCGCCATGGGCTATACCGGAAATTCAACCGTGGAAGAGATGCGCCGGAACGCCGGTTTTGTGAAGATCACCGGCGCGGGCCTCAAGGAGAGCCACGTGCACGACGTTCAGATCACCCGCGAAAGCCCGAATTACCGGATGGCCTGATGACCCCGGCGGCGCGGGTTGCGGCGGCGATCGAGATCCTCGACGGCATCCTGGCTGGGAAGGCGGCCGAACCGGTCCTGTCGGCTTGGGCGCGGGCCAATCGCTATGCCGGCTCCAAGGACCGCGCGGCGATCCGCGATCATGTCTTCGACGCGCTGCGCTGTCGGCGGTCATATGCCTGGCTGGGCGGGGCCGAGACCGGGCGCGGCCTGATGCTGGGGGCCTGCCGCGATGGCGGGATCGACCCCGCGTCGATGTTCGATGGCAGCCGCTTTGCGCCGGCGCCCCTGACCCCCGATGAGGCCGGGCAACCGCTTGAGGCCGCGCCTCGTGGCGTTCGGCTGGACGTGCCCGACTGGCAATTGCCGCTTTGGGATGACGGTCCCGCCGACCCGGACGCGGCCATGACATGCCTGCGCCACAGGGCCGGCGTGTTCCTGCGGGTGAATGCCCGCAAGGGCGACGTGGCGCAGGCGCAGGCGCGCCTGCTTGAGGACGGCATCGAAACGGCCCCGGTCGCGGGCGTGCCCTCGGCGCTGCAGGTGATGACCAATCCGCGCCGCATCTCGTCCTCTCGGGCCTATGCCGAGGGGCTGGTCGAGCTTCAGGACCCCGCCTCGCAGATCGCGGTCGCCCGGCTGGACCTGCGTGACGGGATGCGCGTGCTGGACCTCTGCGCCGGGGGCGGGGGCAAGGCGCTGGCCATGGCCGCGCGCGCCGACCTGCAGATCGTCGCCCATGACATCGACCCGGCCCGCATGGCCGATATCGCCCCGCGCGCGGCCCGCGCCGGGGTGCGGATCCACACCGTGGCGCCGGGCAAGGTGTCGGGCCGGTTCGACCTGGTGTTGATCGACGCGCCCTGTTCGGGGTCCGGCACGTGGCGCCGCGCCCCGCAGGCGAAATGGGCGCTGACCCCCGACCGCCTGTCCGAGTTGACGGAGATCCAGTCCGAGCTGCTTTCGCAGGGGGCGGCGCACCTGGCGCCCGGTGGCATGCTGGCCTACGCCACCTGTTCGGTTTTCCGCTGTGAAAACGAGGCGCAAGTCGCGGCGTTCAGCGATGATCGGCCCGCCGCAAGAGAAGTCACGGCGATGCGCCTCGACCCGGCGCCGCGGCATGACGGCTTCTATCTTCGGGTTATGACAGTTTAAGCGACAACCGTTAAGGTTGTATTTGAGGCAACCGCTGCTAGGCTGATCGCCGGGCTTAAGGCGCCCTTAAGACTTCTGCAGTGAATTGAAAGCACCCGAGTCGAGAGGTGTGGTGCGTGACCCAGACAGAACTTGCCCCAGATATGCGCCCTGCGGGCGCGGCCAAGATGGACAGACCCCGACCGCTGCCGGTCTGGGTTCTCGCGGTACCGGGCGTCGGCGCTCTTGTGCTGGCGCTGTTCCAGGCCGATCCGTCCCTGCGGCTGTCGCTGCAGGTCTTCGGCTACGTGCTCGTGGCGGCCGCGGCCTTCGTAGGGGGGCGGTTGTCGTGGAAGCGGCTGCGGCTGAAGCTGTCCGGCGACACCGTTGAACGGATCATGTCAAATGACGAAACGGTCAGCCTGGTGAGCGACCACGAGGGCCGCATCCTGGCCCGAAACGACGCGGCCGAGGCGAAGTTCAAATCTCGCGCCGCCGACACCCTTGGGTTCGCCTTTTCCGAGCTTTTCGCCAATCCCGGCGCGGTGATCTACCGGCTGCAAAGCAAGGCGCATGCGCTCGGCTCGGCGCGTGAGGACGTGGTGACGCGGCGCGGTCATCTGCGGCTGTGCGTCAATCACCTGGATGATGAACGCTATCTCTGGCGGCTCGAGGATCTGGCCGATCGCGGGGGCGCGGTGCGGGCGGCCGATGCGCTCAGCCTGCCGATGCTCACCGCCGGTCCGTCGGGCACGGTGCTTTACATGAACGACGCCTTTCGCCGCCTGCTGGGTGGTCGCGCCAAGAAGCTCGAGGGCGTGTTCCGTGACCTGCCTTTGGTTTCGGGGCAGGTGCACAAGGTCATGGCCGCCCAGGGCGAGATCGAGAGCCTGGTGGCCGAGATCCCCAGCCATGGCGGCCGTCGCGAGGTCTACCTGTTGCCCGGCGAAGGCAACGGTGAGGCCCCGGTCGACATGGGCGACGCCACGCCGGCTTGGGATGCCATCGACGAATTGCCGGTACCGCTGCTCAAGATCGCGCCGACCGGAGAAATCCTGGGATCCAACCGCGAGGCCCGGGTCCTGCTGGACCGCCCGATCGGCGACAAGACCCTGGTCACGGACCTGTTCGAGGGGTTGGGACGGCCCATCGTGGACTGGCTGGAAGAGGCCGCCTCGGGCAAGGGGGCGTTGAAGCCCGAATTCCTCCAGGCCAAAGGGTGCGAGGAGGAACAGTTCATCCAGGTTTCGCTGAACCCGGCCGGCGACGCCGAGGACGATTACCTTCTGGCGGTGCTCAATGATGTCACCGAGTTCAAGTCGCTGGAACAACAATTTGTCCAAAGCCAGAAGATGCAGGCGATCGGCCAGCTTGCCGGCGGTGTCGCGCATGATTTCAACAACCTGCTGACCGCGATCTCGGGGCATTGCGACCTGCTGCTTTTGCGGCACGACCAGGGCGATACGGATTACGCCGATCTGGTCCAGATCAATCAGAACGCCAACCGCGCCGCGGCGCTTGTCGGGCAATTGCTGGCCTATTCGCGCAAACAGAACCTGCAACCCGAGGTTCTGGACCTGCGCAACACCCTGTCGGACTCGACGCACCTGTTGAACCGCCTTGTGGGCGAGAGGATTACCCTGACCCTCGATCACGACCCGGGGCTCGACCCGATCAAGGTCGACCGGCGCCAGCTCGAGCAGGTTCTGATGAACCTCGTGGTCAATGCGCGCGATGCCATGCCCGAAGGTGGCGATATCCGCATCGTGACCGAGAACGTGACCCTGGACGCGCCGCTGGAACGCGACCGCGCCAGCGTGCCGCCTGGACGCTATGTCTGCCTTTCGGTCGCGGATACCGGTACGGGCATCGCACCGGAAATACGCGCCAAGATGTTCGATCCCTTCGTGACGACCAAGAAGACCGGCGAAGGGACCGGCCTGGGTCTGTCCACGGCCTATGGCATCATCAAGCAGACCGGCGGGTTCATCTTTGCCGACAGCGAGCCGGGGCATGGGGCCCGCTTCACCATCTATGTCCCGGCCCATGATGGCCCGATCGAGATCGCCGAGCCGAAGAACCTGACCGAGCCGGCCCTGCCCATGGACAAGGCCGAGGGTGTCGTGCTCCTGGTAGAGGACGAGGCGCCGGTGCGCGCCTTCGCGGCCCGCGCGCTCAAGATGCGCGGCTATACCGTGCTCGAGGCCGACAGTGCCGAGGCGGCGCTGGACCTTCTGGCGGATCGCGACGTGGCGGTGGACCTTTTCGTGACCGACGTGATCATGCCGGGCAAGGATGGCCCGACCTGGGTGCGCGAAGCGATCGAGGAGCGGCCGGGCGTGCGGGTGGTCTTCGTTTCGGGCTATGCCGAGGAAACCTTCGGCGAGGACCAGAAACGCATTCCCAATTCGGTCTTCCTGCCCAAGCCGTTTTCCCTGACTGATCTGACCCGGACGGTCGATGCGCAAATGCGCGAAACACCCGTCGGCTGAGCGCCGTGCCGGGCCCCGCCGGGTACCGGCGAGTCCGCGCAAGATCGCGCTTTGGCCCGTTTGCGGGGCTGTTCGAGGGGTCGTTGGCGTAGCTCGGGTCGCCCCGCCCAGGCCTGACGGTGCTGGGCAGGGCGGCGTGGCGGCGCGGTCCTGGCGGGTCATCCTTGGTGGGCGCGCCGCGGGGGCAGGGCCGGGGCGCGGGCCGGGCGGATCAGTCGGCCGGGCGCCCCTCGAGGCCGACCAGGTGGGCGGCGCATCCCGTCAGCGCGGCATAATCATCCTCGACAACGTGGACCGCGAAATTCCCCATGAAGCCTGCAAAACGCCCCTTGTCGCGAAACGCTTCGTCGAACCCGAGCCGGTCAAGCAACGGGGCGAAGGCCCGCGCCACGCCACCGATCAGGTAGACCCCCCCGAAGGGCAGCTGGATCAGCGACAGGTTCCCGCAGACCGTGCCCAGCATCCGGGCAAAGACCCGGGCCGCCTCGGTGGCGCGGGGGTCGCTGCCCGCCGCGCAGCCGGCCAGGATGTCGCGCGCCTGTTTCTCGGCCGGATCACCGGCCTCTTCGCCTAGGAAGGCATAGACCCGCTCCAGCCCGCGCCCCGACAGCACGTCCTCGACCGCCGGGAATCCGTGCGCGGTCGAGACATACTGGCACAACCGCAATTCCTGTTCGTTACGGATCGGCAGGTTGGCATGGCCGCATTCCGAGGGCGGCACCAGCCGCCCGGTGGCCGTTTCATAGACGGGCGCGGCATTGAACCCGGTGCCCACACCGACGACCAGCCGAGCGGCTTGCGGGCTGGGCGTGCCCTCGGCGCTGCGGGCCAGGACCGTGCGCACCGTGCCCTCGGCGATATGGCCCAGTGCATGCCCCTGGGCCTGAAGATCGTTGAGCACCGAGACCGTTTCGGCCCGGCTTGCGCGGGCGATGGTGGGCGTGTCGATGGACCAGTCGAGATTGGTCATCGAGGCGCGACCGTCATGGACGGGCCCGGCCACGGCAACGCAGGCCGCCCGTGTATCGACGCCGCCCTCCTGGGCGATGAAATCGCGCAACACGGTTTCGAGGCCGGGATGATCGGCATTTGCATAGCGGCGCACGGTGTCGGGCAGAACGCGCCGCCCATCGGCCAGGGCCACGCGAGTATTGGTGCCACCGATATCGGCGACAAGCGACAGGGTATTGGCGGGATGGGTCATCTGGGCCTCGATCCGGGCGGGCTTCGTTAGCGCTAGCGTGATAGGCCGGGCGGCGCCCCGGTTGCAAGGGTGAAACCGGCGCGGACCCCGCCTTTGACGGCTTTACTACGCGCCGATTGGTCGCTACCTGTGCATGCCATGGCGAAGAAACCCGGCAAGAATACCAGCGGTCGCGGTCAGCGCGACCTGACCGTCAAGGTCAAGACCGCGCGCGGGCGCAAGAACTCGTCCACCCGCTGGTTGCAGCGGCAGTTGAACGACCCCTACGTCAAACGGGCCCAGGCCGAGGGCTATCGCGGCCGCGCCGCCTTCAAGATCATGGAACTGGACGACAAGTTCGGCTTCCTGCGTCCCGGCGCCCGGGTGGTCGACCTTGGCTGCGCGCCCGGCGGCTGGCTGCAGGTCGCCGTGCCGCGCATCAACGCACTCGGGGAGAAAAAGGGCAAGCCCCAGGGCGCCCTGCTGGGAATCGACCTGCAGGAAGTCGAGCCGATTGCCGGGGCCGAAATCCACCAGCTCGACTTCATGGACGAGGGCGCCGACGACCGGGTCAAGACCTGGCTGGGCGGCAAGGCGGACGTGGTCATGTCCGACATGGCCGCCGCGTCCTCGGGGCACAAGCAGACCGACCATCTGCGCATCATCGCCCTGTGCGAGGCCGCTGCCTATTTCGCCTTCGACGTTCTCGAAGAGGGCGGCACCTTCGTCGCCAAGGTGCTGGCCGGCGGCACCGAGGGCGAATTGCAGAAACTGCTCAAGCAGAAATTCACAAAGGTCGTGAACGTGAAGCCGCCGGCGTCGCGTTCCGACAGTTCGGAAAAATTCGTTGTCGCCACGGGTTTCCGGGGCTGAGGGAGGACAGACATGACCCATATTCTGGCCATCGACCAGGGCACCACGTCGAGCCGCGCGATCCTGTTCGACGAAATCATGACACCGGCCCATGTGGCGCAGCAGGAATTCACCCAGCATTATCCCGCCAGCGGCTGGGTCGAACACGATGCCGAAGAGATCTGGGACAGTGTCCTGGCCACCTGCAAGAAGGTGCTGGCCAAGTCGGACGATGTCGCCGCCATCGGCATCACCAACCAGCGCGAAACCACCCTTGTCTGGGACAAGGCCACCGGCACGCCCATTCACAACGCGATCGTCTGGCAGGACCGCCGCACGGCCGCGTTCTGCGAGGACCTGCGGGCCGACGGCTTCGAGGACGAGATCACCACCCGCACCGGGCTTCTGGCCGACCCGTATTTCTCGGGCACCAAACTGCGCTGGCTTCTGGAAAACGACGAGGGCGCGCGCGCCCGCGCCGAGGCGGGCGAGTTGCTGTTCGGTACGATCGACACCTTCCTGATCTGGCGCCTGACGGGCGGGGCGGTGCATGCCACCGATGCAACCAATGCCGCGCGCACGATGCTCTACAACATCCGCGAGGGGCAGTGGGACGAAACCATCTGCGCGCGGTTCGGCATCCCGATGTCGATGCTTCCCGAGGTCAAGGATTGCGCCGCCGATTTCGGCACCGCCCGGATCGAGGGGCGCGAGATCCCCATTCGCGGCGTTGCGGGCGATCAGCAGGCGGCCACGATCGGCCAGGCCTGTTTCGAGCCGGGCATGCTGAAATCCACCTACGGCACGGGCTGTTTCGCGCTGCTCAATACCGGCGACGACCTCGTGACCAGTCGCAACCGCCTGCTGGGCACCATCGCCTACCAGTTCGACGGCAAACCGACCTATGCGCTGGAAGGGTCTATCTTCATCGCCGGGGCCGTGGTGCAATGGCTGCGCGACGGGCTGGGGATCATCGCCAAGGCGGCCGACACGCACCCGCTGGCCGAGAAAGCCGATCCCAATGTCGAGCTTTACCTCGTCCCCGCCTTCACCGGTCTAGGCGCACCGCACTGGGATTCGCAGGCGCGGGGGGCCGTCTTCGGCCTGACGCGCAATGCCGGGCCGGCGGAATTCGCCCGTGCGGCGCTGGAAAGCGTGGGCTTCCAGACCCGTGACCTGCTCGAGGCGATGAAGGCCGACTGGGACGGCGCGGCCGACGGCGTGCTGCGCGTCGATGGCGGGATGAGCGCCAGCGACTGGGCCATGCAGTTCCTTTCGGACATCCTCGGCGCGCCGGTGGACCGGCCCAAGGTGCTGGAGACCACTGCGCTTGGCGCGGCCTGGCTGGCGGGGATGTCGGTGGGACTCTATCCCGACCGGGCCGGGTTCGCCGAAAGCTGGGCACTCGAACGCCGCTTCGAGCCGGACATGGACGCCGACACCCGCGCCCGCCGCTATGCCGGATGGCAGGACGCAATCGGGCGCACTAGATCAAAATAATTCCGTGCCAATCACTCTCAAAAGATTGGGAGTTTTTAAATACGTTTAGCGTTCGCTTTTTGGAGTTTAGCAATGAATTGGGTGGAGTGCGCTGAAAGGATGGAAGATTATATGCCAGGTTGGCGGCTTATGTGGCCGTCTGATGGCATAGAGTTCTTTGACTGTGAAGCGAGGCTGACGATTTCAGATGTTTGGGGCGCGATCTCATGGATCTGGACTTACCCGGGAGACTGGATCTTGTCTCAAGAACCACTTCGAACCTTTTTCGAGATAGAAGGCTAAACCGCAGTCGGCGCGACGGGTTCGACTATATTAGGGTGGCTCATCTTCCTGATTCTGGCTGGTTTGGTCAGCAATTAGAACAGCGTGCAATCGCTGTGCTGCCTTCTGTCTGTGGCGGAGAGACAGGGACAATCCACCAAAACCGTAAGTCATTGACTTAACTGGACATACAAGAGCGAAGGTTGCTTGTGTGTCTCACTTTGTGTGCCACTGTATAGCCCGGATGTTGTGGTCAAGTCAAAGGTATCTGTTTAGGTAACCGGATAAGGTGTTATTCATGGTATCAGCTTAAGTATTAGAAAGATATCAATATTCATGGATGTAGTAGGATATAATATCGGCATTGGATTGCTTGTTTGGAAGCTGGATACATCGAAGATTGAGATGAGGCAGGTAAGCAATCGGGGTTGAATATCATGTGTAAGATATTGAAAGTATAAAATAAATAAGAAGGCGAAGAAGGCAGCTAGAGCATAATCCATTGATATTAAATGGGAATAACTCTTGACAGAGGGTCAGACAGATACGACCTTTTTCTAAGATATTTATTTTGTTCATTTATATCTGCAAGGGCCTGCATCTTGTCCTATAGGTGGCGCGATAGATTTATCCAATAGAAACATATGGATAGCGCAGCGCATCAAGGGTGGCCTGACCACCTTCTGTCCATTAGTGGGTGCGAATGCATAAGCCCAGAGCGAAGGGCCGTTCGGATGGCGGGTTCGCGCCCTCTGTCCTATAGTGTCGCCCAATGATGGCCGAGGGCGACGCATCCCTGCCTAGATGTGAGAAAAGACCCCACTTATGGCTGCGCCGCAAGACGGGCGGGACAGGTAAGCGCATGGAAAACAGACAGATACCGCGCGGGAGAAGCCGCCAATGCTTCGCCAAGGCGTAGGGTAGGCCCGCGGTGGGAAGGGGTCATGGGGGAAGTTGTGACCTTGCCAGTGTAGAGATGCCCGCTCGGAAAAATGTTTCATTCCAACTCGAAGCGTCGTCAGTACACATCACCTTCAATAGCTATCGCACTTTCGCAAGTGGCTTTAATCCTTTGCGTGTGGACGTCACAGCCGCCAACTTCATAGCACATCCAAACCATCTCAAGAGACGTGAAGCTGTCGAGGCTGAACGGTATAGCCACTTCGTTGCGGTGAAACTCGTGACCACTGGCGTATTCACTCTGAGCATCTGCTTCGCGTTGACGATACAATATGCCGTCTTCCAGCTGCATTGCTCTCTGGTAGTGCACTCCACGACCGGGTGTAGTTGCGCCTGCCATATGTGAACGAAACACAAGGCTGTCGGGCTTTACCGTTAATGTGAAGCGAACCTCAGGGTCTTCGAGAAATCTAACTCCCTGAGTGAAATAGCCGCCGTGCGCTTCAACTTGATCTACAGTACATCTGAGCAAAACGCCGTCCGTTTCAGCTATTGCCCAGCAAGGCATTGTGGCAACTAGCAACGCCATTGCGGTTCTTCCAATCATACTAAACCTCAAACTTCTCAAGGGCTTCCTGCTTCTGTGCCAGCGTATGCCCTTCCTTGAAATAGACCTGTTGCGCCACGCCTTGGCGCTCATGGCCCACGATTTCCTGAAACAGTGGTTCGGACACACCAGCCTGTGCAAGCCGAGTCACCATCGTGTGCCGCAAGCTGTGGAATACCAGCCCGCTTTCCTTCATACACAGCCCCGGCAATAGCACGTTGTTGAACCATCGGCCCAGATTGCGGCCATAGCCTTCCTTGGCGTTGTAGGTGAAGGACAGGAACAGGCGTTTCCCCTTGGGCTTAGCCGCGACCCAATCGAGAAAGCCCAGCCGGATCAGGCCCGAGTGGACAGGCACGCGGCGCTTGGCGGCAGGGGTCTTGAGGCTCTTGTTCGGCCCGTCCCCGTTTATATCGAGATACCAGATACCGCCCTCTTGTCGAATGTCGGCAACGTCAAGCTGTGCTATCTCGCGCAGTCTTGCGCCCGTGTAGAGCCCCAGAAGCGCACCCCACTTGTAGTCGTCCTTTTTCACCAGCCTAGAAGCGTTGCCCGTCAACGTGGCATGTAGTTTGCCGGTCTGGTCCGGCGTGTAGGCTTTGCGGCCTTCATCGGTATGTTTGGCTTTGGCGACTTTCATCCCGTTGAACAGCTTCACGGGCGCATGGCCATGACGTTCGGCCCAATCCCAGAAGCGGCGAAACATGTCGAGATAGCTATTGACGGTCTTGATGCTTGGTCTGGGCAGGCCCGGAACGGCGATGGCTTCCTGCAAGGTGAGGTCGCGGGTTTCGGGTTTGGTCTTGCGATTGACGGGCATCGACAGCACGACCTGTTTCATCTCGGCGGCGTCTTGGCGCGTAATCTGATCCATGGCCTTGTCTGGCCCGAAATACTCCACCAGCAGGGCAAGTTCGGCGTCGGCCTTGTTCCGCATCTCCTGAGACCATTGCGGCCCATGCTCAGCTTTGAAATCTGCGATGGCCGCGCTCAGAGACGCTGAGCGGGCGTGTGGTGGCCTTGGCGCTGTCTGGGCAGGCTCGGTGAAGGAATAGCCTTCAAGGCTCTCAGCGGCGCTCAGAATGGCTTTGATCTGGTCCCGGCGGGCCTTGCGCATCTCTTGGCGCAGGGATGGCTCGTTCTCGGTCCACTGAGCGTCCGTGAGGCCCGCTGAGGCCCGGAAAGCGTCCGGGTCAAGGAACAGGTCCGACAGATCGTCGTGGCCCTCTGCGGCGTCCTCATGGGCGGCTAGCTCTTGGCGCAGGGCATCAAGGGACCGATCCGGCAGGCCGGTATCGTTCAGCTTCTCAACATACGCATCCAGCGAAGCCGCGAAGTAGCCTCGCACCATCTCGCGCATCTCGTTTTGCCTGAGCCTCGCCAATGCCTTGTTATCCCGAACCAATCGCCCGCATGATGCAAGATGGCGGGCCAGATCGCCAGCCCGATCTGGGCACTTGGTGCGAAGGGAAATCCTGACGGTGTGGCGGCTTTGGCGGTCTGGGGAAGGCAAGGGCCAGCGGAAGTAATAAACCCCGTGACGTGAAGGCGAGAGGTATGCGGACAGTTTCATGGGCGTGGTGCTCCACTTTGTGTCGCACTTGCCTGTCCAACTCTTAAGTCGTTGATCTATATGGTAATGGCGGAGAGACAGGGATTCGAACCCTGGGTGGGCTTGCACCCACAACGGTTTTCGAGACCGCCCCGTTCGACCACTCCGGCACCTCTCCGCGGGGGTCTGGAGGCGGGAGATAATCGGGCTTGCCGGGGCATGCAACCCTTTTCCTGACAATCCCGTCATCTGCGGCCATTGGCCCGTCACCGACCCTTGGAACGCCGCCCCGCCCGACCTATCCTTTGAGTGGCAACCAGAAAGGATACCCGACATGCTGCGTTTCGCCCTTCCTGCCGCTTTCACGGTTCTGGCCGCCTCGCCGGCCCTGGCCGAAGGCGACGCCGCCGCCGATGCCGAGGCCCTGTTCGAGCTGATGAAGTTGCCGCAGATCATCTCGGTCATGCAGCAGGAGGGCATCGCCTATGGCGAAACCCTGGGCGAGGACATGCTGGCGGGCAATACCGGCCCCGACTGGATGCGGATGGTCGGGCGCATCTACGACGAAGAGCGCATGGTCGATCGCATTCGCACCGAGTTCGTCCAGGGGCTGGAGGGCGCCGACCTCGCGGCGCTGCACGGCTTCTACGGGTCCGAACTGGGCCAGGAGCTGCTGTCCCTGGAATTGAGCGCGCGCGAGGCCTTTCTGGACGAGGCGGTCGAGGACGCCGCGCGGGAAAACGCCGCCGTGGCCATGGCCGACGAAACTGACCGCTACCAGCTGGTCGCGCGTTTCGTGGAGGCGAACGACCTGGTCGAGCGCAACGTGATGGGCGCGATGAATTCGAACTATGCCTTCTTCCGGGGGCTGGCCGAGGGCGGCGCCTTCGGCGGCGACCTCAGCGAGGACCAGATCCTGGCCGATGTCTGGGCACAGGAGCCGGAGATTCGCGCGAACACAACCGAATGGGTCTTTGCCTTCTCCATGCTGGCCTACCAGCCGCTGGGCGACGAGGCATTGGAACGCTACGTCGCGTTTTCAGAAAGCAAGGCGGGCCAGTCGATCAACCGGGTCCTGTTCGAGTCTTTCGACGGCGAGTTCGAGGAGATCAGCCACGCGCTTGGTCGGGCCGCAGCCCACGAGATGACCGCGCAGGACCTCTAGGACACGACCATGATCGCGACGACCAGTGCCTGGGGGCTGGCCTGGTAGAGGGCCAGGTCGGATTGCAGCTGCAGGATATGCGGGGCGCGCACTGCCGCGGGCGCTCCGGCGATATCGAAGGCACGCGCCAGGGTCGGGCCGCCGCCATCCCGAATCTCGCGGATGAGGGCCGGGTGGTTGGCCTTGACGAACAGCTCGACCTGGCCGCGCCGCTGGGTATAACCCGCTTCCTGGACCGCGCTGGCCGCGCCACGAACGGGCCAGAGCAGCGGGTTGCCCAGGTGGTTGGCCTGCTGCGAACAGGCGGCGAGCAGAAGGGTGGCGCAGATGGTTGGATAACGCATGGTTTTCGGCCCGCCAGGGGTTGACTTGACAGCAGGATGCGCAGATAAGCCGTCATCCCGGCAAGGCTCTTGTCGGGGCCTAGGCATAATCTCGCCCCAAGGGGCGCGCTGTCCACGGGTTGCGGCCAACCGCAGCGAACGCCCCGGACCGGGGGACCCCAGAGACGCGATTGAAAAGGAAGAGACGCATGTTTGCGGTTATGAAAACCGGCGGCAAGCAGTATCGTGTCACCTCGGGTGACGTTCTGCGTGTCGAGAAGATCGCCGCCGAAGCCGGCGACAAAGTTCAATTCAACGATGTCCTGCTGGTGGGTGGCACCGTTGGCACCCCCCTCGTGGACGGGGCCGGCGTACAGGCCGAAGTGATCGACCAGATCAAGGGCCCCAAGACGATCAAGTTCGTCAAGCGCCGCCGCAAGCACAGCTCCAAGCGGACCCGTGGGCATCGCCAGCAGCTGACCTTGGTGCGCATCACCGACATCCTCGAAAAGGGGGCTGACAAATCCGGCGTGAAGGCCGCTGTCGGCGGGGCCGGCTTTGCCGCTGCCGCTGGTGGTGCTGCCGCCGCCGCGCCGAAAAAGGTCAAGAAGGCGGCTGCAAAGCCCGCCGAGACGACCGAGGCCAAGGCCGAGCCGAAGAAAGCCGCCGCCAAGTCCGACGGCGACGATCTCAAGCAACTGTCCGGTGTGGGCCCCGCCCTCGAGAAGAAGCTGCACGAGGCCGGCGTGACCACCTTTGCCCAGATCGCGGCGTGGACCGAGGCCGATATTGCTGCTATGGACGAGAAGCTGAGCTTCAAGGGCCGGATCGAGCGTGAAGGCTGGGTTGACCAGGCCAAGGAACTGGCCAAGTAAGACGACGATAGGAGAGAAACGATGGCACACAAGAAAGCAGGCGGTTCATCCCGCAACGGCCGCGACTCTGCCGGTCGCCGCCTTGGCATCAAGAAATACGGTGGAGAACACGTGATCCCCGGCAACATCATCGCGCGCCAGCGCGGCAACAAGTGGTGGCCGGGCGATGGCGTGGGCGAAGGCAAGGATCACACGATCTTCGCCACCGTCGAGGGCAACGTGACCTTCCGCAAGGGTCTGAAGGGCCGCACCTTCATTTCCGTGACCCCGATGGCGGAGGCCGCGGAATAAGCCGAACCCGAAGGTTTCATTGAATTTGAAAGGGATCGGCGAAACCGCCGGTCCCTTTTTCGTTACAAGGGCTTGTATTGCAACACAGCTTGCATCCATTTCGGACCCGCCACCGGCGAGGTTCGGGCTTTCGGAGGAGGAAGGCCAATGATTGTCGAACAGGATTTGCATGACGATGCGTTGATCGCAGCGGGTCGTTTCGCCCTGCGGCCCATGCGCCAATCCGATACCGGGTTGATCGAGATGTATGCCGGCGATGCGCGCGTGGCCAGGATGACACGCGACATTCCTCATCCGCTGCCCCCCGGCACGGTCGAAACCCTGTTGCGCACCGCCACCGATCCCGACCATTCCGTCGATGTCTGGGTCATCGACGGCTCGGCCATGGACCATGCCGAGGTGCTAGGCATTCTCAAGCTGGAACGCATGGACCGCCAGCAATCGGAAATCCGCTATTGGGTTGCACCGGCCTTCTGGAACACCGGCATCGCCACCGAGTCGGTGGATGCGTTGATCACCGCCAATCCCCACGGTGCCGCCCATGTCTTTGCCGAGGTCTTCCAAGACAATCCCGGCTCGGCCCGGGTACTGACCAATGTCGGTTTCGACTATCTCGGCGATGCCGAGGCGTTTTGCGTGGCGCGGGGTGCGATCGTGCCGACCTGGACCTACAGCCGAAAGTTGGACGGGTGACACTGCCCGTCCTTCAGGGCGCGCGGCTGACCCTTCGCTGCCCCCAGGTGCGGGATGCGGAGGATATTGCCGAAGGGCTGAACGACCTGGAGGTCAGCCGGTGGCTGACCGTGGTGCCTTTTCCTTACACCCGTAATGACGCGCTGTGGTTCATCGGCGAATGTCAGGCTGGCCGTGAACGCAGCTGGGCCATCACGCGCACCGGCGAAGACCGCGTGCTGGGCATGATCGGTGGGCGGGACTCGCTGGGCTATTGGTTGCGCCGCGCGGATTGGGGCAAGGGCCTCCTCAGCGAAGTTGCGCCCACGGTGGTGGCGCATATCTTCGAGCAGGACGCGCCCGAGCACCTGCGTTCGGAATATTTCCTGGGCAATACCCGGTCGGCCGCGGTGCTTTACCGGCTGGGTTTCAAGGATACCGATCAGCGCGCGGTGACCTGCTGTGCGACCGGGGAACTGATGCGGTCCCAGCAAGTGGCCCTGTCCCGGGCGGACTGGCGCGCCCCATCACCAGCCGTAAGCTAGGGCGCCTGGCGCCCGCACCGAACTGCCCCCCAATTCGGTGCCCCTTGAGTGCATCGCGGCAATGCCGTATCCCGCGCATCTGAACGCCCCGAAAGGCTCGACCCATGAAATTCCTCGATCTCGCCAAGGTCTATATCCGCTCCGGCGCGGGCGGCGGCGGCTGTATCAGCTTCCGGCGCGAGAAGTTCATCGAATATGGCGGCCCCGATGGCGGTGATGGCGGCAAGGGCGGGTCGGTCATCGCCGAGGCGGTGGACGGCCTCAATACCCTGATCGACTTTCGCTACCAGCAGCACTTTTTCGCCAAGAACGGCCAGGCCGGCATGGGCAGCCAGCGCACCGGCGCCGATGGCGACGATATCATCCTGCGACTGCCCGTCGGCACCGAGGTGCTGGACGAGGACCAGCAAACCGTGATCGCGGACCTCACCGAGGTGGGCCAGCGCGTGGTTCTGGCCAAGGGGGGCAATGGCGGCTGGGGCAACCTGCGTTTTACCACCTCGACCAACCGCGCGCCGCGCCGATCCAACCCGGGCCAGCCGGGGGTGGAACGGACGATCTGGTTGCGGCTGAAGCTGATCGCCGATGTCGGTCTGCTGGGCCTGCCGAACGCGGGGAAGTCGACCTTCCTGGCGGCCACTTCCAATGCCCGGCCCAAGGTGGCCGATTACCCGTTCACCACGCTTGTGCCCAACCTGGGCGTCGTGGGCGTGGACGGGGCCGAATTCGTCGTGGCCGACATTCCGGGCCTGATCGCGGGTGCCTCCGAGGGCAAGGGGCTGGGCGATCTGTTCCTTGGCCATGTCGAACGCTGCGCCGTTCTGCTGCACCTGATCGACGGCACATCGGGCGACCCGGTGGGCGATTATCGCACCATCATCGACGAGCTGGCGGCCTATGGCGGCGACCTGGCTGACAAGCCGCGTGTCACCGTGCTCAACAAGATCGATACGCTGGACGACGAGGAACGCGCCTTCATCGCCGATGAAATCCGGGCCGGGACCAGCGTTTCGGTAATGCAGATGTCGGGTGCCACGGGCGAGGGCGTGACCGAGGTGCTGCGGGCGCTGCGGGCGCAGATTTCCGAGGACCGGCTGCGCCGCAAGCGTGAAGAGCAAGAGGACGAGGAACCGTGGCAACCCTGACCGGCGCGAAGCGGATCGTCGTCAAGATCGGATCCGCCCTTTTGGTGGACCGTGACAGCGGCACCTTGCGGGCCAGTTGGCTGCGCGGGCTGGCCGAGGACGTGGCCTGGCTCAAGAGGCAGGGGGCCGACGTGGTCCTTGTCTCGTCCGGGTCCATCGCTTTGGGGCGCGGGGTTCTGGGCTTGGGTCTCGGGCCGCTGACGCTGGAACAGTCCCAGGCCGCCGCCGCCGTGGGCCAGATCCGCCTGGCCCGGGCCTATGAAGAGGCGCTCGCCCCGCACGCGATCACCACGGCGCAGGTGCTCGTGACGCTGGAAGATACCGAGAACCGCCGCCGGTTCCTCAATTCCCGTGCCACGCTGGAAACCCTGCTGGCCATGGGCGCGGTGCCGATCGTCAACGAGAACGACACCGTGGCCACCGATGAAATCCGCTATGGCGACAATGACCGGCTGGCCGCGCGCGTGGCGATGACCGTGCTGGCCGATCGGCTGATCCTGCTGTCGGACGTGGACGGGCTCTATTCCGGCAACCCGCATGACGACCCGTCCGCGCGACGCTTCGACGTGGTGGACGAGATCACCCCCGAGATCGAGGCGATGGCCGGCGATGCGGGTTCGGGCCTGTCCAAGGGCGGCATGAAGACGAAGCTGTCCGCGGCCAAGACGGCTATGGCGTCGGGCTGCGCCATGGCGATCACCGAGGGCTCGAAACTGCGCCCGCTTTCGGCGCTGGCCGGGGGGGCGCCCGCCACCTGGTTCACGCCCCAACAGGACCGGCACGTGGCCCGAAAGGGTTGGATCGGCGCGATGAAACCGCGCGGCACGCTGGCGGTGGATATTGGTGCGGCACGGGCGCTGGCAGGGGGCAACAGCCTGTTGCCCGCCGGGGTGACCGTCGTAAGCGGCGCCTTTCAGCGCGGCGACCCGGTCAACGTGACCGACGAGGCCGGCAAGGTGCTGGCCATGGGGCTGAGCCGCTACAGCGATGCCGAAACCCGCGCCATCGCCGGCCATCGCAGCGACGAGATCGAGGAAATCCTGGGGTATCCGGGACGCGCGGTGCTGATCCACCGCGACGACCTGGTCATGTAAGGACAAGGCTGATGACAGAGATTCACACCATGATGACCGAGCTGGGTCGCAATGCGAAAGCGGCTGCCGCCGAGCTGGCCTATGCCCCGGCCGAGGCCAAGCGCGCCGCGCTCGAGGCGGCGGCCGATGCCATCTGGTCGGCCCGCGCGGATATCCTCGCGGCGAATGAAAAGGACCTCGCCTTCGGGCGCGACAAGGGGCTGAGCCCCGCGATGATGGATCGCCTGATGCTGGACGAGGCGCGCATCGCGGGCATCTGTGACGGGCTGCGGGCCGTGGCCGCGCAGGACGATCCGGTGGGCCAGGTGATGGAAGAGTGGGATCGGCCCAACGGGCTGCGTATCCGCCGCGTGCGCACGCCCTTGGGCGTGGTCGGCGTGATCTATGAAAGCCGCCCCAACGTGACCGCCGATGCCGGGGCGCTCTGCCTGAAATCCGGCAACGCGGTGATCCTGCGCGGTGGCTCGGAAAGCTTTCATTCCTCGGCGGCGATTCATGCGGGGCTGGTCGCGGGGCTTAGGGCAGCGGGCCTGCCCGAACAGGCGATCCAGCTTGTGCCGACGCGCGACCGGGCCGCGGTGCAGCAGATGCTGACCATGGTGGACACCATCGACGTGATCGTGCCGCGCGGGGGCAAGGGCCTGGTGGGGCTTGTCCAGCGCGAGGCGCGGGTGCCGGTCTTTGCCCATCTCGAAGGCATCGTGCATATCTATATCGACAGGGACGCGGACCCGGACAAGGCGCGGGCCGTGGTGCTCAACGCCAAGACCCGGCGCACGGGCATCTGCGGTGCTGCCGAATGCCTGCTGGTGCATCGCGACGCGCTGGCCCTCGGGCGGCAAATCGTCAACGATCTCAAGGCGGCAGGCGTCGAAATTCACGCGGATGGCTTGGAGGGCACGATGCCCGCGACCGAGGCCGATTGGGGCATGGAATACCTGGACATGAAGATCGCTGTGAAAGTTGTTGATCATATTGACGATGCCATCGCCCATATCCGGCGCTACGGGTCCAGTCACACCGACGCGATCCTGACCGAGGACGACGCGGCGGCGGCGCATTTCTTCTCGCGGCTCGACAGTGCCATCCTGATGCGCAACGCCTCGACCCAGTTCGCCGATGGCGGGGAATTCGGCATGGGGGCCGAGATCGGTATCGCCACCGGCAAGATGCATGCGCGTGGCCCGGTCGGGGCGGTTCAGCTGACCAGCTTCAAGTACCTGGTCAAGGGCGACGGCACGACCCGGGCCTAGAATTCGAGCAACACCCTCTCGGCCGTCTGGCTGAGGCAAGCCGTTCGACCCAAATCGTCCAGCGCCAGCGGCAAAAGGGCGAAATGGACGGTCGCCGCCGAAAGGTCGAGGGTCGGCTGGCCATGGTCCAGCGCCGCCCACAATCCGGCATCGACACGCACCGCGCCCTGCGCGGACAGGCCCCAATTCGTACCGATCCGGCGCAGCTCGATGCTGCCGCCCGAGGGCAGGGCACTGTGCAGGCACAGGGCCCCGAGCAGCGCCGCCTTGGCCTCGGGGCGCGGAACCGGGTCGGTGACAAGCCAGTCGCACCGGGTGCGCGTGTCGGCGAAATAGGCCGCCAGCAGGTCCGTCATTTCCGTTGCCCCGACGCTTTGCGCGGACCTTGCAGTGCCGAAGGCGATGCGGAACAGGTCGACCTTGGCATTGGCATTGGCGACACTTTGGCTGATCAGTGCCATTTCCTCGGTCGGGGCGGCATTGGACAGCGCCAATAGCTCGACACCGTTGCCGATCGCCCCA
>JAAAPD010000004.1 GCA_009908505.1 Alphaproteobacteria bacterium | reverse complement strand
CGGCGAAAACTTCGCCACCAATCGCCGCGGCGCCTGGACGCATTAGCCAGCTCGAAACCGCAGGCTCGGGTGCAGCGAACAGTCCCGCGCATTTGGACGCTTGCGCCGGCTTTCGAACGCCCGCTAAAAGGCCGTCAGCGGTCCCGTAGCTCAACTGGATAGAGCAGCTGACTTCTAATCAGCAGGTTGGGGGTTCGAGTCCTCCCGGGATCGCCACTGTCAGACGGCCCAGACCAGGTGACTCAGGTGGTAAAACACCGGCGCGGCGAAGAGCACGCTGTCGAGCTGGTTGAGGAACCCGCCCTGGCCGGGGATCAAGTGCGACCAGTCCTTGACGCCCTTGTCGCGCTTGATCGCGGCGAAGACCAAGGCGCCGAAATGGCCCGACAGCGACGCCGCCCCCGCCATCAGCATCGCGCCGGCCACGCCGAACGGGGTCAGCCAGGCGAGACCGGCCCCGACCAGCATGGCGCAGGCGGTGCCGCAGATCATGCCTTCCCAGGTCTTGGGCGACAGGCCCGGGATGATCTGGGTACGGCCGATCCTGCGACCGAAGAAGAAATCGAGAAGGTCGCCGAACTGCACCACCATGACGAGGAACGCGATGAGCAGTACGCCCCGGTCGATCGGGAACCCCGCGAATTGAAGCTGCATCAGGGCCGGGACGTGACTGGCGCAATAGACCGCGATCATCAGCCCCCACTGGGTTTCTGCCACCCGGGCCAGAAACTTGTCCGCATCCCCGCGCAGCGCGGAAACGATCGGCAGCAGCAGGAAGGCATAGACGGGGATGAACACGGTATAGAGCCCTTGCCAGCCCAGCCCGACGAACAGGTATTGCAGCGGCAGCACCACGTAGAAGGCCAGCGCAAGGGTCATGTGGTCGGCCTGCCGCTTGTAGGTCAGCGTCAGGAATTCGCGCAAGGCCGCGAACGAGGCGAAGCCGAACAGCACCAGGACGCCGATCTTCCCTGTCAAGAGCGCGAGCGACACCAGCAGGACCATGGCCCACCAGCTGTGAACCCGTGTCATGTAGGTTTCGATCACGGGGTTGTCGCCGCCTGGCCCGTATCGCGCCCGCAGAAATTCGCCGACCAGCGTCAGGGCCAACAGCAGCCCGCAGGTGCCAAGGAACAGCAGCAGGATATCGGTCGTGGTCGATGTCATGGCGCGTGGTCCTCGGGTTTGAGCGCGACAAGGGCCGCCGCCGCCCGTGACAGGAAGGCGTCCTTGTCTTCGCCCGGTCGCAGGTGGAGCGGTTCGCCGAAGATCACCGTCGTCATCAGCGGAAGCGGGATCACCTCGCCCTTGGGCATGACTTCCGTCAGGTTGGCGACCCAGGTGGGCACGAGGTCCACGTTCGGATAGGCTTGGGCGATGTTGAACAGACCCGCCTTGAAGGGCAGCAGCGGATCCTCGGTCATGTTGCGGTTGCCCTCGGGGAACAGGATCAACGAGGACCCTTCGCCCAGCGCGGCAAGGATGTTTTCAAGCGGATCACCGGTGGCGGCATCCCTGTCGGGACGGCGGTCCACCAGCACGCAGTTGAATACCTCGGGTCCGACGAAGGCGCGCAGCGGCGTCTTGAGCCAGTAATCGGCGGCCGCGACGGGGCGCACCTGCCGGCGCAGGTTGGGGGGCAGAACGGCCCAGATCATCGGCATGTCGGCATTGCTGACATGGTTGGCGAAATAGACGCGCTGTCGCGGCACGGGCTCTGCCCCACGCCAATTGGCCCGCGCGGCGGTGATGAACCGCGCGAAAAGCGCAATGCCATGGCCCACCAGGTTGGCGGCCAGGCGGCGCAGCGGTCGGAACAGGCGCTTCATGGGGAAACCTTGACGCAAGGGCGGGCGATTGGGAAGCCCCGCCGGTCTGTTCCGGCGGGGCGGGGGGAGGGCGTCAGTCGTCGTCGCTGCCGACATATTCGGCCAGCAGGCGCTCGTTGCGTGCCTCTTCGAGGCGGCTGAGGCGATCCTCGGACAGGCGGTCGTCGAAGCGGTATTTGACGAAATTCACCAGCGCCAGGGTCAGCATCAGGATGCCAATGCCCCAATAGCCCTTGGTGGCCAGCGGCACGTCCTCGGACAGCCAGAGAGACAGGCCGAGCATCCCGTAGGCGATGGCCACGCCAAGCCCGTTGATGAACATGATGAGGGTGTTGTCGTTGCGATTGAAATTGTTCATTTTATCGTTCCTTTCAAATGGGTTGGGTTACTTCTTCTTTGCTTTTAGACGGTCGAGCACGTCATCTGCAGTGGTGCGCGTTGCCGGGCCATAGCCCTGGTCCGCCATGCGGTCGGCCAGGGTGTCGTGGCTCAGGTCGCGGTCGATTTCTTGCAGGATCTGCGATTGTTCGAACGGGTCGTCGCGGCCCATGACACGGGCGATCATTTCCTCGGCCTCTTCGGTGGCCGAGGCACTGGTCACGGTCGTGTTCAGCCGTGTCTGGATGGCCTGTTCGCGGCGCACGGCACGGGCCTGGATGGCGCCCTGCTTGAGGTCGATGATGCGGCGGTGACTGGCCTCGATCGAGGCGCGAAGGCGCACCGTCTTCTGGTTCAGCCGGTCACATGTCTCGTCGCGGATGGTCAGTTCGTTTTCCATCTGCGCGATGGCCTGGGCGGCCTCGCCGGCGAGGGCATCGTTCCCCGCGTCGAGCGCCTCTTGCGCGCGGCGGGTCATGTCGGTGATGCGCTTCTGCAATCCGTCGCGCTGCCGCTCTTCGGACCGGTGGCGCTGGATCAGCGAGGCCAGCGTGGCCTTGGCCGCCTTCAGGCTGGCTTCGGCCTCGCGGATCTTCTGGTCGATCAGTTCGATCGCAAAGGCATCGCGAACCCGGTCTTCAGAGCGCGCATTGACTCCGGCGATCAGGGTGGAGAGGGTCTTGAACATCGTGCTTTCCTTTCGTGAACGTTGTTCATGAAATGGAGATAGCGACTCGCGATCGGCAGTTCAAGAAAAAATTGAACACTGTTCACGAAACAGTTTGTTTCCCGCTCAGCCGGGTCAGAAGCAGGGCGATCATGCGATCGACATCCGCCGCAGGCACCCCGGCGCTGGCCTCGTCCAGGGCAAGCAGGACGACGCCATGCACCGAGGAAAACAGCGCCCGCGTCATCAAGGCGCGGTCGGTGTCCGCCATCTCGGGCATCAGAATGCGCAGCGGGGCCTCGATATAGGCAAAGAGCTGGGCCATTTCGGCCAGATACCAGTCGGGCGCGGATTCACCGAACGGCCGGTCGATGTCGAACAGGGCGCGCCACGCGTTGTGGTTGGCGGCGGCGAAGCGATAATAGGCCTGCGCCATGACGACCAGCTGTTCGGTCGGGTCCTGCGGGGCGTCGGCCAGGGCAGCGGCGACATCAGCACCAAGCCGTTCGAAGGTGCGGGCGTTCACGGCAAGCACCAGGTCGTTCAGGTCGCCGAAGACGTTGTAGATCGCCCCGAGGGCGCAGCCCGCATCCCTGGCAAGATCCCGTGCCCGCAGGTTCGACAACCCGTCCGAGTGAATGCGGCGTTCTGCATGATCGATCAGGGCAGCGCGCAGGGCGCGGCGGCGTTCCTCGACTTTCCCGGCCATGGGGCCTCCTTTCGTGAACTTCGTTCAGGATTATCCGTTCCCGAGCCAGGATGGAAGGGCCCGCGTATCAGGGATGGTCCAGAACGTGGGAGGTCGGCCAATGACCCAAACCGGCAATTCGGCCGCGTGCTGTCCGGACACGTGTCGGCCTGCCGACTAGCCCTGGTCCTTGACCGGCGCCCCGCCCGCGAAAAGGTTCGGCGCGCTGTAGCTGATCGGATCTTCCTGCATTTGCAGGTGCAGCCCGTCATCCTCATACGGGTGCGCGCGGGCCAGGGCCTCGTCCACCTCGATGCCCAGGCCCGGGGCGGTGGGCACAGGGATATAGCCATCCTCGACCGGGATCGCCGACTTGATCAGCGCGTCGTGATAGGGCGTTTCGATGGTTTCGGCGATCAGCAGGTTGGGGATGGCGGCACAAAGCTGCACGTTCGCGGCCCACTCCACCGGCCCGGCATAGAGATGCGGGGCCACCTGGGCATTGTAAGCCTCGGCCAGCGTTGCCAGTTTCTTGCCCTCCCAGATGCCGCCGGCGCGCCCAAGCGCCGGTTGCAGGATCGAGACGCCCGCCTTCAGCGCGGCATGAAATTCCATCTTGGTCGTCAGGCGCTCCCCGGTGGAGAGAGGCGTGCGCACGGCGGCGGCGACCTTGGCCATCTCCTCGGGGGTGTCGGGGGGGATCGGTTCCTCGAACCAGAGCGGCTGATAGGGGTCGATGGCTTGGCCCATGCGGATCGCGCCCGAGGTCGAGAATTGCCCATGTGTGCCGAACAGCAGGTCCGCCCGGGGGCCGACGGCCTCGCGGATCGCCAGGCAGAAGGCAACGGAGGTTTCGATGTCATGCATCGAGGGCTGATGCCCGCCCCGGATCGTGTAAGGGCCGGCCGGGTCAAATTTCAGCGCGGTATAGCCCTTGTCCACCAGGTTCAACGCCACTTCGGCGGCCATGTCGGCGCTGCCCCAGAATTCGGGCAGGGGGTGATGCGGCATCGGGTAGAGATAGGTATAGGCCCGGATGCGCTCGTTCACCCGCCCACCGATTAGCGCGTGCACGGGCCTGTCGCGATCCTTGCCAAGGATATCCCAGCAGGCGATTTCCAGTCCCGACCAGGCGCCCATGACGGTCAGGTCCGGCCGCTGCGTGAACCCGGCGGAATAGGCGCGGCGGAACATCAGCTCGATGTTCTCGGGGCTTTCCCCTTCCATGTGCCGGGCGAAGACGTCGCGGATGACGCCCCGCATGGCGTCCGGCCCGACGCTGGACGCATAACATTCCCCCCAGCCGGTGATGCCCGTGTCGGTCGTCACCTTGACGAGGATCCAATACCGCCCGCCCCAGCCCGGCGCGGGGGGCGCGGTGACGATGATATCGAGGTCTTGCAGTTTCATCGGTCGAACACGATCACGTTGCGTTTGGCGGTGCCGGTCTTGGTGTCGGCGATCGCCTCGTTGATCTTTTCCAGCGGCCAGCGGTTCGAAATCAACTCGTCCAACCTGAGGCGGCCTTGCAGGTAAAGGTCGACGATCCACGGGATATCCCGCTTGATGACGACATCCCCCATTTTCGAGCCGATCATGGATTGACCGGCGGCGGCGAAAGTCCCGGCCTCGTAGGTCGACGCGGCACCGCTGGCGGGCATGCCGACCATCACCACCTTGCCGCCGCGCGCCAGGTAGCGCGGTGCGGTGTCATAGGCCGCGGCCGCGCCGACGGTGACAAGCACCGCGTCGGCCCCACGCCCCATCGCGGCCTTGGCCGCGCGCCACGGTGCCGCGCCGCCGGCCAGCACGCCGTCTGTCGCGCCGAAATCGCGGGCCACGGCCAGCTTTTCCTCGGTCATGTCCACGGCGACGATGCGCCGCGCCCCGGCAATACGAGCGCCCTGGATGGCATTGAGCCCCACACCCCCCGCGCCGATCACCACGACGTCCTGGCCGGGGCGCAGCTGGGCGGTATTCACCACCGCGCCAACCCCGGTGATGACGCCACAGGCGATCAGCGAGGCGACGTCCAGGTCAATTTCTTCGGGCAGCATCACCACCTGCGAGGCATCGACGACCACCTTCTCGGCAAAGCCGCCACAGGCCATCGCCTGGTGCAGCCTGCCACCCGTGGCCGTGGTGATCGGGCCATGATCGCCACCATGGGGGCTTTCGCAATTGGTGGGTTTGGCCGTTGAACAGCTGGGGCAGGTGCCGCAGGACCGGATCAGGGTGACGACCACCCGGTCACCGAGGGCCACGCCCCTGGCCTGATCCCCCATGGCCGTGACGATCCCGGCGGCCTCGTGGCCATAGACCGCCGGCAGCGAACCGCCCCAGGCCCCTTCGGCAAAGGATATGTCCGAATGGCACACCGCGCAGGCCGACAGCGTCACCTCGACCTCGTTGCCCTGCGGCGGGCGGATCTCGATCTCTTCGACGCCAAGCGGTCTACCGAATTCATGGCACACGGCGGCCTTGATGCGTGTCATCTGCCGGGCCTCCCCCCGTTCGTGTTTCGGGCAGGGTGGCGGTTGCGCTTTGGGGCTGCAAGCCTGAAAGCGACGGTCAGAGGGCGGAAGCATCCGCTTTGTGTCGAGGGACCAGGAACACCGCGAGGCAGACCACCATCAGGCACGCCGACAGGACGAAGGGTGCGCCAGGGAAATCCAGTGCCCCGCGATCCGTGGCGGCCCAGAAGATCTGGGTCATGACCAGGGGCGACATGATCTGGGCCAGCGACTTGGCCGAGGCGATGACGCCCTGCAATTCGCCTTGTTGATCGTCGCTTGCGATCCGGCTCATCCGGCCCTGCAGCGCCGGTGTGACGACGGCCCCCAAGGACGTTAACGGGATGAAGGCCAAGGCCAACCAGCCATTGCCGATCATCGTCAGGACGGTGAAAGCGGCCAGGTTGAATGTCAGGCCATAGGTGATGGTCAGCCGTTCCCCGAAACGGCGCAAGATCGGCCCCATCAAAGTGCCCTGGACGATGGCCATGCCGATGCCGAACAGCGCCAGCGAAAGACCGACCATGCCCGGCGTCCAGTCATAGCGCGCCTTGGTGAAATAGGCCCAGATGGCCGGGTACACGATGAAGGCGAATTCATAGGTGAAGAACAGGAACAGAAGGCGGCGCACGCCGTCGAGCTCCGACAGCTTTCGGAAGGCCCCGAACGGATTGGCGCGCCGCGGATCGAAAGGGCGGCGGATCGCGTCGGTCACGGTCTCGGGCAGTACGAAGAAGCCGAAGACCAGGTTGGCCCCCGCAAGGGCGGCGGCGGCATAGAACGGGGCGCGCACGCCGAGTTCGCCCAGCAAGCCCCCGATGATCGGACCCAGCACGAAGCCGATGCCGAAGGCCGCGCCGACCAGGCCGAAATTCGCGCTTTTCTGTTCCGGATCGGACATGTCGGCGATGGCGGCGCTGGCCGTTGCCATGGTCGCCGCGGTGATCCCGGCGATGATGCGCCCGAATAACAGCAACCAGATCGTCTGGGCCGAGGCCATGATCAGGTAGTCCAGCCCCATCACGAAGAGCGCAGTCAGGATCACGGGCCGGCGTCCGAACCTGTCCGATAGCGACCCCAGGATCGGGCCGAACAGGAATTGCATAACAGCGAAGCTGGTGGTCAGGATGCCGGCCCAGACCGCCGCAGCGCCGATGCCCGATCCGTTCAGCTCTGCGATCAGGTCGGGCAGGACGGGCAGGATCAGACCGATACCCATGGCATCGATCACAAGCGTGATCAGGATGAAGGTGAACGCCCTGCGGCGCTGTGCGTGGTCCATGGGGGTGCTTTAGTCTGAACCGTTCGGTTCGGAAAGCCTCAGTCGGTCAGGATTTCCGCCATTGTCGTTGCCATCCTGGCCGGGTCGGCAAGGAACGGCGAATGCGACATCGGCAGGTCCACCACGCGGCCGCCGCTCCAACCCTCTGTCATGGTGCATTGGAAGTCGGGCGGAATCGTCCGGTCCTGAGTGCACCGGATGTAGTGCCGGGGCAGGGCCGCGGCCCGAGCGGTATCGGCCAAGGCGGTTTCCTGCGGCGCGATGGGCTGCGGGCCCAGCCGGGCGGTGGCCCAGGCGGCAAGGTCCGGCGCGACATCATGGTAGAATCTGTCCGGTGCCATGGCGGGGTCGATGGTGAAGCTGACCCTGTCGGGGGCGACCTGCACCGCCTCCATCAGCGGTTGGCTTGGGGCCATGCGGCGCATCTGCGCCAGGGACTTGCCCGGCATGGGCACGTAGGCGCAGACATAGACCAAGGCGGATACGAGATCGGGGCGCTTCTGCGCGGCGGCGGTGATGGCGAAACCGCCCGCCGAATGGCCGACCAGCACGGTAGGGCCGTCCAACGCAGTCAGGATCGCCTCGGCGTAGCCATCCAGCGTGACCTCGGCCAATGGCGTCAAGTCCGCGCCATGCCCCGGAAGGTCGATCGCCCGCGCTTTATGGCCGCGCGCGGCCAATTCGGGGACCAGAAGATTCCAGCACCACGCCCCGTGACAGGACCCGTGTACCAAAAGACATTCAGACATGGCCGATGGTCCGGAAGAAGCCGTAGAGCAGCTTGGCGAAATCCGACGGGGCATCAAGGCAGGGCAGGTGGCCCGACCCACGCATCAGCGTGACCTCGGCGCCCGGGATCAATTCGACCGTTTCGCGCACCAGATCCGGCGGGGTCGAGCAGTCGCGGTTGCCCGCAATGCCCAGCGTCGGCAGGCGCAAACCACTGGTGGGCGAATAGAAATCCGCGCCAGCGATGGCCTCGCAACAGCTGGCATAGCCCTCGGGGGCGCATTGCAGCAGGCGCTCGCGGGCCCAGGTGGCGGCGGCGCTGCCACGGTCCTTGGGGCCGAACCACTTTTCAAGCGCCATGTCGGCCACGGCCCCCATGCCCTTGCTGCGCACCAGCGCCGCGCGGTCGTGCCAGGGACCCGGCTGGCCGAACCTGGCCGCGGTGTTGGACAGGACGAGGCCGCGAAGCATGTCCAGCCGCTTGATTGCAAGACCCTGGCCGATCATGCCGCCCACGGACAGGCCCACAAGGACCGCGTCGCGCACGTCGAGGGCGTCGCAGACGGCCTCGGTATCGGCGATCAGCCCGCCCATCTTGTAGGGCCCCTCAGGTGCGTCCGAGCGCCCATGCCCACGCATGTCGATGCGGATCGTGCGATGATCGGGCAGGTAATAGGCGACATCGTCCCAGATGTGCCGGTCAAGCCCCAGAGCATGGGCAAAGACCACGTCCGGTCCGTCGCCCGCCATCTCGTAGGTGATGGCGTATCCGTCCCGGTCGACAGATCCCGTCTTCATTCCGGATCGGCCCCGATGCGCATATGGGCGATGATCTGGCCGTGATCCGAGGCCAGCTTGTTATAGGGTGCCTCGGGGTGCGATCCGTCGGTCAGGTGGTCGTTGAGAACGCTGAAATACTCCATCGCGCCGATGCGCCGCTTGTAGTCGGGATGAAAGTGCCGCGACATGTAGATCTGGTCGATGGATTCGAACACGCCGCCAAAGGCCGAGGTAAAGACCATGTCGCGGTTGGACTTGCGCACGAAAAGTTTTTCTGCCGAATGCAGGCGGACGCGCTCGACACTTTCGGTGATCTGGACGTTTTCCTCTTTCGAATAGCGGTCGCCGTAGTTTTCGGCGTCGTGGCGCAGCATCCAGCTGTAATTCTTGAACGGCACCTCGCCGGATATGATTTCCGAGCTGACGGCGTTTTCACCGTCGTTGAAATCGCCAAGCACCATGACCGGCTTGCCGTGGTTCAGGTCTTTGAGGATCTCACGGCGCAGCACCCAGGCCTCGGCCATGCGGCGCAGGGCGGCGCGCAAGCTGCCCATGGCGCGGCCGAGCGGATCGTATTTCGGCAGCACCTCTTCGCGGGCGAAATCGGCGCCCGGGGGCACGATGTATTCGCCCAGCTTGGATTTAAGGTGGCAGTTGAACACGGTGATGACCTCGCCGCCGACCGCGATCCGGGCCTTGAGGATCGGGCGGGACAGCCGCCTTAGGGTGAATGACCCGGCCTCGCCCTCCAGTCCGCGCAGGGGCTGAAAGGGGATGTCCAACGGCTCGTCAAGGTCTTGCAGCACCTCGGGTGGCTCTGCGAAGCCGTGGCGCGACAGGATGGCGACGCCGGGCCGCCGTTTGCCGGGACCGGCATCGGCGACATTCGGGGCAAAGGCCAGTTCGGCACTTGAATAGGGCGTGTAAGCCAGTTTTCGAAAGATCGCCTTGCGGTGATAGCGCTTCGAGGCATCGGGGATCGCCGCATCGTTCATGGCGATCCCGCGCGCATCGGCCTCGGCCACCACATCGCGAAGGGCGTCTTCCTCGAAAATCTCCTGGAAGCCGACGATGTCGGCATCCATCGTCAGCAACTGGTCGGCCAGCCAATCCTTCTTCCAGGCGTATTCCTCGGGCGTGTAGGACTGGAATTCATAGTATTCCTGGTCTGGCCCGATCAGGTTCTTGACGTTGAAACTGGCGATCGTGAAATCTGTCATGAGAGCGTATCCAGTGCTGACTTGAACATGGCGGCATCGACGTTGCCGCCGGTGATGGTGACAATTACGGTTCGGGTGGTCAGGTCATCGCCATGGAACAGCGCGGCCGCCAGGGCCGCGGCGCCGCCCGGTTCGGCCACCAGCTTCAATCGCTGGAACGCATGGCCCATGGCGCGCAGGCACTCATCCTCGGACACGGTCAGGCCGGTGCCGCACAGCCGGGACATGATCGGAAAGGTCAACGCGCCGGGCGCGGGGGTGATGATAGCGTCGCAGATGCTGCCGTCGCGCCGGTCATTTTCCTGGATCGTCCCGGTTTCGAGCGACCGCTTCACGTCGTCGAAGCCTTCGGGTTCGACGGTGCGGACAGTCAGGCCGGGATGGTCCGCCTCGCAGGCCAGCGCGATGCCGGATGTCAATCCGCCACCACCGCAACAGACCAAAACCTCGGCTTCATCAATTTCGCACGTTTTTGCGTCTGCCGCGATTTCCAGTCCGCAGGTGCCTTGCCCGGCGATCACCTGGGGTTCGTCATAGGGCCGGATCAGGGTCAGGCGGCGTTCCTCGGCGATCCGATTGCCGATCTCCTCGCGGCTTTCGTTGGCCCGGTCGAAAAGGACGACTTCGGCACCCAGGGCGCGGGTATTGGCGATCTTGAGCGCGGGCGCATCGGCGGGCATCACGATCACGGCCGGCACCTCGTGCCCCTTCGCGGCAAAGGCCACGCCCTGCGCATGGTTGCCCGAGGAATAGGCGATCACGCCCACTTTGCGTGTCTCGGGATCAAGTGCCGAGACCGCCGACCACCCCCCGCGAAACTTGAAGCTGCCGGTATGTTGCAGGCATTCGGGTTTCACCAGAACGCGCCGCCCGGCGATCTCGTCCAAAAAGGGCGAGGACAGAAGGGGCGTGCGCCGCGCATGGCCGGCCAGCCGATCGGCCGCGGCCCGGATCATGTCGATATTCATAAGGTGTCGACCCAGCTTTGCAGGGCGTGGACCGCCTGCGGTTCGTCGAGGAACGGCACATGGCCGCGGTCGGGCACCTCGGCGGCGATGGCGTCATGGCGCAGCTCGCGCATCCTGTTCCAGGTCGCTTCGGCCAGAAGGTCGGAATTCGCCCCCCGGACCAGGCAGAGCGGCAGGCCGTGCAGCGCGTCGAACAATGGCCAGAGATCTGGGGCCGGCTGGACTTTGGCGTTATCGAACACCGCCTCGCGCAGCTTGGGATCATAGCAGATGACAAGGCCCTCGGGCGTCTCGTCGTAGTGGTTGCGCACCTCGTGCAGCCAGCGTTCGTGCGGAACACCTCTGAAATGTACCCAGTTGCGGGCACGGAACAGGGCGGCCTCTTCATACGTCTTCTGCGCCGGATTGCGGCCGATGTAATCCTCGATGACCTTCAGGCCCTTTGGGTCGATCTCGGGGCCGATATCGTTGAGCGCCACGCCTGACAGCCGTCTCTTGTGGGTTGCTGCCAGCATCATGGCAATCAGGCCGCCGCGCGAGGTGCCCAGAACCGCCGCCTTGTCGATTCCCAGGTGATCCAGCAGGGCAACGGCATCGGCGGCTTCCTGCGGGACCGTGTAGGTCTGCGGGTCGGCCCAATCGGACTGTCCACGACCGCGATAATCCATCCGGATCAAGCGGCAGGGCAGGTGCGGCGCCACGTGGTCGAAATCGCCACTGTTGCGGGTCAGGCCCGCAAGTGCCAGGACCGGCGGCCCGTCGCCGCTTTCGGTATAGAAAAGCCTTGTGCCATCGGCGGCGTTGAAATGCGGCATCAGACGAGTTCCGGTATCGTGGACAAGTCCGGCAAGACGCGATGCGGCGCGGCCCAGAGCCTTTCCTGCGGGGCGCCATCGCGGTTGACCCAGACCGTGGCAAATCCGTATCCCGCCGCCGCTGCCGCGTCCCAGCCATTTGCCGAGGCGAAGAGCACCTCTTGCTGGACGGCGCCGAAATGGTCGAAGACAAGGTCGTAAACCCGGCGGTCCGGCTTGTAGCTGCGCACCTCTTCAACTGTCAGGACGTCATCCAGCCACCGTCCGATCCCGGCGGACTTGACGGCTGCGACCACCATTTCCGGGCTGCCATTGGTCAGGATGGCGGTGGTCAGCCCCTTGTCCTTCAAGGTGCCCAGCATGTCGCGCACCTCCGGGTAGGCGGGCAGTTCCTTGTAGACGCCCAGCAGCTTGGCCCGCAGGGCGTTGTCATGCAGGTCCATCGACTCCATCGCGTAGTCGAGTCCATCCTGGGTCACTTCCCAGAAATCCAGGTGCCGCCCGGAGACCGCCCGCAGCCAACTGTATTCCAGCTGTTTGCGACGCCACAGCGCGGCAAGTTCCGGCCAGCGCTGTGCCAGGTGTTCCGGGCCCGACTCCTCGGCCACCACGCGGGCGGCGGCGTTGACATCGAACAGCGTGCCATAGGCATCGAAAACGCAGGTGGTGATGGCCATGTTTTTCTCCCTATCGGGTGTAGACTGGCATGAGGTCGCGCGCGGGGAAAGGGCCGGTTTGCAATCCAGGGCGGCCATCGTTAGTTTCAGGACCGAGTCGATCAGGGCACCTGCGCGAGCGTGCGCGGCCCCTGCCACCAATCCCCCTACAAAGGAAATCTCATGACCCAGGTCAAAGCGGGTGACACCGTCGCTATTCACTACACCGGCACGCTGACGAGCGGCGAAACCTTCGACAGTTCCGAGGGCCGCGAGCCGCTGGAATTCACCGTGGGTTCGGGCCAGATCATACCCGGCCTCGACAATGCCGTCCCCGGCATGACCGTCGGCGACAAGAAAACCGTCGAGGTGCCCTGCGCCGAGGCCTATGGCGACGCCGATCCCAATGCCCGCCAGGCCGTGCCCCGCGAACAGGTGCCGCCGGAAATCCCGCTGGAGATGGGCATGCAACTGCAGATGCAATCCCCTGACGGGCAGGCGATCCCGGTCACCGTGGTTGAACTGACCGACGAAGAGGTGACGCTGGACGCAAACCATCCGCTGGCGGGCAAGGATCTGAACTTCGAGATCGAGCTGGTCGAGATCAAGGCCGCCTAAGGCGCGCGATCCTTGGCAGCAAAGGGCGCCTTCGGGCGCCCTTTTTCGTTACAGGAACCGCAACAAAAAACCGATCCCACCGAACAGCAGCGTGCCCGCAACGGCCAGGTAGGCGGCCAGCGCTAGCACGGCATGGGGTTTCGAAATCGGCGTTTGCATCCGCGAAATCTCTCCGGCCCGCATCAGGCCCTGCGCCCCGATTACCGCGAAGATGAACAGCAGCAACGATTGCAGGGCGATCGCCGCCGTCACCAACAGCCCGCACATAATCGCTGGCAGGATCACCGCCAGCGGTGGCCAGAACGACCCGGCGATCACCGACAGCATCCGCCCGCCATCCAACGGCCAGAACGGCAGCATGTTGAAGAAGTTCAGCGCGCCGGTGACGCTGGCGAAGACCAGCAGGAACTCGGTCAGAATCGGCGCCGAATGCACGGTATACGGGACCATGGCAAAGGCCAGAAGCATTGGCCCGATCCCGATGGCCGGGCCCATCAGGGTGATGAAGAAATCCTTCACCTGGCTGTCGGGTATCCGGTCGGAAATCGCCACGCCGCCCACCAGCGGGATCAGACGGAAACGGGCATCGGGGTGGCCGGCCACGCGATAGGCCGCGACATGGCCGAATTCGTGGATCACGACGGCCAGAATGATCGCCAGCCCGAACATCGGCCCGAAGAACCAGACCGCCGCCCCGATCGATAGTGCCGCGAACAGTGCGCCTTGCAAATCCATGCCGACAAGTGTGCCGCGCCCCTGGCCCGACAGGCCCCCGCGCAAGGCCCAGCCCAGCCCGGCGCAGATCGCAAGGGCGCAAAGCAACGCCATCGGCGGGGACATCAGAGGTTTTCCAGCACCGGCATGCTCATGACATGGTAGCCGCTGTCCACCTTGATGATTTCGCCGCTGGTGCAGTTGCCGGCATCCGAGGCCAGGTAGACCGCGGTGCCGCCCACTGCCTCTAGCGTGGCGTTATGGCGCAGCGGGGCGTTCTGTTCGGCGTGCTTGAAGGTGCGGCGCGCGCCGGCAATGGCGGCCCCTGCCAGCGTCTTCATTGGACCGGGGCTGATAGCGTTGACGCGAATACCCTGCGGCCCCAGGTCCGCGGCCAGGTAGCGTGTTGCGCTTTCCAGCGCCGCCTTGGCCACGCCCATGACGTTGTAATTCGGGGTCACGCGCTGGCTGCCCTGGTAGGTCAGCGTCAGCAGGCAGCCGCCCTCGGGCATCAGGTCGGCCGCGCGGCGCGCCACGTCGACGAAGGAATAGCAGCTGATCAGCATGGAATGGGTGAAGTTGTCCCGCGTCGTGTCCGAGAAGCGGCCCGTCAGCTCGTTCTTGTCCGAATAGGCGATGGCATGAACAACGAAATCCAAGCTACCCCACCGGTCCTTGAGCGCGGCGAAACAGGCGTCCATCGAGGCATCGTCGGTCACGTCCGCCTCGATCAGGAAATCGCTGTCGGCCGAGGCGGCCAGCGGCTCGACCCGCTTCTTCAGCCCTTCGCCCTGGTAGGAAAAGGCCAGCTCGGCCCCGGCCGCATGACAGGCCCGGGCGATGCCCCAGGCGATGGAACGGTCATTCGCGACCCCCATGATCAGACCGCGCTTGCCGTTCAGTTCGATTGTCATCTTGGTCAGTCCCGATATTTGGAAAGCAGCATCGACCCGTTGGTGCCGCCGAAGCCGAAGGAATTGGTCATCACCGTATCAAGACCGGCATCTTCCACCAAATCCGTCGCGATCTCGCCGGGATTGATGGCCGGATCGAGCGTTTCAACGTTGATCGACGGGGTGATGAAGTCCTTTTCAAGCATCAACAGGCAATAGACGGTCTCCTGCGCGCCGGTCGCGCCTTGACTGTGGCCGGTCATCGACTTGGTCGAGGAGATCGGCGGCGTGCTGCCTTCGCCGAAAACCCGGCGTACGGCCTCGACCTCGCCCACATCGCCGACCGGCGTGCTGGTGCCATGGGCATTGATATAGCTGACCTTGCGGTCCTCGGGCAGGCTGTCCAGTGCCAGGCGCATGGCCCGTTCGCCGCCTTCGCCGCTGGGCGCGACCATGTCATGCCCGTCCGAGGTGGCGGCATAGCCCGTGACCTCGGCATAGATCCTGGCGCCGCGCGCCTTGGCGTGCTCCAGGTCCTCCAGCACCACCATCGCGCCGCCCCCGGCGATCACGAACCCGTCGCGATCGGCATCGAAGGCGCGGCTGGCACGCGCCGGATCGTCATTGTACTTGGACGACATCGCGCCCATGGCGTCGAACAGGCAGGACAGGGTCCAGTCCAGCTCCTCGCCGCCGCCGGCGAACATCACGTCCTGCTTGCCCATCATGATCTGTTCGGCGGCATTGCCGATGCAATGCAGGCTGGTCGAGCAGGCCGAGGTGATCGAGTAGTTCAGCCCCTTGATCCTGTAGGCGGTCGACAGGTTGGCGCTGATGGTCGAAGACATGCATTTCGGCACTGCGAAGGGGCCGACTCGCTTGGGGCTGCCCGATTTCAGAACGGTCTGGTGCGCGGCGAACATCGCGCTGGTCGAGGGCCCGCCCGACCCGGCCACAATGCCGGTGCGCGGATTGACCACGTCGCTTTCGTCCAGCCCGGCATCGGCAATGGCCTGGCCCATGGCGATATGGGCATAGGCCGCGCCGGCGCCCATGAAACGCAGGGTGCGCTTGTCGACATGTTCGGCCACGTCGATCTTGAGCGTGCCGGCGATTTGGCTGCGGAACCCGTGTTCGGCCATCTCCGGGACGGCCTCGATCCCCGACTTGCCCGCCTTGAGGGCGGCGGTGACCTCTTGGGCGTTGTTTCCGACGGGCGAGACGATTCCCAGCCCGGTAACGACGACGCGGCGCATGCGCGGCCTCCCTTTCTTGTCCGGTTTCCCGTGTAGGGTATGCAGGGGGATGGGGGCAAGCGGTTAGGGCGGCGCGCGCCCGATGGACGCCGCATCGTCGTGATTGTTGCGTCAGCTCTCGCTCAGCGCCACCTTCATGTCCTTGACCTCGTAGATCACGTCGCCATCGGCTTCGACGATGCCGTCGGCCACGCCCATGGTCAGGCGGCGGCTCTGTACGGCCTTGGTGAAATCCACCTTGTAGGTCAGCATCTTGCGGTCAGGCCGCACCATGCCCTTGAGTTTGACCTCGCCCACACCAAGGGCATAGCCGCGACCTTGCCAGCCGCGCCATCCCAGGTTGAAACCGGTCAATTGCCAAAGACCGTCAAGGCCCAGGCAGCCGGGCATGATCGGGTTGCCCGGGAAATGGCAATCGAAGAACCAAAGGTCGGGCGTGATGTCGAATTCGGCGACGACGTGACCCTGGCCATGCAGGCCTTCGTCGCCGCTGATATCGGTAATCCGGTCCATCATCAGCATCGGCGGTTCGGGCAGCTGGGCATTGCCTGGCCCGAACAGTTCGCCGCGCGCGCATTTCAGAAGGTCGTCACGGTCGAAACTGCGCGGAAGGTCGGTCATTTGGTGAAAATCCCCTCGGAGTGGTTTTCCAAGCCCTCTATCACCCCCATGCGCGGCAAGGCAAGGTCGCGCGGACGCGCAGGAACGCAAGGCTCGGGTATTGAAAATCATTCGCATTCGGCCATATTGTGCCTTGAAGCAACGGCAGGATGCTCGATGACCGAAACGACAAGCGAACGCAGCAGTGATTGGCTGGCCGGGGCAGGGCTGCGACCGACCCGCCAGCGGCTTGCCCTGGCGGAGCTTCTTGTCGGGGACGGCAAGGATCGTCACGTGACCGCGGAAAGCCTTTATGCGGCGGCCGAACGGGCCGGAGAGAAGGTTTCACTGGCCACGGTCTACAACACCCTCAAGGCGTTTTGCGATGCGGGTCTGTTGCGCGAAATAACGGTGGACGGCTCGAAGAGCTATTTCGATACCAACATGTCCGACCATCCGCATTTCTTCTGGGAAGAAGATGGTCACCTGTCCGATGCCCCTTCGGACGACTTGAGCATCGCCAGCCTGCCGCACGCGCCCGACGGGGCCGAGATCGCCTCGGTCGACGTCGTGATCCGCCTGCGCAAGAGCTGACCCGCGACTGACGGCGTTCATGGGTCATTAACCTTGTCGGGGCAAAGCTGTCCGTATGACAGATTTGCCCGCCCCCTCCCGCTTCTTCTCGCATTTCGCCGTGACCTTGCGTCTGGCCGATGCGACCTCTGATCTTTTGGTGCGACGAATCCCGGTCCTGCGCGACTGCGTGGCGCTGGCCCGGCTGCGCAGGGGCCTCGAAATCGACACCGCCACGGTGCTGCCGGCCGAAATGCATCTGCTGTGCCGGATGATGCCGGGGGACGAGCCCGGGTCCGCCCTGCGCCTGATCCGCGACGGTTTCGCCCGGCATGCGGCCGATGGGCGGCCGATCTGGGATGTGGAACTTCCGATCACGCGAATCCATGGCCCGGCGATCGAGGCGCGGCGCCGCTTCATCTTGGCGGCCCCGGTCCGGGCCGGTCTGGTGCGCGATGCGGCGGACTGGCCCTATTCGTCGCTGCACCACCACGGCGCGCCGCGCCGCGACCTGGCGGTGGCCTGATCCCCGGCCGGGATGCGCGCCTGGGTCAGAACCACTGCCCCGGCTCCATCAGGCCGAGGTCCAGCAATTGCTGGGAATGCCACTCGAACGGGGCGGAATTGTGCCAGCGAAAGGTCTTGATCTCGAAGGTGCTGCCGGGGTTCCGCTTGAGCGCCTTGGCCGTGCGGAACGAACACACCGCGGCGGTCAGGTTGTGATGCCATGGACAGGAATAGGTGTTGTATTCGGGGTCGTTGAACAGGTGGCCGGGCAGCAGTTTCAGGCCCGGCTTGTTCCGGAATAGCGACACCCGGTCGATTCGCCGGCGCGGCTTGGGCACATGTTCCTCGAACCGCCAGCGCAGACCGCCGAAGAAATCCATCTGCCGGTCCAGGTCGTTGTTCCTCCGGTCCTTGCGCGACAGCGCGTAATAGCCGGACTTGTCCAGATGCGCATCTTCCAGCGCCACCGCCTGCGGATGCTGGCCGAGATCCCCGGCATAAAGATCGATCACGTAGGTCAGGATCGTGTCGCGCCGTTCGTCCATGTTGAAGGCGATCATCTCGCCCACAGCGCGGCTCTCGCAGAACGGGTAGAACAGGTATTCCGCATTGTAGCAGTAGAAGAGCCAGATCGGCCCTGCCGCCTCTATCACTGCGTTGACGGCGGTTTCTAGTGCCCCGTCGGCCGTGGTTTGATACGCCACGTGGTGCACGAGCCCTGCAACGTCCTGGGCCAGGTTTGCGCCCGGCATGGCAAAGACGATCACGGCCCGGAAGCCGGTGTCGATGTGGTGCCTTATCGTGCTGTCCAACTCGACCTCGTCTTCGGCCAGGATCAGCGCAACCGGCCCCTTGGCCAGCGCGGCTTTGCCCCGTGACAGGAAATCTTGAAGCGAGGAATACTGCATCTGTCCCGTTGTCTTGCCTGATCGGGGTTAGACTCCGGCAAATCGGCGTTCATTGCAAGCGCCCCGGATGCACGGTAAGAGGCGCGTCAAAGCTGCCCCATCCAAACAGGTGCCCCATGTCCGCGCCCAAGAAGCTCTTCATTAAGACCTATGGTTGCCAGATGAACGTCTATGACAGCGAACGCATGGTCGAGGCGCTGGGCGGCAAGGGCTATGTCGAGACTCAAAGCCCCGATGACGCGGACATGATCCTCCTGAACACCTGTCACATCCGTGAAAAGGCGGCGGAAAAGGTCTATTCGGAACTCGGGCGCTACAAGGGTCTCAAGGCGGAGAACGCCGACCTCAAGATCGGCGTGGCCGGCTGCGTCGCCCAAGCCGAGGGCGAAGAGATCATGCGCCGCCAGCCCATGGTGGACCTGGTGGTCGGCCCGCAAAGCTATCACCGTCTGCCTGCCATGGAAGAGGCACTGTCGCAGGGGGGAAAGGCGCTCGACACCGATTTCCCCGAAGAAGACAAGTTCGAGGTGCTCAGGTCGCGCCCCAAGGCCGGGCGCGGTCCCACTGCCTTTTTGACCGTGCAAGAGGGGTGCGACAAATTCTGTTCCTTCTGCGTGGTGCCTTATACGCGCGGCGCCGAAGTCAGCCGCCCCGCAGACCGCATCATCCGCGAGGCTCAGGACCTGGTCGAAGCCGGGGTACGAGAGATCACCCTGCTGGGCCAGAACGTGAATGCCTATAACGGCCATGCGCGGGGATTGGCCGGCCTGATCTGGGACCTGGACAAGATCGACGGCCTGGCGCGCATCCGCTTCACCACCAGCCACCCCAACGACATGGACGATGCCTTGATCGAGGCGCATGGCACCTGCGACAAGCTGATGCCCTACCTGCATCTGCCGGTGCAATCGGGATCCGACCGGATCCTGAAGGCGATGAACCGCAAGCATACCGCCGAGGACTACCTGCGCCTGATCGAGCGCATCCGCGCGGCCCGGCCCGATCTGCACCTGTCGGGCGATTTCATCGTCGGTTTTCCGGGCGAAACCGATGCGGATTTCGAGCACACGATGCGCATCACCCGCGAGGCGGGCTACGGCACGGCGTTTTCCTTCAAGTATTCCCCGCGTCCGGGCACCCCGGCGGCGGAGAAGACCGCGAAGATGGTCGATCCCGATGTGGCGAGCGAACGGCTCTACCGTTTGCAGGACCAGATCAATGCGCAGCAGAAGGCGCTGCAGGATGCGATGGTGGGCCGCGAGGTTTCGGTGCTTTTCGAAAAGCCGGGGCGGCTGGATGGCCAGATGGTCGGCAAGTCGGAATACCTGCACGCGGTGCATGTCACCGGCCCGAACATCGCGCCCGGTGACATTCGCAAGGTCCGGATCGAGCAAAGCGCGCCGAACTCGCTTGCCGGGGTGCTGGTTTGAGATTCCCGGGCCGCGCAATCGGGGGTTGAGGACGGCGTCCAGTCAATTGCGACCTTCTGAACAATGCGTGTGAATCGGCCCCGCTGTCGCCCTGCCGGACACGAAATGTGGCAATTTTTAGTTAAAAATTGACCAGAACTTGTTTTCCTTTAGAAGAATACCCGACGGGACGGGGCTATGTGCCAGTTTGCGTCGCTGGGGTGTATGCAGATCTGGGGGATAGAGGTTTGGTATTGATGAGAACGAAAGTCGGAAAGGCCGTCGCCGCGGGTCTGACCGCGGCTTTTGCGGCCTCCGCCGCGTTGGTCGCGCCGGTCGCGGCGCAGCAGAGCCAGGATCGGATCGTGGTATCCGGCATGGTAGAGTGGGGCATCTTCGTGGATCGCGACGGCTGCATGCACTGGTGGGCCGATGGCGGCCTCGAAGGCTACATGACGACCCGGTTCAACCCCGAAACCGGCCGGCCGCTCTGCCTGCAAAAGGAAAGCTGCCTGACGGAATCGACCGACACGCTGTTCCACACCGACAGCCATCACCTCAAGCCGGGCCAGCGCGAGGAACTTGAACGATTCTTCCGCTCTGAAGGTGCGTTTTCCTACGCCGTCTACGGCCACACGGACGAGCGCGCCTCGCACGCCTACAACCAGGCCCTGTCCGAGCGGCGCGCCGGCACCGTCGCCTCGGTGGCGCGGTCAGTCGGGGCCTTCATCGAGGTTGAGGAGGGCTTCGGTGAAACGCGCCCCGTCGCGACCGGCCATAACGAGACCGCCTGGCAGCAGAACCGCCGGGTCGAGGTCGTCTGCTTTCATATGCCGAGGTAAGTCATGCGCATTTCCGTTTTCCTTCTTGCAATGACGCCCGTTCTCGCAGCTTGCGAAATGGGGCAGACAACCGCCGACGGCCCGCGTCTTCTGGCCCGGGCGACCGACAGCGCGGTGAACAATACCGACCTGCTGTCCGACCGCCCCATGGCGATCGCGATCGACCCCGATGGCTGCATGCACTGGTTTGGCGATGACGGGGCCGAAGGCTATGCCAATGCCCGCTACGACCCGGTGACCGGCAAACCCGTCTGCACCAAGCGGATTCCGCCCGGCGTCATCATTTCCGAGCCGCAGCGGACCGGCCTGATCGATATCCTTCCGTGATTGGCGGAAAACCGAGCATGAAAGGGGTCGCAACACCGTTTGCGGCCCCTTTTTCGTTTCAATTTGGTGACATTGCGCCAAGGTCCCTTGCGCTGGCCGCCGCCACTTGCCACCATTGTTGAAACACTAGTCAGGAGTCTTGTTTGGCCACAACCTCGCTGCCCCCGTCCCAGTCTGTCGCGGAAGCGCCAGAGGTTCTCGAATTTCCTGACAATTTTCTGCTGATCGACCTGTGCGGCGAACATGACAGGCACCTGGCGGATATCGAGCTCAAGACCGATGTGCAGATCTTGCGCCGCGGCAACCAATTGACGATTCACGGAGCGGAGGCCGCGCGCCGGGAGGCCGCTGACATCCTGACAGCGCTATACGCCCGGCTCGAGGCCGGTCGATCCGTCGAGACCGCCGATATTGATCGTGAGGCCCGTATGGGCGGGTCCGACCGCGAGACCGGCGCCCGGGACGGCGACCAGCTGGACCTGCTGCCCGATGCCCGGGTCGAGATCAAGACCCGCAAGAAGATCATCGAACCCCGCACCGCCGCGCAAAAGGCCTATGTCCGGTCGCTGTTCGAGAACGAGCTGGCCTTCGGCATCGGCCCGGCCGGCACCGGCAAGACCTACCTGGCCGTGGCCGTGGGGGTGAACATGTTTATCGGCGGCCACGTGGACCGGATCATCCTGAGCCGCCCGGCGGTCGAGGCGGGCGAGAAACTGGGCTACCTGCCCGGCGACATGAAGGACAAGGTCGATCCCTACATGCAGCCGCTCTACGACGCGCTGAACGATTTCCTGCCCGGCAAGCAGGTCACCAAGCTGATCGAGGAAAAGAAGGTCGAGATCGCGCCCCTGGCCTTCATGCGCGGACGCACCCTGTCCAATGCCTTCGTGGTGCTGGACGAGGCGCAGAACGCCACCTCGATGCAGATGAAGATGTTCCTGACGCGCCTGGGCGAGGGCAGCCGGATGGTCATTACCGGCGACCGCAGCCAGGTGGACCTGCCGCGCGGCGTGACCAGCGGGCTGCACGATGCCGAGCGCCTGCTGAGCAACATTCCCAACATAGCCTTCAACTACTTCACTTCGAAGGACGTGGTGCGTCACCCGCTGGTGGCCGCGATCATCGAAGCCTATGACAAGGACGATCCGGCGAAATAGACATGCTGGGGTTTCTTGAAAGGTTGTTCGGCAAGGGCAGGGCGGAGGCCGCGTCCGGGGCCGCGCCGCAGGTGTTTCGCCCCCTGCCGCCGCCCGACAGCGCGCGGGACTATGCCGAGCTGCTGGAAGATGTCCTGGCCGCGCATGACAGGGCCGCCCTGGCGCAGATTGCGGGGGCGCTGGCCGATCTGCCCGACACCACGCGGGAGCTGCATTTCGGCGTGCATCCCGACCAGGACGGCGAGGGGACGTTCAGCGTGATGATCCATCCCGAGGGGCCGGAGCTGCATGTGCTGAACGCGGCCATAAGCGAATACAGAAAACTTTTCGGGATCAAGCACATGGAGGGCGGCCTGAATGTGCCGGTGCCGCTTTTTGATTTCGACGAGGTCGATTACGAGGTGAATGACGTGATTGCCGATACGGCGATGGATTGGGTCGACCGATTGTGGATGAAGGTCCACCGGGCGCGTCCGGATCTGCCGGTGCTGGTATTCTGCGCCGAGGAGTGGGGCAACCCCCCTGCGCGCTGGTTGCAGGGGGCGCCGGAATGACAGGCGTGGATTGCCTGATCGAGGACGACCGCTGGCAGGAGGCGGGGCTGGAGCGGCTGGCCGCGCGGGCGGCGGAGGCCACGCTGGCGCATCTGCGGCTGGACCCCGCGGAGTGGGAGATCGCCGTGCTGGGCTGTGACGATGCGCGGATTGCCGCCTTGAACGAAGATTTCCGGGACAAGGCGGCGGCCACCAATGTATTGAGCTGGCCGAGCGCGGAACGTGGCGCTGCGACCGACGGCGCGGTGCCGGACCTGCCCGAGGCGGGCCCGGACCCCGAGCTGGGCGACATCGCGATCGCCTATGACACCTGCGCGCAAGAGGCCCGCACGGCGGGCAAGCCGATGGAAGATCATGTGACGCATCTGATCGTTCATGGAATTTTGCATTTGCTGGGGTACGATCACGTTCGTGACAAGGATGCCACCCTGATGGAACGAACCGAGGTGGAGATACTTGGCAAACTGGGTCTACCTGACCCATATTCATGACATACGCTTCTTTGGCCCGGCGTTTTTACAAGGGCCGCTACTGGTAGGAGAAAATGGGCGACACCACCGACGGGTCTTCTAACGCGGCGCAAAGCGCGCATCGGACACCGACCCACAAAATTCAACGCGGCTTTTTCGGCCGCATCGTCGAGGCGCTCAGCCCCTCCGACATGTCCCAGACCGAAGCCTCCGGCGCCAACGGGCAGCCGGTCGCCGCGCCGCGTCCCGGCCTTGCCAACCTGCGCCGGATGCGGGTCGAGGATGTCATGATCCCCAAAGCCGAGATTGTCGCCGTGCCAGTCGACATCTCGAAAGAGGACCTGGTCAAGGTGTTCCGGGACAGCGGCTATACCCGCCTGCCGGTCTTCGACGGCACTCTGGACACGCCTGTCGGTTTTGCCAACCTCAAGGACGTGGCGCTGACCTACGGGTTCGATTGCGATAGCGATCATTTCGACCTGCGCGGCCTGTTGCGGTCGCTGCTTTACGTGCCGCCCTCGATGCCGCTTGGCGTGCTGCTGCAGAAGATGCAGTCGGACCGGATTCACATGGCACTTGTCATCGACGAGTATGGCGGCACGGACGGATTGCTGACCATCGAGGATTTGTTGGAACAGGTCGTCGGCGAGATCGAGGATGAACACGACACCGCTGAGGCCGTGCCCTGGAAGCTGGAGCAACCCGGCGTCTACATGGCCGAGGCCCGTGCGCCACTTGAAGAGTTCGAGGCCGAGATCGGCCAGGCCCTGACCGAACACGACGAAATCGACGAGGACGAGGTCGATACGCTGGGCGGGCTTGTCTTCATGCTGGCCGGTCACGTCCCGGCCCGGGGTGAGGTCATCCCGCACCCCGAAGGCCCTGAATTCGAAGTGGTCGAGGCCGATTCGCGACGCATCAAGCGCCTGCGGGTGCGGCTGCGCGGGCGCGAGGGTGGCTGAAAGCGCGCGTCTGTCGGCGTTCTGGGCTGCGATCCCCGCCTGGGGCCGCTGGCGCCGGGTCGGCCTGGCGCTTGGCATCGGGGCGATTCTGTCGCTGGGGCAGATGGGCGATGCGGTGGCGCGCTTGCTGTGGGTCGTGGCCGGCCTGGTCGTGGCCTTGCGCGCCAGTCAGAATCTGAACCCGAAACAGGCCGGCTGGTTCGGTTGGGTCATCGGTGTCGCCTATTTCGGCATCACCCTGCGCTGGATCGTCGAGCCGTTCTTCGTCGACCCCTGGCGGCATAGCTGGATGGCGCCCTTCGCCATCCTTGGCATGTCAGCCGGGCTGGCCCTGTTCTGGGCGGCGGCGTTCTGGGCCGGGGCGCGTGGCGTGCGCGCGCCCGGACCCCGTTTCGCGATGATCGGCGCGGCGCTTCTGCTAGCCGAATATGCCCGGGCCCATGTCCTAAGCGGCTTTCCCTGGGCGCTGCTGTCCTATTCGATGATCGGCTCGCCGGTGGATTACCTTTTCGCACTGGTCGGCCCGCACGGGGCCAGCGCGGTCCTGATGGGTCTATCGGGGCTGGCTGCATTTGCGCTCTGCCGCGGTCTGCTCCTGGTGTGGCCGGGGGTGGCTGCGGCCGCGCTGGCCGTGGTGGCGGGCGGTGCTCTGATGCCCACACCGATGACCGACCCCGCCGCCCCGTCGGTGCGCCTTGTCCAGCCCAACGCGCCACAGCACCTGAAATGGGACCTCGAGTGGATCCCCGTCTTCTTTCGGCGCGCTGTCGAGGCGACGCAAGCCGACCCCCCGCCCGACGTGGTGATCTGGCCGGAAACCTCGTTGGCGACCCTCTTGCGCAATGCCGATCCCTGGCTGGAACGGATGGGGCAGGCGGGGCGCGGCGCGCCGGTGCTGGCGGGCATCCAGCGCTGGAACCCGCAGGCGGGCTATCACAACAGCGCCATCCTGGTAGAAACCGACGGCAGCGTGGCCGCGCTCTATGACAAGCAGCACCTCGTACCGTTCGGGGAATATGTGCCGCTTGTCTGGATTTTCGGCAAGATCGGCCTGACCGGCGTGGTCGACATGGCGATGGGCTACGCCCCCGGCACGGGCTCCGGCACGATCGACGTGGTCGGGCTGGGCCGCGCCCGCATCCTGATCTGCTACGAAGGCATCTTTCCCGAAGAGATCATCGAGGACGGCTCGCGCCCCGATGTGCTGGTCATCATGACCAACGATGCCTGGTTCGGCAGTGGCCCGGGCCCGCGACAACACCTTGTGCAGGCCCGCGCCCGGGCCATCGAACAGGGCCTGCCGGTTCTGCGCGCGGCCAATACCGGCATTTCGGCGGTGATCGACGGGCGCGGGCGCATCGGCGACAGCCTTGCGCTGGGGCAGGGGGGCTTTCTGGATGTGCAGGTCAGCGCACCGCTGCCGCCGACCCTCTATGCCCGGACCGGTGATTGGCCCGTGGTCGCACTGTTGTTGGTTGCATTCGGGCTGGCCTGGATCGGCGGGCGGCGGTTTCGCGTTGACGCCGCCGGGACCGGCGGCTAGGCGATATTGACATGAATTCCGGCCACAACGGCTTCCTGGCGTGGCGCGGCAAAAATGAATGGAGCACTTTCATGACACGCAACAACTACACGTTCACCTCGGAATCCGTGTCCGAGGGGCACCCGGACAAGGTGTGCGACCGCATCTCGGATGCCGTGCTGGATGCGCTGATCGCCGAGGAGCCCGAGGCACGTGTGGCCTGCGAAGCCTTTGCCACGACCGATCGCGTCGTCATCGGTGGCGAGATCGGCTTGGCCGACAAGAGCAAGCTGGCCCAGAAGATGGAGGCGATCGAGGACATCGCCCGCGATTGCATTCGCGATATCGGCTACGAGCAGGACAAGTTCCACTGGCAGACCTGCGAGATCACGAACCTGCTGCACGAGCAGTCCGCCCATATCGCCCAGGGTGTCGATGCGGGGGATGACAAGGACGAAGGCGCTGGCGACCAGGGCATAATGTTCGGCTATGCCTGCAACGAGACCCCCGAGCTGATGCCGGCCCCGATCCTCTATTCCCACGCGATCCTCAAGCGCCTGGCCGAGCTGCGCAAACATGGCACCGAGCCGACCCTGCGCCCGGACGCGAAGAGCCAGGTCAGCCTGCGCTACGAGGATGGCAAGCCGGTCGAGGCGACCCAGATCGTTCTGTCGACCCAGCATTCCGACGAGGGTCAGACAAGCGACGACATCCGCGCCATCGTGGAACCCTATATCCGCGAGATCCTGCCGGCCGACCTGTTCAGCGACCGCACCGAGTGGTGGGTGAACCCCACAGGCCGTTTCGTGATCGGCGGACCCGATGGCGATGCGGGCCTGACCGGCCGCAAGATCATCGTGGACACCTATGGCGGGGCCGCGCCCCACGGGGGCGGGGCGTTCTCGGGCAAGGATCCGACCAAGGTGGACCGGTCGGCCGCCTATGCCGCGCGCTACCTGGCCAAGAATGTCGTGGCCGCCGGCATGGCCGAACGCTGCACGATCCAGCTCAGCTATGCGATCGGCATTGCCAAGCCGCTGTCGATCTATGTGGATACCCACGGCACCGGCGAGGTGGACGCCGCCGCGATCGAGGCCGCGATCCCGCAGGTGATGGACCTGACCCCGCGCGGCATCCGGACCCACCTGGATCTGAACAAGCCGATCTATGCCCGCACTGCAGCCTATGGCCATTTCGGCCGCGCGCCAGATAGCGATGGGGGCTTCAGCTGGGAGAACACCGACCTGGTCGAGGCGCTGAAGAAAGCCGTCTGATGCTGGGTCGGGCCGTGCTCGGTGGTATGATGCTGGTTGTTGTGGTGACGATCGCTGCAGCAGCCATCGCCTTTGTCCAGCCCAAGCGTGTCGTGGCCTACTATCACGCGGTTCCGGTCCTGTCCGCCGAATACCAGGACCGGTCGTCAACGGCCGGTCCACGCGCACCCGTGCCCCGGATGAATGTCCTGTTACCCAACGGGAACCGCCATGGCCTTGAAGTGCGGGACTACCATGTGCGCGAGGGGTTCGAGCGCCTGTGCCTGCAAGAGATGCAGGGCCGCTGGTGGCGGCTTGCCAGCTATGCGCTGGCCTAGGATCACCGCTGCGCCCTTTGACCGGCAGAGAGACCGGCAAAATGAAAATGGCCCCGCGATGCGGGGCCATTTGCTGGTTTGCTGATCGGGCTCAGGCGGCAAGCGTCGCGGTCTTGCCGCGCGTGTCGAGCGACCAGGCGCCCGGTCCGAAGGCCACGACCATCAGCATGCCGCCGGCGATAGTCATGTTCTTCATGAAACCGATCATCTCTGCCTGTGCGGCCATGCCCTCCATCCCGAATGAGGGAAGAAGGTGGAACAGAATGCCGGAGACAACCGAGAAACCGGCCAACAGGAAGGCGGCGATGCGGGCCTGCCAGCCCAGCAGCAAAGCCAGGCCGCCCGCGACCTCGGTGACGATGGCAAGCGGTAACAGGGCGCCGGGCACGCCCATCAGTTCCATGTATTGCTGGGTGCCGGCATAGCCGGTGATCTTTTGCAGTCCTGACATGATGAACATGAAGGACAGGAGCAACCGGCCGAGCGGTGCGGCGAATTGTGTGAGCTGAGACATCTGCCTTTTCCTTTGTAAACGATATGGCAGTTGTTTCGGCCTTCTCGGCCAAACTCACAATTCATCAAAGATTATCAAATGAAGTGCGTCATTGCACAATTGGGATTGATGCCGCCCGACGTTGCGCATTTCCCGCCACGCGGCTAAGAGCCGCCCATGAGTGACCGGAAACACCCAAAGGCGCCGTGGCGCAATTTCTATGGCCGGATCAAGGGCAAAGGACTGCGAGACAGCCAGCAGGCCTATCTTGACGAGGATCTGGCGAAACTGTCCCCAGGCGCCGTGGATTGGGAGAAGAACCCCGACCGCAGCCCGCTGGACCTTGAGGCGCTGTTCGGTGGGAAGGATGTATGGCTCGAAATCGGGTTCGGCGGTGGTGAGCACCTTGTCCACCAGGCCGCCGCGAACCCCGATATCAGCATCATCGGGTGCGAGCCCTATATCAACGGCGTCGCCATGCTTCTGGGCAAGATCCGCAAGGCGGGCGTGGAAAACCTGGCCGTGCATCCCGGCGATGTGCGCGACCTTTTCGACGTGCTGTCCGAGGCATCGATCTCAAAGGCGTTCCTGCTGTATCCCGATCCCTGGCCCAAGAAACGGCACCACCGCCGCCGGTTCGTGACGCCGGACTACCTGGAGGCGCTGGCCCGCGTCGTGAAGCCAGGGGCCGAGTTCCGCGTGGCCACGGACATTCCCGACTACGTGCGGCAGACGCTGGAGCAGGTGCCGGCGCACGGGTTCGAGTGGCTGGCCGAAGGCCCGGCGGATTGGCGGGCGCCCTGGGACGACTGGCTGTCGACCCGCTATGAACAGAAGGCCCTGCGCGAGGGCCGAGTGCCTCATTACCTGACCTTCCGCAAATCCTGAGCGGGCCGGGGCGCGGACTCCCCCGCGGTATTTGTGACCCGAATAAGCACATGGTGTGGACGCTAACGGCGGGGCGGTTTATCAGGCTGCGGACAGGAAATTCGGAGACCGACATGTCAAGCCATGGTGACCCCATCCCGATGACATCCCGCAAGGGGGGACCGTTGAAAGGCGAGGCGCATGTTCCGGGCGACAAGTCGATCTCGCACCGGGCGCTGATCCTCGGGGCGCTGTCCGTGGGCGAGACCCGGATCACCGGGCTGCTGGAAGGGCAGGACGTTCTGGATACCGGCAAGGCGATGCAGGCCTTCGGGGCCGAGGTGACCGACCACGGCGGCGGTGAATGGACGGTTCATGGCGTGGGCGTCGGCGGCTTCGCCGAGCCGGACCAGGTGATCGATTGCGGCAATTCGGGCACCGGCGTGCGGCTGATCATGGGGGCGATGGCGACATCGCCGATCACTGCGACGTTTACCGGCGACGCGTCGCTGAACGCGCGGCCCATGGGGCGGGTGACGGACCCGCTGAAACAATTCGGTGCGCAGGCCTTCGGGCGTGACGGGGGGCGGCTGCCGATGACCATCGTGGGGGCGGTGGACCCGGTGCCGGTGCGCTACACGGTGCCCGTCCCCTCGGCCCAGGTGAAGTCGGCCGTTCTTCTGGCCGGTCTGAACGCGCCCGGCGAGACGGCGGTGATCGAAAAGGAAGCGACCCGCGACCACACCGAGCGGATGCTGGCCGGGTTCGGGGCTGAACTGTCGGTCGATGAGACAGAAGAGGGACGCCTGATCACCCTGTCCGGGCAGCCGGAGCTGACGCCGCAGACCATTGTCGTGCCGCGTGACCCCAGTTCGGCGGCCTTCCCGGTCTGTGCCGCGCTGCTTGTCGAAGGTTCCGACGTGCTGGTGCCCAACATCGGGTTGAACCCGACCCGCGCAGGGCTGTTCCATACCTTGCTGGAGATGGGCGCCAACCTGACCTTCGAGAACATGCGCGACGAGGGCGGAGAGCCGGTGGCGGATCTGCGCGCCCGGTTCTCGCCCGACATGGAAGGAATCGCGGTGCCGCCCGAACGGGCCGCCAGCATGATCGACGAATACCCGGTGCTGTCGGTGGTGGCCGCCTTTGCCAGGGGCAGGACAGAGATGCGCGGCGTCAAGGAACTGCGGGTCAAGGAATGCGACCGGATCGACGCTATGGCACAGGGTCTGCGCGCCGCGGGTATCGAGGTCGAGGACGGCGAAGACTGGTGGATCGTGCATGGCCGGGGCCATGGCGACGTGCCCGGCGGCGCGACGGTCGAAAGCCGCCTGGACCACCGCATCGCCATGTCCTTCCTCGTGTTGGGCCTGGCGACCGAGAAACCGATGCGCGTGGATGATGGCGGCCCGATCGCGACTTCTTTCCCGATCTTCGAGGACCTGATGACCGGTTTGGGCGCGGGCGTCACCCGGTCGAACTGAGATGCGGCTGGCGCGGCGGATCACAGGCGGTATGGCCCTGGTCAGCTATCTGGTCATGGGTGCCATGCTATATTTCACGGTAATCCCCAGTGCCGACGGGCATTTCCCCCCGGACTTCCGTTTGCTTGGCTATAATGTCGAGACGATTGCGCCTTTCGTTACGGCACTGACCGCGCCGGCCCGGGACAGCTATGCGATGCTGCTCACGATGTGGGACCGGGTGTTCATCGTCGCGTTGGCTCTTTGGCTGGCCCTGGTCGGATGGCGTGCCGGGGTGTTGCGGTTCGTCGTGGCGGGGCTGGCCGGGCTCTATGCGATCATCGACCTGGCGGAGAACGCGGCGATTTACCGTGCGGTCTTTGTCGAGACGCTGGAACCAGGCGCGGTTCTGGCGGCCTCGTCCCTGACGCGCGCGAAGTTTGCATCCCTCTACCTGGCCGTGCTTGTCTTGATCGTGCAGTTGAGGAGGCCCGCATCATGAGGTTCACCGTCGCCATAGATGGGCCCGCAGCGGCCGGGAAGGGCACCGTTTCCAAGGCGGTGGCCGCGCATTTCAACCTGGCGCATCTGGATACGGGCCTGCTGTATCGCGCCGTGGGCAATCGGGTGCTTCAGGGCGAGGACCCGGTCGAGGCGGCACGGGCCTTGCGCGCCGAGGATCTGGAGGTCGACGGGCTACGCACACCCGCCGTGGCCCAGGCCGCCAGCAAGGTCGCCGTCATCGGTGAGGTTCGTGAGGCGCTGGTAGATTTCCAGCGTGCCTTCGCGCGTCGGGCCGGGGGCGCGGTTTTGGACGGACGCGATATCGGCACGGTCATCTGCCCCGAGGCCGAGGTGAAGCTGTTCGTCACCGCCAGCGCGGAGTGCCGCGCCGAACGTCGTTTCAAGGAGCTGGCGGAAAATGGCCATGACGTGCGCTATGACGAGGTCCTTGCCGATGTGCGGGCGCGGGACGCGCGCGATTCCGAACGCACCGCGGCCCCTTTGAAACCCGCCGAAGACGCGGCTCGCATCGACACCTCTGACTTGACGATCGACCAGGCGGTCGCCAGCGCGATCGCGGCGGTGGACGCGGCCCGCACGTAAGTCCAAATCAATCCCTTTGGTATGTCCAGTCAATCGGCGGGATTTTGGGTGCCCCTACGTCAGGCCGGTTTTCCCCCGGCTATTAGGGGTTTGCGCAATTTCGCGCCCCGTTCGGCACGGCGCCGTTGCGGCGCGTTCGGGGCGAACGAAAAACATTGATCGGCCATGGGGTTCTGGACCACCATTTGAGGCGACGGGGCGCGGGCAACCGCGTGCCATCAAAGAGAAGGCACAAGAAAAAACACGTGTCCGAACGCAACTGGGAGAAATGAACAACATGACGATCAAGAGAAAATTCGCGGGGGCCGCCGCCGGGGTCGCCCTGTTGGCCGGCGCCGGGACGGCCTCGGCCGACGAAATCACTGTGGCCTATTTCCTGGAATGGCCGATGCCGTTCCAATACGCCAAGGTTCAGGGCATGTACGAAGAAGCGCTGGGCGTCGATATCAACTGGGTCAGCTTCGATACCGGCACGGCGATGAGCGCGGCCATGGCCTCGGGCGATGTGCAACTGGCGGTCAGCCAGGGTGTGCCGCCCTTCGTGGTCGCCACCAGCGCCGGCCAGGATTTGCAGATGCTCGATGTGGCCGTGTCCTATGCCGACAACGACAATTGCGTTGCCCGCACGGACCTGGAGATCGACGCGTCCAATGCCGGTGACCTGGCCGGGATGAAGGCGGCGGTGCCGCTGGGCACGGCGGCGCATTACGGCTTCCTGCGGCAGATGGACCATTTCGGCGTGGATATCGGCACGATGGAAATCGTCGACATGGCGCCGCCCGATGGCGCGGCCGCCATTGCGCAGGGATCGGTGGACCTGTTCTGCGGCTGGGGCGGGTCGCTGCGCCGGGCCAAGGAATACGGCAATGTCCTGCTGACCGGTGACGAAAAGACCGAGCTGGGCATTCTCGTCTTCGACGTGACCTCGGCCCCGGCCGATTTCGTGGCCGAGAACCCGGACATGGTCACCGCGTTCCTCGAGGTGACTGCCGAAGCCAACGCCATGTGGAACTCGGGCGAGAACACCGACATGATGCTGCCGGTGATCGCCCAGGATGCGGGCATGGACGAGGACGCGACCGCCGACACGCTGAGCACCTTCGTCTTCCCCGATGTCGAGACGCAGCTG
>JAAAPD010000065.1 GCA_009908505.1 Alphaproteobacteria bacterium | reverse complement strand
GGGACCAGCGTGGTCACGTCGATCCCGAAGGGGATCTTGAAGTGCAGCCCCGGGGGAACCTCGGCCGCGTATTTCCCGAACCGTTGAACAATTGCAACGGAGTCGCTCGGCACCGTGTAATATGAGGTCCACGCCCCAAACGCCGCAAGCGCAATGGCGGCCCCGATTGCAAGACGCTTCACCGGTGGCAGACCGTCCGGCAGGATGCCGTGCAGCTGATCCCGGCCCCGCCTGAGAATTGCATCAACCTCAGGGGGAACGCGGGTCTGCTTGTTTTTCCAAGGTCCGCGATCTTCCGGTCCATTGTCATCAGAAGGCATCGCAAGCTCCTATCTCGGTTTTGGCACTCGGGGCGATGCCTGGCTCGCGCGTTTGACGGTGCGACCCGGTTTGCGCCATCACATCGTCGGCTCTGAACGGCATGACCTCAGAGGTCCAGTTCCTTCAGGCAGGCTTGCGCAATGTCTCGGTCTGGGGCATCGGTGCCCGGCATCGTAGCCCAGCCGGCTGTCATGATCGCGTCGCGCCGCTGGTAGGTCGAGGCTGCCCGGATCGTTGCAAGCTTGTCCGCCCGAGCCGGGTCTGACCGCGCCATGTCCAGGCAAACGGGGACCATCGACGCCACGACATCGTTGCGCGACATCGTCATCGCTCTGTCGCTCGCGGTACCATCGGTTACCCAGCCGCCCCATGAAAATCCGACGACGCCGACAAAGACAGCACCGATCACAGCACCATAGATGCCGGGTTTGAGCCATTCGGGAGTATTCATTTCAAGTCCTCCTGCGGAGAAAGCGCCGCTTCGCTGTGGTTGTTCATCTCAGTGGGACCCTGATCCCGGCTCAGCGCCTCATTCAGGTCGCGCTCTGATATCTTGTACAGTTCCATCCAACCCGCCCGATCTCCTCTGCCAGGAACGGTCATATGGATCGCCGTCCTCTGATACGTTTCGAAACCTTGCCCGCGGAGAAGTTGTTCCTGAATCAGGACTTCGTAGTCCCCGGCCGGAAGTTCGTCCGGAAAATCGGCTAGGCTGAACGGGTGCAGGAAAGTCACCCTCAAACTGGATGAACGCACGCTCATCTCTGGCCTCCACGATTTTGGCAGATCCGTCGCTTGCCACTGTTGACGGCCCCTTGGATTCCGGACCTGACCAGTCGAACGATTTCTCCTCTTGTACTTCGGAAACGTTCGACTGGTGCTGACACATGTTAGTCCCGGGCGCCGCGCGGGTAGCGAACTCCCTAGAGAGGTTTGCGGGCACTGACCTGTGTAAGGGCGCGGGAACCGACCTCCGCGTACCCTTGGGAAAACAGGGACGATCCGCGTTCCTGTAACCAAGGAAAGGATTGGCTATGGCCGACCCCAATGTTCTCAACCCGCACCCACCCGAATTCGAACGTTTCCTCTATGCGTGTGTCGGCGAAGACCGGAACGGATCCGTCGTGACGGTCCTTTCCACGCTTGCACGTCTCGGTTTTGATCCTTGGCAAGAGGCCGCTGAACTGGTCACGCTGGGGCGCGACGCCGCCCGCGCGCGGTTGGAAACACTGCTTGCCCAATTTCGAGATGTGCCCACACTCAGAAGTGATCACGAGAGGGTTGCACGAGACCTGAGCCAGCTGCTTCCCGAAAGCCAGACGTCAGGTAGCCTGAAGCGAGCGGCGGCGGGGGCCTCCGACGGCCGTTCGCCTAAAAGCGGCGGGATCTGGAACGTGCTCGTGATCATCTTTTTGCTGGTGCAAATGTTCATGTTTGGCGGATCGGGGGCGGGCGAATGACTGTTTCAACACAGACCGCCCGGACACCGGGCCATGCGGCCCACAAGTCCGGTACGCTATCACCACGCGAGCGGGAAATTCTCTGGGAGATGGAGGATCATTTCTGGACCAGTGGCGCCGATACTGCACGGGCGACCACAGCGACCAACGCAGTCATGGTCTTTCCTTACCCGCCCGGCATCCTACAGGGCGACCAGATCTGGACCTATCTTCGCGAGCGAACCGGTTGGCGGTCTGTCGTCATGGCGGAACGCAGAGTGATGCGGAGCGGTGAGATCGCCATTCTAACCTACCGGGTCTCGGCCGAGAAAGCAGACGTGCCGATCTACAAGGCACTCTGTGCCTCGACGTACATCAAAGATGGCGACGAATGGCTAAGGATTTCCCATCAGCAAACCATGGTGATCTGAAAGCAGCGGCGTCAGGCGACCTGTCATGGGGAGCGGGGCTTACCTGCGTCAGTGCAGCGGGCGGCTGCTATCGCTTAGATGAGGTGTGCCCACCGAATGTTTGGTGGCACGGTTTCCCGAGTACCCGAGAAGCGTGCGGGCGTGCCAATCCCTAAAAGACCGGCATGTCGGCATGCTTCTTATTTCTCGGAACGTCCAGGAAAGGATAAATCCAATGATACCCGAACAGAACAAAACCGCCGAAAAGATGACCTCCGTCAAAGCCGCTTGGAACAAGGCGCCTGCCGGCCCCAAGAAAGACGCGGCGCTTAAGCACTACAAGGCTGCCGAGACCGCGCACACAGCCAAGGACGACGCCTTGACCAACAAGGAACTCGATGCGGCAACGGCGAAGCTTTCGTAACACTCGAACTTGACAAGATTTTTAACCGCCCCTCGCTTTTCGGAGGGCGGCCATCTCATTTAAGAAGCGGCCCGCTCTGATCCAGATATGCGGGATCGAATTCGGCAAGCCCCACCAGCCGCCCATAGTCGTCGAACGTAACACGACCGTCGCGGAAGGTTACCAACCCCGCTTCGCGAAGCTGTCTCAACACGCGATTCACGTGAATAGCACTCAGCCCAAGCGCATCCGCCAGATGATACTGCGTCAGTGGGCAGTCGAACCCATCCTTTCTGCCCAGTCCCACCAGCGCAAGCCTCGATCCCAGCTCCAGCAGGTAATGTGCCATGCGGGCGAGGGCATCACGTCGGCCGATCCCGACGAGGTGCTCGACCACCATTGCCTCGTCCCTTGACGCCGCCCAAAGAATTGCTGTCGCGAGGCGGGGCATCTGCGCGAACGCCTCAAGAAGGTCACTCGTCAGAACTTCGGCCGCCTCGATGTCCACAATCGGCTCGAAGCTGTGGTCCGAGGTGCGCAAGAGAACGCTGCGCAATCCCAGAAAATCCCCAGGTATTTGAAAATCCACGATCTGCCGCGTCCCGTCAGCTTGTATCTTGTAGGAAGAGACCCAGCCCGCTGACAGAATATACGCGGCCTGAGCGGACTGCCCCTGATGCACCATATCGCGCCCCGCGACGAAGGATCGGCGACGCTGGTGCAGCCGTTCAAGCACAGCCAGCTCAGCCTCCGTCAGGGCGACAAAGGCCGCAAGCTTGCGGGTTAGAGGGCTCTGCTCGGCGGATGTCATTGGGGCTCCAGACGTTTTTAAATCCAAAAGCGGAAACCGGCCCCGATACTGCTCTGGATCAGTCCATCATAGCACATTTTCTGACAGAAGTAATGATCGTTCTGGACCTCACCAGGCTGGTTCATGATGCAAGGAAGGAAACTCCGGTGTCCAAGACATGCGAACCAGCAGGCCAGGCGGCCCTGTCCATCTGCGAGGCACTCCTGCTTGCAATGAATGATCGCGGCCTTCTTTCCGAGAGCGAAATTCTTGGCGTTCTGCGCGACGCTGCGGCGACCCATGAGAATGCCGCCGTAGGCGCAGGCGAACCGGGAAAGCATCAGGCCGTGGCGGATTTGATCAATGGCATCATCGCCGGTGGGAACTCGGTTCGAAGACCTTAAAAATTGAAGGTAGCAAGCCCAGACCGCAACCCACGGAAATTTGGAGGCAAACAGATGTCCAGACATGAAAAAAGACACGGCAACCGCGAAGCGAAAAAACCGAAGAAGCCCAAGAAAAAGGCTGTGGCAACAGCAGATTTCCGCAAGGACAAAGCACCGGTCAATATAGGGAAAAACAGCAAGTAACCATTGCAAGAAAAAGGCGCGGTGATGGTTGCGCTCATGGATTGGCGCTGCCGCCCCGTTCATCAGGGGCGTCGTCGGCCTGCCCATTTTCGGGGACGGTTGGATGAACTTCGGCCTCGGCTTTCTCGGCCTTCTCGCGTTCGGATTCCCGCAGCAGCAGGCGTTCGATCCGCAGCTCGAGAAGTCGCGTTTTTTCATCGCGGGCCGCGATCTCCTGCGACAGGTCGCGGTAAAGCGAGACCGCGAGCAGGATCATCAGAAGCATGAACGGGAAGGCCGCGATGATCGAAACGGTCCGCAGGCTCTGCAGACCGCCGGCCAGTAGCAGCACCACAACCAAAATCATCTGCAAGGAGCCCCAAAGCACCCGCACCGCGCGTGTCGGGTTAAGCACGCCCTTCGAGGTGAACATGCCAAGCACGAAAGTGGCCGAGTCGGCCGAGGTCACAAGGAACATGCCGACAAGCGCGATCGATGCGACGGTCAGCAACGAACTGCCGGGCAATTGATCGAGCAATGCGTAGAGCCCGGCAGGAACCTCCGCCGCAACGGCGTCGGCGATACCGGCGTTCTCGAAGATCTCAAACTGGATGGCCGCCCCGCCGAAGGTTGAAAACCACAGCATGCTCAGCACCACCGGAACGATCATTACGCCCAGGACAAATTCGCGGATGGTGCGCCCGCGAGAAATCCGGGCGATGAAACTCCCGACAAACGGCGCCCAGCTCAGCCCCCAAGCCCAGTAGAACATGGTCCATTGCTCAACCCACGCGCCATTTGAATAGGGCGAGGTGACAAGGCTCATCTGGATCACGTTGCCCAGGTATTCGCCCAGGGTTTGGGTAAAGACCCCGAAGATAAAGGATGTCGGCCCAAAGAGCAGTACCGCGCCAAGAAGCGCCGCCGCGAGCATCAAATTGGCATTGCTGAGTAGCCGTACGCCACGGTCCAAAGGGGTCATCGCCGAGAGCGTGAAGAGAGTGCCAATAACGGCGAGGATCACCAGTTGCGCCGGAAAGCCGTAGGGGATGCCGGTCAGCTGTGAGACACCGCTGTTGATCTGCAATGCACCAAGCCCCAGCGTCGTGGCCACGCCGAAGACCGTCGAGACGACCGTCAGCACGTCAATCGCCTTGCCCCAGCCGCCATCCACGCGAGTTCCCAAGAGCGGGCGGAAGGTTTCGCTTATCAAGCCATGGCTTTCGTGGCGAAACCGGACATAGGCAAGGGCGAGCCCCACCAGCGCAAAAGTCGCCCACTGGTGCAGTCCCCAGTGGAAGAAGGCATAGAGCATGCCGGTCTGTGCCGCCTCGGCCGTGCGCGGCAGCCCGGTGCCGAGCGGAGGGGCGTTGAAGTGCATCATCGGCTCGGCCACGCCCCAAAAGACGAGGCCAACGCCCATACCGCCCGAAAAGATCATCGCAAGCCAGCTTTGAAATGAGAACTCAGGCCGCTCGTCCGGGGCCCCCAATCTTATGGTGCCGATCCGCGACAGGCCAAGGAACAGCACGAAAAAGACAAATCCTGTCATGACCAAGAGGTACATCCAGCCAACGTTCACCGCTGTCGCATGCAGCACGGCCCTCGCCACCCGCTCAACCGCCGCGGGCGCGATCGCCGCCGCCAGTACGAAAATCGCGACGATCACAACCGACACGCGAAAAACGGTGCCGACATCACCAAGTATCGTCGTCGAACTGACAGGGCGGCCCATCCGTTTCTCCTTTTCTAAAGCGCGATGCGCTTGGCGAGAATCTGCAGCCCAGATTTTTCGCGAAACGCTTTGATTGACACCCTAACCGGCGTACCGAAGTCAGTCGAACTCCCAAGAGATAAGCGAGCCATCGCCCCATCATCACCGGGCGCGTGAGGTGCGGCGCGATATGGTCATTTGGCGGAATTGAAGCGATTTTTATCAGGAACGCTCTCGCTCAGCCATGATGATCAAGCACGCCGCTAACACGTGGGGTGAACGTTCGGCAAATTGGCAGAGTGACCCTATTTGACATGGCCGGGAGAGTTAGGGCGGTTGAGGAAACGGTTTCAAGATCGCTTCGACCGGTGGAGCTTGATCCGCCCGGTCGGGCAAACTGCATTGCTCATTTCCAGGCGGCCTTGAACACGTAGGGCCGGGTTTTGCGCGGTTCAGCGACGCTTGTCGAGCTTGCCGAACTCGTTGTCCAGCAACGCGCGCAGTCTCTTTGACGCCCCACGCAACGCCGCTTCGACGTCATTGTCGCTATGGGTTACGGTCTGCGGCTGCATTCCTTCGGGGCGCGCCTCGATAGTGCATTGAATATCATCCGCCCCACCCTTGGCCCCATTCACATCGACCAGATGCACCTCAATACGAGACAGGCGATCAGTGAGATGACCCAAAGCACTGGCGGCGACGGATTCAGCTATTTGCGCCAGACGCTCATCACCCTGAATATTGCTGTCGGTGTTGAGCTGGAATTGCACGTCAGATCTCCTCTTTGTACAGTCCGATGATATGCGGTTGAGGGGCCTTTTACAAGATTATGATAGCCAATCCAGCCCAATACCAAGCAGAGCACACTTCGCGCTTGGACTTGCAACGGTCATGTGACGGCGCAGAGCAAACCTGACTTTCTGCCACCTGAATGTCTGCTCCCACCAAAACCGAATGAATGCACCGCACCTGCAGGGAAGGTCCGCAACCCGCCCAGCTCTACCTCACTGCAAGACCTTTGGGCCATGTTCAAGTGCATTGGGCTCATCGATGAACCAGAACAGTCTTTTCTTCGAACTCAGTCTGCCAAACGGTCAGAGAACGCTTTAAACCATCGTCTATGGAATTGAAATCTCAGCCCTTACTTGCTTTCCTTGGTGACCCGCGCCGCCGACTTCCGCGTGCGCTCAGTCTACAAGGCCGTGGTATTGCAGCGCATGGGGGCAAACGAGCCAACATCGGCTTCGAAGAAGTCGTCGCAAAACCGGCGACGAAGCGGGGGATGCTTTCCTCGTCTTTTTCCCTTGATCTGGCTGGTGGCGAGCAGATTATTCTTCCAGCCGTCAGCAAGGCCGCTGCGATTTCATTTGCTGAAGCGGTTGGGCAGGCGTGGTCCAAATTCAACCTTGGGGAGCTTGCCAAGGAAGAGGAGAGGATCCAGCGGCTCCTTCAATCCCTAGAGAAGCTCCAAGCGCCTGAGCGATACCCGTCGGCATTCCATATCGACCCATTGGCACGAGAGGCATTGGACCTGACTGACCGTGTCTTGTCCAAGCTCAACGCCGAGGCTGTTGGCGAAAAGACGATGCGTCGGATCGCCCCGATCCTTTCCTTCTCTGCTGACCCTGCCAAAGCCCGCGAAGCCGCGATCGAGCGTTTTGTCGATGCGCAGCTTGACCGTTGGAAGACCTTTCTTGACACCGTCGAATCCATGCCGTTGACGCCTGAACAGCGTCTGTCCGTAGTCGTCGATGAGGATGCGACCCTAGTTCTAGCAGGGGCCGGATCGGGCAAGACCAGCGTCATCACCGCGAAAGCGGCCTATCTCGTCAAGGCCGGGATCAGGTCTCCGGAAGAACTGCTCCTCCTGGCCTTTGCGCGGGATGCGGCGACCGAGATGTCTGAACGGATCGAAGCCCGTTGCGGCGTGCCCATTGCTGCGCGCACATTCCATGCGCTGGCATACGAGATCATAGGCGAAGTTGAAGGGGACAAGCCCGCGCTTGCGCCGACGGCAACGGACGACAAGGCGTTCCTGTCCCTGATCCGCGACATCCTGCGATACATCGTGAGCCGAGTCAGCGACGTGGCAGAGACCGTTATCGGCTGGTTCGCGGGTTTCTTCGACGACTTCCCATCACCTTGGGACTACAAGTCCGCCCATGAATGGTATTCCGAGGTCGAAAGCCGCAATTTGCGGACGCTGGAAGGTGAAACGGTCAACAGTTTCGAGGAACTTCTCATCGCGAACTGGTTGTACCGGAACGGCATCGCCTACGAATACGAGCCAAACTACGAACACAAGCTGACCGGGACTGGACGACGTGTCTACACACCAGATTTCCGCCTGACCGAAAGCGGTGTCTACATCGAACACTTCGGGGTGCGGAAGCGGCGAACCCCGGATGGCACCGAGCAGCTGACAACCGCGCCGTTTGTCGATCGAGACGAATACCTGGCCAGCATGGACTGGAAGCGAAAGGTCCATACGGAACACGAGACGGTCCTGATCGAAACCTATAGCTGGGAGCGCGAGGAGGGTCGGTTGCTCGACGCGCTCGCAGAAAAGCTCGCGCCACACGTCACCTTGAGACCGATCCCGGATATCGAGATTTATGATCAAGTTACACAGGTCGGGGTCGTGGACGGGTTTTCGTCACTGATTGGCACCTTTCTTCGCCATTTCAAGAACGGCGGTTATCAGATCTGCGACTGCTCCGACAAAGCATCCACCCTGAAAATGGGAAAGAGGGCCGATGCTTTCCTCAAGATCTTCGAAGCGGTCTTTCGCGAGTACCAGAACCGCTTAGGCGACCGCATCGATTTTGAGGACATGGTGATCCGGGCGACTGCGCATGTCGAAAGCGGACGTTACAAGAGCCCGTTTCGCCACATTCTCGTTGACGAGTTTCAGGACATCTCGACCGGACGAGCGCGTCTTATCAGGGCACTCAAGGAGCAGCACGCGGATGCGAAGGTCTTTGCGGTTGGGGATGATTGGCAATCGATCTACCGCTTTGCCGGTTCCGATATTCATATCATGCGGAGCTTCGGGACCGAGTTTGGGGGGCAGTTTGCCGGTACACCCGGCATCCACCGAACCGTTGATCTTGGCCGCACTTTCCGATCGGTGGACAAGATTGCGCTCGCATCACGGCGCTTCGTCTTGCGCAACCCGGCCCAGATCACAAAGACAGTGCGCGCAGCAGGAGAAACGGACCAGCCTGCGATCCGGGTTGCATGGACCCGGCGCGACAACGCCGAAAACGTGCTCGACGAAACCCTCGCTTCTCTGTCGGAGACGAGCGCAGATGGCGTCCAAAAGCCGTCCGTGCTCCTACTTGGCCGATACAGGTTCAATGAACCTGACCTCAGGCGCCTGCGGCGGCAACATCCGGCACTTTCGCTGAGTTTCAAGACGATCCATGCTTCCAAGGGCCTGGAGGCAGACCATGTGGTCATTCTCGGGGCCGACAAGGCTCGTATGGGGTTCCCGTCCATGATCGTTGACGATCCGTTGCTAAGCCTCGTCTCACCGGAAGCGGAGCCGTTCGAGAACGCAGAAGAGCGTCGCGTGATGTATGTCGCCATGACGCGCGCCCGGCGCTCGGTCACAATCCTTGCGTCAGAAGCACGGCCTTCAGTCTTCGTTACCGAACTGATGAACGATCCGGATTACGGCGTCGTCAGCCCGATTGAGACGACCGAACGTACACATACCTGCCTGCAATGCGGGGGGCGTCTTCTCTACATGCCCGGGCAGGATGGACCGGGATGGTATCGCTGCGAGCATGTGAAATTGTGCGGAAACCGTATGCCGGCATGTCCAGAATGCGGCGTTGGGCTGCCGGTCCGGGACCCAAAACGCAGTCTGATGGAATGTTCGAAATGCGATACGTCGCAGCAAGCCTGCCCCAGCTGCGACGATGGATGGCTCATTGAACGCCGTGGCAGGTTCGGACCCTTCCTCGGGTGTGTCCGTTTCCCGGACTGCAATGGGAAAGCGAAGATCGCGAAGACTGCATCGCGCTAAATACACTAGCAAGACCCATCACGTCGGGCGCAAGCACCCAAAGTTGCGCAACTAAGTGACATAAGCCTGACCTTCCCCTAGCCTGGCATGATGTCGAGCCAAGCGTGGACAGATGCCGAGAATGACCTGATCGTCGCGGATTACTTCGCGATGCTGGCCGAAGATGTGGCAGGCCATCCCTACAACAAGGCCGAGCATCGACGGCAGCTTCTACCGCGCCTCAACGACCGCTCGGACGGGTCGGTCGAGTTCAAACATCAGAATATCAGTGCCGTGCTTAAGGGGCTCGGCGAGGCTTGGATCATGGGGTACAAACCGGCCTTCAATTTCCAGACCAGCCTCGTCGACGCGGTCGCACGATGGCTGGATTGCAACCCCGGCTGGACGCACCGCACCCTTTCTTCCCGGCCAGTTGACGGCATGGCCGAGGCGGCGCAACTCTGGGTCGGGCCTGCACCGACGTTGACCAACCAACCGCCGCCGGACGAGCTTGAGCAGATGCTCCACATCGCCAAGAAGTTCGACGTGGCCGCGCGAGACGAACGCAACCGCACTCTTGGCAAAGCTGGAGAAGAGCGCGTCTTGAAGCACGAGCGTGACACTCTGACTGCAGCGGGGCGGGAGGACTTGGCGCAACAAATCCGCTGGGTTTCCGAAGAAGAAGGGGATGGCGCGGGCTATGATATTGCCAGTTTCGATGCAGACGGACGGCAGCGTCTCATCGAGGTGAAGACAACAAACGGGTGGGAACGCACGCCGTTCCATGTCTCGCGCAATGAACTTGCAGTGGCAGATGAACGGCGCGAGGAATGGTGCTTGTTTCGCCTTTGGAACTTCGCACGAACGCCCAAGGCTTTCGAGTTGCGCCCGCCGCTTGATGCGCATGTGTCGCTCACGGCAACCAGCTTTCAAGCAAGCTTTCACTGAATTGTGTTGACGAGACATGGCCAACAAACAGCGCATCAATGGAGCGCGAGATAAAAGGGGTGCCGCATTCGGCCCGCAACTGGTTGTTGTGACTGACTTTATTCAGCCGCGCCCCTGCACGCGATGCGGCAACAATACGGTTAACGCACTGACTTCGCGGGAATAATACAACGGCACATTCCTGATGGGCGTTCTTTGGAGGCGTCGAATTCAACGCCAGATCAGATATTTAGGTGCCTTTAAGCGGCAAGGGTTGGAGGGTTGCCGTGCGATTTCTTCATCAACATCAGACACCTAGGCACGTGTTGCCGTACCTCTTTTATCTTGCGCTCCCATTGTTGGGCGCAAGATACCATCTCTTGATACTCGGACTCGTCGCCTCGTCTAAAGAGTAGCTGCCAAGAGCGGGTTTTCGCAGTGTGCATACCAGAGGTCTGAAAACACTGCGAAATTGCAGGAAACCTGCACACGACCGATTTGCATGCACGCGAAAACGCTAGTCACGTCAGTGACTTGCGGCATTCGTGGCAGGCGCTTTTATCTTGCCCTTCTTCCAGTTGTCTTCCGCAGCCCTCCGAAACCAGCTCTCGGCGCGCGTTCAAAGCCCCAAGAATGCAGGCTCGGGCGACGCTCCCAGACGGATGAGTCGGGGGCCGGGCGCGACCGCCAAGATGCTCACTTCAGTGCTTCGATTTGAGCCGGGCGCTCGGAGGGCTCCCCGTCCGATTTGCACGCTGCAACTGGCCGCTTTACGCGGCGCGTTCGCGGGCCCTGCACAAGCCAAATGCTTGGCCCCATGCTTGTCGGCATGACACCGTCTCGCCCAACCTCCCGATGTACGCGCTCGGCCCAACCGGTCGATGCCGCGCGGCTCGAGGTGGCATTGACGAAGGTCGCGATGCTTGTCGCGGAGGACCCGGCCTTCGCGCCGATCTTCGAGCGGTTGGAGGCAGAACTGGCCGCGGCCTGGAAGAAGGAGAAGCGGTTGTCGGAGGTGGAGCGCCGGGCGCGGGCGCTGCTGGCTCAGAATGCGAGACGGGCGACGAGTTCTGCGACGTGTTCCAGCGACGCGCCCTTGCCGTACCGTTCCCGGTCGAGCCGATGACCGAAGAGGTCGCGGCGGATGCGGTCGTCGATCCCGGCGGCAAGCATGCGGTCTTCAAAGGCATGTCGCAGGGAGTACATCGAGTGGCGCGGGGTCTCGAGCAGGCCGTTGGCGCGGAGGAACTTGTTCACAACTGCACTCAGTGTGGCGCGGTTCCGGTAGCGGGGAAAGCCCTCGGGGTACTGCTTGAGAGCTTCCAGCGAGACACCGGTCAGCGGGATCACCCGGCGGGCGTAGTGGCTCTTCAACTGCCGTCCCTCGGGCTCGATGGAGATATGGGGAACGTCGCAGTCCAGCCGGATCGTGTCCGCCGTGAGCGCTGCGCCCTCGGAAGGCCGGTAGCCCGTGTTGACCATGCCGAAGAGCAGGGCGCGGGCCTGGCCGTTCAACCCGTCCAGCGCGCCTGGGGCGAGCAGGCGCGTCCTGATCCACTCCTCGCTGAATGGCGGGCGCGTCTGCTTCTCGCCCTCCTTGAAGGACAATTCACCCAGCGGCAGCGACAGCCCAAGCCGCTTCATCGTGTTTACGGTCTTCAGCACATCGCCCAGATGGATGAGGTCCTTGTTCGCCGAATTCGCCGTGACCTCTCCCGCCTCGATCCGGTCGAGCCAGTGCTGGCGGAAGTCGAGCATGTCGTCGCGGGTGATGTTGGCGATCTCCTTGTTGCCGACGACCGCGACGAAGTTCTTTATCGCCTTGTTGCGCGGCGCTTCCCAGCGGCGCAGCTGGTCCTCGCTCTTGCCGAGGGTCTTTTCCTTGGCCAACCCCCAATAGAGTTCCAGCGCTTTGGTGACCGTGATGCACGGCTCGGGAACAGTGCCGAGAAGAGCGGCGGCCTCGATGGCGTCGGGTGCGTTCGCCGGGGCCGGGATCGCCTCGACGCGCTCGACAACGTCCTCGACCGGAAGCCTGGCGATGGCCCCCGCATCCAGATACCGAAAGCCGCGCGCCCGGGCGAGGTCGCGCGCCGCTTCGTAGCGCGCCTCCGCATCTTCACTGTTCCCGGCTAGCCGCGCCTCCCAAGCCTCGATCATCTGGCTCCACGCGCGATCTGCCTTGCTGCGGGCGATGGTCTCGGAATCGGTATGAAGGCTGATCCAGACGGTTTCGCGCGGCTCGACGGCCCGATACCTGCGCGGGACACGGCGGCGGAGGTGGTAGAGGCGGCCTCGTTTCGCGATGCTCATGGCGGAGAAATCCCCAATTTGTGCAGCAAATTGTGTAGCAAAATGTGCAGCAAATCAAGCGGACCAAAGACCGCCATCAGCGCGAAAATGCCGAATCCCGCCCTACTATCAGTCGGTTATGAGATATCGATTTTGAGAAAAATGGCGGAGACGAAGGGATTCGAACCCTCGAGACGGTTTCCCGCCTACTCCCTTAGCAGGGGAGCGCCTTCGACCACTCGGCCACGTCTCCGCCGATCCGTCTAATCAAAGGCGCCATGGGTGGCAAGGGCAGAATTGGCAACGTGCCGGTAATCAGGTGTTGAACAGGAAGTGCAGCACGTCACCGTCCTTGACGACATAGCCCTTGCCCTCGGCGCGCATCTTGCCGGCCTCTTTGGCCGCCTGTTCGCCGCCCAGGGCGACGAAATCCTCGTAGGCGATGGTTTCGGCCCGGATGAAACCCTTTTCGAAATCACCATGAATCACCCCGGCCGCCTTGGGGGCCGTCGTGCCCACCGGGACGGTCCAGGCGCGCGCCTCTTTCGGACCTACGGTGAAGTAGGTTTCCAAGTGCAGCAGGGCATAGCCCGCCTTGATCAGCCGGTCGAGCCCGGCCTCTTCCAGGCCCATCTCCTCTAGGAACATTTCCGCCTCCTCGGCGTCCAGTTGGCTGATCTCTTCCTCGATCTGGGCCGAGATGATGACGTGGGAATTGCCCTGCGCCGCGGCCATCTCGGCGACGGCTGCGGAATGGGCATTGCCGGTGGCGGCCTCTGCCTCGCCCACGTTGCAGACATAGAGCACCGGCTTGGTGGTAAGCAGTTGCAGCATCTTCCAGGCCTTGGCGTCCTCGTGATCCACCTCGACCAGGCGGGCGGGCTGACCGCTTTCCAGAACCTCCTGGGCGGCGGCGAGCAAACGGTCCTGCTGCTGGGCGTCCTTGTCATTGCCCTTGAGCTTGCGCACCAGACCGGCGCGGCGCTTCTCGATGCTTTCCAGGTCGGCCAGCATCAGCTCGGTCTCAATCACCTCGGTGTCGGCGACCGGGTCCACACGACCCTCTACATGGGTCACGTCGCCATCCTCGAAACAACGCAAAACATGGGCGATGGCGTCGACCTCGCGGATATTGGCCAGGAACTGGTTGCCCAGCCCCTCGCCCTTGGATGCGCCCTTCACCAGGCCGGCGATGTCGACGAAGGTCATGCGTGTGGGAATGATCTGTTTCGAATTCGCGATCTCGGCGAGGGTTTCCAGCCGCGCATCGGGCACGTTGACCTCGCCCACATTGGGTTCGATCGTGCAGAAGGGAAAGTTCGCGGCCTGGGCGGCGGCGGTACGCGTCAGCGCGTTAAACAGCGTCGACTTGCCCACGTTCGGCAAGCCCACAATTCCCATCTTGAAGCCCATGGCGCGGTCCCCCTTGAAATTCTGCCGGATCCCTAGTTTGCAGCGGTCCCAAGTGCAAGCGCGCTTTGACAATGCGGTATTGCCTGCCATAGACCGCTGGACACTGTGAGAGGACCGCCCATGACCATTTCACCCTACCTCTTTTTCAATGGAAATTGCCGCGATGCGCTGAACCGCTATGGAGAAATCCTCGGCGCCAGGCCCGAGATCATGGACGCCTCTGGCATGCCCCCCGAATTTCCAGTGCCTGACGAGCGCCGCGATTGGGTCATGCATGGCAATCTCAAGACCGCCAGCGGAACGATCATGGCCTCCGACAACATCATGGGCACGTCCGATCCGATGGCGGGATGCGCGGTGCAGCTCAACTATGCAACCGCGGCCGAAGCCAAGGCGATCTTCGATCAGCTGGCCGAGGGTGGCGAGATCACGATGGCTTGGGCGCCGACCTTCTGGAGCGCCGGTTTCGGCACCCTGACCGACAGGTTCGGTGTGCGCTGGATGGTGGGCTGTGACGAACCGCCAAGCTGATCCATTGCCTTTGGTGCGCAAATTGGGCAAATCGGGCGGAGCCAGTTCAGAGGACACCCCATGACCCGCATCGACGCCAAATTCGCCGCGCTGAAAGCCGAAAACAAGAAAGCCTTCGTCGCCTATGTCATGGCGGGTGACCCGGATTACGCCACCTCTTTGGAGATCGTGACGGGCCTTCCGGGTGCGGGCGTGGACATCATCGAGCTGGGCCTGCCCTTTACCGATCCGATGGCCGACGGCCCGACGATCCAGCTGGCCGGCCAACGTGCGTTGGAAGGCGGGCAGAACCTCGACAAGACGCTGCAGATCGCCCGCGAATTGCGCAAGCAGGACGATACGACGCCGATCGTTCTGATGGGCTACTACAATCCGATCTATTCGCGCGGCGTCGACCTGTTCCTGGACCAGGCGAAAGAGGCCGGAATCGACGGGTTGATCGTGGTGGACTTGCCGCCCGAGGAGGATGAAGAGCTTTGCATCCCGGCGCAAAAGACCGGTCTGAACTTCATCCGCCTGGCCACGCCCACCACAGATGACAAGCGCCTGCCCAAGGTTCTGACCAACACCTCTGGCTTCGTTTACTACGTATCGATCACCGGGATCACCGGCGCTGCGGATGCCGAAGCGGGCGATGTCGGCCCGGAAGTGGCCCGGATCAAGGCACAGACCGACCTGCCCATCATCGTGGGCTTTGGTATCAAGACACCGGAACGGTCCAAGGCAATTGCCGAGGTGGCCGATGGCGCGGTTGTCGGTTCGGCCATCGTGGACCGCATCGCCAAGGGCGACAGCGTCGCCGATGTCCTGGCATTCGTCAAAACCCTTGCCGACGGCGCGCACTCCGCCTGACAGCCCTTTTGGCTTCCAAGTCCGGCAGCTTTGCCCGCAGGTCTGGCCCTGCGGACGGATTTCCTTGGCCATTGCGCGAAGAGCTCCGAATTGGTAATCTAACCTGACCAATATAGCGAAAAGGCGCCGCCATGCCCGTTATCACCTGCATCGACGATCTCAAACGCCTCCACCGGCGCCGCACGCCCCGGATGTTCTACGACTACGCAGAGTCGGGCAGCTGGACGGAACAGACCTTTCGCGAGAACACCTCTGATTTCGAAAAGATCCATCTTCGCCAGCGTGTCGCGATCGACATGACCGGGCGCAGCACGGCCAGCAAGATGATCGGGCAGGACGTTTCCATGCCCGTGGGCCTGGCCCCGGTGGGCCTGACCGGGATGCAATCGGCGGATGGCGAGATCAAGGCCGCCCGCGCGGCCGAGAAGTTCGGCGTGCCCTTCACCCTGTCCACCCTTTCGATCTGCTCGATCGAGGACGTGGCCGCGCATACCGAAAAACCCTTCTGGATGCAGGTCTACACGCTAAAGGACGATGACTTCATGCAGCGTCTGTTCGACCGTGCCAAGGCGGCGAAATGTTCGGCCGCGGTTATCACCGTGGACCTGCAATTATTGGGGCAGCGGCACAAGGACATCAAAAACGGCCTTTCCGCCCCGCCCAAGCTGACGGCCAAATCCGTCGCCGACATGATGACCAAGGTCCGTTGGGGGCTTGGCATGCTGGGCACCAAACGGCGCAATTTCGGCAATGTCATCGGCCATGCCAAGGGCGTCACCGATGGGTCGTCCCTTGCGACCTGGACCGCCGAGGCCTTCGATCAAGCGTTGGACTGGGATCGCATCCGCCAGTTCCGCAAGATGTGGGACGGTCCCCTGATCATCAAGGGCATCATGGATCCGCGCGACGCGCTCGAGGCGCTGAACGTCGGCGCCGACGCGATCATCGTGTCCAACCATGGCGGCCGGCAGCTGGATGGCGCGCTCAGTTCCATCCGCGTCCTGCCCGGGATCCTGGACACGGTGGGTGACAAGATAGAAGTCCACCTCGACAGCGGTATCCGGTCGGGCCAGGACGTGCTCAAGGCGCTGGCCATGGGGGCCAAGGGCACTTATATCGGTCGCGCCTATGTCAACGGGCTGGGCGCCATGGGCGAGGCCGGCGTGACCAAAGCCCTGGAAGTCATCCACAAGGAACTGGACGTGTCCATGGGCCTTTGCGGGCGGCGCGATGTCACCTCGCTGGACCGCGACATCCTGATGGTGCCCGAGGCATTCGAGGGCCGCTGGCAGTAATCATGCACGCCGGGCCTGCAGCTCTCGCACCGCCATGGCCAGCGGAACGGCCAGCAACAACGCGCAGGCCACCCCGCCATAGGACACGCGCAGGCCCCAAAGCTCGCTGGACCAGCCCATCAGGACGGGGGCGAAGAAGAAAGCCGAAAAACCGACGATCGCCACGCGGGAAATGGCGCGGGCCCGCTGACGCGGCGTGACCAGCTTGCCGACCATGCCAAGGCCCAGCGGCCCGATTACCGAAACACCCAGACCCAGGATGCCGAAGCCCAGATAGGCCACAACCGGCGTCGGCGCCAATGCGGTGATCACCGCGCCGCTTGCCGAAACGCAGCCCGCCACCATGACCACCGTGGTTTCGCGGAACCGTTCGGACACCGCCTGCCCGGCGAACCGCCCGAAGGCCATGGTCAGGCCCAGCGTCGCCGGCCCCATGGCGCCCTCGGCCGCGCCGCCCTGCAGGGTGCGTTCGATATGCAGGGCCGACCAGGCTTCGACGGTGGCCTCGGCCCCGAAGGCCACCAGCACGACCAGGCCACACAGGATGACGGGCCACACGGGCGAGCGCGTGCCGTCCGGGTCTTCGCCTTCCTCGGCGGCGGGGGCCATCTTCAAGCCAAGAAGCACCGCGCCCATGATCAGCGCCACCCCTGCGAAAATCGTCAGCGAGGCCAGGCCGGCCTCGCGCCCCAGACCCGCCAGCACCGCGCCGACGGCATAGCCGACCGAGAACAGCCCATGATTGGCATTCATCAGGGGCTTGCCCGTCGCGGCCTCCAGGTCACTGACGCGGGTATTCATCAGCACGTCCAGCAGCCCCGCCGCGAAACCCAGGGTCATCATGACCAGGAAGAAGCCCCATTGAACCGTGACGATACCCGGCAGCAGCATGGCCAGGGCGATCAGCAGGGCCGCCGCCTGCATACCCCGTGCGCCCAGTGCGGCATCCACCCGCGGCGCGATCAGCATCGCCGTGACCAGGCCGAAGGCCGAGCCCAGCAACAACGTCCCAAACATTCCGTCCGACGCGTCAAGCCCGGCCTTAAGCACAGGCACCTGGGCGGCGAAACTACCCCAGAACAGACCAAGGGCGAGGAAGGCGGACCCCGGCACGCGAGAGACCCTGATAGCGCTCACAATCGACATACCGGGTACTCTGCACGGTTGGCGCGACGTGGCAATGCCCCCGCGATGGCCGATGCCCGTGCCCGTGCGAAAAGAATCCCTTTTCAACGGTGCCAAACCGTCCTATACGCGCGGCTTCACCGGGTTCGCCTGCCAGGCAGGGGGCCCTCTCATGGCAAAGTGGGCCCCGACCAGAAGACGGGGTGCGCGAATTGAAAGGACAGACCTATGGCTGGTGAGATTCCCGATCTTATCGCACATGAACGCAAAGGCACCGGCAAGGGTGCGGCCCGTCAGGCCCGCCGCGATCACATGGTGCCCGGCATCGTCTATGGTGGCGAGGCCGACCCGCTTACCATCAATATCCCCTACAACGCGCTGATCAAGCGCCTTAAGGACGGCCGCTTCCTGTCGACGCTCTTCAACCTCAAGGTCGAGGGGCACGAGGACGTGCGCGTGATCTGCCGAAACGTGCAGCGCGACGTGGTCAAGGACCTGCCGACGCATCTGGACCTGCTGCGGCTGAAGCGGTCCACGAAGATCAACCTGTTCATTCCCGTCGAATTCGAGGGCGAGGAAGAGTGCCCGGGCATCAAAAAGGGTGGCATCCTGACCGTCGTGCGCCCCGAGGTCGAGTTGGTCGTTACCGCCGGCGACATCCCCGAGAAGCTGACCGCCTCTCTTGAAGGGCTGGAAATGGGTGACACGATCACCATCTCCTCGATCGATCTGCCCAAGGGCAGCAAACCGACCATCGACCGTGACTTCGTGATCGCGAACGTGCAGGCCCCGTCGAGCCTGGCCGCGGCCGAGGACGAGGAAGAGGGCGAAGAAGCCGCCGCTGACGAGGTTCCCGCCACTGAGCAGGACGACGAGGAAAGCTGACCCTCCGCAGGACCGGCACGCAAGACACGGGATCCGGCGACGGGTCCCGTTTTTGCGTCAGGCGGATCGTATCAAGCCGGGCGGCTGGCGAATCTCGGGCCGCCCAAGGTAATACCCTTGCCCGTGCGAGACACCCAACCGGCGCAGCGTGTCCAACTCTGCCCGCGTCTCGACCCCCTCTGCGACCACTCCGGCCGAAGTGTCCGCCGCGAATTTCACCATCGCAGCGGCCAGGGACCGGCGCGCCGCGTCACTGTCGATGTCCCGGGTCAACGACATGTCCAGCTTGATGACGTCCGGGCGCAGGCGGATGATCTGTTGCAGGCCGGAATAGCCCGCACCGGCATCGTCCACGGCCAGCCTGGCCCCGCCACGGCGCAGCTTGGCCGCTTCGAAAGCGAACAGGTCAGGGTCCGCGATGACCGCGTGTTCGGTCACTTCGACCTGCACACGCCCGTTCGGACCATCCTGCAACAGCGGCGCAAGCCGACCGGCCGCAAGGGTGTCCGGCGAAATGTTGATCGAAATGTACTGGTCCGGGTCCAACGCGGGTAAAAACTCGAGGGCACGCGCGATCACGCGGCATTCAAGGTCCTGCGACAGGTCCACCGTCGCGGCCAGATCGAACCACTCGTTCGGGGGGCGGTAGGGGTCCGGCGTGAAGCGGCACAGCGCTTCGTGGCCGGCAACCCGGCCGGTGGCGATATCCACGATGGGCTGCATGGCGATATCAAAGGCGGACTGGTCAAGAACGCGCTCGACCATCTGCACCGTTTCGCGGCGTTCGGCCTCGCGGGACAGCCGGGTGTTCACCTGATCGGCCGACACGTCGGCGAAGGCGCGCATGACCTCCAGGTCGCGGGGATTCAGCCCGGACTTGGGCTCGCGGCTGAGACAACAGAACATGCCGTAGGGGCTGCCGTCGGGCCGACGTATCGGCACACTGACATGCGACCGGATGGGCAGGTCATGCGTGATTGCGATGCCTTGCGCAAAGGGTTGATCGGCGGTGTCCGGGATCAGTTCTGGAAGCCGCCCTTCAAGGATGTGGCGACAATAGACCCGGTCCAGCGGCATCGTGCCACCCACCTGCACAAGGTCTTCGAACCCCGGCGCACTGACCGCCCGGAACACGAAATCGTCACCCTGGAATTCGGAGAGATAGGCAACCTCCATCCCGAGGTGTTTGCGCACGAACGTCAGCGACGAGGTGATGACGGCGTCAGCATCCCCGCTATCGACGTTCAGGACATGCAGCAATCCGTCGGTCGGCGGCAGGCCGGTGTGCGATTTTTCGGTTCGAACGGTGTTCACGACGCATCTCCTTGCAAGTTGTTAGCGTGTCGTCGCCCCGCAGCCCCTAAGACACGGTTATCCCGTCAGGACGTTTTGCATCGCATTCGGTTTGAATTGTGCAGGTGGCGTGCCCCGCGCTATAGAGCGGCCATGAAACTCTTTGTCGGCCTCGGAAATCCCGGGGCGAAGTACGCCCATAACCGCCATAATATCGGCTTCATGGCCGTGGACCGGATCGCCGAAGACCACGGATTTGCCCCTTGGCGGTCCAAGTTCCAAGGAATGCTGAGCGAAGGACGGCTGGGCACCGAAAAGGTGATCCTGCTGAAACCACAGACCTTCATGAACCTGTCGGGCCAGTCCGTGGGCGAGGCGATGCGGTTCTACAAGCTCGACAGCACCGACGTGGTGGTCTTCCATGACGAGATCGACCTGGCCCCTGGCAAGCTGCGCCTGAAATCGGGGGGCGGACACGCGGGCCACAATGGGCTTCGCTCGATCCAACAGCATATCGGGCCGCATTACGACCGGGTGCGGCTTGGCGTCGGGCATCCCGGCGACAAGACCAAGGTGCCGGGCTACGTCCTGTCGGATTTCGCCAAGGCCGATCAGGATTGGCTGGACGACCAGATGCGCGGCATTTCGGACGGCGCGGCCCACCTGGCGCAGGACGAAGGTCCGAAATTCCTCAATGCCGTCGCGCTGCGGGTTGCGCCGCCGCGCTCGTCGACCACCCCGGCCAAGACCAAGCCGACCGACGAACTGGACGCGCCCCCGGCCACAGGGCAGGATGACAACCGCTCGCCGCTGCAAAAGCTCGTGGACCGGTTCAAGTGACAAGGCTGGCCGAGGCGTTCATTTATCAGGCCCGGTCCTGCGAAGACCTCGACTCGCCCTTCATGGGCCGGCTTTGCGGCCTTTTCGCCGAACGTCTGACACCCGCACATCCGCTGGGTCCGCGCCTGTTCGACTGGCCGGGCGAACTTGGCCCCGGGGCGGAAAGCGTGCCCCTGCGCCTGTGCGGTGCTCTGCACGCGCTTCGCCTGCTGGACCGGGGCGGGCTGGCCCCAGCCTATCCGCCCCGCCGGGTCGACGACGATGCGCTTTGGGATGCCGTCGAAACCGCGCTGGCGACCGAGACCGCGTTCATCGACGACTTCATCGACAGCCCACCCCAGACGAACGAGGTGCGCCGCTCTGCCGCGCTGATCCTGGCCGGTCACGTGATTCACGACCGTTTCGCCCTGCCCTTGCGGCTTTCGGAACTGGGGGCCAGCGCGGGACTGAACCTTTTCTGGGATTGTTTCGCGTTGCAGCTGGGCGATCTTCGCCTCGGGCCGGTGGACAGTCCATTGGTCCTGACCCCGGATTGGCAGGGACCGACGCCACCCGCCGCCGCCCCCACCGTGACCGAACGGCGCGGCGTGGACCTGAACCCGCTGGACCCGGTGCGCGACGGGCTGCGCCTGCGCGCCTATCTCTGGCCCGATCAGCCCGACCGCCTGCACTGGACCGACGCGGCCATAGCCATGTCGGACCATGTCATGGACCGGGCCGACGGCGTGGATTGGCTGGAAAGCCGCCTGCCCCACCAGGCCGGAACGTGCCACATGGTCTATTCCACGGTTGCCTGGCAGTATTTCCTCGCCGCCTCCCGCGCCCGTGGCACCGCACTGATCGAGGCGGCCGGCCGCTCCGCGACGAATCGGTCCCCGCTGGCCTGGTTCACCATGGAAAACGACGGCACCTCACCCGGCGCTGCCATGACCCTGCGGCTGTGGCCCGGCGATATCACGCTGAACCTCGGGCGGATCGACTTCCACGGTCGTTGGGTCCGGTTCAGCGGCTGATGCTTGCCCGACCCGCGAGCGCGTGACACTGTTCCGAACATGAAAAAGGCGCTTCGCATCCTTCTTGTCCTGGTCGCCGTGCTGGCGCTGGCCGCGATTTGGCAGCGCGAGCGTATTGCCCGGCTGTCCACGGTGATCACCCTGTTCGACGAGGGCCGGATCGTCGGCAACTTCACCAGCATGGACGCGGCTTTCGAAACCACCGCGATGCCCCTACCGGACGCCGCGCCCAATCGCCTTCCGCAAGGGGCGCCCGTGACCATGCCGGCCGGCTACGAGGCTTGGGCGGCAGAGCGCGCCGTCACCGGTATCGTGGTGTTGAAAGACGGCGTCGTCCGGCACGAGGCCTACCCCCTGACCTCCCCGCGGCGCGAGGATGATCCCTCAGTCCGCACCCGCATAAGCTGGTCGGTGGCCAAGAGTTTCCTGTCGGTTCTGTTCGGCGTTGTCTACCAAGAGGGCGCGATCGACAGCCTCGATGACCCGGTCACCAAATATGCCCCCGACCTTGCCGGCACCGCCTATGACGGCACCAGCATCCGCCACGTGCTGCAAATGTCCTCGGGCGTGGTCTTCGACGAGGATTACCTGGACTTCTGGAGCGACATCAATCGCATGGGCCGGGTCCTGGCCCTTGGCCGGTCGATGGACCGGTTCGCCGCGGGGCTCGACGAGACCTTCGTGGAACCGGGCACCGACTGGCAGTATGTTTCCATCGACACCCATGTGATCGGCATGGTGATCCGGGGCGCGACGGGCCGGCCCATCCCCGAGCTGCTGAACGAAAAGGTGCTGCAACCGCTGCGCCTGACGGTCGAACCCTATTACGTGACCGACGGGCACGGCGTGGCCTTTGTTCTGGGCGGGTTGAACATGACGACCCACGACTACGCGCTTTTCGGGCACATGGTCGCCTCGGGCGGGATCGCCTTCGGTCAACGCATCGTTTCGGACAGCTGGCTGACCGAAAGCACCCGTGCCTCGGCCCCTACCGATCCGGGCGATATCGGCTATGGCTACCAGTGGTGGATTCCGGTGGGGGCGAAACCGGGACAGTTCATGGGGCGTGGAATTTACGGGCAATACCTCTACGTTGATCGACCGAGGGGCGTCGTCATCGCCGTCAACGGTGCCGACCGCGCCTTTCGCGAGACCGGCGTGAATGAACAGAACGTGGAAATGTTTCGACGTATAGCGGAGGCATTGGAATGATCGAAATGGATCCGTCGGTGAACGTCCTGGGCGAGGACCTGGCGCAATGTTCCCTGGACCCGGTGACCGGGTTCTTTCGCGATGGGGCCTGCAATACCTGCGCGCAGGACCAGGGCAGCCACACGGTCTGCGCCGTCGTGACGGCGGAATTCCTGGCCTATTCGAAATACGTGGGAAACGACCTGAGCACCCCACGCCCGGAATTCGGCTTTGCGGGATTGAAACCCGGGGACCAATGGTGCCTGTGCGCCAGTCGCTTCCTGCAGGCCCATGACGAAGGATGCGCCCCCAAGGTCAACCTGGCGGCGACGCATCAACGGGCGCTGGAGATCGTTCAGCTTGAGGTTCTTCGGCAATACGCGCTTGACGCGGGCTGACCGCACCATCCATCAGGTCCTCGATGAACAGGCTCAGAAGCTGGGGGCGCCCGCTGACCCCGGCCTTTCGGTAGATCGCGTTGGTCTGCGCTTTGACCGTCCCTTCCGAGGTCTGCCTGAGGGATGCGATTTCGGCCGTTGACATGCCCTTTATGGAAAACAGCGCCACGTCCATTTCCGCGGGGGTCAGGCCCCATTCCTCGAACCTGTCCTGCATCAGCTCGAGGAAGGCCCCGGATGCCACCCGCAATTTCTGTTCCATTCGGGCGGTGCGGAGATGGGCCCGGCGCAGGGCAACACCGGCCATGACGATACCCAGAACAAGGCCGAGTGCCGCGCCGATCTGGATCAATTCGTAGGCCTGCCAGCCGATCGGCGGCAGACCCAGCAGGGATTCCAGGATCGTCCATACGAAGAATGCCGCGCAGAGAACCTGCACCACAAGCACCACCATAATAAAGCGATCCACCCACATCCGGGCGTCAGCGCCTTGGATCAATCATCATCATCGTCATTTTCGTCGTCATCCTCGTCGTCGTCATCTTCGTCATCATCGTCGTCGTCATCCTCGTCGTCGTCATCATCGTCGTCGTCATCCTCGTCATCATCGTCGTCGTCATCCTCGTCATCGTCGTCGTCGTCATCTTCGTCGTCGTCATCTTCGTCATCACCATCGTCGCCGTCTTCGTCACCTGCTTCGTCGTCGAACCCATCATCGTCGTCATCATCAGGTACGTAGACGCGGACGTTAGCTCCATCGTCACCGTCTTCCATAAGTTCGACCCAGTAGTCGCGCAGGATCGCCCCGGTATTCGGGTTGATGACCAGTTCCCGGCGATAGCGTTCGTTGGCGGCAACGACGCGAAGGCGCCCCAGCAAGGTGCGACGCATCGTGATCTCGACGAACCCTTGGGCCTGCAATTGGGTAAGGACCTGGTCCTCGACACTTTGGGCAAAGGCTGGGGCCGCTGAGAGCGCGAAGGTAAGAAGTGCGGCGCGTATCATGACAGTTTTTCTAGCATGGCAAAGTCCCGAGTGGCAGGGCCAAGATCATGTCCTGGCCTTCTTGAAGGTGGCGTTGAACGCGATGGACCAACGTTCCTCGTCCGCATCGTTGGGATAGACCCAGTGGACAAGGTAGGATGGGAACAGGATCATCTCGCCGGGCGCGGGACGCAGTTTCTTTTTCATACGAAACGGCGGCGCCTTGAGGATGCGCCAGTTCGGCAGATCGGATCTCGGGTCGATGAATTCGATCATCCCGGAATTGCCGGTCTCGATCTCGGGCTGTGCAACGTAGTAGACCCCCGACCAGTGTGCGCCGGGATGGGTATGGGGTGCGTTGAAGCCGCCCTTGGGATTGGCATTCATCCACGCGAAGATCTTAAGGGCAAGCTCGTCGCGCCCGGCCCGTGCGCCGATCTGGTCATTGGCGGTGTAGATGGCGGCGGTGGCAAGGTCGCGCAACCGGGTCACGCAGTCTACCTTTTCGTCGAAAAGATTGCCCTCGGAGTGCCAGCCGCCGCGATTGGACTTGGCGGCCCCGGTCGACGTTGCGCGCATCCGGTTGCCTTCTGCCAATAAGGCGGCGTTGAACGCCGCATGTCCGGGCACGCGAAAGCGGAATACCGGGGTGGAAAACATCTTTTCATACTTGATGGGTTCGAGCATGGCTCTTGGCCTTCATGTGGGGTCCAGATGCGACCGCCCCACGGGCACGGCGCCGAGGGGCGGTCCATTAGGTGAACCGGGTGACCCGGTCAGCGGACCGGATCAGTCCTCGTCGTCATCCTCGTCATCGTCGTCCTCATCATCATCTTCATCGTCGTCATCCTCGTCGTCATCCTCGTCGTCATCGTCCTCATCGTCATCTTCGTCGTCGTCATACTCATCATCATCTTCGTCGTCGCCTTCCTCGTCGTCACCCTCCTCATCGTCATCTTCGTCGTCGCCTTCGTCGTCCATCTCATCGTCATCGAGGAAGTCTTCATCATCCGTGTCGATCTCGACACCGGTTCGGGTGGCATATTCCCCCTCGGCCGCTTCGGTCTCCTGCTTGAGGATATCCCCGGTCGCCGCGTCGTAGACCACTTCCAGCTTCGTGCCGTCCCGAACGGCCTCGACCTTGATCTGGCTCGGGCCTTCCTTGATTTCGATATAGGTAAAGCCCTGCCCCTGAAGATCGGCGATGATCTGATCGGTGGCGGATTGCGCGAGGGCCGGCGACGTGGCCAGGGCAAGCGCGGCGGTGGTTGCGAGAAGTGTCTTTTTCATGAGTCTGATCTCCAAAGGTTGGTTGCGCCGAAATCGCGGCGTGCCCCGATCGTCGCCGCCAAGACCCGCCTTGCACCATTGTTCGATGGTTTAGACGGGGCGCAATAAACCTGAGGTAGCAGGCCATAAACCCTGGTTTACGGCCATGCCCGAAGGATCAGAGCGGGATCAATCCGCGTCGCGTCCTTCTTCGGTGTCGGACATGTCGAAGCCCAGGTGCCGGGCCACCGTCTGCACGTCCTTGTCTCCACGACCGCACATGTTCATGATGACGATATGATCGTGCGGCAGCTCCGGCGCGATCTTCATCACATGGGCCAGCGCGTGGCTGGGTTCCAACGCGGGAATGATACCCTCCATCGCGCAGCACAGCTGAAAGGCGTCCAGCGCCTCGGCATCGGTGATCGAGACATATTCGGCGCGGCCAGTATCATGCAGCCAGGAATGTTCCGGCCCGATGCCCGGATAATCCAGACCAGCCGAGATCGAGAACCCTTCGAGGATCTGCCCATCGTCGTCCTGCAAGAGGTAGGTGCGATTGCCATGCAGCACGCCGGGCCGGCCGCCGGTCAAGGACGCGCAGTGTTCCATCCGGTCGTCAACGCCCTTGCCCCCGGCCTCGACCCCGATGATCCGCACGTCCTTGTCGTCGAGAAACGGGTAGAACAGGCCCATCGCGTTGGACCCGCCGCCGATGGCCGCGATGATCGTGTCGGGCAGGCGCCCCTCGGCCTTGTGCAGCTGTTCCTTGGCCTCCTTGCCGATGATCGACTGGAAGTCGCGCACCATGGCCGGATAGGGATGCGGCCCGGCGACTGTGCCGATGCAGTAGAACGTGTCGCGCACATTGGTGACCCAGTCGCGAAGGGCGTCGTTCATCGCGTCCTTGAGCGTGCCGCGCCCCGATGTGACCGGGATCACCTCGGCGCCCAGAAGCCGCATGCGGAACACGTTGGGCGCCTGGCGGCGCACGTCGTGCGCGCCCATGTAGACCACGCATTGCAGGCCGAACTTGGCGCAAACCGTGGCGGTGGCCACACCGTGCTGCCCGGCGCCGGTTTCGGCAATGATCCGCGTCTTGCCCATGCGGCGGGCCAACAGGATCTGGCCCAGAACGTTGTTCACCTTGTGGGCGCCGGTATGGTTCAATTCATCCCGCTTGAGATAGATCTTGGCCCCGCCCAGATGTTCGGTCAGACGTTCGGCGAAATAGAGCGGGCTGGGACGGCCGACATAATGGGTCCAAAGATCGTTCATCTCGTCCCAGAAACTCTGATCGTCCTTGGCCTTATCATACTCGGCCTGCAACTCGAGGATCAGCGGCATCAAGGTCTCGGACACGAACCGCCCGCCGAAATCGCCGAACCGGCCGTTCTCGTCCGGGCCGTTCATGAAAGAGTTGAAAAGGTCGTTCATCGCTGGCTCCCTGCTGCGTTGTCTTCCTCTAGCCCAAGGCTCTGGTGTAGGAAAGCACGCAGGCGAATTTCGAAGGACGGGTTCGGCACGCCGGGCAACCTAGCCTGCTTGCGCCGGTGTACCAGCGCAAATCAGTCCTGGGCCGCGCGAATGAAAGCGGCCATCTTGTCGGCATCCTTGACCCCCGGCGCGGTTTCGACCCCGGAGGCCACGTCGACCTGCCGCGCGCCGGTCCGCGCGATGGCCTCGGCCACGTTGTCGGGCGTCAGACCACCTGCCAGCATCCAGGGCCGGGTCCAGTATTTGCGCCCCGCTAGCAATTGCCAATCGAAGGCCAGCCCGTTGCCACCGGGCAGAACCGCATCCTTTGGCGGCTTGGCATCCAGCAGGAGTTGATCGGCCACCGCGCTGTAGCTGTCGATCGCGTCCAGGTCCCCGGCACCGGCCACGCCAAGCACCTTCATCACCGGGAGACCGTAGCGGGCGCGGATCTCGGCCACGCGCTCGGGGGATTCCGAGCCGTGCAATTGCAGCATGTCCAGCGGCACCATGTCGGTCAGGTGGTCAAGCCCGGTATCGGTCGGGTTCACGACCAGCGCCACCTTGGCCACGCCGGGCGGCACCGCGAGCGCCAGGTCACGCGCCGTGTCGGCATCGACCGAACGCGGCGACTTGGGGAAGAAATTGAAGCCCAGGTAGCGGGCCCCGGCGCGCACGGCCGCGGCCACGTCATCTGCAGTCCGCAGACCACAGATCTTCACCTGGATGTCGGGCATCTCAGCTGGCCTTGTCGATCAACGCCAGAACCTCGTCCTGGCCTTCGTGCTTTTCTTCCTTCAGGCGGTCGACCTCGCGGCGCAGCCGGTCCAGTTCGCGGGACTTCGACCGGGCCTCGGACCGGATATGATATTCGCGCAGCCATTCCCACAGGAACCCGATGATCAGTCCCAGCGCCACACCGAGGAACAGAACCACGAACAGCGGCAATTCGATCGTCGGCGACATCCCCAGGAATTCCGCCAGTTGATCGGGCATGGCACGCAACTGCGTTGGTGCACGATTGGCCAGGCCGACAATGATCAGGGCGACCGCGACGATACCCCAGAAGGTGTAGCGAACGTAGCTCATCTAGATGCCTTTCTGACCGTTCAGCCGATCGCGCAACAGCTTGCCTGTCTTGAAGAAGGGCACATGTTTCTCGTCCACCTGGACGGCCTCGCCTGTGCGGGGGTTGCGCCCCACGCGGGCGTCCCGCTTCTTGACCGAAAAGGCCCCGAAACCGCGCAGTTCGACCCGGTTGCCATCGGACATGGCGTCGATAATGCTTTCGAAAACGGTGTTCACGATACGCTCGACATCCCGCTGATAGAGATGTGGGTTCTCGTCGGCGATCTTTTCAATCAGCTCCGAACGGATCATCAGGTCATCCCCCCTACGGATGGCGCGCCGGTTTACCGACGGCATGTCTTTCAAGCCTCACTATAGGAGGCTTGCCGCTGTCGTGAAATAGCGGCGAAGGCGATTCTTTGGAGGTTTGGGCGCAACACCGGCGGATTTCGGACCCCGGCCGCGCAGAACCGACCCCCGGGCGACATGGGATGACAGGCGCGCGCCGCCATCGGCGCGGGATTGATTCGCAACGAAAAAGCCCCCGCCGTGATCGCGGCGGGGGCATTCCATTCTCAATTCTCGATGACGCGACGCGTCGTCAGTCGTCGCCCTTGAGGGCTGCGCCCAGGATGTCACCCAGCGACGCACCCGAGTCAGAGGAGCCGTACTGTTCCACGGCCTCTTTCTCTTCGGCGATCTCACGCGCCTTGATCGAAAGGCCGAGGCGGCGCGACTTGCTGTCGATATTGGTGACACGCACGTCGACCTTGTCGCCGACCTGGAAGCGCTCGGGGCGCTGCTCGGCACGGTCGCGGCTCAGGTCCGAGCGGCGGATGAAGGATTTCAGCCCGTCATACTCGACCTCGATGCCGCCATCCTCGATCGAGGTGACCTCGACGGTGATGATGGACCCGCGCTTGATGCCGCCGATGGCCTCCGCATAGGGATCGCCATCCAGCGCCTTAATCGAGAGCGAGATGCGCTCTTTCTCGACGTCCACCTCGGTGACCTTGGCCTTGACCACGTCGCCCTTGCGGTAGTTCTGGATAGCGTCCTCGCCGCGCTCGTCCCAGCTGAGATCGCTGAGGTGCACCATGCCGTCGATGTCGCCATCGAGGCCGATGAACAGACCGAATTCGGTGATGTTCTTGACCTCGCCCTCGACCTCGGTGCCCTCGGGGTGGGTTTCGGCGAAGACTTCCCAGGGGTTGCGCATGGTCTGCTTGAGGCCCAGCGAAACGCGGCGCTTGGCTTCGTCGATTTCCAGGACCATGACTTCCACTTCCTGGCTGGTCGAGACGATCTTGCCCGGATGGACGTTCTTTTTGGTCCAGGACATTTCGGAAACGTGGACCAGGCCCTCGACGCCCGGCTCCAGCTCGACGAACGCACCGTAATCGGTGATGTTGGTCACGCGGCCGGCATGCACCGATTCCAGCGGATACTTGGCGGCCACGGCATCCCACGGATCGTCCTGCAGCTGCTTCATACCCAGACTGATGCGATGGGTTTCCTTGTTGATCTTGATGACCTGAACCTTGACGGTTTCGCCGATCGACAGGATTTCGGAGGGATGGTTCACACGGCGCCAGGCCATGTCGGTCACGTGCAGCAGGCCGTCGACACCGCCCAGGTCCACGAAGGCCCCGTATTCGGTGATGTTCTTGACCACGCCGTCCACCGCCTGACCCTCGGTCAGGTTGCTGATCACCTCGGCACGCTGTTCGGCGCGGGATTCTTCCAGGATGGCGCGGCGCGACACGACGATGTTGCCGCGGCGGCGGTCCATCTTCAGGATCTGGAACGGCTGCTTGAGACCCATCAGCGGGCCGGCATCGCGCACGGGACGCACGTCGACCTGGCTCCCGGGCAGGAAGGCCACGGCGCCGCCGAGGTCGACGGTGAAGCCGCCCTTGACGCGGCCGAAGATGGCACCTTCGACGCGCTCTTCCGCGGCATAGGCTTTTTCGAGACGGTCCCACGCCTCTTCGCGGCGGGCCATCTCGCGGGAAATCACGGCTTCGCCGCGGGCGTTCTCGGACGCGCGCAGGTAAACCTCGACCTCGTCGCCAACGGCGATTTCGGGGGCTTCACCGGGATTTGCGAATTCCTTGAGCTCGACACGGCCTTCCATCTTGTAGCCTACGTCGATAATGGCTTGTCCCGCCTCGATGGCGATGACCTTACCTTTGACGACAGAGCCCTCTTCGGGGGTGTCCATTTCGAAACTTTCGTTCAGGAGGGCTTCGAATTCCTCCATGGATGCGTTCTGAGCCATGTGGCGTCTGTTTCCTTTAGCGTCGTATTCTGGCCGCGCGGTTGTCTCCGCGGGTCTTGGGGTGAATTGGTCGAAGCGATAAACAAAGAGGGCCGGTGAACCCGACCCTGCTCGCCTCGCGGCTGTCCCGCCGCTTCAACAGGCGCGCGTATAGGGGATTATGGCGGCATAGGCAAGGGGGAGCACGACGCCGCCCCTGATCGCGCCGCCGGCCCAACGGGTCCTACACGTCGGATCAGCCAAGTCCGGGGCTCCGCCCGCAAAGGCTTCGAAAGGTCCACTGGACCTTTCGCCGACCCTGCGGAACGGATCAGCCTTTGCCCTTCCACGGCACAAGCCATTTCTCGGCCTGGCGCATCAGCATGTCGATGCCGAACCCGATGACACCAATCAGGATGATGCCCATGATGACGATGTCGGTGTTCTGGAATTTCGACGCGGTCATGATCATCATCCCCGCGCCCTTATCCGCGGCCACCAGTTCGGCGGCGACGACCGTGCCCCAGCAGACGCCCATGGCGACACGGGCGGCGGTGAAGATTTCCGGCAGGGAATTCGGGATGATGACGTGGCGCATGATCTGCCACTTGCTGGCTCCCAGCGAATAGGCGGCGTGGACCTTCGAGATCCGCACGCCGCTGACCCCGGACCGCGCGCCGATGGCCATAATCCACAGCGCGGCGAGGAACAGAAGGATGATCTTGCCCTCTTCTCCGATCCCTGCCCAGATTATCACCAGCGGGATCAGCGCCAGGGGCGGCACGGGCCGCATGAATTCGACAATCGGGTCGAACCAGCCGCGGAACCAGTCGGACAGGCCCATGGCATAGCCCAGCGGGATCCCCACCATCGCCCCGATGACGAAGCCCACGATGACCCGGAACAGCGAATAACCCAGATGCTCGGCCAGAGTGGAATTCCGGAACCCGTCGGTCGAGATTTCCATCAGGCGCGACCAGACATCTTCGGGCGGCGGCAGCCAGATCGGCTCCATCTGCCAGCCGGTGGCCGGGGTCACGTTCAAAGTTCCGCGACGGGTCAGGGAAACCTCGCCGAACCCGACCGAGACGGGGTCGCCTTCGGCGATCGGCTGGCCATCGACCGCGGTGATCACCGCGCCGTCGTCACGCGTGATCTCGTCATTTTCGTCCCAACTCATCAATTCGCTGCGATAGGCGGCAACGACCATGCCGTCATTTTTGGCAAACCCGTCGCCCGGCGCCGACCCGGGCGCATCGACCTCCTGGCCAACGGCATGCACGATGACCGAAACGGTGGCATCGTCCGCGGACCCGTCGGGCGCGGTGGCGGTGTAGGTAAAACTGCCCTCGCCGGTATAGGCACCCGGTGCATGCAGGAAACCGGGCAGCATCTTGGACCCCGTGAAGGCCCCCCAGAGGACGAAAATCAACACAACCGATATGACCGAGGCCGCGAAATTGGAGTTTACCGCACTTTCATCCCCGAACGTGACAGTCTTGAGCGATCCGAAATCCCGACGCGTGGTCAGGCCCCGCTTGACCGCCGTCCAGATGATCAGCAGCAGAAGGATCAGCAGGACATAGCCCAAAATGAAGGGTACGGCGGCGGCCAGCGTGGCCAGGATGTTGCCCAGTTCGCCGGCAAGGTCGGTGAACAGCTTCATCACGATGCCTCCTGCCGGCCCATGATTTCCTCTTCCATGTCCCAGATCATGGAAAGGATCTCTTCGCGGCGTTCATTGAATTCGGGGTGTTTCTTCACCTCGCGCAGGTCGGCGCCCACGCCCAGATCGGCGAAGGGCAGGCTGTATTCCTTGTGGATGCGGCCCGGACGCGGTGCCATCACGATCAGCCGCTCGCCGAGTAGCAGCGCCTCTTCGACCGAGTGGGTGATCAGGATGATCGTCTTGCCGGTTTCTTTCCACAGCTTGAGGACCAAGCCTTGCATCTTTTCGCGCGTCAGCGCGTCCAGCGCGCCCAGCGGTTCATCCATCAGGATCACATCCGGATCATTGGCCAGGCAGCGGGCCAGCGCCACGCGCTGCTGCATGCCGCCGGACAATTCATAGATGGCCTTTTCCTTGAAATCCTGAAGCCCGACCACATCGAGCAGGTGATCCACGGTTTGCTTGTATTGTGCCGATTTCTGGCCGGCCATGCGCGGCCCGAAGCTGACATTGTCGCGCACGCTCATCCATTCGAACAGCGCGCCCTGCTGGAAGACCATGCCGCGTTCCGCCGCCGGGCCGTTGACGACATGTCCGTTCATCCGGGTCTGGCCCTCGGTCGGGGCCAGGAACCCCGCAAGGATATTCAGCAGCGTGGTCTTGCCGCAGCCCGAGGGGCCCAGAACGCTCATCAGCTCGCCCTGTTTCAGTTCAAGGCTAACATCCTTGAGCGCCTGAACCGAACTGCCATTGGGCAGGTCGAAGCGCATGGAAATGTTCTCGATATGAAGTCCCGACATCCTGTCCCCACGCCTTTTGGTATTGGACACCCCGGCCGGGCAGGCCGGGCCGGGGTATCGAAAGGGCCGCCCCGGAGGACGGCCTGATCGGCGATCACATCTCGGCGGCTGCCTGAAGGGGGCCGATATTGATGTTGTCCTCGTACGTGTCGAGCGCGGCATCGATCGAGCCGGCCTCGACGAAGACATCGGCAACACCCTTTAGGAAGGCGGTCGCGTTCCCGCCCAGCCAGGCCTCGGAAAGCTGCGTCTCGACATCGGGGAAGACGAAGGTGCTCAGCGTGTCGGCGGTCGCGTCCTCGTCCATGCCCGCATCCTGGGCGATCACCGGCAGCATCATGTCGGCGTTC
>JAAAPD010000054.1 GCA_009908505.1 Alphaproteobacteria bacterium | reverse complement strand
GCCAGTACATGGGTCACCTCGTAGGTCCAGACCTCGCCCGGATCCAGCGTGCCGCCATCCCCGGCGCTCAGCACCGGAACCGGCGCCGGCAGGATGTCGGTGCCATCGGCGCGGCGCAGCGTGTCGCTCAATGCGGGCGCACTCAGTGTCACGTTGCCGGTATTCTGGACCGTAACCTCGAAGGTCACGCTGTCGCCCGCCGCCGCGCCGGTGCTGGCGGCGACACTCTTGATGACCTCCATCGCCGGTGCTTCGGGCGCTACGGTAACGGTTTCGCTGTCGCTGGCCGTCGGGGTCGATCCATCGGGGCTGGTGGCCGTCAGGCTCACGCTGTTGCTCAGGTCGGCCCCGGCGTCGATATCGGCCTGAGTGACGGTATAGCTTGCGGTCAGGACCGCGCTGTCGCCCGGCGCGAGCGTCGAGATCACCCCGCCATCCGAGATCGCCAGCGGCGCGGTACCGGACGCGGTAGTGTGATCGTCGGTCAGGGTGATGTCGGTCAACGTTACATTGCCGGTATTCTCGACGTTGTAGCTGTACGTGACGACCTGTCCCGCTACGACTTCGGTTGTGTCGTCGGCCTGCTTGTCCACGGTGATTGCCGGTGTTCGGTCGGCCGGAACGGTTTCGGTCGCCTCGGCCCCGCCTGGATTCTGCGGGTCGAACGGCGCCTCGGGAGAGCCGACACTTGCCACATTGGTCACGCCGCCCGCATCTACATCGGCCTGGGTGGTGACATAGGTCGCGGAACAGGTGATGAAATCGCCCGGCGCCAGCCCGCCCGATGGCAGCGGCGGACAGCTGACCGACGCGATGCGGTCGTCGGTGACGCTCGGCGCCTGGGTCAGGGTGACATTGCCGGTATTGCCGACCTGATACGTATAGGTGATCGTTTCCCCGGCGGTATTAAACACAGCCAGATCGGCCGTTTTGGACATGCCGAAGGCCGGTTCTTGCGCCGGGCCATCGATGCTGAGTGTATCGTCGCCGCTGACCGGATCGGCGCCCGGATTGGTCGGCTGGGCGATCACATCGGCGGTGTTGTCGATGCTGCCTGCGTCGATATCGGCCTGGGTCACGATATAGTCGAACGTGCAGGAGCTGTCGCTGGCCCCCGGCGCCAATTCGCCGACCGCGCAGATCCCGGCGACATTGCTGTCGGTCACCTCGGCGCTTGTCAGGGTCACATTGCCACTGTTCGTGACGGTGACACGATAGGTCAGCACCTCGCCCGGGGCGGAATAGGCGGCGGCGGGCAATTCCTTGAGCACCGTGACCTGCGGCGCGGCCGGGGCGACCGGCGGCGTGGCGGTGCCATCGTCCGACACATCAACACCCTGCGGGCTGGTGGCGCTCGCCGTGGCGGTATTGGTCAGGCTTTGGGCATCGATATCTGCCTGGGTGACGGTGTAATCACCCTCGCAGACCAGGGCCGCGCCAGGCGCCAGGCTGACCGGGCCCGGGCTAGGCGTGCAGGTCAGCGCGGGCAGCAGCGGGTCGTCGATCTGGACATTCGACAGCGTCTGGTTGCCGTCATTGGTGGTTGTGATGCGAAAGCTCAACTCGTCGCCGGCGGCGGCCGGATCGGGGCCTGCAATCACCTCTTTGAGGGTGGCGAGCGACGGCTGCGCATCGACCGGCACGGTCTCGGTCACGCCCGGGCTGAACACGGTCTGGCCCGCGAATTCGGTGCCGGCGGTGGCGGCATTCACCACCTCGCCGGAGTCCAGGTCGGTTTGCGTCACCGTATATGTCGCGGTGCATGTCGTCGTCTCGCCCACCACCAGTTGGTTGTCGGCGGTCGGATCGCAGGCGATCGGCCCGGCGATGCGGTCGTCACTGACCGTGATCGGATTGGCAAAGGCCGGGGCCGGCGTCCCGGACGAGGTATTGGTGACCTCGTAGGTATAGGTGATCATCTGCCCCACGGCCGAAACCTCGGGAAGATCGGCCTGCTTGATCAGGCTGAGCGACGGGTTGGCGCCGATCGGCGTGGTGACGCTGTCGGGGGGCGAGGTGACGCCATCGCTGTCCGCCGTCGCCGCATTGGTCACCGAGCCGAGCTGCACATCCGCAAGCGTGACCGTATAAACGCCCGTATAGGTCACGCTGCCACCGGGGGGCAGCCCGGCCGGCGGGAACGGCGCGTCGATGGTCAGGTCCGCGGGGTCGGTGATCAGGTTGTCGGTGATCACCGGTTCGGTCGTCACCGTCGTGTTGCCGGTATTGGTGACCGTGTAGCTGTAGGTGATCACCTCAGCGGCGGCGAAGGTGCCGTTGGTGATCGACACGAACTCCTTGTCGAGCGCCAGTTCGGGCGCCTGAACGGCCAGCGCGGTCACGCTGTCACCGGTCGCGGGCACTGGGTTGCCGCCGAAACTGGCCACCGGGGCGGCGGTATTGGTGACCGATCCAACATCCACATCGGCCTGGGTTGCGGTCCAGGAATGGGTGCAGGACCCGCTGGCCCCGGGCGCCAGCGGCGCGGCCAGGCAGGCCAAGCCGGTTCCGATCCGGTCATCATCGACGGTGATCGGCGCCGGGATCGTCACGTTGCCGCTATTGGTGATCGTGAAGGTATAGCTGAGCTGGTCGCCCGGCGCGGCAAAGGTGGTGGCCGTGGCCGGGGTGATCCGCTTGTCCAACGTCAGGGCCGGGCCCTGGGCGGCGGCGACGGTTTCGCTGACCGGGGCCGAGCTGACCGGGGTCGGCCCGCCGGGCACCAGGCTTTGCGTCGTGCTGGCCGTCGCGACATTGGTCACCGAGCCCGCGTCGAGATCCCCCTGGGTGACGGAATATTCCGCACTGCAGGTCAGCGTCGCGCCCGGCGCAAGCCCGGCGGCGGGCGCCGCCGGACAGGTCACGCTGGTCTTGTCGTCGGCAACCGTGAACGGCCCCGACAGCGTGATGTTGCCATCATTGCTGATCACGTAGTCGTAACTGACGATGTCGCCCACTGCGGCGTAGCCGGCCCCGGCGGTGGCGGTCTTGACCATCGACAGGGCCGGGGCCTGGACCGGACCGGAAAGGGTGACCGCGTCGGTGCCGGTGGTCACGCCATCGGTGACGGTCACCTCGTTGGTCAGGCTGCCGGCATCCACATTCGCTTGGGTGATCGTATACACCGTCTGCAGCGGCACCCCGCCCTGGCATGTGGTCGCCGTGGCACCGGGGGCAAGATCGGGCAGCGTGCAGGAAAAGCCGGTCAGGTCGTCGGTCAGCGCGAAACCGGACAGCGTGACATTGCCGTCATTCGTGACCGCGAAGGTGAAGGTTTCCGAAGAGCCGACCGCGCCGAAATCGCTCGACCCGTCCTGTTCGGTCTTCACAACGGACACGGCCGGGGCCGGGTCCGCGACCGTGACCGCCTCGTCGTCCGTGGCGTTGGGGGCAGTGAGGTCAGCGGGGGGCGTGGCACTGCCGCTTACGCTGTTGGTCAGGTCGGCCCCGGCATCGATGTCGGCCTGAGTTACGGCATAGCTGGTGGTCACGGTGACGCTGTCGCCCGGGGCGAGGCTGGCGATCACGTTCGACGGGCTGAAAACGAGGCTTGTCGTGCCACCGGCGCTGGTATGGCTGTCGGTCAGTGTGATGTCGGTCAGGCTGACATTGCCGGTATTGGTCACGACATGGCTGTAGGTCAGCACTTGTCCGGCACTGACCTGGGCGGTGTCGTCGGCGCTCTTGTCGATGGTAAAGGCCGGGCTGCGTCCGGTGACCGGGGTAACAACGCTGTCAGTTGCAGGGCTTGGCAGGTCGGCCGCGTCCGCACTGGCCGTATTCTCGACCTCGCCGGCGTCGATATCGCCCTGGGTCACGGTATGGCTGCCAGTGCAGGTGGTGCTGTCGACCGCGCCCGGCGCCAGGCTGGGGATCGTGCAGGTCAGGCCCAGTCCGGGGTCCGAAACCGTGACAGGTGCCAAGGTCACCGTGCCGCTATTGGTCACGGCGAAACTGTAATCGATCACCTCGCCCACCGCCGAGACCGATGCGACATCGGCCTGCTTGTCGAGGCTCAGGGCCGGCACCACCGCCGCCGAATCGACCGGCACGGTTTCGGTATCGCTCGCGCTCAGCGGTGTGCCGTCTGGGGCCTGGCCCGTGGCGGTGGCGGTATTGACGATCTGACCCGCATCCAGATCGGCCTGGGTCACGGTATAGTCACCGGTGCAACTGACCGTGCCGAACGGGGCGATATCGTTGAAATCGCAGGTCAGGCCGGGGATCGCCGGGTCGCTGATGCTGGCGGTGGCAATCGTCTGGGCGCTGTCATTGGTCAGATCGAAGGTGAAGGTGACAGTGCTGCCGACAGCACCGAACTCCGCCGGGCCCTGTTTGTCCAGGCTCATCCCCGGTGTGATGTCGGCGGGCACGGTGGTGCCGGCCTGGGGCGAGATCACCGGACCGGAGCTGTCGGTGAACTGGGCGGTGGCGGTGTTGACGATCTCGCCCGCATCCAGCTGCGCCTGGGTGATCGCCGAATAGGTGGCGGTGCAAACGAAACTGTCCCCAGGCGCCAGCACCGAAGGCTGGGCCGAACAATCGACCGCCCCGATCAACGGGTCATCGATGGTGATGGGCTGACTGTCGATGATCGAGGTATCGCCGGTATTGGTGACGGTGAATTCGAAATCGACACTGTCGGTGAGACTGCTGAAGGTCACGCCCGCCGGCACGGCGGCCTTGGCCAGCCCCAGCGCTGGCGTGCCCGATTGCGGCACGGTCTGGGTATCTTCGTTCGAGGTCGTGGTGCCATCGGTCGCCGTGGCCCGGTTGCTGACCAGCCCGGCCAGCACATCGGCCTCGGTCACCGTGTAATCGGCGGTGCAGCTCCGGCTTGCCCCCGGTGCAAGCGGTGCAGCGCCGCAGGCGATCGGACCGGCGATCCGGTCGTCATTCACGGTAATCGGGTCAGTGATCGTGACGTTGCCGGTATTGGTCACCTCGTAGTTGTAGGTGACGACGAAACCGGGCACGAAATCACCCGGATCGACGTTCGGCGCGGTCTTGTCCATGGCCAGCGCCGGCGCCTGGTCTGCCGGCACGGTCAGATCGGTCTGAGCGCTGTCCACCGTGTCGCCGCCAACGGTCTGCGCCGAGCCGGTGGCCAGGTTCGTCACCCCGCCGGCATCGAGATCGGCCTGGGTGATGACATAGGGTGCGTCCGAACTGCAGGTCACGCTGTCGCCCGGCGCGATCGACCCGGCCGGACAGGTTACCGCGACCTTGTCATCGGAAACGGACGGCGTATCGAGCGTCACCGTTCCGGTATTGGTCAGCTCGTATTCATAGCTGATCGTCTGGCCGACCGCGTCAAAGCTGCTGTCCGCCCCGGCGGGCAGCCGCTTGACGATATCCAGCCCGGTCGCGATCACCGCAGGCACGCTCAGGCTGTCGGTCGCGGTTTCGGTCACGCCGCCGACGCTGATTTCGGCCGTCGCGGTATTGTCGACCGCGCCGGCATCCAGATCGGCCTGGGTCACGGTGTAGCTTCCGGTGCAGGAGACGACCGCTCCGGGCGCGACGCTGCCGCCCGGACAGGTGACACTGCCCCCTGCCCCGGTGATCAGCGGATCGTCGATTGCCGGTGCGGCGGGCCAGGTGACGTTGCCGGTATTGGTGATCTCGAACCGATATTGCAGCACGTCGCCGACCGCATCGAAATCAGCCTGCAACGCGGTCTTTTCCAGCACAAGCGTCGGCGCCGCCACCGGGCCCGGCAGGCTTTCGCTGTCGGTCGCATCGACCGACGTGCCATTCGGATCGGTCGCCGTGGCGGTGGCGATGTTGTCCAACGTCGTTCCGGAGGTGACGAAGGCGTCGATATCGGCCTGGGTGACGGAATAGGTCGCGCTGCAACCGGTGCTGTCGCCGGGCGCGAGGCTCGCCACTTGGCAGAAAGTCCCCGGAATCCGATCATCGGTCAGCGCAACGCTCGATAGCGTCGAATCGCCGGTGTTCTCGACGGTGTAGGTATAGGTGATCACTTCGCCGGGGGCCGAGAATGCCGTCGGACTCGCCGTCTTGGCCACGCTCAGCGCCGGCGACAGAACCGGCGGCCCGGGCAGGGTCACTGTATCGGTCACCGCCCCCAGCGCGCCATATTCCGGCGTGCCGTTGGCCAGGGCGATATTGGTCACCTGCTGGGCGTCATAATCGGCCTGGGTGATCACGTAGGTGCCGGTACAGGTGGCCACTTCGGGCGCACCGCCGCCAGTTGTCTGATTGATCGTCGTCGTGTCGCAGGTGATCGAGGCGACCTTGTCGTCGGTCACCGTCAGGTCAGTGATGTCGACCGAGCCGATATTGGTCACGGTGTAGGTATAGGTGATCACCTGCCCGACCGCGGTGAAGTCGGTCACATCGGCGGTCTTTTCGAACTCGTAGCCCGGCGCGATGGTCCGCAGCGCCTCGTCGGGCAGGCTGTCACCCCTGCGGAAATCCCAGTAGTTGTCGTTGGGATCGGCATCGCGCACCTGCGTTGTCGTCTGACCCGTAGCCAGAATGTCGTCGAGCAGCGTCTGGTTGGTCGTCGAGAACCAGCCCGTGTTGAACGAGTTGTTGCCGAACCCGGTTTCAGAGCCGAAGCTGGTCGTTCCGCTGTCATTGGTCCGCTGGGTGGTGATCGACGACCAGTTGCCGACAGTGACACCGTTCATCACCAGGTCGATATCGTTGAAATCGAACCCGCCCGGCTGGGTGTCGCCGTCATAGGCCGAGAACCGGACATGCATGGTCGCGATCCCGCCGCCGAAATAGTCGGTACAGGTACGCACCCCGCAATCCAGCGGGATCGGGTCATTGATGGTGAAAGGATTGCCCCGGAACGCGGCCGGCTGCCCGTTATACTGGAACCCCACGAAGGCCCCGTTCGGGTCCGAGAACTGGTAATAGATGTTGCCGTTGTCGCCGACCATGACGATGGCCACGCCACCGGCCTCGGGATAGACATCCGGCAGCGGGATGCCGACACCCGGCACGGTCGTGGTGAATGGGGTGGCAAGACCCGATCCCGGGAACAGAGCGGCTAATGTAACAACAACCATGACGCGCAAAAATGCCATGGCGGCGGCCGAAATTTTAAACGGTCTCACCTCACCCCCAACGATTCGCCGACCTTCTGGCCGGTCGCAACTGTCACTTGAAATAACAATAGTCGACATTCCAAAGGTGGTCCACCGAAGACCGCAAGATCGCCCGCATCGGCCTGCTGAAAAAGTGTAATCCGCCACGCGCGGAACCGGCGGTCGTCGGAATCCCCAACTCTGCGCGGATCAAGCGGCGCGCGATCACCACGATAGGCCCTTGGCCGCATTTATCGTCTGTCCGACAGACTTGCCGCGCCGGTTTGCCGGAGGTCCCGCAAAAAAGCTCTGTCGCCGGAATCAGCGCCTCGCCGGAAATAGGCCCATGGCGGCAGGGGATGGCACGCACAGGGGTCGGGAAACCTTCGGCGATCCGTCACCCGGCGATCTCGATCCCGATCTTTCCCAGATGCGAGTTGTCTGAAATAGCCGCCTGGGCCGTGCGCCTCTCGCGCAGCCGACAGAGGTTGCCGCGACGCGCGGGCGGAACGCCCCCGACTCGATTTAGCACGCCATATCGGTGAAGACGCGCCTGTCCAGCCGTGTGCTGTTTACCCTGTAACCGCCTGCCGCTATCCCGACGCCATACCGAACGTGCTGGACGCGAATGTCCGCTGACATATCCCGAGCCGCCACCCTCTGTCGGGCGCGATGCAGGGCCGCACCTCGGTGATCCCGGGCCGCCTCGGACGCGATCCCGGCGCTCAGCATTTTTGCCGGATCCGCGCGTAGTGCCGGGCCGCCTTGGCGCGATTGCCGCAAAGCGACATGCTGCACCAGCGGCGCGCCCGGCCACGCCCGCGATCGACGAACATCCAGGTGCAGCGTTCACAAGTTCGCAGCCGCGTCAGGTCCGGTCCCGTCAGGAATTCCAAGGCCGCCAGTCCGAGCCGCGTCAGCGGCAGCGCCAGCGGCTCGGCGGGAACCGCCTGCCAGGCCAGCCCCGCCCCGCCGGGTCCGAGCCCGAGCCGTGCATCGCTCTGGCCCTGCCGGATCACAGCCTCGACGGTTTCACGCGCCGGCTCGGGCAGGGCCGCACGCGCCTGCACCGCCACGAGAACCGAATAAAGCGCCTCGCGCCACTCCGTTGCCCGGCGGAGCTCTGCCACAGCCGCCTCGGGCCGGCTCTCCAGGGCCGTGGCCAGCGCCGTTGCTTCGTCCGCGCGCAGAAGCGTTGCGGCCGCGCCCCAGTCCAGCAGATCGGCATACTCGGTCAGCCTGTCCCCGTCGCGCGCCTTTCCGCGCCCGCCGGTCGTGTTGAGGAAATCGAGAACGATATGGCCGCCGACCAAGTCCTCAGCACGCCATCCGACCATAGAAGAACCGCCCAAACTCACCTCCGTATCAATGTTGACAAGTGGTACAGCACTAAACTAACCATTTCAACATGATTTAAGAGTTAGAAATGAGTCATCGCCATGAGCCAAACCGCCCTCGACGACAGTTTCGCATTCCGCGGCCACAGGATCAGCGCCGGGGTGACCGGACCGGAAGGCGCGCCCGCACTGGTGCTTCTGCACGGCACGCCTTTCTCCTCGCATGAATGGCACCGGCTCATGCCCTGGCTCGCCCGCCATTTCCGCGTCCATCGTTT
>JAAAPD010000011.1 GCA_009908505.1 Alphaproteobacteria bacterium | reverse complement strand
CCTCGGGGGGCATGTCGGGATTGAGCTGGAACGGGTGGTATTCGATCTTGAACGGATGGTCGCCCACCTGTTCCAGCGCCCGGTCCAGGTTTGTTTTGCCGATATAGCACCAGGGGCAGATCGGGTCGGAAAAGATATCAAGCTTGACCATCGGTGGTCTCCCACTCCTGCCGCAATCTGCGGCGCAAGAGCTTGTTGTTGGCGCCCCGGGGCAGGGACGCACGGTGAATGAAGAGTCGAGGGGTCTTGTAGCGGGCCAGACGCTCCGAGGCAAAAGTGGCGAGGTCGGCCTCGATCAGGGCGGCCGGGCCGGTATAGAAGGCGGCGATGACGGTGGTGTCGGCCTTGATGCTCACTTCCACCGCGGCGGCTTCGTCTATTCCGTGATGGGCCGCAAGGGCGGTTTCCACCTCGATGGGCGACACCCGGTAGCCGCCCGCGTTCATCATGTCATCGGCGCGGCCCTCGTAGCGGATCGCGCCATCGGTCGTGCGGCTGCCGATATCGCCGGTCAGGAACCAGTCGCCGCAATAGCGCGCGGCGGTTTCATCGGGGTGGCCAAGATAGCCGAGCATCAGGCCGGGGTCTGTGCGGTGGATGGCGATCGAGCCATGATCGGCCTCGGCCCCGTGCGCATCGATCAGGGCGATCCGGCGGCCCGGTTGGGGAAATCCGAGCGTGCCGGGCGGGGCCGGGGTGCCCGGCGCGCCCGAGATGAACGTGGAACATTCCGACAGGCCGAACGCTTCGTGAATCTGCGTGCCGGTGGCGTCCTGCCATGCGGTTCGGATCGTCTCGGGCAGTTTCTCGCCCGCCGACAGCCCGTGGCGCAGTTTCGGCATCGGCGCGAGGGGCGCGCGCAGAATCTGGCGGTAGACGCCCGGCGCGGCGGCGAAAATGGTCGCATCGTGCCGCTTGAGCAGCAGCGGCAGCGCGCGACTATCGGTGCCAGGCGCGGGCACAAGGGCCGTTGCGCCCATTGTCCAGGGGTCCAGAAGGCCGGTGCCCAGCGTGTAGGTCCAGTTGAAGGCGCCCGCATGCAGCACCCGGTCCTCGGGGGTCAGCCCATACCAGCCTTGAATCATGTGCTGGCGGGCCAGTATGGCGCGATGGGCATGGACCACGCCGCGCGGGCGCCCGGCGGTGCCGGATGTATAGATGACATAGCCGGGCCGGTCTGGGTCGCCCATGGCGAATTCGGCCGGGGGCAGGTCGTGCCACGCGGCCAGTTGCGCGGCGGGGATCACCGGCGCCGGGTGGTCGGGCAGGGCGATGCCCTCGCCCGCGATCACCGCCGCCGGGGCCAGCGCGGTGCAAAGCGCCGTGACCTCGGTGCCGGTCAGCTGCGACGAGGTGGGCACCGGGACAAGGTCGACCGAAAGGCAAGCCAGGAAAGCCACCGGAAAGTCCTGCGTGTTGCCCAGCCGCAAGAGCACCCGGTCGCCCGGTTCCAACCCGGCCCGCAAAAGGCCCGTGGCGACCCCGCGAACCGCGCCCTCCAGCCGGGCATAGGACCAACGGCTGGCGCGCGCCGGCCCCAAAACCCCCAGCGCCACCTTGTCGGGGCAGGTGGGGGCGGTGGCCAGCACATGGGCGGCCATGTTGAAGGGGGCGGCGGCGGTCATGATCTTGCGCTATCCCCCCAGTGGCGCGGTTGCAAGCGGCGGGCCGCCTGCCTATAGGACAAGCCATGGCCGGACAGGACCCCAAGAGCCTTATCAGCATCGCCCGCGAAACCGGTGAGACAGCGTTCGCGAAACCCGTCGATCTGGGCGCGCGGGTGCGCGAGGTACGCAAGGCCCAGGGCTGGACGCTGGAACGCGCCGCGCGGCAGGCGGGCATGGCGCGCTCGACCCTGTCGAAGATCGAGAACGGCCTGATGTCGCCCACCTATGACGCGCTCAAGAAACTGGCCGTAGGGCTGGAAATCTCGGTGCCGCAGCTTTTTACCCCGCCCGAGGATGACAGGGCCACGGGCCGCCTTGCCGTGACCCGCACCGACGAGGCCACCCGCCATCCCACCGCCACCTATGAGCACGACATGCTTGCCGAGGTTCTGACCCGCAAGCGGATGCTGCCCTATCGCGCCCGGGTCCGCGCCCGCGACATGGCGGAATTCGATGGCTGGGTGCGCCATGACGGCGAGGAATTCCTTTATGTGCTGACCGGCGTCATCCGGCTCTATACCGAGTTCTACGAACCGGTCGAGATGCGCCGGGGCGACAGCGCCTATTATGATGCCAGGATGGGCCACAACGTGATCTCGCTCAGCCCCGAGGACGCGACGATCCTTTGGGTCACGTCACTGGTCTAGGCCACGCCGCTGATAAAAAGGGCGCCCCGGCACCGGCCAGCCATTAACAGTAGATGATGCAATTGCGGCGAAAGTCCGCACCGAGCCCTTATGAGCCCCGCAACTACAAGGATTTCGAGAGCAGGAGCGCGTCACCGCCTTTTGACCGGAAGCCGCAGCTTTCGTAGAAAGATTGGGCCGTAACGGTGCTTTCCAAACGGCAGCGCCGGATGCCACGCGCGCGCAAGACGTCCTCCAAGCCTGAGAGAATAGCTTTGCTAACGCCACCAAAGCGGGCATCGGGATGGACATAGTTCAAGAGGATGTCGCCGTTCAGAGTAGCCATCCCGACCCCTATGATCTTCCTGTACCGCTCGGCCACCAGCACCACGGAGTCATCTCGCGCGATCCAGTGTCGCCAAGTCTCGACTGTCTTATTGCTGAGCCAGCCTTCGATCTCGGCAGGATCGTTCTTATGATCTGCAATGCAGAGTTCGGTGATTGAGCGGCGCAGGGCGTTTACCGCTTCAGCTGCATCGGCATCCATCGCTTCCCTGATCTCAATCATGCTTCCTCACTCTCACCGACGGTAGCTTACCGATGCCACGTTTGCCCGCAATAGCAGCTTTGTCCCGCATGTCGGTCACGCGACCTACCAATCACGAAGGTCCGCTCTTACCAGCCGCGCCGTCTCGCGTAGTGACCGCTTCGGGGCTGACAGTGGTCATACGGGCAACTCCTCAGGGGCCTTGAAACCCAAAGTCGCGTTCTGCACCGCCGCAAGTCGGCTAGGAGCCCGCCTTACTGCGTTTCTCATATGCGGCGAATTTCGGCTTCGACGTGACTCTCAGAAAGAGCCGCTATGCATCGCTCGCGCACTTCCCACAGCTCTCGCTCATTCATTTCGATGTGCGGCTGACCTGCGAGCCACGCCGAAATGAATCCCTTGTGAGCTTTTTCTTTGTAGGTCCCCGTCTGCTCGGGCGAGATTTCTTCTCTATGGACAAACACTCGTTTGTTGAGTTGAGATTGTGCGTCGCCAGATGTCAGATCCACAGGGCTTCCGTTGTATTCGACCCAGCAATGAGCTTCAGGTATTGCAAGAAGACCAGCCGAGTTAAGGACACGACCTACGCCCGGCGTGTTCACTTCGTCCATCTCGTAGATGCCCGAGATTAGTTGAACCGTCAGACCTTGCTCGTGAGACAGAGCGGCGACAATCGCATGTTTGCTACTACATGTGCCTCGTCTGTCCGCCAAAACTGACTTATAGGCAGGCGACCCACTGTTTCGCCCATACGGTAGGTCTTGCACGTATTCGGCAGCCTGACGAAAGCTCTGACATCCATGCTGGCAAAACTCCGACGCCAATGGCAGGTCGGGGTTAAGAACGGCGGCAGGCAAAACACTTAAGGACATGAAACAGAGGTTTCATATTCAGCAGCCGCCGTGTCAAGCGCCTCTGCCAATATGCCTTGAGAGCTTGGGGAAATGGTAGCATCCCCAAGCAACCTAACCCATTCACAGCGGACATTCACACGCGGCGATTTAATGACAGCAAGGTCCCGCTTGGGCGACCGGCATCGCTCCCAGCATTCGAAAATTTCTTTTGGGTTTGCTGTTCAATAGGGCGTCGCTACAACAGGCCCATGCTTCAAAAGCTGCATCATTTTCTGTAAAGGGCGCCCGGCACCGGACGCCCCGTTTCTTCAGCTGTCTTCTTCCCACCACCAGACATCAGGCAACCAGCCCGGCCAGTCGCCGAAGATCGGCATGGTATCGGGGTAGTGCAGCCGATTGTCATGGGCGATGCGGCTGATATTCCACTGGTAGATCGGGATGGCATAGCGCCCCGAGGTCAGCAGCCGGTCAAGCGCGCGGGTGGCGGCGCGGAAATCGTCCTGGCTTTCCGAGGTCAGCAACCGGTCGATCATCGCGTCCACGGCCTCGGACTTGACCCCCATAAGGTTGCGGCCGCCCGGCGTGTCGGCATTTTCCGAGCCCCAATAGAGGTACTGCTCGTTGCCGGGCGACAGCGACAGGCCGCGCCGGAAATAGGTCATGTCGTATTCGTAAGCGTCGGTGCGTTCGCGGTATTGCGCGCTGTCGACGAGGGTCACGGTGGGCGTGATCCCCAGCCGGGCCAGCGACTGGACAAACATGTCGATGATGGTCTGGTTCTCGGTGCTGTTGTTTTCCAGCACGATCTCGAAGGTGAAGGGCTCACCGGCGGCATTCGCCATAACGCCGTCCTGAACGGTCCAGCCGGCCTGTTCCATCAGGTCCAGCGCGGCGCGAATGCCGTCCCGGTTGCGCTCGGTCCCGTCCGAGACGGGCAGGGCATAGCCCTCGAGCGCCGCTGCCGGGATCTGGTCGGCGAAGGGTTCCAGGAAGTCGCGCACCCGGCCCGTCGCGGGGCCGTCCTGCATCGCCAGCGGCGAGTTGGAGAAATAGGAGGTGATGCGCGGCTGCACCCCGCCGGTCAGTGCGTCGTTGATGAACTCGAAATTGAAGGCGTGCAGCATGGCGCTGCGCACGCGGATATCGGCGAATTGCGGGCTGCGCGTGTTCATTACGAAGCCGGTCATGCCCGAGGGGCGCGAATGGGGCAGGATGTTGCGCACCACATCGCCCGACTGCACGGCGGCGAAATCGTATTGGCTGTCCCACTTGGCGACGTTGAATTCGCGGTTGAAATTCACTTCGCCGACCTTGAAGGCCTCGAAGGCGGCGGTGGCATCGCCGAAATACTCGATCCGCACGGTGTCGAGGTTGTGCGTGCCGGTGCGGAAAGGCACGACCCCGTCGCCCCAGTAGTCGGGGTTGCGGGTGAACTCGACAAAGCGCGCCTGTTCGTAATCGGTAATCACGTAGGGCGACGAGGTGATCGGGATGTGTTCGAACCCGTCGGTTTCGGCGAAGTCCATGCCGTCGTATTGGGCCTTTTGCAGGATCGGGCGCATGCCCGCCAGAAGGGCCAGTTCGCGATCCTCGGTGTTGAAGGTGAAGCGGACCGAGCGCGGCCCGGTCTGCTCCATCTCGGCGACCTTGGACCAGAAGCCGGCATAGCGGCCGTGGCCCTGGGTGCCGAGTGTCTCGTAGGACCACATGACGTCCTCGACGGTGACCGGGCTGCCATCCGAAAATTCCGCCTCGGGGCGCAGGGTGAATTCGACCCATCCCCGATTCGGGCCCGTTTCAACCGATTCGGCCAGAAGCCCGTAGAGCGAGAAGGGTTCATCCAGCGATCGGGCCATCAGGGTCTCGCCCGTCAGGAAGCGGACCTGCCAGGGAACCGAGCCTTTCTGGACGAACGGATTGAGGCTGTCGAAGCTGCCGGTATTTGCGGTGACCAATTCTCCGCCGCGCGGTGCGTCCGGGTTGGCATAAGGCAGGTGATCAAAATCTGGGGGCAGGTCGGGGTCGCCATACATAGCTATGCCATGCTTGGGCTCGGCCAGGGCCGTGGACGCGCCGAGCGCGAGCGCGGCCAGCACCCCGCCCCGGCCCAAATATGCGAAAAACTGTGGTTTCATTTCGTGGACAATCCCTCTGCTCCCTTGGTGCGTTGACGCTCAGCGTAAGGGCGTGTTCTTGCCTTTTCAAACTTTTAGCTTGGATCGCGGCGGTGGATTGCTTATAAAGGATGCACTGCTCGATAGGTTTCTTGCCTGTATGAAACCTGCCTCAATAACTTAACGCCGGCCTTGCGCCGGCGTTTTTTTCTTTGTGGCTTGGCCATGCGGCTCGGCGCCGGTTCGCGCTGGTCGGGTCAGACGCGGCGCATCTCGCCCGATTCTTCGGGATAGTCCCGCGGCACGTGGTAAAGGCGTTCGCGCCACCAAAGGCTCATCACCCATTTCACGCCGCCAGTAATCGAGCGGCCCGCATGAAGCGCGTGGGGATGCGGGGCATTCGTGCCCGGAATGGTGTTCGAAAACAGCAGGACGCGCCCTGGCCGTGGCTGAACAGACAGCTTGAGCTTGGGGAATTCCGTTTCACCGCCGCCCTCGGGCGCGTTCAGGTAGCACAGTGTGGTGAAAAGACGCTGCCCCCCGGCCTGCAATGCCTCGATGCTGCCGGGCATGATGTCGTCATAGGCGTCAGAGTGCAGGTCGAATTTCTGGTCGCCCTCGTAGCGCAGGATCTTGGCGGTCTCGCAATGTTCCGGGGGCAGCCGCACGATGTCGGAGATCCGCTCGCAGACCTCGCGTGCCTCGGGCAGCGACCATTGGTCGATCAGGGCCTGGGTGTTCGTGCGGCCGTCATGTTCGCGATTGCCATAGGCGCCCTGCACCTTGGCCCGCGTTTGCGAGTGCTGGCCGGCCGAGATAATGGCCTTGGCCGTGGCGTCATCGAAGACGTCATCGAGCACGCAGACCAACGGGTTCGCACAGAGAAAACTGGATTGCATGGATGTCGCGGCCCCCGCCTCGAAGGGCGGGGGCCGACTGGCCTGTCTTAGACCGGGCCTTCGACGATGACGTCCTCGCCACCATTGCTGGTGCTGCTGGCGGCCGCGGCGATCAGGGCGATCAGGATCAGCGGGATGATCAGGTTGGCACTGCCGCTGCCGGTTTCCTCGACGATCTCGACCGGTTCCATCTCGATGGCCGGGGCCATGCCGCCGGCGGAGGCGGAGGTGGCGGTCATTGCGGCACTCATGGCGGCAACGGTGACTGGTTTGGCGTATTTCATGAGAATCCCCTCGTCATTTTGGTGGTAACGCAACGTTAACCTACCAACTCTCAGGCTCAAAACAAGAAATTGGTTTCGCGCGGGGCTCTCGACCGGCGCGGTGCCATGGTGCGACAGTTGACTGCGCAATGCGGCTGTGCGTGACCTAGCCGGGCGTCGGGGCGCCCACGGTGCCCGACGAGCTGCTGGAGGCCGCCGCGGCGATCAGGGCGATCAGGATCAGCGGTATCAGCAGGTTGGAACTGGAGCCGCCGGTTTCCTCGACGATCTCGACCGGTTCCATTTCGATGGCCGGGGCCATGCCGCCAGCAGCGGCGGAGGTGGCGGCGAGCGATGCGCTCACTGCGGCAATCGCGGCGGGTTTTGCGTATTTCATCGTATCCCCAATGCTAGTAATGATAATCTGGAGTTTAACCCAACTCTGTGAGTAGGGAAACATAAGTTGCGACCTGGCCGCATCGCCTGTTGGCGCTTTGCAACCGGGTTCTGACGGCCTAACCAAAGCGGCGCGGTCTCGCGCCGACAAGAAGGCCGCTGCAATTGAGCACAGCGGCCTTCCTTCATCATTTCAAGTGCAAGTATGGCCTGCAAGTGCCGTCCCGCTTCGGTGCAGAAGCGGGCGACGGATCTGGGGCCTTAGTCGATATTGTTGTTGTTGCCACTTGTGCTGCTGGCGGCCGCGGCGATCAGCGCGATCAGGATCAGCGGGATCAGCAGGTTGGAACTGGAGCCGCCGGTTTCTTCGACGATCTCGACCGGTTCCATCTCGATTGCCGGGGCCATGCCGCCAGCAGCGGCGGAGGTAGCGGCGAGCGATGCGGCAAGCGAGGCCGCGCAGAGTGTGCGAATGTAAGTCATTTGATAATTCCCAAAAAAGTCTGAATAGATGGCGGTGTGCTTGCCCATCGGGCGGACGAATTCAAGCGTCAAGATGGCAAACGCGGTCAATCGTCGTTGCGGTGATGCCCGATCCGGTCGGCGAGTTGGTTCAGCGCCTCGGGCAACTCGTCGTGCTTTTCGCCCGGATAGACCAGCCCGGCCGAGATCACCAGCTTGGCGGCATCCTCGACGGTCATGTCCAGTTCGATCACGTCCTGCTTGGGAAAGAACAGCAGGAAGCCGGAGGTCGGGTTCGGCGTGGTCGGCACGAAGACCGACACCATCGGCCCCGCTTCGGCCTTTTCCACCAGTTCGCCCTTGGTCGCGGTCGAGATGAAACCGATGGCCCAGATGCCCCGGCGCGGATACTGAATCAGGCAGGCCTTGTCGAAACTTGTTTCGGTCTGGGCAAAAACGGTCTCGGCGATCTGTTTGGCCCCGTTGTAGATCGAGCGCACCACCGGCATGCGCGACACCAGCCCCTCGCCCCAGGCCAGGAAGGACCGGCCGATCAGCCCCTTGGCGATCCAGCCCACGAAGAAGGTGAAAACCAGGAAGATGACCACGCCAACACCGCGGACATTGACCTCGATGTAGTTGGGGTGGGTCGGATCGGCGCGGCCGAAATCGTTGACGTTGCCCAGCAGGCGATTGACCAGTTCTTCGGGGTGATAGGCCTGTGGCACGAAGGGCCAGACGAACCCGTCGACCCAGCCAATCAACGTCCAGATCAGCCAGACGGTCAGGCCGATCGGTGCGATGACGATGATCCCGGCAATGAAATTGTTGCGCAGGCCCGTTATCAGGCTGCCGCGCGGCCGGGGGGAATCCTTGGGCGATTTCGTCACTTGGGTGGTCACTCGATGATGCGTTACCGCCTATGTAGGCGATGTGCCGGGCCGCGACAATGGACCAGGTGTGGGGCCGCAGGTGCAACCTGTCCCTAGGGGGCCGTTTTGCCCAGGCAGCGGGCAATCTCGGCCGCAAGGCGCGCATTATTACGCACCAGGGCAATATTGGCGGTCAGGGATTCGCCCTCGGTCAGCTCGAAGATGCGTTGCAGCAGAAAGGGCGTGACGGATTTCGCGGCGATGCCCCGGTCCTCGGCCTCGGCCTGGGCCTGCGCGATGATCGGCGCCAGGGTTTCGGCGGCGATCTCGTCGGCGGCCGGGATCGGGTTGGCCACCAGCTGCCCGCCGGGAAGGTCCATGCGCGCCCGTGTCTCGTGGGCGGCGGCGACCCGTGCGGGGCTGTCCATGCGCAGCGGCGCGGCAAGGTCGGAGCTGGCCGACCAGAAGGCCGGCAGGCTGTCCTGCCCATAGGCGATGACCGGCACGCCAAGGGTTTCCAGCACCTCCAGCGTCTTGGGGATGTCGAGGATCGCCTTGGGCCCGGCCGACACCACCGTCACCGGGGTCTGGGCCAGTTCCTGCAGGTCGGCGGAGATGTCGAAGCTGGTCTCGGCCCCCTTGTGCACCCCGCCGATCCCGCCGGTGGCGAAGACGCCGATGCCGGCCAGGCGCGCGGCGATCATGGTTGCGGCGACGGTGGTTGCGCCGGTGCCGCCGGCGGCTATACAGGCGGCCATGTCGGCGCGCGACAGCTTGGCCACGTCCTCGGCCCGGGCCAGCCGGTCGAGCTGGTTCTCGGTCAGGCCGATATGTAGGGCGCCTTCGAGCACGGCGATGGTCGCGGGGACCGCGCCCGCCTCGCGAATGTCCTGTTCCACGCGCCGCGCGGTTTCGACATTCTGCGGAAACGGCATGCCATGTGTGATGATGGTGCTTTCAAGCGCCACCAGAGGCCGGCCGGCCGCGCGGGCCTCGGCCACTTCGGGGGAAAACTGCAGGTCGATCATTGCGGGGTCTCTCCGGACACATAGGCGGCGGCGGCATGGAGGGCGCGGGACAGGGCGGCGTCGGGGTCCAAGCCCTGCACCTCGGAGGCGACATGCGCGGCCATGAACGTGTCGCCCGCACCGGTGACGCGGGTCACCAGGACCTCGGGCGGTTGGGCGGTGCGCAGGTCGTCGCCGCGCGCCTCGGCGGCCATTTGGCCACCATCGGTGACAAGCGCGCGGTGGACGCCGCGCTTCACCAGGCCGCGCGCGGCGCTGCCCGCATCGGCGAAATCGGTCTGGCAGATCAGCCCGGCCTCTTCGCGATTGACGTAGAAACAGGCCGAGGGATGGCCGACCAACGCCAAGAGCCGTTCCGCCTTGCCGGGGCTGGCCGGGGCCACGCGCAGATCGGCCGCGCGGAACAGCGGCGAGCCGGCGATGCGCGCCAGCAGGTCGCGCGTCAGGTTGCCATCCAGCGCCACGGGTCCCGTCCAGGGGGCGTCCTCGGTGGCGATGCGCCCGTCCGAAAGGGGCCGCAGGATCTTGTCGCCGACCTGTTCCAGCGAATGGGCATCGGCGATGGCCGCGATAAGCCCATTGGCGCCCTCGACGGCCATGTAATTGTCCGTGGGCAGGTCCTCGGACCGGTAGAGCGTATCGGTCACAAGACCCAGCCGCCCGGCCTCGCGCACAAGTTCCTCGCCCTCGGCGTCGCGGCCCACGGCCGACAACAGCGCCGGCCGCAGCCCGTAATTGGCCAGCGTCATGGCGATGTTCATGGCCACGCCGCCGGGAATGCGGGTGATCCGCCCGGGCACGTCGGACCCGGCCCGCATCGCCGAGGGCGAGCGGCCGATGATGTCCCACAGGACCGAACCGATGCACAGGATATCGGGTGTCGTCATGGGGCAGGGCATGGCCCGGGGCGCGCGCGGCGTCAAGCGCCAAGCGCCGCGCGACTTAACCCGATGGTTACGCCCGCCGGGTCATGGTGCGGTATCTCGCGACCAAGGAAGGGATCGCCATGAAATACCGCGCACAACGCCTGCCCAGCGACCTGGGGGTCACGGTGGTGAAATCCGGGGACCGTCAGTCCGCCGAAATCGTGAATGTCAGTGAAACCGGCCTGCTTCTCAGGGGGGTGCGGGGCCTGGGGCAGGGCGACCGCATCGACCTGATCGCAACGTCGCTGCGGCTGAGCGCGAAGGTCGTGCGGCTGGACCAAGAAGGGGCCGGGTTGCGGTTCCTGCGGGCCCTGTCGCGGGACCAGCTGGTGCATCTGCGACGGGCTGTCGGCCATCGGGCAAGGTCTGGCGACGCCGCCATGGCGCATGGCCTGCGCGAGATGTAGAACGGGCCGCGACCCATTGTGCCACGGCCCGTTTCGGGCAAGCGTCGTGCGATTTACTCGACCGTGACGCCGTCCAGATCGGTGCCGTCGGCGATGTCGCTGTCGATCAGCGTCAACGCGCCCATGCCGCCGTCTTCCTGAACGGCCTCAATGCCGGTGTCGTCGCTGTCGTCATTGTTGGCCGTGGAGGAGGCCTCGGCGGTCACCGCCAGGTCGCCGTCGCCTTCTTCCTCGAAGACCGCGCCCTTGCCGCCATTGTCGGTGGCCGTGGACCGCAGCATCAGACCCGTGACCGACCCGGCATCTTCTTCGGAGTTCTTGTAGCCGTCATCGGTGTTGCCCTCGGCGACCGTGTCGATGAACTGGACGTCGATGCCGCCGTCGCCGGCCTCGTCGAAATCCACGCCCTCGTCGAGATTGCGCGAGATGGTCGAGCGCAGGAAGACCGCGTGGATCGACCCGGCGCCGCCTTCGTCGAAGTCGATACCGTCGTCCAGGTCCAGGCCGAATTCGTAGGCCTCGACGCTGCCGTCGTCATAAAGATCGACTTCGCGTTCGACGCAGCTGTCATCGGCAGTGCCGGTGACGGGGCCGGGGATGTCGGCCTCGGCCGTGGCGCCTTGCTCGAACTCGGCCTCGTCGGGATCGGGGATCGCGTTCTCGAACAGGGCAGGGGTGCAATAGGCGCCGTTCTCGACCAGCTGGCTGTCGATGATCGTGGCGACCACGTCGCCCGCGCCGCCTTCGTCCAGCTCGATCCCATCGGCCCCGGCCATGGAAACGGTCGAGCCGGTGATCATGGCAGAGATGCCGCCCGCCCCGCGTTCATCCGCGCGCAGGCCGTCGCCGTCGAAGGTGCCGTTGCCGACGTCGTTGATCGTCACATCGCGCAGGGTCACGGAAATCCCGGCATCCGAGCCGTCGCCGTCACCGGTCTGCCCGCCGCCGCAATCGTCGGCCAGCGTGCAGTCGGAAATGTGGATGCCGTAGCCGGCGATGCCGCTCACGGTAACGTCCTCGGCCACGAGGGTCGCGGTACCGGTCTGATCGTCGCGCAGATCCACGAAGATGCCCTTGCCCGCGGACCCGTCCATGTCGCCACGGTTCTCGACGGTCCAGCCGCCCGGGCCGGCCAGGGTCAGGCCGGCGACGTGCATGTCGGCGCCCTGAGTGGCGGCCAGAAGGGTCACGTTGTCGGCGGTGGAAATCGTCTGGCCGTTGCCGATCAGGGCCAGGGCGGACTGGCCGTCATAGGCCATGGTCCCGGTGATCTCGACATCGCCCTCGAAGGCCAGCACGACGGTGCTGGCGCTGTCCGAGGCGGCAGCGGCGGCCAGAGCATCGCTGATCGCGGCCGCGCTGGCCTCGGTCACGGTGATGGTTTCGGCCAGTGCGGGCGCGGCCAGGAAAAGTGTCGCGGCGGTGCTGGTCAGCAGCGTCTTGGTGGTGGTCCCCATGGGTCATCTCCTTCGTTTCAACCGGTCCAAGGGGTAGGGGGGCGATGTGACAGGAACATAACAGCCGCGCCCCCTTGCCAAGCCGCGCCACCCCGACTATACGCGCGGCACTCAATCCCGCAGGCGGGGGCGGGTGTGCCGGGGAGACATCCCGGCCCATCCACCGGTTGGCGCAATGCTGATCCCCCGCCGAGGCATGAAACCGGAAAGGAAACGACACATGGCTCTTCCAGAGTTTTCCATGCGCCAGCTGCTTGAGGCCGGCGTTCACTTCGGCCACCAGACCCAGCGCTGGAACCCGAAAATGTCCGAATACATCTACGGCGCCCGTAACGGCATCCACATCATGGACCTGACTCAGACGGTCCCGATGCTGGACCAGGCCCTGCAGGTCGTCCGTGACACCGTTGCCAAGGGCGGCCGGGTGCTCTTCGTGGGCACCAAGCGCCAGGCCCAGGCGCCGATCAAGGACGCCGCCGAGAAATCCGCGCAATTCTACATGAACCACCGCTGGCTGGGCGGCACGCTGACCAACTGGCAGACCGTGTCGCAGTCGATCGGTCGTTTGCGCGGCATCGACGAGGCCGCCGAGAACGGCTTCGAAGGGCTGACCAAGAAGGAACGCCTGCACATGGAACGCGAGCAGGCCAAGCTGCAGGCGTCCCTGGGCGGTATCCGCGAAATGGGCGGTATTCCCGACCTTCTGTTCGTCATCGACGTCAACAAGGAAGACCTGGCCATCGCCGAGGCGAACAAGCTGGGCATCCCGGTCGTCGCCGTCGTCGACACCAATTGCTCGCCGACGGGCGTCGATTACGTGATCCCCGGCAACGACGATGCCTCGCGCGCCATCACGCTCTATTGTGACCTGGCCGCCCGCGCCGCCATGGACGGTCTGTCGGCCCAACTGGGCGCTGCCGGGGTCGATCTGGGCGAGATGGAACAGGCCGCCGAAGAGGTCGTGGCCGAAGACGCCCCGGCCGAGGACGCCGCCGCCGGCTAAGACGCCCCGTCGCAAAACTGATACCGGGTGCGGGCATATCCGCCCCGGGACACCTTACTTTCTACAGGAGATAGAGCCATGGCGATTACCGCTGCTCTCGTGAAGGAACTCCGCGACTCGACCGGCGCGGGCATGATGGACGCCAAGAAGGCGCTGACCGAAACCGATGGCGACATGGACGCCGCCGTGGACTGGCTGCGCACCAAGGGTCTGGCCAAGGCCGCCAAGAAATCCGGCCGCACCGCCGCCGAAGGCCTTGTCGCGGTCAATGTCGAAGGCGGCAAGGGCGTCGCTGTCGAAGTGAACGCAGAGACCGACTTCGTCGCCAAGAATGCCGAATTCCAGGCCATGGTCGGCGGCATCGCCAAGGCCGCGACGGCGGTCGACAGCGTCGAGGCGCTGATGGAGGCCGACATGGACGGCAAATCCGTTGCCGACACCGTGACTGACAAGATCGCCACCATCGGCGAGAACATGTCGGTGCGCCGCATGGAGGCCGTGACCGGCGAAACCGTCGTGTCCTACATCCACAACGCCGCCACGGACGGCATGGGCAAGATCGGCGTTCTCGTCGCCATGACCGGCGGCGACGAAAACTTTGCCAAGCAGGTCGCGATGCACATCGCCGCGGCCAACCCCGCCGCGTTGAACGAGGCGTCGCTGGATGCCGAAATGGTCGAGAAGGAGCGCCAGATCCAGATCGACATCGCCCGCGAAAGCGGCAAGCCCGAGCAGGTCATCGAGAAGATGATCGAAGGCCGCATGAAGAAGTTCATGGCCGAGAACACGCTGCTGGGCCAGGCCTTCGTCGTGAACCCCGACCTGACGGTCGAGGCCGCCGCCAAGGAAACCGGCGCCGAGATTACCGGCTTCGTGCGCCTGGAAGTGGGCGAGGGCATCGAGAAGAAAGAAGAGGACTTCGCCGCCGAGGTGGCCAAGGCTGCCCAAGGCTAGTCCCGGCCCCTGAGGTTCCTATTGGAAACGGCTGCCTTGTTGGCGGCCGTTTTCTTTTTAATCAGATCCTTGCGGCCCATTCTTCATGCAAGCGGCCCCGCGTCGGGAGACCGCGGGGCCGCGTCACCCGGGCTGACGCATGAAAAAGGGATGAGGACGCCACCCCGGGGCTGCAAGATGCTGGCCTATCCGGGCCAAGCCCGAACAAACCAGCGACCGGTTTCCCGGCTTGCGCATCGGCTTGGCCTTGAAATCGCAAGGGGTCCGACCCGCTGTTCCCTGGCCAAAAGGCCACCACTCACGGAACGGTTCAAGCGTGCCATTTACCCCAGGTAAGGCACAGTCAGGGAATCCCTACCACTATCTCAGGCACCCCGGCTATCGGGTTCCAGGACAAACATCTGGTTGTAGAACGACGCCTTCAGAACCGCCTGCGCGGTGGTCTCGACGTCCAGCGCCTCGCGCGCCAAACGCAAGTGTTTCTCGATGGTTGCGGGCGTCAGGTCGAGTATCATGGCGATGTCCTGCGTGGTCTTGCCGTCGCCCACCCATTGCAGCACCTCGCGCTGGCGCTTGGTCAGGTTGCGGGTGGCGTAGGGCAGGGTGAGCATCTTGAGGTAGACCACGTTGCTCATCACCTTGATCTCGTCGCCATACTCGGCCCAGATCTTTTCGACCTGCGACTGGCTGATGCCTTCGCGCGCGGTGATCGCGGCGGCCCCCTTGGTGCGTTCGCTGACAGACCGGAAACTGATCGTGTAGCCGGCCGTGACGCCCATCGAGCGATTGAAATCGGCCACGCGCTGTTCGGCGGGCGTAAGGTTGTTGGGATCGGCGATCCAGGACCAGCTGCAGGCGCCGTTGTTTTCAAGGGCCCAGTTTACCATCGGGGCATTGTAGATGAAGCCGTCACCGATGAACCGATCCATGTAGCTGTCGCCGTGATTGGTCAGCACGACCCAGTCCTGCGGATCACCCAGCGATGCGCCGCTGCGGTACCGGGTAAAGCCATAGATCAGGCGATCGAAGCCCAGCTCGGCCATGCGCTTTGTATGCAGCTCCCAAAGCGCCTCGATGGTGGGCGCGTTCGTCAGGGCCTCCAGATGTTTGATAACGCTGTCCATGGTCTTTCGATAACGGCAATGATCGTTCGCACAAAGGATTTTCTGGGTCATGATCGGATTCCGCGCTTCGGGGGTGTCCGATCCACTCGTCATGATTTTACATAATACCGATTATGCGATTAATCGCTCCAAACGGATGGGTCCCGAAGTGGCCCGGTCGCGGCTGTCCCCTAGTCCTTGACGACCAGGCCCGCGGGCGTCCCCGCCAGCTTTTCATGGCCTGTTCCGGTGATCAGGATCGGTTCCGTCGTTTCCAGCCCGCCATCATCCAGCCAGATCGCGGGCATGAAATGGAATGTCATCCCCGGTTCCAGGATGGTCCGGTCGCCTGCGCGAAACGACATCGTGCGTTCGCCCCAGTCCGGCGGATAGCTCAGGCCGATCGGATAGCCACAGCGGCTGTCCTTGATGAAACCGTGACGTCCCAGTTCCGCGTTGAACGCATTGGCCACGTCCTCGCAGCGGTTGCCGGGCTTGGCCTGTTCCAGCGCCGCCTCGGTCGCGTCTTCTACGGCGGCCTGAGCATCCAGATATTTCTGCGGCGGTTTGCCCAGGAACATGGTGCGCGATTGCGGGCAATGATAGCGGCGGTGACAGCCTGCGATCTCGAAAAAGGTCGATTCCCCGGTGCGCAATGGCGTGTCGTCCCATGTCAGATGCGCGGCGGTCGCGTCCAGACCCGATGGCGCCATTGGCACGATGGCCGGGTAATCGCCGAAATGCCCGCCGACGCCGGAAATGCCCGTATGATAGATCTCGGCCACCAGATGGTTCTTGGGCAGGCCCGGTTCAGCCAGCTCGACGATACGTTCATGCATGGCCGTCACGATATCGGCCGCACGGCGCATGTAGATGATCTCGGTGTCCGATTTCACCGCCCGCTGCCAGTTGACCAGACCGGTGCAATCGCCGAAGGCCGCACCCTTAGAATGCTTGAGAAGCTCTTCGTAAGCCTTTGCACTGAAGTAGTAATTGTCCATCTCGACACCGATGCGGCAGCCTGACCAGCCGTAGGCGTCGATCAGCCGTGCCAGGTCCGCCATCGGGTGCTTGTCGGAGTTCATCACAAAGGTGTCGTCATAGCCGTGGATATCGTCCTCTTCCATGAACACGGTCCGCATCGCTCCGGTCGCGTCGATCCCCCGGCCCCACCAGACCGGGTCCTGGTCCATGGGCAGCAGCACGGCCTGATGCACGTAAAAGGACCAGCCGTCATAGCCGGAGATCCAGGCCATGTTGGACGGGTCGGACAGGATCAGCAGGTCGAAGCCCGCGGCCTCCATCGCGGCGCGGCATTTCTCGATACGGTCGTGGTACTCGACATCGGGAAAGGACGGGCTGGTGCGGCTGCTGGGCATGGCGGACTCCTTGTTGATCCGCGCCAGCATCGCCGCACAAGGCCGCGATTTCTAGTCGAAAAACGCCCCCAGGGGTCGCAAACCCGCCATCGGTCTAGTCCGCGTCGGCGGCTGGGTTAAGTTCCTGTATCGGCAGGATGACCGTGAAGGTCGATCCCTGCCTCAGTTCACTGGCCACGCGCAGCCGGCCGCGATGGCGGTTGACGATATGCTTGACGATGGCCAGCCCGAGCCCGGTGCCGCCGATCTCGCGCGAGCGGTGGGTGTCGACCCGGTAGAACCGTTCCGTAAGCCGGGCGATATGATGCACCGGAATCCCCTCGCCCTCGTCGGTGACCGACAGGCGCACGCCGTGCTGGCGCAGGCTTGTTTCCGGGGCGGGTTCGGTCAGGGTGACGGTGATCGTGCTGTCGGCGTGGCCGTATTTCACCGCGTTCTCGACCAGGTTCGTCACCACCTGGGCCAGCTGGGTGGAATCGCCGGCGACCCGAATGCGGGCGTCGGGCGCGGTCCAGGCGATCCGCATGCCCCGTTCGGCGGCCAGCGGGTGCAACGGGTCCAGCGCCCCGTCGATCACCTGACCGAGATCCACCGAGGTGCGCGGCCGGTTGCGTTCCTGATCCTCGACTCGGCTGAGCGACAGCAGGTCCTCGACCAGCCGATGCATCCGCCCGGCCTCTTTTTCCATGATGTCGAGGAACCGGTCGCGCGCGGCGGCGTCGTCTCGGGCCGGGCCGCGCAGCGTTTCGATGAAACCCAGCACGGCCGTCAGCGGCGTGCGCAATTCGTGGCTGACATTGGCGATGAAGTCGCGCCGCATCTGGCCGGCCTCTTCGACCGCGGTGATGTCCTGGAAAGTCAGCACGACGGCACGGCCGGCCGGCAGGACCGCGCCCACAAGGGTGACGTCCCAGGTCGTGTCCCTGGCCCCGTCGCTGCCAAGGAACCTCGCGTTACGGTGGCCGCCGTCGCGCAGGCTGGCCTCGACCGCGTCAAGCACGCCCGGCTGCCGCAGCGCGGTGATGTAATGCCAGCCGGTGCAATCCGTTCCGATCAGGTTTTGGGCATGATTGTTGATCCGGCGCACGCGTTCATTCGCGCCGATGACCACGGCGGGCACCGGCAAGGCATCGACAAGGACCAGTTCGCTATCATCGGACATGATGACCTGCTGACCGATCTTGGTGCCAAGATCAAGATGTGTCGCGAGCCGTGCGGACTCATCCAGTGGTTGAGTTTTTCCGTATTCACCGACAGGTTGAATGCGAAACCTGAACTTGGGAGGCTGGCTTGACATCTGTGCACCCCCTGTCCGATGCGACCGCGAATGCACAGACAATGATCGTGCTCGTTGTCGGGCACATGACGCAGATGCGACAAGCGGATGAAAGCCCGCCCGCCGGGGTGCGCTTCATCGCTGTCGACGCGCTTGCCCAGACCCTGGCGGGCGGCGGGATGCCGGCGCTTGTGCTGTCGCCGCTCTCGGGGCCGGGATTCGACGCTGTGACGATCGCCCAACTCCTGCACGCCGGCGGGTTCCGCGGCGTCTATTATGCGACGACGCGTGCCCTGCCCGACCCCGGCCTGATCAAGCGCGAGGTGCGGCGCGTCGCACCGGGGCTGATCTTCGACCTGCTTCTGCCGCAGGATCTGGCCTGGTTCATGCGCTCCGTGCGGTCCTGATCGCGGTCTCGAATTCGCCGATCAGCAGGTCGGGGTCTTCCAGCCCGACCGAGACCCGGAAGAACCCTTCGCCGATACCGATCTCGGCCCGGGCGGCCTCGGTCAGCGCCCGGTGCGAGGACGAGGCCGGATGGCTGAGTGTTGTGCCCACATCCCCCAGCGTCGGGGCAAAGGCGATATCGGGCGCAGCGCGGGTCAGTGCATTGGCCGCCGCGCGCCCGCCCTCGATTTCGAAGGACAGCATGTTGCCGGGTCGGTCCCCCAGCACGGATTGAACCCGGTTGTGATCGGGGTGATCGGGCTGGCCGGGATGCAGCACGCGTGTCACGCCGGGCATCTGCGCCAGCGCCTCGGCCAGACGGGTCGCCGTCGCCTCGGCCCGGTCATAGCGCAGCTCGAAGGACTGCAGGCCCCGTTCGGCCAGCCAGCAATCGAAGGGGCTGGGCGTAAAGCCCCAGGTGACATTGGCGACATAGATCTTCTCGGTCAGCGCCGGGTCGCGGGCCACGGCATAGCCCAGCGTCGCGTCGGAATGGCCGGCCAGCAGCTTGGTCACCGAATGCACGACGATATCGGCCCCGTGATCAAAGGGGCGATAGCCGCGCGGCGTGGTAAAGGTGTTGTCCACCACCAGAAGGATGCCGCGATCGCGGGCCAGCTGCGCGATCCCGTCCATGTCGGCGATGCGGATGGTTGGGTTCGAGACGACCTCGACCAGGATCATCCTGGTCTCGGGGCGCAACGCGGCCTCGATCCGGGCGGCATCCGTGGGGTCGGCAAGAGTGGTCTCGATCCCGAGGCGCGGCAGGTCCTCGGTCATCAGGCGCAGCGAGCGGCCATAAAGCTGATCGCCGCCGACCACGTGATCCCCCGCCTTGAGCAGCCCCAGGAAGACGTTGCCGATGGCACCCATCCCCGAGCCGGACATGATCCCGCCCGAAGCGCCCTCCAGGCGGTCGATCTTTTGGGCGAGGACAGTGGCGTTGGGGTGTCCCTCGCGGGCATAGGTATAGCCCGACCTTTCATCGTATTGCCGATCCAGCCCGTCGGGATCGGGCGAGGCATAGACGACCGAAGGTTGCAGCGGCGTGACGACCGGACGCGAGATGCTGTCGGGCCAGGGGGTACGGCGCACGATGGACTCGGACATGCTCAGACTTCCTTCAGACCGGCGCGGAAGCGCGCGGCGTTGTCCTGGTAGTGCAGGGCTGAGGCGGTCAGCGCGGCAATCGCGGCCTCGTCCAGGTCGCGCACGACCTTGCCCGGCGCGCCCATGACCAATGATCCGTCGGGGATCTCCTTGCCCTCGGTCACCAGTGCCCCGGCCCCGATGAGGCAGTTCTTGCCGATCCTGGCGCCGTTCAGCACGGTCGCGCCCATCCCCACCAGGGAATTGTCCCCGATGGTGCAGCCATGCAGCATGACCTTGTGCCCGATGGTGCAGTTCACCCCGATGGTCAGGGGAAAGCCCATATCGGTGTGAAAGACGCAGTTTTCCTGCACATTGCTGCCCTCGCCCACCAGGATCGGTTCATTGTCGCCGCGGATCGTGGTGCCGAACCAGACCGAGGCGCGCGGGCCCAGGGCCACCTGCCCGATCAGGTGACAGCCGGGCGCGACCCAGGCCGTGGCGTCGATCTCGGGCGCGTGCCCGTCCAGTTCGTAAAGGGTCATGACATCTCCTCGAATTCGCGGTGAAGGGCGCGGACATGGCCGACAAGGTCCGGTTGCTGTTCGCGGCGCAGCCGTTCGGCGCTGACGATCGTTTTCAGCCGCGCATCGGTGGCGTCGAGATCGTCGTTGATCAGCACGTAATCATAGGCGTCCCAGTGGGAAATCTCGTCCCAGCTTTTCTGCATGCGCTTGGCGATGGTCTCGGCGCTGTCCTGGCCGCGCGATTTCAGCCGGTCATGCAGCGCGGTGATCGAGGGCGGCAACAGGAAGATCGACAGCACGTTGTCCTTGAGCGGCGAATTGCGGATCTGCTGTGCGCCCTGCCAGTCGATGTCGAACAGAACGTCGCAGCCCTGCTCAATGGCGTCGCGCACCGGCGGCAGGGGCGATCCGTAATGGTTGCCGAAGACATGGGCGTGTTCCAGCATCTCGCCATCGGCGACCATGCGCTTGAACTCGACCTCGCTGCGGAAATGGTATTCGCGCCCGTCCTCTTCGCCCGGGCGCGGCGGGCGGGTGGTGGCCGAAACGGAGAAGCGGATCGTGTCATCCCAGTCGCGCAGTCGGTTCGACAGGGTCGATTTGCCCGCGCCCGAGGGTGAGGACAGGATGATGAGAAGGCCGCGTCGGGGCATCGGTTCACTCCACGTTCTGGGTCTGCTCGCGCATCTGGTCGATCACCGCCTTGAGGTCCAGTCCGATGCGGGTCAGTTCCTTGTCCTGTGCCTTGGAACACAGGGTATTGGCCTCGCGGTTGAATTCCTGGGCCAGGAAATCGAGCTTGCGGCCCACCGCACCCCCCTGCCCCAGCAAATCGCGCGCGGTGGCGATATGGGCGCGCAGCCGGTCCAGTTCCTCGGTCACGTCGGTCTTGACCGCGATCAGCGCCAGTTCCTGCGCCAACCTGTCTTCCTCGACCGGGGCGTTTTCGGCGGTGATGCGGTCCAGGGCGCGGCGCAGCGCGGCGCGGGTCTGGTCGCCGCGTTCGGGCAGCCGCGCCTCGGCCTCGTCCACCAGCGCCTCGATCGCGCTGACCTGGTCGCGCATCAGGGCGGTCAGCGCGGCGCCCTCGCTGTTGCGCATGGCGATGAAATCGGCGATCAGCGCGTCCAGGTCGACCAGCAGCGCGCGCGCCAGCTCCGGGTCCGGCGCGGTCTCGGCAGGGCCATGGGCCAGCACGCCACGTTGCGCCAGGACATCGGCGGCGGTGGGCTGGGCCAGGGTCACGCCCATCTCGACCGCGCGGCTTTGCACCTCGTCCAGGGCATGCAGCACGCGGGCCAGGTGATCGGCATCGAGCGACAGGTCATTCTCGCCGGCCTCTCGGGCCAGTTTCAGGCCAAGCGTCACGTTGCCCCGCGACAGAGCCGCCCCCAGCCGCTTGCGCGCCTCGACCTCCAGCCCGTCGATGCCATCTGGCAGCCGCAGGCGCAGGTCCAGGCCGCGGCCGTTCACGCCGCGCAGATCCCAGGTCCAGCCGGCGTGTCCATGGCTGCCGGAACGGCTGGCGAAGGCGGTCATGGATCGGATCACGCGGGCGGCCTCGTCGGAGGGTTTCGGATTGGACGCACCTAACGGCAAAGCCGCCCGCAGGGCAAGCCCGGCCATCCCTGCCGGGACGGTGCCGTTAACCGGTTAAGAGTTTCCTAAGAGAAAATTCGACGAAAACATGGCATAAAACAGGCAAGCAGAGACAAGGGAGCGAAAAGATGACCCAGGCGAATGACATGAAGGGCGACGGCGACCGCGCCGACAGCCAGTTTGCGGTGACCAACCCCACGGCCCTGGTGGATCTGGAAGCCTATTGGAACACCCTGTCGCCCGATGGCCGTATCCCGCGCCGCACGGACCTGGACCCGGCCCGGCTGGGCGAGCTGATCGAGGATGCGATGATCGTCGAGCGGGTGGCGCCGGGCGTGGCACGCATTCGCGTGGCGGGCCAGCGCATCGCGGCGCTTGTCGGGTCAGAACCGCGCGGCATGCCGCTTTCGGTCCTGTTCGAGGGGGCCGATCGCGGCCGGCTGGCCACTCAGGTCGAGATCGCCTTCAAGATGCCCTCGGTGGTGGAACTGCCGCTGGAGGGCGTACGCGGACTGGGCCGTCCGGCGCTGTCGGGGCGCCTGCTTCTGCTGCCGATGCGGGATGAATTCGACCGGGTATCACGCTGCCTTGGCGCGCTGGTCGCCGATGGGCGGCTGGGCCGCTCCCCGCGCCAGTTCCGCTTGTGTTCCAAGGACCGGGTTCGGCATGAACCGCTGGACGTGGACCCGCCCGAAGCGCTCCGCCTGAAACAAGCGAAGGGCCGCCCGGCCCTTCGCCTTGTCGTCGACAACGGCTAGGTCTCAGCCCGTGGCGGCGTCGCCGACGGTCTGGCGCCGCGCCGAAAGCTCTTCGGCAACGAGGAAGGCCAGTTCCAGCGATTGCGATGCATTGAGCCGCGGATCGCAGGCCGTGTGATAGCGGTCCGACAGGTCTTCCTCGGTCACGGCGCGGACACCGCCGGTGCATTCGGTCACGTCGTCGCCGGTCATCTCGAAATGCACGCCGCCGGGGATCGAACCTTCGGCATTGTGGACGGCAAAGAATTCCCGAACTTCGCGCAGGACGCTGTCGAAGGGGCGCGTCTTGTAGCCGGTGGACGACTTTATCGTGTTGCCGTGCATCGGGTCGCAGGTCCAGACGACCTCGGCCCCCTCTTCCTGCACCGCCTTGACCAGTCGCGGCAGGTGTTCGCCAACCGCCCCCGCGCCGAAGCGGGTGATCAGGGTCAGACGGCCCGGTTCATTGTCGGGGTTCAGCTTGGCCATAAGCGCCTTGAGGTGGCCAACGGTCATGCTCGGCCCGCATTTCAGCCCGATCGGGTTCTGCACGCCGCGCAGGAATTCCACATGCGCACCGTCAGGCTGGCGCGTGCGGTCGCCGATCCACAGCAAATGGCCCGACCCGGCCAGCCATTGGCCCGAGGTGCTGTCGAGCCGCGTCAGCGCCTCTTCGTATTCCAGCAGCAGCGCCTCGTGGCTGGTGTAGAAATCCACCGTGGCCAGTTCATGGTTGGTGTCGCCGTTCAGCCCGGCGGCATTCATGAAGTCCAGCGCATCGCCGATGCGATTGGCCAGGTCGCGGTATTTCTGCGCCTCTTCGCGGTCGGTGAACCCCAGGGTCCACTGGTGCACCCGGTGCACGTCGGCGAAGCCGCCCGTCGAGAAGGCCCGCAGCAGGTTCAGCGTGCCGGCCGCCTGGGTGTAGGCGCGCAGCATCTTGGCCGGATCGGGAATGCGGGCGGCCTCGGTGAAGTCCAGCTCGTTGATGATGTCACCGCGGTAGCTGGGCAGCTCCTGCCCGTCCACCGTTTCGGTCGGGGCCGACCGTGGCTTGGCGAACTGGCCGGCCATGCGGCCCACCTTCACTGTTGGCACCTTGGCGCCGTAGGTCAGCACCATGGCCATCTGCAACATCACCTTGAACGTGTCGCGGATGTGATCGGCGCTGAAATCGGCGAAACTCTCGGCGCAATCGCCCCCCTGCAGTAGAAAGGCCTCGCCGCGCGATACGGCGGCCAGTTCCGATTTTAGACGCCGCGCCTCGCCGGCGAAGACCAGCGGCGGATAGGAGGACAGACGGCCCTCGACCTCGGCCAAGGCCGCGTCGTCGGTATAGTCCGGCATCTGAACCCGCGGCTTGTTGCGCCAGTCAGACTTTGTCCATTCCGTCATCGTTCCTGCTCCGGATAGAGGCCCGCGCCAGGGCGGGCGGTTAGCGTTACCGCGCGCTTATAGCGGCCCGCGCGCGCCGGGCCAATGACATTTTTCCCCGCCTCCAGCGGCCAATATGCGCCGCTTGCCTCTTGATCCGGTTCGGCAAAGGTGGTCATGTCCCGCGTCAGTTCAGACAAGGACCGCGGATGGAACGCAGACAGACGATCGACGTGAAGACGGAACAGAACGCCCCACGGCGCTTCGTGTTCCTGCTTCTGGAGGAATTCACCCTCTTGTCCTATGCCGCGGCCGTCGATTGCCTGCGCATTGCAAACCTGATGTCGGGCAAGGAGCTCTATACCTGGCGCATGGCCGGCGATGGCGGTGACATGGCGGTCTCTTCGGGCGGGATCCGTTTCAAGCTGGACATGGATCTCGAAGAGCTGCGCCGCGATGATTACCTGCTGGTCTGCGGCGGATCCAAGGTTCAGGCCGCCACCACCAAGCGCCTGGTCAGCTGGCTGCGCCGCGAGGCCCGGCGCGGTATCGTCATCGGCGGTCTGTGCACCGCCGCCTACACGCTGGCCAAGGCCGGCCTGCTGGATGACAAGCGCGCCACGATCCATTGGGAAAACCAGGACAGTTTTTCCGAGGAATTTCCCGACGTGCACCTGACGAAATCGGTCTTCATGAAGGATGGCAACCGCTGGACCACCGCGGGGGGCACCTCCTCCATCGACCTGATGCTCCAGGTGATCGCCGACCAGTATGGCGAGGAACTGGCCAGTTCCGTGGCCGACCAGCAGATCTATTCCTCGATCCGCACCGACCAGGACACCCAGCGCCTGTCCATCCCCACGCGCATCGGCGTGCGCCACCCCAAACTGTCCCGAGTCATCCAGATGATGGAACAGAATATCGAGGAACCGATCAGCCCGTCGCTGCTGGCCAAAGAGGTTGGCATGTCCACCCGGCAGCTGGAACGGCTGTTCCGGCGCTACCTGAACCGCAGCCCGAAGCGCTATTACATGGAACTGCGCCTGCAAAAAGCCCGGAACCTGCTGATGCAGACCGACATGAGCGTCATCAACGTCGCCCTGGCCTGCGGTTTCGCCTCGCCCTCGCATTTCTCGAAATGCTACCGGTCGCATTACAACACTACCCCCTACCGTGAACGCGGGGCGCAGGCGGCGCGGCTTTCGATCTAGGCGCGATGGCCCGGGTGGACGCCGCGTTGCGGGCCGATTGCCCTTCGGTATGGCTTTTCTTTTCGCGAATCGCTGCCTAATCTCTGCGTCGGACAATTCAGTTCCAACTGGGAGAAATCACATGAAAAAGCTTCTGATGGCCTCCGCGGCTTGTGCCCTCGTGGCCGGCGCCGCCTCTGCCGAAGACATCAAGATCGGCGTGATCCTGGGCTTCACCGGCCCGATTGAATCGCTGACACCGCAGATGGCCGACGCGGCCGAACTGGCGATGACCGAGATCAACGATGCGGGTGGCGTCCTGGATGGCATGATGCTGGAGTCGGTGCGGGCCGACAGCACCTGCATCGACAACGGGGCCGCCACCGCCGCCGCCGAACGCCTGATCACCGGTGACGGTGTCGCGGCGATCATGGGTGCCGATTGCTCGGGCGTGACCGGCGCCGTCCTGGCCAATGTCGCGGTGCCCAACGGCGTGCCGATGATCTCGCCTTCGGCAACCTCGCCGGGCCTGACCACCGCCGAGGATAACGGCCTGTTCTTCCGCACCGCGCCGTCGGATGCGCGCCAGGGCGAAGTGCTGGCCGGCATCCTGGCCGACAAGGACATCACCGAGGTCGCCGTGACCTATGCCAATAACGATTACGGCAAGGGCCTCTCCGACAGCTTCATTTCCAGCTTCGAGGAAAACGGCGGATCGGTCACGATCAATGCCGCGCACGAGGTCGGCAAGGGCGATTATTCGGCCGAAGTGGCTTCCATGGCCTCGGCCGGTGGTGAAGTTCTGGCCGTGCTCGGCTACGCCGACCAGGGCGGCCCCGGTATTATCCGGTCCGCCCTCGACAGTGGCGCCTTCGACACCTTCATGATGGGCGACGGCATGTTCGCCGACAGCCTTGTCGACGCACTCGGTGCCGACATGGAAGGCTCTTTCGGGGCCGTGCCCTGGGCCGAAGGCGACGGTGCCGAAGCGTTTACCGCCATCACCGAGGCGGCCGGCGTGAACGGCGACAGCTCCTTCACCCGCGAAAGCTATGATGCCGCGGCGCTGCTGGCCTTGGCCATCCAGGCCGGCGGCTCCGCCGACAGCGCTTCGATCGCCGAAAACGTGCTGGCCGTGGCCAACGCCCCGGGCGAGCCGATCCTGCCCGGCGAATTGGGCCGCGCGCTGGAGATCCTGGCCGACGGTGGCGAGGTCGACTATGTCGGCGCCACCAATGTCGAGCTGATCGGGCCGGGCGAAGCCGCGGGCACCTACCGCGAATACACCATCACCGATGGCGATTACGAAACCGTTCAGTTCCGCTGAGACGTGAGCTGACAGAATGCGGGCGGCGCGGGGCACCCCCTCGCGCCGCCCGGCCTATACGAAGACGGGCACGCGGCCCGCGGACGGGGGACATCAGGGGATGATCAAGGTCGAGAACGTCGTCAAGGCCTTTGGCGGCTTTCATGCCGTTGACAGCGCGACGCTGGAGATCGGGCAAGGCTCCATCACCGGGCTTATCGGCCCGAATGGTGCCGGCAAAACGACGCTTTTCAACGTGATCGCTGGCGTTCTTAAACCCACGTCCGGCACGGTGACCATGCAGGGCGAGGACATCACCGGTCTGCCGCCGCACGACCTGTTCCACAAGGGGCTGCTGCGCACCTTCCAGATCGCCCATGAATTCGGGTCGATGACCTGCCGCGAGAACCTGATGATGGTGCCCTCGGGCCAGTCGGGTGAAACCCTGTGGAACACCTGGTTCGGACGCAAGCGCATTGCCGACGAGGAACGCGCCCTGGCGGCCCGCGCCGACGAGGTTCTGGAATTTCTGACCATCGAACACCTGGCCGACCATCCCGCCGGGGCGGTGTCCGGCGGCCAGAAGAAACTGCTGGAACTGGGCCGCACCATGATGGTGGATGCCAAGATCGTTTTCCTGGACGAGGTCGGCGCCGGCGTGAACCGCACCCTGCTCTACACGATTTCCGACACGATCAAGCGCCTGAACGAGGAACGCGGCTATACCTTCGTGGTCATCGAACACGACATGGATTTCATCGAACGGCTGTGTGATCCGGTGATCTGCATGGCCGAGGGCAAGGTGCTGGCCCAAGGCACGCTGTCCCAGATCAAGGCCAACGACCAGGTGATCGAGGCCTATCTGGGCACCGGCCTGAAGAACAAGGACAAGGTGGGCGCATGAGGGCGGGTCTGGTCGCAGCCTGTCTTGTCCTGCCGACCGTGGCTTTTGGGCAGGATGACTCCATCGGCCCCAAGTTCATTGAGCCGGGCGAGCGGACCGACAGGTTCGAGGAGGCATTTCAAAGCCGACGCGCCTGCCCGCTGATCTCTCACAACGTGTCCTTCTGCCCCGATCAGAATGATTGGGCGACCGAACGCCCAATCGAATTTGATCAACCTGCCTTCTTTCGTCTGGATGAAGCGACCATTGCCACGGTCACAGTCATCTGGATGGAGGAGGATCAATCATTCGATCTGACGCCGGATCAGTTGGAGGCCATTGTCGATCAGCACGTCTATGAAGAAGCCGCGCGTGGCGGTCGAGCCGTTGAACACCCTCTCTATCGAAAGGAAACACAAGCCGGCCGATTGTTCCGTGAGGCAGTCTTGGTAACGCAGGACAACAATGACCGGCGCCTGCGACAACTGACGGTGTTTTTGCTTGATTACGGCGTTGGTCTCTTTGAAACCACGATCCGGTTGCGCGAAGATGAAGAAGTCCAGGCCATCGAAGACTGGTCGGGGTGGGACGTTCACAACGGGTTTCTGGATGCGATCCGCATTTCCCACTCGATCTATCCTTGAGGAGGCGTGCATGTGGCACCATGGCACAACCGACTTCGTCGACTGCGATTTCACCGAAACGGTGGATACCCGGTCACCGGAATGGCGCGGTCCTGCGTCCTGCGGTCCCTCAAGGACCTGTGCGGCCCTGATGTGGCGTGGCCGTCTGTTGCGCGTACTCGATCCCGCGTATGACGGCGGTGTGATAGGAGGCGTTGAAAGCATGCGATCCAAGGGCACCATGGCGAAGGAGACCGCCCGATGAGCGGCAATCCCTACCAGGAGGATCGGGGCAACAAGGACGCCTCGATCACCCGCCCGGGCTTGGGCGGCGAAATCGAGCACCGCGAAAGCGGCCCGGCCAGGGCCGCCGCGGCGGATATTTTCCTGGTCGGCGAGTCCATGACCGGGGGCTATGGCAAGGGCCCCGACATCCTGCACGACTGCACCATCGCCGTGGACCGGGGCGAGATCGCCGTGATCGTCGGGCCCAACGGCGCGGGCAAGTCCACCGCCATGAAGGCGGTGTTCGGCATGCTGAACATGCGGGCGGGCCGCGTACTGCTGGATGGCGAGGACATCACCGCCCTGTCGCCCCAGGACCGGGTGAAAAAAGGCATGGGGTTCGTGCCGCAGGTGCGCAACATCTTCCCGTCGATGACTGTCTCGGAAAACCTCGAGATGGGCGCCTTCATCCGCCAGGACGACATCCGCACCACGATGGAGCAGGTCTATGACCTGTTCCCGATCCTGCGCGACAAGCGCGACCAGGCGGCGGGTGAATTGTCCGGCGGCCAGCGCCAGCAGGTCGCCGTGGGCCGGGCGCTGATGACCCAACCCAAGGTCCTGATGCTGGACGAGCCGACCGCCGGTGTCAGCCCCATCGTCATGGACGAGCTGTTCGACCGCATCATCGAGGTCGCCCGCACCGGCATCCCGATCCTGATGGTCGAACAGAACGCCCGCCAGGCGCTGGAGATCGCCGATCACGGCTTTGTCATGGTGCAGGGCCGCAACGCGCATACCGGGACCGGCAAGGAATTGCTGGCCGATCCCGTGGTGCGCCAAAGCTTTCTTGGGGGCTGACGCATGGACCTTCTCAACGCCGTCGTGGCGCTTCTCAATTTCGTCCTCATCCCGGCCACGGCCTATGGGGCGCAGCTCGCGCTGGGGGCGCTGGGGGTGACACTGATCTACGGCATCCTGCGGTTCTCGAACTTCGCCCATGGCGACACGATGGCCTTCGGCACGACGATCACCATTCTGTTCACCTGGTGGTTCCAGTCCATGGGCCTCGGCCTTGGCCCGCTTCCCACGGCCCTACTGGCCCTGCCCTTCGGGATTGCCGGCGCCGCGTTTCTGATGCTTGGCACCGACCGGGTCGTCTATCGCTTCTACCGGGCGCAGAAGGCCGTGCCGGTCATCCTTGTGATCGTTTCCATGGGGGTGATGTTCGTCTATAATGGACTGGTGCGCTTCATCATCGGCGTCGATGAACAACGCTTCGCCGACGGCAATCGTTTCATCATCTCGGCCCGTGATTTCAAGGAAATGACCGGCCTCGACGAGGGCCTCGCCCTGAAATCCACGCAAGCCATCACCCTGGTCGTGGCGGCCATCGCGGTGGCGCTGCTGTTCTGGTTCCTCAACAAGACCCGCACCGGCAAGTCCATGCGCGCCTTTTCCGACAACGAGGACCTCGCCCTTCTGTCGGGCATCAACCCCGAACGCGTGGTGCTGGTGACATGGCTGATCGTGGCGGCGCTTGCCACCGTGGCGGGCACGCTCTACGGCCTCGACAAGGGGTTCAAGCCCTTCGTCTATTTCCAGCTTCTGCTGCCCATCTTCGCGGCGGCCATCGTCGGCGGGCTGGGCAGCCCGCTGGGCGCCATCGCCGGCGGCTTCGTCATCGCATATTCCGAGGTGATGATCACCTATGCCTGGAAAAAGGTGGCCGGCTACCTGCTGCCCGAAAGCCTTGAGCCCGACGGGCTGGCCCAGCTTCTGTCCACCGACTACAAGTTCGCCGTCAGCTTTTCCATCCTGGTCATCGTGCTGCTGTTCAAGCCGACCGGTCTGTTCAAGGGACAATCCGTATGACCCAGTCGATGCGCGCCCCGCTTCTGTTCGCCTTCGTCGCGGCCCTGTTCCTGCTCGAGGGGCTGACCGATGCCTGGATCTTCTCGGGCTCCTGGAACACCTCGCTGAGCATTCTCAACATGGCGCTGGTCTCGGCTGTCATGGCCCTGGGCGTGAACTTGCAATGGGGATTCGCCGGCCTTTTCAATGTCGGCGTGATGGGCTTCGTCGCGCTTGGCGGGCTGGCCACGGTCCTGATCGCCATGCCGCCCTCGCCCGGGGCCTGGGCCGCGGGAGGCTACCAGATCCTGCTGGGGCTCGTGCTTGGGGCCGCGAGCATCGCGGCGGCGATCCTGGCCTATACCCGCCTGCCGCGCGGGCGTCGCCGTGTCGTTGTCATGCTGGCGATCCTCGTTGGCGGCTTCTTTCTCTACCGCTGGATCTTCGATGCCGGGGTACAGGCAGTTGAATCGATCAACCCCGCCGTCACCGGCAACCTGGGCGGGCTCAATCCCTGCGGCGATTACCGCGCCTGCGGCTGGATGACAATCATCTCCTGGCCCGTGGGCGGGCTTCTGGCGGCCGGGGCGGCCTGGATCATCGGCAAGACCGCGCTGGGGCTGCGCTCGGATTACCTGGCGATCGCCACGCTGGGCATCGCCGAGATCGTTATCGCGGTCCTCAAGAACGAGGATTGGCTCAGCCGCGGCGTCAAAAACGTGATTGGCATTCCCCGGCCCGTCCCCTATGAGGTCGACCTGCAGAACGACCCCGGCTTCGTGGAGCGTGCCGCCGGCCTTGGGCTGGAGCCGACGCTGGCCTCGACGCTTTACGTGAAATTCGGCTACGCGATCCTGTTCACCATCGTGCTGGTCCTGATCCTGTGGCTTGCGCAAAAGGCGCTGGCCAGCCCCTGGGGCCGCATGATGCGCGCGATCCGCGACAACGAGACCGCGGCCGAGGCCATGGGCAAGGACGTCAAGGCGCGCCACCTGCAGATCTTCATCCTCGGCTCGGCGGTCTGCGGCCTGGCCGGGGCCATGATGACCACGCTTGACGGCCAGTTGACGCCCGGCACATACCAGCCGCTGCGCTTCACCTTTCTGGTCTGGGTCATGATGATCGTAGGCGGGTCGGGCAACAATTTCGGGGCCGTGCTGGGCGGCTTCCTGGTCTGGTGGCTCTGGGTCCAGGTCGAACCCCTGGGCGCCTGGCTGGCCGATCTCGTCACCGCCGGCATGGCCGAGGACAACGCCTTCCGCACCCGCATCATGGACGCGGTCGCCCATATGCGCCTGTTCACCATGGGCGTGGTTATGCTGGTGATGCTGCGCTTCGCCCCACGCGGATTGCTGCCCGAACGCTAGGCCGCCGGTCTGTTCCCCCAACTTCCCCGACGTAACCTGAACGCCACAGTCCGTCAGGTCGGACCTCTAGTGCCGATTGTCAAATTGACTTAGCCCTTGGTGAGGGTGACAACCAGAGCGTTAACGTTCTGTTTTAAGGAGACGAAATATGAAGGTGATTTTTGCGGCTGCGGCACTGGGCCTCGCGGGCATGCCCGCCTTGGCACAGGAGTTTTCGGCGGGTGCCGGCCTGACCAGCCTCGGCCCGGCCATCGAAGGCAGCTATATGCTCAATGATCAATTCACCGCGCGCGCGCAGATCATTGGTGGCGTGTCCGTAAGCGGCACGGAAACTGCCGAAATCGATGGCTCTGATTACGATATTGACGGTGATGGCAGCTTTGGTGGTGTCGCCCTGCTTGGCGACTATTACCCGACGGCGTCTGGATGGCGTGTCTCCGGCGGCGTGTTCATTTCCAACACCAATCTCGAGGCTGCCTTCACCGGGCCCGAGACCTTCGATGCCGAAATCGCGTTCAAGCGTGAGGTCGCGCCGATGATCACCACTGGCTACAAGTTCAACTTTGGCAACAGCTGGTACCTTTCGACAGATGCCGGCGTGATCATTTCCGAATTGGAGGCTGTCACGGACAGCACTGATCCGGATGTTCTGGACGAGGTCGCCAGCATCAACGACGACCTGTCTGAGATTCCGGTCGTGCCGCATCTCAGCCTGACAGTCGGCTATCAATGGTGAGTTGAAAAATACCGCGATCGGATGAAAGAGCGGCCCGAGCGGGCCGCTCTTTTTGCAGAACGCTGGCGCTTCAGGGCGCCTTGTCCAGGGCGCGCAGCCTCCTGATCAGGCTGGACGTATCCCAGCGCCCGCCGCCCATCTTCTGGACCTCCTTGTAGAACTGGTCCACCAGCGCCGTGACCGGCAGGCTGGCGCCGGTATCGTTGGCGGTCTGCAGGCAGATGCCCAGATCCTTGCGCATCCAGTCGACGGCGAAGCCATGCTCGAACGCGTCGTCCAACATGGTCTCGTAGCGGTTCACCATCTGCCAGCTGCCGGCGGCCCCGCCACCGATCACCTCGATCACGGCGCGGCCGTCCAATCCCGCCTTCTCGGCGAAATGGAGCCCCTCCGACAATCCCTGGACCAGCCCGGCGATGCAGATCTGGTTGACCATCTTCGTCATCTGGCCCGCCCCGCTTTCGCCCAGGCGGCGGCACAGCTTGGCATAGCTGGCGATCACCGGCTCGGCCCGATCATAGGCCGCCGCGTCGCCGCCGCACATGACGACAAGCTGGCCGTTTTCCGCCCCGGCCTGCCCGCCAGAGATCGGCGCATCGACGAAGGACAGGCCCGCCGCGCCCGCTTCCGCGTAAAGCTCGGCGGTCACCTGGGCCGATACCGTGGTGTGATCGACCAGTACGGCGCCCTCCCGCATCCCGGCGAAGGCCCCGGTCTCGCCAAGGCAGACCGCGCGCAGGTCGTCGTCATTGCCCACGCAGGTCATGACCAGTTCGGCCCCCTCCGCCGCTTCGGCCGGGGTTGTCGCATGGTCCCCGCCATGCTCTGCCACCCAGGCCTCGGCCTTGGCCGTCGTGCGGTTGTAGACACGAACCTCGTGCCCCGCCGCCGCAAGGTGCCCGGCCATCGGGTATCCCATCACGCCCAGTCCCAGAAACGCCACCTTCGCCATGTCTGTCCTCCGCTTGCATCATGATTGTGCTTGGGGGATAGGTATCCAACCACGCACCGCAGCACCAGCACCGAACGGGGGAATTCATGGGGCTAATGTTTCGCTGGCTGATCCGGATCGCCTCTGCGCTGGTCCTGCTGGCGGTCGCGGCGATTGTCCTGGCCTGGTATTTCGCGTCCCGGTCCTTGCCAGATTACGATGCTACGCTGGACGTGGCGGGGCTGCAGGCCCCGGTCGAGATCGTGCGCGACAATGCGAACGTGCCGCATATCTTCGGCCAGAACGACGCCGACGTGTTCTATGCCCTCGGGCTCGCCCATGCCCAGGATCGACTGTGGCAGATGACCATGCTGCGCCGGACGGCCCAAGGCCGGCTGTCCGAGCTTTACGGCCCCCGCACGGTCGAGATCGACACGGTTCTGCGCCGTTTCGACATCTACACCGCCGCGCGCAATTCGGTCGGCGCGATGGATGCCGACACGCAGGCCGCGCTTGCCGCCTATGCGGCCGGGGTCAATGCCTGGATCGCCGAGGTCAATGCCGGCGCGCGCGGGCGCGGGGCGCCGGAAATGTGGCTTTTCAACCATGCGCTGGCGCCCTGGCAACCGGCCGACAGCGTCGCCATCGTCAAGCTGATGGCGGTGCAGCTTTCTGGCCACCTGGAAGAGGAAGTGCTGCGCGCGCGCACCTCGCTCGCGCTCGAGGACCAGGCGCGTCTGGCCGATATCCTGCCGGACCACCCCGGGGCGGGTCTGGCCGCCCTGCCCGATTTCGCCTCGCTGGTGCCGGACCTGCCCGACACCGCCCCGGGCGCGCGGCTGGCCGGCGATATCACCCGCGACCCGCTCTGGCCATTGCCGCCGCGCGGGCTGGCCGGGGCCTCGAACGCCTGGGCGGCGGGGATGAGCCGCTCGGCCACGGGCTCGACCCTGCTGGCCAACGACCCGCATCTGGGCCTGTCAGCGCCGGGGCTGTTCTACCTCGCCCGGCTGGAGCTGCAATCGGGCGGCGCGATCGGGGGCACCATCCCCGGCGTGCCGCTGGTGCTGACGGGCCGCAATGCGCATCTGGGCTGGGGCATCACCTCGTCCTACCTGGACGATCAGGACCTTTTCATCGAAGAGGTGAACCCCGCCGACGCCTCGCAATACCGCACGCCCGAGGGCTGGGCGAGCTTCGAGACCCGCGACAGCATCATCCGCATCAAGGACGCGCCCTCGATCACGATCCGCCTGCAATGGACGCAGAACGGCCCGGTGCTGACCCCCGACCAGTTCAGCCTGGACGAGATCCGGCCGCCCGGCCATGTCTTCGCCCTCGGCTGGACGGCCCTCTCGCACGAGGATACGACGATCCAGGCCGGGATGAACCTGATGCGCGCACGTACCGTCGAGGACGGGATCGCCGCGGGCGAGGACTTCGTCGCCCCCGCGCAGGTGCTGACCCTGGCCGACCGCAACACGATCGGGATGAAGCTGATCGGCCACGTCCCCGACCGCGACCCCGGCCATGTCACCAAGGGGCGCATGCCGCATTTCGGCTATATTGCGGAAAACCTCTGGCGCGGGCATCGGGCCTATGACGACAACCCCGAATGGGTCGCGCCCGCGGGCGGTATCGTCGGCAACACCAACAACAAGTTCGTCGATGCCCCCTTCCCCGCCCATGTCAGCCACAGCTGGGGCGACAGCCAGCGGATCAACCGCTGGCGGCGCCTGATGCAGGAACGCCGCGTGCATACCCGCGAAAGTTTTATCGAGGGACAGCTGGACACGGTGTCCTTCACGGCGCGGTCTCTCCTGCCGCTGATCGGGGCGGATCTGTGGTTCACCGGCGAGGCCGCGGCCGAGGGCACGCCGCAGCGTCTGCGCCAGGATGCGCTGGTCCTGCTGTCGGAATGGAACGGCGAGATGAACGAGCACCTGCCCGAGCCGCTGATCTATGCCGCCTGGCTGCGCGCTTTGCAGGACCGTCTGATCCGTGATGACCTCGGCCCGCTGGCGCGCGAATTCGCCCATGTCGAGCCGCTTTTCATCGAACGGGTCTACCGTGACGTCGACGGCGCCGCCGCCTGGTGCGACATCCGCCAATCGGCGCCCACGGAAACCTGCACCGACATCGCGCGGCTGGCGCTGGACGACGCGCTGGTCTGGATCACCGAGACCTATGGCGACAACCTGGAATCCCTGCGCTGGGGCGATGCGCACGAGGCGACCCATGACCACCAGGTGCTGGGCGAGGCGCCCGTGCTGAATTGGTTCGTCAATATCCGCCAATCGACCAGCGGCGGCGACAACACGCTGATGCGCGGGCGCACGGCGGGCACCGGGCCGCGCCCCTTCCTCAACGTGCATGCCGCCGTCTATCGCGGGGTCTATGATTTCGCCGATCCCGACAGCTCGGTCTTCATCACGTCGACCGGGCAGTCGGGGCACCCGCTGTCGCGCTATTATGACGACCTGGGCGAGCTGTGGCGGCGCGGTGAATACATCCCCATGTCGCTGGACCCGGCGCTGGCCCGTGGTGGCGCGGTGGGGATTACCGAGTTGCTGCCCGAAAGTGACTAACCCGCCGACGCGTAGCCAGAGCCGATACGTCGTTCCCAGGTCAGATTTGCGGACCAAGCGGTCATTCCGTAACCGGGGTCGAATAGCAGCGACGGTGCCGGCCCATCGCCAGACCGACCACGGGGCTGACAACTAGGCTGGGCTGGGTGCATCGCGCATGCGGCGCGCGGACATGGTAGAGATAGAGCGCGCAGAAAGGCGTCGGTCGCCATCCCGCGGTCTGTCGATGGGCCTCCTGACAAGCGTCCGACATGGGCTCAGGGTTGTTCTTCGCGGCCGGCGCCCGTCCCGCAGCGCCCATCCTACAGCTTTTCGAACCGCGCCTTCTGCCGATTGGTCCAAGTCACCGTCAGGTGATGGCCCTCGTCGCCGGTGGATTCGTCATCGACCACGGCTTCTTCATGCAGCCAGGCGCGCTTGCGCCCTTCGGCATAGGGCAGGAACAGCTCTTCGGTGGTCTTGGGGGCGCTCAGCCGTTGGGACACCCGCGCCAGCATCGGTGAAAACCCTTGCCCCGTGACCGCCGATGTTACGAACAGGTTCGGGTCGCGGTCGGCGCGGGCCTGCAGCGCGGCGGCCTCCTCGGCGGGCACAAGGTCGATCTTGTTCCAGACCTCGATCATCGGTGTGTCCTCGGTCACGCCCAGGTCCGACAGGATGGCCATGACCTCGGCCCGCTGGCTTTCGGTCTCGGGATGGCTGATGTCGCGCACATGGACGATCACGTCCGCCTCCAGCACCTCTTCGAGGGTGGCGCGGAAGGCCGCGACAAGCTGCGTGGGCAGGTCCGAGATGAAGCCCACCGTGTCCGACAGGATCACCTCGTCGCCGGTTTCCAGCTCGATCTTGCGCATGGTCGGGTCCAGCGTGGCGAACAGCATGTCCTTGGCCATGACCTGCGCCCCGGTCAGCCGGTTGAACAGGGTGGACTTGCCCGCGTTGGTATAACCCACCAGCGCGATGATCGGGAACGGCACCTTGGCGCGGGCAGCGCGGTGCAGGGACCGCGTCTTGGCCACCTTGTCCAGCTGCTTGCGCAGCCGGTTCAGCTGGTCGTCGATGGCGCGCCGGTCCGCCTCGATCTGGGTTTCGCCCGGCCCGCCGACGAAGCCGAGGCCGCCGCGTTGGCGCTCCAGGTGTGTCCAGGCGCGGACCAGCCGGGTGCGCTGATAGCTGAGCGCGGCCATCTCGACCTGCAACACGCCTTCGCGGGTGCGGGCCCGGTCACTGAAGATTTCCAGAATCAGGCCGGTGCGATCCAGCAACTTGGCATCCAGCGCTTTTTCCAGGTTGCGTTGCTGAACCGGGCTGACGGGCCCGTCGATCAGCACCAGCCCGGCATCGGCGGCCTTGATCCGCGCCTTGAGCTCCTCGATCTTACCCGATCCGAACAACATGCCCGGATGCACCTTGTTCAGCGGCACGACCTCGGAGCCCACGACATCGAGATCCGGCAGCGCCACGGCCAGCGAGACCGCCTCTTCCAAGGCGGGTTCCGGCGCGTGGCGGTCGGGATCGGTGCGAATATCCGGGTGCAGAACATAGCCCCGGGTCACGGGCCGTTCTTCCCCCAATTATTCCTCGCCGTCATACAGGCTGATCGGGGTGGCGGGCATGATGGTGCTGATCGCGCTCTTGTAGACAAGCTGCGACTGGCCATCACGGCGCAGCAGCACGCAGAAGCTGTCGAACCAGGTGATGATCCCCTGCAGCTTGACGCCGTTGATCAGGAAAATCGTCACCGAAACCTTGGATTTGCGGACATGGTTGAGGAATGCGTCCTGTAGGTTCTGCTTGTCGCTGGCCATTCTGGCTGTCCCTTTGTTCTTGCTGCCGCGCGCCGGCTTTGTTTTTTCAATTCCATCCAAGTATGTAATGCGCAAGCCCGAGTTTCCAGCCCAAATTCGGACCAGCGGGCCGGCGTTGCCTAGCTGCGCCAGAATTCGGGATTGAGCAGCGCGATGATCGCCAGCGCCTCGAGCCGGCCCAGGATCATCGCGAAGGCCAGCACCACCTTGGACAGGTCCGCCAACCCGGCATAGGAAATCGGGTCCTCGGCCCCCAGAACGGCCAGCGGCCCGGTGGTGGACAGCGCCGAGACCGCCAGCACCATGGCGGTTTCGAACTGCACCCCCGTCGCGGCCAGCAGCACCATGACCCCGGCGATGGAGATGGCGAAGATCATGAAGAAGATCCAGGCGATCTGGGCGCCCTGGCGGCGGATACGCCGCGCCGTGGCCCCGGCCCCGCCCACCGAGGACGGATGCACGAGGCGCTGCAATTCGCGCTGCGAATGCTTGTAGAGCGCATAGACCCGCAGCAGCTTGATGCCGCCCGCCGTTGTCGCCACGCCGCCGCCGATCACCGCCAGCCCGACCAGCATCAGCCCCGGTGTGCTGAGCCCCGACCAGCTTTGTGCAACGTCCCAGCCGGCGGATTCGAATCCCGCCGTCGTCATGAAGGACAGGATCGTGAAGAAGCCGCCCCAGGCCGCCATCAGCGCGGTGGCCAGGCTGTTGTCAACGCCCTCGGTGCCCAGCTCGAAGATATGCCGCGCGAACAGGGCCGCGGCCAGCAGCCCCACCAGCGACAGGCCGAAACGCAGCTCGGGGTCGCGGGTCAGCACCGATTTGGGGTCCTCGCCCGGCGCGCGGGTGAAGGTCAGGTGCGACAGGGCGAAGACCAGGAACAGCGCGATCATCACCTCGCCTGCGATCCCGGCGGACGAAAAATAGATACCCCCCACCGGCGAGATGCCGGAGGTCGACAGCACCGCCATGGCATGACACAGCGCCACGAAGGGCACTTCGCCCGCCACCGTCAGGCCGATCCACAACAGGATTGTCATGCCGGTATAGAGCGGCACGAAACGCAGGATGTAGCGCGCCAGGCGTTCGGACGGGTCCGCGTCGGGCCCGATCTGGGAATAGCGGTCCTGGCCCACGCCGCTTCCGATTTGCTGATAGACTTCGAACCCGCCCAGGTTCAGCGGCGACAGCACCGCCATGGCGGCGATCCACATCAGCAGGCCGCCCAACCATCCCACCAGCGCGCGCCAAAGGTGCAGTGATCGCGGCAGCTCGCGCGGGTTGTCATAGAGCGTGGCACCCGTGGTGGTGAAACTCGAAACCATTTCGAACCAGGCATCAAGCAGCCGGGTGCCCGACACCACCTCGACCATCGGCAGCGCCAGCATGATCGGCAGGAAGACAAAGGCGGCCAGCAAGGTGACCAGAAGCCCGCGCAGCCCGAAACGTGGCCGGTGCCCCACGGTCGCCAGCGCCACGAAGAGCGTCAGGACGAAGAACAGCAGGAAGCCGTAGAAGAAGACCCGCATGGACACGAAATCCTCGACCACCGCCGCATGAGCCGCGGGCAGGATCATCGCCATCGCGCCCAATCCCATCAGAAGGACGAAGAGCGGTCGGCGGGACAGGAAGCCCACCATCAGAAAAAGTCGATCGAGACCTGGAGCAGGCGCTCGACCTCGGCCACCTGGCTGGACACGGCGAAGATGGCGACCACGTCGCCTTCCTCGATCCGCAGCCGGCCGCGCGGTTTTTCCATCCGACCGCCCTTGAGGATTCCTCCCAGCAACACGCCCTCGGGGAAATCGACCTCGCGCAGTTCCTTGCCGGCGATGGGGGATGTCGTCAGCACCTGCGCCTCGATCACCTCGGCCTCTGCATCGCCGATGGAATAGACCGACCTGACACGGCCATGGCGGATATGGCTGAGGATCGAGCTGACGGTGGTGGCGCGCGGATTGATGTAGGCATCCACGTCCAGCGGCCCCATCAGCGGCACCAGCGTCGGATCGTTGGTCAGGCAGATCGCCATGGGACAGCCAAGCGCCTTGGCCCGCACCGCGGCCAGAAGGTTGGTCTTGTCATCATCGGTCACGGCCAGCACGGCATCGGCCGACGCGATATTGGCCTCTTCCAGCAGGGCGGCGTCCAGCCCGTCACCGTTCAGCACGATGGTGCGTTCCAGCGAGTCCGCCGTGCGTTCGGCGATGTCGCGGTTGCGTTCGATCACGCGCACCCGGATGCGTTTCTCGCGCCGTTCCAGCGCCTGCGCCACCGACAGGCCCACATTGCCGCCACCGATGATGACAACGCGTTCCTGCTTGGCCTGGGTCTTGCCGAAAATCTCGAGCGTGCGGGCCATGTCGGGGGTTTCGGTGAAGACATAGGCCTCGTCGCCCGGAAAGATCTGGTCGCCCGCACTGGGCGCGAAAAGCTTGCCCTTGCCCTTGCGCCGGATGCCGACCACCACGGCCTTGAGCGTGGTGAACAGGTCCGACAATTGCCGCAGCGGCGTGTTGATCACCGGGCAATCCTGATCGATCTGGATGCCCAGCAGCTGCGCGTTGCCTTCCAGGAAGCTTTCGGTGTCGAAGGCGGCGGGCGCGGCCAGCCGTTGCAACGCAGCCTCGGCAACCTCGCGCTCGGGGCTGATAACCACGTCGATGGGCAGGTGATCGCGCCGGTACAGATCGGCATAGATCGCGTCCAGATAGCTTTGCGCGCGCAGCCGCGCGATCTTGCGCTGCACGGCAAAGACCGAATGGGCCACCTGGCAGGTGACCATGTTCACCTCGTCGGAATGGGTCGCGGCGATGATCATGTCCGCATCGCGCGCCCCGGCCTTGTCCAGAACATCCGGGTAAGAGGCGAAACCGGCAATGCCCTGCACGTCCAGCGTATCGGTCGCCCGGCGCACCAGCTCGGCATTGTTGTCGACCACGGTGACATCGTTCTTTTCCGAGGCAAGGTGCCGCGCGATCTGCCAGCCTACCTGCCCGGCGCCACAGATGATGACCTTCATGCCACGTCCCTCGCTGATCCGTCAGTTGGTGGTGGCAGACCCCTGCGCCCCGGTCAAGCCGGGCTGCATGCCCTAGCCATCGGCCTCGTTCACGTGGGCCACGCGCGCGCCCGATTTGTTCGAGGTGACGACTCCCAGCGACTTGAGCTTGCGATGCAGGGCCGAGCGTTCCATGCCCACGAAACTCGCCGTGCGGCTGATATTGCCGCCGAACCGGTTGATCTGGGTCAGCAGGTATTCCCGCTCGAACAGTTCGCGGGCCTCGCGCAGGGGCAAGGTGGCCAGCGATCCCGACAAAATCACCCGGTCCTCGTCGCCCCCCTGGACCTCGCCGCCGGCCGGAATTTCCTTGGTGCCGATCGGGTCGGGGATCTCGCCCAGAATCAGGATACGCTCGACCACGTTGCGCAGTTGGCGCACGTTGCCCGGCCAGGGCATGGTCTGCAACAGCGCGCCGGCCTCGTCGCTCATCTCGCGCAGGGGCAGGCCCTGGCTTTCATGCAGGTCCTCGATGAAATACCGCGCCAGAAGCGGGATATCCTCGCGCCGTTCCTCCAGCGAAGGCACGTGGATCGGCACGACGTTGAGCCGGTGATAGAGCTCCTGCCGGAAATTCCCGGCGGCGATCTCTGTCTCCAGGTCTCGCCCCGTCGAAGAGATCACCCGCAAATCCACCTGGATCTTCTCGCTGCCGCCGACGCGTTGGAACTTCTGGTCCACCAGCACACGCAGGATCTTCGATTGCGTGCCCTCGGGCAAATCGGCGATCTCGTCGAAATAGATCACCCCGCCATCGGCCTCTTCCAGCAGGCCCGGTTCGACCCCGCGCCCGTCGGTTTCGCGGCCGAACAGCATTTCCTCCATCTGCTCGGGCGCCACCGAGGCGCAATTGACACTGACGAAGGGCGCGCCCGAGCGGTCGGACTGGGCGTGGATGTAGCGTGCCGCGGTCTCCTTGCCCGAGCCGGGATCGCCGGTCAGCATGACCCGCCCGTTGGATTTCGTGACCTTGTCCAGCTGGCCCTTGAGGGTCCGGAAGGCGGCGCATTCGCCGATCATCTCGACCGCCCCGCTTTCGCCGCGCTTGAGTTCCAGGTTCTCGCGCCGCAGCCGGCTGGTTTCCATGGCCCGCCGGATCACCACCATCAACTGGTCGATGTTGAAGGGTTTTTCGATGAAGTCGTAGGCGCCCTGCTTGATCGCGGCGACGGCGATCTCGATATTGCCGTGCCCCGAGATGATGACGATCGGCACCTCCGGATGCTCGCGCTTGACATGGGACAGGATGTCGATCCCGTCCATGGCGCTGTCCTTGAGCCAGATATCGAGGATCATCAGCGCCGGAAGGCCCTTGCCGATCTCGGCCATGCAGTCCTCGGACCCGCCGGCGAGGCGCGTGGTATAGCCCTCGTCCTCGAGGATGTCCGAGATCAGTTCACGGATGTCCCGTTCGTCGTCCACAATCAGAATATCGCTCATCATCCCCTCACGCGGTTTTCGCGGCCGTTGCGTCGGCCTCCGTTTCGGTCATTGTCAGTATGGGCAGTTCGATCACGGCCATTGCGCCCCGATGTGTGACCCCGTCGAAGACCGGTGCGTCGGTCAGAGACAGGGTGCCGCCATGTTCCTCGATGATCTTGCGCACGATGGGCAGACCCAGGCCGGTGCCCTTCTCGCGTGTTGTTACATAGGGTTCGAACAGCTTGGCGCGGTTTTCCGGCAACCCGATCCCGTTGTCGCAAATGGTGATCCGGGCCGTGGTCTCAGCCACCTCCATCGCCACGCGAATTTCCGGGCTGAACCCTTCGGGCGCGCCTTTTTCGACAAGGGTTTCAATAGCTTCACCACCGTTCTTGATGAGGTTGGTCAAGGCCTGTGACAGCATGGTCGCATCCAGGCTAGCCAGCACGGGTGCCTTGGGCAGATCGACATCGAAGGCGACATCGGGCTGGCCTGCTTCCTGCAGGGCGGTGGCGTCGCGCACCAGGCCGACGATGTCATGCGTGGTGCGATCGGGTTCGGGCATGCGGGCGAAACGGGAAAATTCGTCGACGATACGGCGCAGGTCGGTGGTCTGACGCACGATGACCTCGGTCATCTGTTCCAGTGCTTCGCCCGATTCCGCGGGCAGTTCCTTGCGGAACTTGCGCTTGATCCGCTCGGCCGACAGTTGGATCGGCGTCAGCGGGTTCTTGATTTCATGGGCGATGCGGCGCGCCACGTCGCCCCAGGCCGCCATCCGCTGCGCGCTGACCAGGTCGGTCACGTCCTCGAAGGCGATCACGTAGCCGTCCAGGACGCCGCCCTCGCCCCGGCGCGGCGACATACGCACCAGAAGGGTTTCCTGTTCGCCGCCGCGCACCAGTTCCACCTGGGCCTGCACCATGCGGCGATCCTCTCTGACAAGCTGCTCGAACAGGGGCGCGAATTCCGGCACCGCGACGGCCAGCGCCGTGCGTTTCGCGCCCTTGCCCATTTCCAGCAGGCGCGTGGCGGCGCGGTTCACGAAGCTCACGCAGCCATCGGGGTCCAGCCCCACCACCCCCGAGGGCACCGAGCTGAGCACGCTGTCGAACAGCCGCCGGCGGTCCTCGATCTTGCGGGTGTTCTGCAACAATTCCTCGCGCTGGTCGGCCAACTGGGCGGTCATCTGGTTGAAGTAGCGCCCAAGCTGGGCGATCTCGTCGTCGCCCTGTTCCTCGCGCACGCGCACGGCAAGGTCCCCGGCCCCGACCCGCTGCGAGGCGCCCACCAGCCGCCCGACGGGGCGCGACAGGCGTTCGGCGAACCAAAGGCCAACCCAGATCGCCGCCAGGATCAGGATCACCGCGAACCCAAGGTAGATCAGGCCGAATTCGAACAGGACGCGACCGCGTTCGTTTTCCAACTGTCCGTATAGCTCGACCGTTTCCTGGGTTTCATCCAGCAGCGACAGGATCTCGCCATCGACCTGGCGCGTGACGTAAAGGTAATTGTCGGTGAAGTTTTCCAGCGGGATCAGCGCGCGGAACTCGTTGTTGGACCAATCCTCGATGATCAGGATGCCGTCCTGCCGGGCCTGTGCCAGCTGCGCCTCGGTGGGCTTTTCGAAATAGAACTCGTAAGAGCGTTCGCCACGCACCTCGATCTCGCCGGTTCCGTCCAGCACGAAGACCTCGGACAGGCCGCGTTCGATCTGCGGAGCGACCCGCGACAGGGCCTGGCGGATCTCGCCGCGCTCCATGAAGAACGTCTGCACCCGTTGGGTGTCCAGATAGGCGGCCAAGGCGCGCCCGTCGCGGGCGACCTCCTGGCGGTGTTCCTCTTCATAGGCCTGGGCGGCCTCGAGGGAATTGCCGAGCACGTTGCGGACGCGTTCGGAAAACCAGCCCTCGAGCCCGATATTGATGGTCAGCACCGCGAAGACGGCCACGGCGACGGTGGGAATGAGCGCCAGAAGGCCGAACACCCCGGTCAGCCGCAAATGCAACCGCGAGCCCGCCGACCGCGCACGCCGCGCCGCCACCATCGCCGCGATGCGCGCCAGCACGAGCGAGGCGACGACGAGGATGTAGACCAGGTCCACCAGCAGGATTAGCCGCAGAACCTCTGTCCGCCCGGTCTGGTCGAGCGGCCGCAAGGCCGATATCGTCAGGATGACAAGAACCGGGGCCAGCGCCACGAGCAGCAGTGTCAACACGTTCTGCACCTGCCGCTTGCGGCGCCATCGGCTCAGGGCCGAAAGGTTGAAGCCCAAAAGGGTGCGCTGCACGCCGGGTGCCTCGTTCATTTCCGGACCGGCGACCGGTCCATACCGCCTGTTCGCCGTTCGGTCCTGCCCTGCCCTTGCGGCAAAGCAGCCACGGTTCTGTTGCGGTTTTACATCAATTTGCGGCGACGAGTCACGTGGATATCGAGATCGGTGATCTTTTTTCTGAGCGTATTGCGATTGATGCCGAGCAGGTCGGCGCAGCGGGCCTGATTGCCGCCGGTCGCGTCCAGCGCAATCTCGATTAGCGGCGCCTCGACCTCGCGCAGGATGCGCTGATAGAGGCCCGGCGGCGGCAATTCGGCCCCGTGCAGGTCGAAATAGCGGCGCAGGTGCTTGCCGACCGAGGCTGACAGCTTGTCGCTGTCCCCCCCCTTGAGCGGTTCCATCGCCGGCTGGTTGCCCAGGACGATCTCGACCTCGACGCGGCTGATTTCGTCCTCGGTGGCGGTTGCGACAAGGCGCAGCACGACGTTTTCAAGCTGCCGGACATTGCCCGGCCAACTATAGGCGCGGCACAGGTCCAGCGCGGACTCCGACAGGCTGCGCGGCGGCGCGCCGTCCCGTTCGCTCCTTGCCAGGAAATGTTCGACCAGAAGCGGGATGTCATCGACCCGGTCGCGCAGGCCGGGCACCGACATGGTAACACCGGCCAGGCGGTAATACAGGTCTTCGCGAAAGGCGCCGTCCTCCATGCGGCCCAGAAGCGCCCCGCGCGAGGTGGCCATGATCTGCGGCGCGTTGTCCCCCAGCGCATCCAGCATGCGCACGATCCGGGCCTGGGTCTCGACGGGGAAATCCCCGACCTCGTCGAAGACCAGCGTGCCGCCCTTGGCCCGCGACAGCAGCGCCGAGGGGCCGTCCATCCCCTCCAGGTCGGCGGCCGAGGCCACAACGTAGGGCAAGGTGCGCCGGTCCGAGAAATCGTGGATCGTGCGGGCGATCAGGCTTTTGCCGGTTCCGCTTTCGCCGGTGATCAGCACCGAAAGCGGCGTGTTCATGACCCGCGCCACAAGCCGATAGATACCCTGCATGGCCGGAGTGCGCCCGATCAGCGGCAGGTCGCCGTCAGCGGCTTCGTCACGATCCTTGCGCCGGGTGGGCGCCCGGCGCTTGACCTCGAGCGCGCGGGCCGCGCGTTTCATCAGGTCGGGCAGATCGAAGGGCTTGGGCAGGTAATCATAGGCCTCGGCCTCGGCGGCCTGGATCGCCGTCATGATCGTGTTCTGCGCCGAAATCACGATGACCGGCAGGCCGGGCCGCGCCTCTGAGATCTTTGGCAACTGGTCCAGCCCGTTGCCATCGGGCATGACCACGTCCGAGATCACCAGGTCGCCCTTGCCCTCGTCCACCCAGCGCATAAGCGTCACAATGGACGAGGTCGCATGCACCTTGCAGCCCGCCCGCGTCAGCGCCTGGGTCAGGACCGTCCGGATCGTGCGGTCGTCATCGGCGACAAGAACGGTTCCATCCATCAGTCATCTTCCTCTTGTTGGGCCAGGTGTCGGGGCACGGTCGGCAGCGAGACGCGGAACACCGTGCGCCCCGGCACGCTGTTCACCGAGATCCAGCCGCCCATGTCGGCCACCAGTTTGCTGACCAGCGCCAGACCCAGCCCGGTGCCGTTCTCGCGGCCCGACACGAAGGGCTCGAACACCTCGGCGGCGATATCGGGCGGCAGACCGGGGCCATCGTCGATGATCTCGACCTGAAGCGGCAGGCGCGCCTGGGTGCCGTCCTTGCGCCGCAGCCGCAGCGCCGGTTCGTAGAAGGTCCGCAAGGTGATCGACCCGCCCGGCCCGCCCGCCTCGGCGGCGTTCTTGAGCAGGTTCAGGAACACCTGCTGCAACTGATCGGCATCGGCATGGGTCGGCGGCAGCGAGGGGTCATAATTCTCGATCATCATCATATGCGCGCCGAATCCCACCGAGGCCGATTGCCGGGCGCGGTCCAGCACGTCATGGATGTTCACCGGTTTCAGCTTGGGCAGCTGGAGATTGCCGAACTGTTCCACTTGCTCCAGCAGCTTCACGATGCGCCGGGTCTCCTCGACGATCAGGTGGGTCAGCTCCAAATCCTCGCCCGACAGACCCATGGACAGCAATTGCGCCGACCCGGCGATGCCGGCCAGCGGGTTCTTGATCTCGTGGGCCAGCATTTCCGCCATGCCGATGGCCGAGCGCGCGGCGCGGTAGCTTTGTGCGTTCTGGGCGATGCGCGTGGAAATCTCGCGCGGGGAAATCAGCATCAGCATCTGGTTTTGCGCCCCCGAAAGCGGCGCGAACTGAACGTTGCACTGCAAGGGCGGGCGTTCGCCGCTGCCCACGTCCACGTCGTTGACGAAAAGCGGCGTGCGGGTGTTGCGGGCCCGGCCAAAGGCCTCTTCCAGGGGGGCGTCGATCATCACCTTGTCCCAGACCAGCGCCCCGACCAGCGCCTTGGCCGACAGGTTCAGAAAATTTTCCGCCGCCGGGTTGCTGTCTGCGACGGTGTCGTCGGCATTCAGCAGCAGCGCCGGAGCGGGCAGCGAATTCCACAGATCGGGATCGGTGATCATGCGGCCTGCCTTTCGCCGAGCGCCTCGGGCAACAGTGCCAGGACACGGGCTGGATCGGTCCCGGTCAGAATGGCGCGGCGCAGGGCCGGATCGGGCGCGGCGGCCTCCATGTACCAGCCCAGGTGCTTGCGGGCGACGCGACTGCCCAAAGTGGTGCCGTAGAACCTGAGCATCGCCTCGTAATGGTTTGAAACCATGTCGATATAATCCTGACCTGTCGGGATTTCCGGGGGCGGATGCCCGTAAAGCGCGCTGGCCAGGTGCGCCAACAGCCAGGGCCGGCCCTGCGCGCCGCGCCCGATCATCACCCCATCCCCGCCCGATTGGGCCAGCGCAGTGCGGGCGCTGGCCGCGTCGACAATGTCGCCATTGGCGATCACGGGGATCGACACGGCCTCCTTGACGGCGCGGATTGCGGCCCAGTCTGCCCGGCCCTTGTAGAACTGGCAGCGGGTGCGGCCGTGAATGACGATGCGCTGGATGCCCGCCGCCTCGGCCCGACGTGCCAATTCGGGCGCGTTCATCAAGTCATCGTTCCAGCCCAGACGGGTCTTGAGCGTCACCGGCAGGTCGGTGGCGGCCACGACCGCCTCGATCAGGCCAAGCGCGTGGTCGAGGTCCTTCATCAGTGCCGAGCCGGAATAGCCCTGTGTGACCTTCTTGGCAGGGCAACCCATGTTGATATCGATCATCGCCGCGCCGTTATCGGTGACGCGCCGCGCGGCCTCGGCCATCCAATGCGCCTCGCGCCCGGCCAGTTGCACCGCGGTTGCGGCCTCGGTCAGGCCCAGCTCGGCCTTTTCGCGCACGCCGGGCTTGGCTTGCACCATTTCCTGGCTGGCCACCATCTCGGACACGACCCACCCCGCCCCGAAGGACGCCACCAACTGCCGGAACGGCAGGTCGGTGATCCCGGCAAGCGGGGCAAGGGCGATCGGAAAATGCGGGGCGGGCAAGCTCATGGGGTCGGGATAGCAAAGCGCTTTGAAACTCACAATGAAATAGAGGTCAATTTTTGTGCGACACAGTGCCTATGCTCAATTATTAGGCACATCCCTTTGGCGCCCCGGCCAGAACGCCCCTTTTCCAAGGCGTTCGCAGCGGCTAATCACGTCCTGTCAGCAACCGGACGAGGCCCATGCGCAGCACAGCCATCATCGTCGCCGCCGGACGCGGCCTGCGTGCAGGCGGGGTGCGACCCAAGCAATGGCAGCGGGTCGCCGGCCGGAGCGTGGTGGACCACAGCCTTGCGGTGTTCGAGGCCCATCCCCGCGTGGACGAGATCGTACTGGTTGTCGCGCCCGAGGATATGGGTCAGGTTGAGGCGCTGCGCCTCGCCGGCCGTGCGACCATCGCCATGGGCGGGGCGACCCGGTCACGCTCGGTCCTGTCGGGATTGGATCATGCGACCGGCGACGTGGTGCTGATCCATGACGCGGCGCGCTGCTGTGTGCCGCCCGCTGTGATCGACCGGGTGCTGGACGGGTTGGCCGAGGCGCCGGGCGCCGCCCCCGCCCTGCCCGTGTCGGATGCGCTCTGGTCCGGGGCGGCGGGCAAGGTCACGGGCCTGCAGGACCGCAGAGGGCTGTTCCGGGCGCAGACGCCGCAGGGCTTTCACCTCGAGGCCATCCGCGCGGCCCATGCCGCCAGCGATGGCGCGGCGGCCGATGATGTCGCCGTGGCCCGCGCCGCGGGGCTTGACGTGACCATCGTCGAGGGCGACGAGACCAACATGAAGATCACCCTGCCCGGCGATTTCGCACGGGCCGAACAGATTTTGGGGCACCATATGGATATCCGCACAGGCAACGGCTTCGACGTGCATCGTTTCGGGCCGGGCGATCACGTGATGCTCTGCGGCGTGGCCGTGCCATTCGACCGGGGTCTGCAAGGCCATTCCGACGCCGATGTGGGTCTGCACACGGTCACCGATGCGATCTATGGCGCCTTGGCCGAGGGTGATATCGGCACGCACTTCCCGCCCAGCGACCCACAATGGAAAGGCGCGGCAAGCGAGGTCTTCCTGACCCATGCCTGCGATCTGGCCCGGTCGCGGGGCTTCGAGATCACCCATGTGGATTGCACCCTGATCTGCGAAGCCCCCAAGGTTGGCCCCCACGCTGCCGCGATGCGCGCCGAGATGGCCAGGATCATGGGTTTGGAGGCGGGCCGCGTCAGCATCAAGGCCACCACCTCGGAACGGCTCGGCTTTACCGGGCGCGGCGAGGGGATCGCCGCGATGGCCACCGCGACATTGGTGAAGCCATGACACGGCTTGCGCGTCTGATCGGGACCGTCTTTTACGTGGGTCACCTGCGTCCAGCGCCCGGCACCTGGGGCTCGCTGGCCGCCCTGCCGCTGGCGTGGGCGATCTGGCAGGTCGGCGGGCTGTGGCTGTTCGTGCTGGCCATCCTGGTGGCGTTCGCAGCCGGCCTCTGGGCCACGCAAATTTATACCGCGCGGGGCGGCGACCACGACCCGTCCGAGATCGTCATTGACGAGGTGGCGGGCCAATGGATCGCGCTGGCCCCGGTCATAATCGGCGCCCATGCCGCCGGGCAGGATATCCTGGCGCTCTATCCCGGCTGGATCGCGGCCTTTTTGCTGTTCCGGCTGTTCGATATCTGGAAGCCGTGGCTGGTGGGCCGGGCCGACCGGCGCGGCGACGCGATGGGCGTGATGCTGGACGATGTCTGGGCGGGCCTTTTCGCCGCCGTGATCACCCTTGGGCTGGCCGGCCTGTCGCACCTGGTCATCATGCCATGAGGGCCGCCGACCTGATCGACGCGGCCCGCGCCGCGGGCCAGATGATCGCCTGCGCCGAAAGCTGCACCGGCGGGATGCTGTCGGGCGCCATCACCGCCGTGCCGGGGTCGTCGGACGTGTTCGACCGGGGTTTCGTCACCTATTCCAACGCCGCCAAGGTCGAGATGCTGGGCGTCGATGCGGCCACGATCGCGGCCCATGGCGCGGTCTCCGAAGAAGTGGCGGCACAGATGGCGACGGGCGCATTGGCCCGGTCCGAGGCCGGTATCGCGGTGGCGATCACGGGCGTGGCCGGCCCGGGCGGGTCCGACCACAAACCCGAGGGCCGGGTCTGTTTCGGGCTGGCCCGCGCCAAGGGCGCGACGACCGAAACGGTGGAGTTCGGCGCGATCGGCCGCGAGGCGGTGCGCCTTGCATCGGTGGACCATGCCATTGCGCTGGTTCTGCACGCCGCACAGGACGCGCCCGATCCCCCCCGACAGGGGCTCTAGGTCTTTTTACGGCGGGCAGGTTTGCGGCGTTTCGCGGTCCCGGCCTGTTTCAGCGGCGCCGGGTCCGTCCCGTCCTTCAGCTAATCGGTGCCACCCCCGCCCCCCGTATCCCCCGCATCGACAAGGCCGGAGTCCTGCGCCATCTTTTCGGTCACGGCCTCCATGTATTTCTGCAGCATCACCGGCGGATCGGCCGGGGCCAGCTTGACCCGCAACCGGCTGCTGCCTTCCTGGCTGAAGGCATAGCGCGAGGAATAGCTGGCATTGACCGAGGCCGAGAACGGCCCCCATCCCGCCTTGGCGCTCATCGAGCCCTTCTTCTCGGTGGTCTTGGCCATGGTGATGGCCATCTTCACCTCGATCTCGGCCTCCTGCACCGCGTAGAAGGTGGGCAGGAACCCCATGGCGGGCAGCGGAAATTCCTTGGGCGCGCCGCCGGGATCGGACAGGTCCGGCAGGGCGATCTTCTGGTCGGCCATGTAGCTGGCCACGGCGGTGGAATTCATGTCCAGCTTGGTCTGGGCCTCGGCCACGGCGATGGCCAGTTTCTCGACCATTTCCGGAAATGGGGTGTTCAGCAATTCGTGTCCGACGTCCATGGCAAGTGTTCCCTTCTGAAAATGTCTAGTCGACGACCTTGGGCTTGACCCTGCGGCGCAGGTTGAACTTGATCCGCGATGCGGCCGCGCCGCCGCGTGCCCCTTCGCGGGCATTGACGCCTAGCCGCACCTTGCCCCCCTCCGAGCCGAGCCCGGCGCCCAGGTCGACCTCGATATCGTCCATCACGAAATCGCCGCTGTCGTCATGGGCGCCTGTCAGCTGCTGGCCGAGCGCGCGCACCATGTCATCGGCATCGACGACCTGGGTGTCGGGGTCTTCCTGCCCCGAATAGGCCGTGACCGGACCGGTGGCCCCCAGCAGCCGACCGCCGGCGGCATCGTCCGCCTGCGCGGCTTTCAGATCAGCGATCTGGGCTTCCAGTTTCGCGACCCGGTCGCGCAGCTCGGCCTGGTCGGCCAGCGCCTCGACCTGTTTCGTCAGGGCCTGCAGCGCGTCCAGTAGATCGGCATTGGTGACGGATTTACCGGCCATCGCCCCCCCATTCATTTGGCGGCGGGCCCGGGGCGAATTGCATCCGCAGGCTTGATGCGCCCCTGGCGTCGAAGGTCTGGCCCTGGGTGTAGCCGTTATTGATCGGGGCACCGGTGACATTGCGTTTCCACCACTTGCGCAGGCCGCCGTCCTCGGCGGCCGGGTCGTGCGAGACCTCTTCGGTCAAGTGGATGGCCAGGCGCAATTCCACCTCGACGCTCTGCATGTGGTAGAGTACGGGCTGCAAGCCCCATTTCGCCATCTCCGGCGGGGGATCGGCCATGGCGGCAAGCTGCGTCTCCAGCATCTCGCGCGAGGCCTCGGCGACGCTCAGCCCCATGGCCTTGACCATGTCGGCAATGGGCAGCACGAGAAAGGCGTTGGGATCGTATTCGTCGTCGGCCACGTCACAATCCCCGTCCAATCCCGTATCCTGGATCGGAGCTTAGCACGCAGAGCGCGATTTCCTTAAGGTAAGGTTTCCCGCCATGGGCGATGCGGGCGAACAGATGCGGGGCGAACAGGGGTCAGACCGGCCCGTAGAGATCCCGCGCGCGGGCCTCGAAGGCGCGCACGATCCGCTGCATGGCCTCATTGAAGAACATGCCTGCCGCCCCCTGCAACAGCTTGTTCCGAAACTCGAAATCCACACGGAAGGCGACTTCGCAGCCGCCTTCGGCCTCGCGGAATTCCCAGGTGCTTTCGAGATAGCGGAACGGCCCGTCGATATATTCCGTGTCGATCTGGCGCGCCTTGGGCCAGAGCGTGACCTTGCTGCCGAACCGTTCGCGGAAAACCTTGAAGGACACGACCAGGTCGGCCTCCATCACCTTGTGTTCGCCGTGATCGGTCACCTTGCGCACCCGCGCGGCGGCGGTCCAGGGCAGGAAGTCCGGGTAGCGGTCCACATCGGCGACCAGGTCATACATCTGCTGGGGCGTATAGGGCAGCTGCCGGGTCTCTGAATGGGCGGGCATCCCGCGCTCCTTTGTCTCGCGTGACTCTTGCGCGTGATGTCGTAGAGTGCGCCGGGGAAATCAAGCACCTCGGGGACATTGAGGCCAGATGACGCAACAGACCTATGCCATCGACGAGCTGATCTCGGCCAAGACCATCGCGGCTCGGATCGAGGACTTAGCCCGCGATATCCGCGCCGAATTCGGCGATACCGAGCAATTGGTAGTGGTCGGGCTGTTGCGCGGCTCGTTCGTTTTCATCGCCGACCTGGTGCGCGAGTTGGACATGAATGTCGAGGTCGACTTCCTCGAGGCCTCGTCCTACGGCGATTCCATGGAAAGCAGCCGCGAGGTGCGAATCCTCAAGGACCTGCGCGGCGGGATCGAGGGGCGCGACGTGCTTGTGGTCGAGGATATCGTCGACACCGGCTTTACCATGAAACACGTGCTTGGCCTGCTAAAGGCGCGCAAGCCGCGCAAGCTGCGCGCGATCGCCCTTCTGGACAAGCCGACCCGGCGCGAGGTGGACGTCAGGGCCGACTGGACCGGGTTCGAGATCCCCGACGAGTTCGTCGTGGGCTATGGCATCGACTACGCGCAGCGCAACCGCAACCTGCCCTATATCGGCAAGGTGCGGATGCTTTAGGCCACCGGCGCGGCCGGGTTCAGCCGCGCGCCGCGGTCCAGCAACCCTTCGACGATTCGCGCCCGGAAGGTGCGCAGCCGCGTCGAGCCGCCGATATCGGCATGGCTGGCCACCCAGATCGGCACCTCCAGCCGCATATCGCCACGGTCCAGCGCCACCAGGCGCGGATCCGCGCCGGCCAGCACATGCGGCAGGATCGCGTTGCCCAGGCCCCGGGCCGCCATCTCGCGCAGGATGATGAAACTGTCGGCGGCCGCCCGTATCGGGCCGGGCCGCACCCTGTCCATGACCTCGGCCATGCGCGAGCGTTCCAGCGGGCCGCGCAGGCCCAGCCAATCCGGCGTCGGCGCGTCGGCCGGGCCATAGGCGGCAAGCCCCAGCGCCCCCGCCGGTTCCCCGATCAACCCATCGGGCAGCCGCGTTGCGGGCCGCACGGTGATATCCGCCTCCATCCGGGACAGGTCGAGATGGGCGTTGGTGCAGGACATCTCGACGCTCACCCCCTCGCCCTCTCGGGTCAGGTCGCGACAAATCCCCGGCAGCACGGTCTGGCAGAAGGTATCGGTCGAGGTGATGCAGAGCGTGCCGGTCAGGCGCAGTTCGACCCCCTGCGCCACGCGATCCACAGCGGCGATGGCCACCGCCGCCTCGCGCGCGGCGTCGATCACCCGGCGGTGATCATGGGGCACGACGTAGCCGGAACTGGTCCGCTCGAAAAGCTGAACGCCGACCCGATCCTCGAAGGCCGCGACCCGGCGCAGGACCGTCGCGTGATTGACCCGCAACCGGCGCGCGGCGGCACTGACCGAACCCTCCTCGGCCACGGCCAGGACAAAGCGCAGATCGTCCCAGTTCTGGTTGTGCATGGATCGAAACCCCTTGCGCGAAATTTCTGACTCGCTTCGAATCTACTCACAGGTAACCTTGGAGTCACTCTCACCGAGTCCATCAGGAGTATTATTCGTGAAACGCCTTGCAACTGCCCTTACCGTCCTGTCCGTCGCCGGCTTCGGCACCACCGCCCTGGCGCAGGATGATGTCGATCCTGCCATTGCGGCTGCCATGAAGGCCCGCCAGGCGCATATGCAGCTTTATGCCCACAATATCGGCGTGCTCGGGGGAATGGCCCGGGAGCGCATTCCCTACGACGCCGACGCGGCGCAGGCCGCCGCCTCGAACATCGCGGCCCTGACGACGCTGAACCAGTCCACCTATTGGCCCGAGGGGTCCGATACCTCGGTCGAAGGGTCGAAGGCGCTGCCGGCGATCTGGGAAAATCTCGATGACGTGATGTCGAAGTCCGAGGACCTGGTCATGGCCGCCGCCGCGATGGAAGATGCCGCCGGCCAGGGGCTCGGGGCGCTGCAGGGTGCCATGGGGGGCCTCGGCGGTGCCTGCGGCGCTTGCCACGAGGATTATCGCCTAAGCGACGACTGACCCGTGTGGTTGGCTCGTCTGAAATGGGGCGCGGCACTTGTCGTCGCGGGGGGCGCGGTCGGCTGGTGGCTGACCGCGCCCGACCTGTTGCCCGACGATTACCTGACCGCACATTCTGGCGATGCGGCCGCCGGTGAATCTGTCTTCATCGCCGCTGGCTGCGCATCCTGCCATACCGCCCCCGGGGCCGAGTATGTCGAGGGTCCGCCCGTCCTGGCCGGCGGGCAGCGCTTCGAGACCGCGTTCGGCACGTTCATCGCGCCCAACATATCGACCGACCCGGATCACGGGATCGGCGGTTGGTCCGACCAGCAACTGGTCAACGCGATCCAGCGCGGTATCTCGCCCGGCGGGGCGCATTACTACCCTGCCTTTCCCTATACCGCCTATGCCCGCGCCACGGCGCAGGACATGGCCGACCTGGTCGCCTACATGCGGACCCTGCCCGCCGAGGCGACCCCCAGCCGGCCGCACGAGGTCGGCTTTCCCTTCAATATCCGCCGCAGCCTTGGCGGCTGGAAAATGCTGTTCGCCGATGAGGATTGGGTCGTGACGGGCGATCTCGATCCGCGAGTGGAGCGCGGCCGCTATCTGGTCGAGGCGCTGGGCCATTGCGGCGAATGCCACACCCCGCGCAACGCCCTGGGCGGGCTGGATCGTGGCAACTGGCTGACCGGCGCCGAAAACCCCGATGGCGAGGGCCGCATCCCCGGTATCACGCCCGCCGAACTTGGCTGGTCGGCCCCGGATATCGCGGCCTATCTCGAAAGCGGGTTCACGCCGGACTTCGACACTGCCGGTGGGTCCATGGTGGCGGTGATCGAGAATACCAGCCGCCTGCCCGAAGAGGACCGCGCGGCGATCGCCGCCTACCTGACCGCCCTGCCCTAAACGCCCGCTTCGCTCAGCTTCTTCAGCCGGTTGTCCCGCAGCCGCGCGAAATCGTCGCCCGCGTGATAGCTCGACCGGGTCAGCGGCGTCGCCGAAACCATCAAGAAGCCCTTGCCGTAAGCCGCCTTTTCATAGGCGGCGAATTCGTCGGGATGCACGAAGCGGTCGACCGCGTGGTGCTTGGGCGTCGGTTGCAGATACTGGCCGATGGTCAGGAAATCGATATCGGCGGCGCGCATGTCGTCCATGACCTGGTGCACGGCCTGCTTGTCCTCGCCCAGGCCCACCATGATGCCCGACTTGGTGAACATGGTCGGGTCCAGTTCCTTGACCCGCTGCAAGAGCCGCAGCGAATGGAAATACCGCGCCCCGGGGCGCACTTCGGGGTAGAGGCCGGGCACGGTTTCAAGGTTGTGGTTGAAAACATCCGGTTTGGCCTCGACCACGACCTCCAGCACGGAAGGATCGCATTTGAGGAAATCCGGCGTCAGGATCTCGATCGTGGTGCCGGGGCTGCGATGGCGTATGGCGCGAATGGTCTGGGCGAAATGCTCGGCCCCGCCATCTTCCAGGTCGTCGCGGTCGACGCTGGTGATGACCACGTGATTGAGCCCTAGCTTCTGCACGGCATCGGCCACCCGGCCCGGCTCGAAAACATCGAGGGTCTCGGGACGGCCTGTGGCCACGTTACAGAATGTGCAGCCGCGGGTGCAAATCTCGCCCATGATCATCATGGTGGCGTGGCCCTGGCTCCAGCATTCGCCGGCATTGGGGCAGCCCGCCTCTTCGCAGACCGTGACAAGCTTGTGCTCGCGGATGATCTTGTGGGTCTCCTGATAGCCCTTCGAGGTCGGCGCCTTGACCCGGATCCAGTCCGGTTTCTTCGGCTGGGCGTTGTTGGCGCGATGCGCCTTTTCCGGGTGCCGGGATTCAGGGATCTTCAGGTCGCGCAATTTGGCCTCCTCCAGCCTGGTCGTCACCCTGACCTAGGCCCAAACGGCGACAAAAGCAACGAAACCCCGCCTTGCACGACATGCAATCCTGCGGGGCACGTGCCGGCCGGCTAATTGTAACGCGATCCCAGCTGGCCGGTCTGGCGGTAATGTTCGACCAGCCGGTCCAAGGCGATACGCAGCACGATCTTGCCCGACCGCGCCGACCAGCCCATGGTCTTCTCGGTCTGCTCGAGCCCGTCAAGCAGGCAACATGTGCGATAGACCACCTCGGCAAGCCCCGGCCCGAGCGCCTCGAAGGCGCGTTCAAGCCGCGCCTTGATGTCCATGCGGCTACCCTGCCCGCCGCCTCCCCTGCGCGGACCGGTCATCATGGCCTGCCAGTCCTGGCTGACACGCTGGCCGATATGGGCCACCTCGAAATCCTCGCGCAGGCGTTCGGCGGCATGCACCATGGCCGGCGTCAGAAAGGGATCGCCGAACTTGTCCTTGCGCCGGGCCAGGGCGCGCACCGGGCTGTCGGCGGCGGCCAGACGGGTGCTGCGCATCTGCGCGCCGGACTCCTCATCTACCCCCTTGGCATGGGTGAATGGCGTGGGCGCTTCGGCCATTTCGCGGGCGCGGTTCTCGGAGCGGGCGATCAGGTCGCGCAGCGCCGCGCGCCCGGCCCCCGAGATGCGATAACGCATGATCCGACCCCCTGCGGTTCCAGGATCGAGAAAGCCACGCACCACGAGGGCCCGCGCCACCCGCAGGTCCAGCGGCTCGGCCAGGTCGGGACCGGTCCCGGCCCCATCGCGCACGATGACCCCGCGCCCCATGTCCTGCGCTACAGCCAGCAGCGCTGACGGTTCGGCCAGTCGCCGCAGCGCCTGCAATTGTTCCAGGTTCGACACGGCCGCGGCCCCGTCGGCCCCGTCGGCGGCCAACACCCGCAGGGCCTCGTCCATGAGCGGATCTTCGCGGCGTTGCTCGACCTTGCGCACCTGGCGCATGATGGTCGATGCATGACAGTCCGCCCGCCGCGCCAGGGACCGGATCGACTGGCCGTAGACCGTGTGCAGCAGGTATTGCCGGACATGCTCCGGCACCCAGGTCGGCATCGAAACCGACGACTTGTGTTCAAATGACATTGCCCGTTCCCATACTTGTCACGCCAACAGCGCGTGACCAATCCGGAACACAACCCACTCGGGACAGCGTTTCAACAAAAGAAACATTATCCACATTGTGAGACCTTCGTTTCCAAATCGTAAACGATTGTTAACGCGGCGTTCGCAGAGTGTTATCCACACGCAACACACGTTTTGGTTGTGCTAAAAGTGCCGTGAAAACAACCGGGAGATAGGAATGGAAGACGTCCTGACACGCGTTTCACGCCTCGAAAGACCGCAGATTCTGGTGCAGACCGCGCGCCATGGGTTAACGGATTACTGCCGCACCCGCCACCTCAAGCGGGTCCTGCACACAGAGACACCGCCTCGTGTAACCGAGGCGGTGCTGCGGCTTCTGGACCTGGAGGCGGTGATGGATCTGCAGCGGCAAGAGGACCGGGCGGCCTATTCCATCGCCCGGCATGTCGAGGTGCTGATCGCCTTGATGTCCGAGGCGGCCAGCCTGCGGGCGATCCGGAAATCGCGCCGCAGGCATTCGGCGACGTAGGCCGACGCCTCTCAGCTGAAGGCGTCGGGCATGCTGGCCTTCTTCTCGGCCACGTAGGTGTTCAACGCCTCGTTGATGGCCGGGTCGAGGGCCGGCTGCTGGTAGTCGGCCAGCATCTTCTCGACCCGCAGCCGGGCCAGTTGGCGGGTGTCGCGCCCGCCTTCCTCTTCCCAGGTCTCGAAGGGTTTGTAATCCAGCAGATCCGAGCGCCAGAAGGCGGATTTGAAATTCGCCTGGGTGTGGGCGCAGCCAAGATAGTGCCCGCCCGGGCCGACCTCGCGGATAGCGTCCATGGCCTGGGCATTGTCGTCGATCTCGACGCCACTGGCGATGCCGTGCAGCGCGCCGAGCTGGTCGGCATCCATCACGAATTTCTCGAAATCCGCGACCAGGCCGCCTTCCAGCCAGCCACAGGAATGCAGCATGAAATTCACCCCGGCCAGCAGGCCGACATTCAGGCTGTTGGCGGTTTCATAGGCGGCTTGGGCATCGGGCAGTTTCGAGCCGTTGAACGACCCTGCCGAACGGTAGGGCAGCCCCAGCCGCCGCGCCAGCTGGCCCGCGCCATAGGTGATCTTGGCCGCCTCGGGCGTGCCGAAGGTCGGGGCGCCCGAATTCATGTCGATCGAGGTCACGAAGGTGCCGAAGATCGCCGGCGCTCCGGGGCGGATCAGCTGGCTGTATGCGACGCCGGCCATGACCTCGGCCAGGACCTGCGTCAGCGTGCCGGCCACCGAGACCGGCGCCATGGCCCCGCCCACGATGAAGGGGCTGATGATCGCGGCCTGGTTCTTGGCGGCGTAGACCTCCAGCGCGCCCATCATCGTCGCATCGAAGGTCAGCGGCGAGTTGATGTTGATCAGCGAGGTCATCACCGTGTTCTGGTCGACGAAATCGGCGCCGAACAGGATCTCGGCCATCTCGATGCTGTCACGGGCCCGGTCGGGATCGGTGACGGACCCCATGAAGGGCTTGTCCGACAGGGTCATGTGCGCCAGCAGCATGTCCAGGTGGCGCTTGTTCACCGCCACGTCGGTGGGTTCGCACACCGTGCCGCCCGAATGGTGCAGCCACTTGGACATGTAGGCCAGTTTCACGAATTTCTGGAAATCCTCCATCGTGGCATAGCGGCGCCCGCCATCCACGTCGCGCACGAAGGGCGGGCCATAGACCGGGGCCAGCACGAGGTTGCGCCCGCCGATCACCACGTTGCGGTCGGGGTTGCGGGCATGCTGGGTGAACTCGGACGGCGCGGTCTTGATCAACTCGCGTGCCAGCCCCTTGGGCAGGCGGACGCGTTCACCGGTGACCTCGGCCCCGGCGGCGCGCCAGCGCTCCAGCGCCTGCGGGTTGTCGACGAAGGCGACGCCGATCTCTTCGAGGACCTGTTCGGCATTGGCCTCGATGATCGCGATCGCCTCTTCGGTCAGGACCTCGAAATTGGGCACGTTGCGTTCGATGTATTTCGCCGTTTCGAAGCTGACGGCCGAACGCTGTGCCCGCCGCGCGGCCCCGCCGCCGCCCCGACCCCTGCGACCTGCCCGTGCTGTGCTTGCCTCGCTCATCCCGCGACTCCCTGCAAAAATGGTGCTTTTGAAAGGTCATACCGTTCCGCGCGCCGCGGAAAGATCGGATTTGCGCCCCTTTGGGTGCGAAAGCGACATTGTCGGGTGTGGCCGCAAAACCACGTGGGGTGGCGGCGACCACCGCTCAATTGATTTCGGGCAGGAACAGTGGAACAATTAACGTACCTAAAATGTTGGGGAACATGTTGGGGAACATTATGAAACTTCTTGCAACTTCACTTCTCGCCTTTGGGTTGGTCGGTGGGGTCGCCATCGCCGGATCGGCAGATGACGCCACGCCTGAACCCATGATGGCAACACCCGCACCGGCCCCAGTCATGGACTGGTCCGGCGGCTATGTTGGTGGAACCTTGTCTGTCGGGTCCGGCGTCTACGGGAACGACAATCTTTTCCCGAGCGACGGCGACGGCGAATTGAGCGGCCCCGGATTCGGCGGTCTGGTCGGCTACAATTTCCAGAATTCCAACTTCGTCTACGGTGCCGAACTGGCGTTGTCGGCCATCCGGCTCCAGGGCACCGAGGAGTGCAACAATCCGGCTTTCGAATGCGCGCTCGAATTCTCGGGCGTCGGATCGCTGCGCCTGCGCGGCGGTTACCTGGCCTCTCCCGAAACGTTGATCTACGGCATGGCGGGGGTCGCCGCGGCCGCCGCGGACGGATTCGTCGATAGCGGGGCTGGTCCGGAAGGTGAAGTCAATCGTCTTAACGGCACGGTATTCGGCATCGGCGTGGAGCGGGCCTTCCAAGAGCGCCTTCGCGGCCGGATAGGCATCAACCGCTATACCTTCGGTGGACAGGATTATCAGACCGATAGCCTGTATCCCGACGTGAGTTCGTCCTTCAACGAACTGGAGGCGGCGATCATCTACTCGTTCTGATCGACACCAAGATCGCGTGGTGGTCCGTCCTTTGTGCGCGGCCACCACGCTTTGCGCTTGCCTGCCCTTGCGATCATGCCTATCCGAGGGCCATGACAGAAGACCTTTCCGATATCTCCGAACGGCACGACCGCCTTCTCATCGTCGATTTCGGCAGCCAGGTGACGCAATTGATCGCGCGCCGTTTGCGGGAATTGAACGTCTATTGCGAAATCCATCCCTTTCAGAATGTCACCGATACCTTCCTGGAGGCCTTCGCCCCCAAGGCGGTGATCTTCTCGGGCGGGCCGGATTCGGTGATGCGCACGGGCAGCCCGCGCCCGCCGCGAAAGGTCTACGATCTGGGCGTGCCGATCCTGGGGATCTGTTACGGCCAGCAGGTGATGATGCAGGACCTGGGCGGCAAGGTCGAGGCGGGCGAACATGCCACCGCTGAATTCGGTCGCGCCTGGGTCACGCCGGTGGACACGCACCGCCCCGACATCCTCAACGGCTGGTTCATGGATGGCTCGGGCCGCGAACAGGTCTGGATGAGCCATGGCGACCATGTCTCTGAAATCGCACCGGGTTTTCAGGTTCTGGGCACCTCGCCCGGCGCCCCGTTCGCCATCACCGCCGATCTGGACCGCCGCTTCTACGCGGTTCAATTCCACCCCGAGGTGCACCACACGCCCAATGGCAAGACGCTCTATGAAAATTTCGTGCGCGACGCGGGCTTTTCCGGCGACTGGACCATGGGGGCCTATCGCGAAGAGGCCATCGCCAAGATCCGCGAACAGGTCGGCGACAGCCACGTGATCTGCGGCCTGTCCGGCGGCGTCGACAGTTCGGTGACCGCGATCCTGCTGCACGAGGCGATCGGCGACCAACTGACCTGCGTTTTCGTCGATCACGGACTGCTGCGCCTGAACGAGGCGGAGGAAGTGGTCACCATGTTCCGCGACCACTACAACATCAAGCTGATCCATGCCGATGAGTCGGACCTGTTCCTGGGTGAACTTGAAGGCGTAAGTGACCCGGAAGAAAAGAGAAAGACCATCGGGCGGCTGTTCATTGACGTCTTCCAGAAATATGCCGGCGAGATCGAGGATGCCGCGTTCCTGGCCCAGGGCACGCTCTACCCCGATGTCATTGAATCGGTCAGCTTCTCGGGCGGCCCGTCGGTCACCATCAAAAGCCATCACAACGTGGGCGGCCTGCCCGAGAAGATGGGCCTGAAACTGGTCGAGCCGCTGCGCGAGCTGTTCAAGGACGAAGTGCGCGCGCTGGGGCATGAACTTGGCCTTCCCGCCTCGTTCATCGGGCGGCACCCATTTCCCGGCCCGGGCCTGGCCATCCGCTGCCCCGGCGAGATCACCCGCGACAAGCTGGAGATTCTGCGCAAGGCGGACGCCGTCTATATCGACCAGATCCGCAAACACGGGCTTTACGACGAGATCTGGCAGGCCTTCGTTGCGATCCTGCCCGTACGCACCGTGGGCGTGATGGGCGACGGGCGCACCTATGACTATGCCTGTGCCCTGCGCGCGGTGACCAGTGTCGACGGGATGACCGCGGATTACTACCCGTTCAGCCATGATTTCCTGGGCGAGACCGCCACGCGGATCATCAACGAGGTCAAGGGCATCAATCGTGTCACCTATGACGTGACCTCCAAGCCGCCCGGCACCATCGAGTGGGAATGACCCCCGCGACGGCCCCCAGGTCCGACGCGGTCCGGGCCGCCATCTGGATGGTCGGGGCCATCGCCTCGTTCACCTCCATGGCGGTGGCGGGCCGCGCGGTCAGCTTCGAATTGGATACGTTCGAGATCATGCTCTACCGCTCGGCGGTCGGCGTGGTGCTGGTGCTCGCCGTCAGCAGCGCGGCGGGCACGCGCGGGCAGATCAACACCGACCGGCTGGGGCTGCACGGTCTGCGAAACCTGGCCCATTTCGCGGGCCAGAACCTGTGGTTCTTCGCCATCGGCGCGATCCCCCTGGCGCAGGTCTTCGCGCTGGAATTCACCACGCCGATCTGGGTGATCCTGCTGGCCCCCTTCGTGCTGGGCGAGCGGATCACGCGGATCGGCGCGCTGGCCGCCGCGATCGGTTTCGCCGGTGTGCTGGTCGTGACGCGGCCGGGCCTTGTCGCCTTGGAATTCGGCCACCTGACCGCGGCCCTGGCCGCCGTCGGGTTCGCGCTCTCGGCCTTATTCACCCGTCGCCTGACGCGGACGGCCACGATCACCTGCATCCTGTTCTGGTTGACGGCGATGCAATTCGTCTTCGGGCTGGTCTGCGCCGGGTTCGACGGGGACATAACCGTGCCCTCGGCGATCAGCCTGCCCTGGCTGGTGCTGATCGCCGTTGCCGGGCTGGTCGCGCATTTTTGCCTGACCACGGCATTGTCCATCGCGCCGGCCTCGGTGGTCATGCCCATCGACTTTGTCCGCCTGCCGGTGATCGCCGTAGTCGGCGCGCTGGTCTATGCAGAGGGGCTTGATCCCTTCGTGTTCCTGGGGGCCGCCCTGATCTTTGCGGGCAACTATCTGAATATAACGCGGGGACAGGCCCGCCCGACCATCCGGCAGGTGACTGCGTCACAAAAGTGACGCGGCGGCGCGCTGCGCCCTTTTACGTTGCGTCAAGAATTGACCGCAGTGCCGGCCGCTCCTTACCCTGACCTGCAGAGGAGACATCACATACAAAGGGATGAGGGACATGAAAAAGGTTTTGGGTGCGGGTGCCGCGCTTTTGTTGACGACAGGGCTGGCCCATGCTGGCGGGCTTGATCGATCGGGGCTAAGCATCAGCCCGCTTTTCGAGGAAGGCGATTACGCCGAATTGAGTTTCGGCCTGGTCAACCCGACGGTCAGCGGCACCGTTAGCGGGGGCACCGCGTCCTCGGGCAACATGGCCGACAGCTATGTCTCGCTGGGCGCGGCCTACAAGACGGATATCAACGACCGGATCGCCGTTGCCCTGATCTGGGAAGAAGGCTTCGGCGCCGCCGTCGACTACACCAATTCTGATGCCGGGTACCTCGTGCCGCAGTTCACCGCCGAACTGTCGGGCACAGTGCTCAGCGCCATCGCGAAATACCAGGTCAACGACCGGTTCAGCGTTCACGGCGGTTTGCGCTATGTGACAATGTCCGGGACAGTGGATCCCGCCGCCGTGCCGGGCAACCCCGTGGAATACGAGAAGTCGAGCGATCTGGGCTATGCGATCGGGGCCAGCTACGAGATTCCCGACATCGCCCTGCGGGCGACGCTGACCTACAATTCGGCCACGACGCATAACAACACGATCAACGACCCGTTGGCCCCCGCTCAGGCGGGTGGCGCAACCGAGACCGGCGAATACAAACTGCCGCAATCGGTCAACCTCGATTTCCAGACCGGTATCGCGCAGGACACCCTGCTTCTGGCCTCAGTGCGTTGGGCGGAATGGACCACCACGTCGATCAATACGAATACCGTGGGCACGATCGACTATGACAACGACGTCTATACCTACACGCTGGGCGTCGCACGTCGGTTCTCGGACACCTGGTCCGGTGTGGCGCGGGTCTCCTATGAAAAGGCCAATGGCGGTCTTGCCTCCAACCTTGCCCCGACCGACGGGTCCATCGGCATCACGCTGGCCGGGATCTACACGATGGACAATATGACCATCACCGCCGGTGTGAACATCTCAAGACTAGGCGACGCGGAGACCGAAAGCCCCGGTGGACCCCTGCCTGAACCATATTCGGAATTCTCGGGCAATTCCGCCGTCGGGGTTGGCGTCAGCGTCGGCTACAACTTCTGATCCGGGCATCAGACCTGTCAAAGCCCCGCCACAACCGGCGGGGCTTTTTCGTTGCGGCGCAGTTTGGGCTTGGAAGCCCCGCGTACCCGCGCTAGGCAAACGCCCATGATTTACGAACGCGCCTCGGACTGGATGGACGCCCCCCATAAACGGGTGGTGTTCTTCGCCATGTCCGGCCTTGGAAAGACGCATCTGTCCAAGATGCTGGCCGCCACCGGCGATTGGTTCCATTACAGCGTCGATTACCGGATCGGCACCCGCTACATGGCCGAGCCCATCGCCGACAACCTCAAGAAAGAGGCGATGAAGGTCCCCTTCCTGGCCGAGATGCTGCGCGCCGACGCGATCCATATCGCCGCCAACATTCATGACGATGACCTGACCGCCGTGTCGGCCTATCTGGGCAAGCCGGGCGATCCGGCCCGCGGCGGCCTGCCCATGGCCGAGTATACCCGCCGCCAACAGCAATTCCGCGACGCCGAGGAACGGACGCTTCTGGATACCGGGCAGTTCATCGCCCGCGCCCAGGATGTCTATGGCTACCGGCATTTCGTCTGCGACACCGGCGGGTCGATCTGCGAATGGGCCGACCCGGACAACCCCGATGACCCGATCCTGCGCGCCTTGTCGGACCACTGCCTGATGGTCTGGATCAAGGGCACCGACGCCCATACCGAGGACCTGGTGCGCCGGTTCGATCGCGCCCCGAAGCCGATGGCCTATCAGCCCGAATTCCTGGCCCGGGTCTGGCAAGAATACCTGAATGATAACAATCTTCAGGAAGACGAAGTTGACCCGGACACCTTCATCCGCTGGACCTATGCGCAGGCCCTGGCCCATCGCCAGCCCCGCTATGCGGCCATGGCCCGCAACTGGGGCGTGACGGTCTGCGCCTCGGACATGGCCGGCGTCCGCGACGCGGCGGATTTCGACGCCGTGATCTCCGCCGCGCTCGACGCGCCCCGCTAACCGAGCAAAGACCGAGGAGCCCGCGATGCCCATCAAGCTGCCCCGTTCCCTGCCTGCCTTTGACGTTCTGTCGACCGAGGGCGTCATGGTCATGGGCGAGGGCGCGGCAAGCCAGCAGGATATCCGGCCCCTGCGCATCGGGCTGTTGAACCTGATGCCCAAGAAGATCCAGACCGAGATCCAGTTTTCCCGGTTGATCGGGGCGACCCCGCTGCAGATCGAGTTCACACTGATCCGCATGAGCGAGCACGAGGCCCGCAACACCGCCGCCGTCCATATGGACGAATTCTATCGCCCCTTCCGCGAGGTCCGGGACGAGAAATTCGACGGGCTGATCATCACAGGCGCCCCGATCGAACACCTGCCCTTCGAGGAGGTGACCTATTGGGACGAGCTGTGCGAGGTTTTCGACTGGACCCAGACCCATGTGCATTCCACCTTCGGGGTTTGCTGGGGCGGGATGGCGATGATCCATTACTTGCACGGGGTGCGCAAATACCTGCTGGATCAAAAATTGTTCGGTTGCTATCGGCACATGAACTTCGCCCCGGAAAGCCCCTACCTGAGGGGGTTTTCCGATGACTTCGTCATGCCGGTCAGCCGCTGGACCGAGATGCGCCGCCCCGAGATCGAGGCGGCGGGCCTGCCGATCCTGCTGCATTCCGACGAGGTCGGACCGGCCCTGGTTCAGGACCCGGCGCATCGCGCGCTCTATGTCTTCAACCACCTGGAATATGACAGCGGCACCCTGAACGAGGAATACCAACGCGACCTGGCCGCCAACCAGGTCGAGGGATCCACGATCCAGGTGCCGGTCAACTACTTCCCCGATGACGATCCGGCCCGGACACCGCAGAACCGCTGGCGCAGCCATGCGCACCTGCTGTACGGCAACTGGATTTCCGAGATCTACCTGACCACGCCCTATGACATGGGCAAGATCGGTCGGGAAAGCACCGATTTGCGGCGCTGACGTCAGGGCGGCATTGGACGCGAACGCGCCCTGCCATATCTCTAACGGACATCCGCGCGAGGGCCCATATTATGAAAGTGCTTGTTTTTCTTCTTGTCCTGTTGGCCATTGCCGCCGCGATCCACCTGCGCGCCGGCGCGCGCGAGGCCAGGTGGGAGGCCCGTTTCCCGCCCCTGGGCCAGATCATAGAGGTGGACGGCACCCGCGTTCACGCGGTGGTGCGCGGAACGGGGCCGGACCTGGTTCTGATCCATGGCTCGTCCGGCAACCTGCGCGACTTCACCTTTCAGCTGGTCGACCGGCTGGCCGAGGAGTACCGCGTGATCGCCTTCGACCGTCCCGGGCTGGGCTACACGGAACGTCTGCACGACCGGGGCGCGACCGTCGCCGAACAGGCGGCACTGTTGCAGAAGGCCGCCGAAAGGCTGGGGGCCGAGCGGCCCATCGTCCTGGGGCAGAGCTATGGCGGCGCCGTCGCCCTGTCCTGGGCCGTGACCCGGCCCGACGCGGTCTCGGCGCTGGTGCTGGTGGCCTCGCCCACCCACCCCTGGGACGGGTCGGTGCCGGGGCTATACCGGATGAATTCCACGGCGCTCGGCTCGGCGCTCGCCGTGCCACTGATCACCGCGCTGGTGCCGCAATCCTACATCCACGACCAGATCGCGGCGGTCTTCGGCCCCGAGGCCATGCCCGAGGGCTATGACGACTATGTCGGGGCGGAACTGGCCGCCCGCCGCGTCAGCCTGCGCGCCAATGCCCGGCAGCGCACCGCCCTTCTGGACCAGATCACCGCCATGCAGCCGCGCTACGGCGACCTGTCGCTGCCCATCGAGATGATCCACGGGACCGCCGATACGACCGTGGGCCTGTCGATCCATGCCGAACGCTTCATAAAAGAGGTGCCGGCGACCAACCTGACCCGGCTGGAGGGCGTAGGCCACCTGCCGCACCAGACCGCGCCGGGCGAAACCGTGGCCGCCATCGATCGCGCCGCTGCCCGCGCCGGATTGCGCTGAAAGGGGCGAACCCCCATAGTGCGACAAGCGAGGAGACACCCATGACCAACCTGCCCTTCGACGGCGCCATCAGCCAGTATTTCAAGCAAGAGGCGCCGGCGGCCGTGCGCGCGGAAATCGAGACTTGGGGCAAGGGCGAAATCCTGTCGACCCGCTATCCCTACAAGAACCGCTGGAAGAAGAAGGAATACAAGGCCACGCTGGAGGCCTGCCAGGTCGAACTGGTCAAGCTGCAACGCTGGCTCAAGGACAGCGGCGAGCGGGTCGCCATCGTCTTCGAAGGGCGCGATGCTGCCGGCAAGGGCGGCACGATCAAGCGGTTCCGCGAATACATGAATCCGCGCGGCGCCCGCGTCGTGGCCCTGTCGAAACCGACCGAGACAGAGGCCACGCAATGGTATTTCCAGCGCTATATCGATCACCTGCCCGCCGGGGGCGAATGCGTGTTCTTCGACCGATCCTGGTATAACCGGGGCGTGGTGGAAAAGGTCTTCGATTTCTGCACGAACGATCAGCGCCAGCACTGGTTCCGGCAGGTCGGCCCGTTTGAAAAGATGCTGGTGGACGAGGGCATTCACCTGTTCAAGTTCTGGCTGAACGTGGACCGGGCGGCGCAGCTGAAACGGTTCCTCAAGCGCGAAGAGGACCCACTGAAGCAATGGAAACTGTCCTGGATCGATGTCGAGGGGCTGAAACGCTGGGATGCCTATACCAACGCCATCAGCGAAACCCTGACACTGACCCATGAACCCGACTCGCCCTGGACGATCGTGCGGTCCGACGACAAGCGCCGCGCGCGGGTCAATGCGATCCGCACGGTGCTGCACACGTTGGACTACGACCGCAAGGACCTGTCCCAGGTCGGTCCGGTCGATCCCATGATCGCAGGGGGGCCGGATCTCTGGCATGGGTAAGCGCGGCTATCATCATGGCGACCTGAAACGCGCCCTGGTGGATGGCGCCCTGCGCCTGATCGAGGAGAAAGGGCCGACCGGGTTCACCCTGTCCGAGGCCGCGCGCGAGGCGGGCGTGACCCCGGCCGCGGTCTATCGCCATTTCGACGGGCGCGAGGAGCTCATCGCCGAGGCGGCCCGGCAGGGCTACGAGATCTTCGCCGACCTGATGGACCACGCCTATGAAAAGGGCCAGCCCTCGGCGCTGGCCTCGTTCGAGGCGACGGGCCGCGCCTACCTGGCCTTCGCGCGCCGGTTTCCGGGCCATTACGTGGCCATGTTCGAAAGCGGCATCTCGATCCAGCGCACGCCGGACCTGAACGCGGCGGCGACGCGGGCGCTGGGGGTGCTGGAACGCGCGGCCGAGGAACTGTCGCAGCACATCCCCGAAGAAAAACGCCCCCCGCCGCAGATGTTTTCCGCCCATATCTGGGCCATGTCGCACGGCGTGGTCGAGCTGTTCGCGCGCGGCAGTCCCGGCACCAAGTCCCCCTTTCCACCCGAGGACCTTCTGGAGACCGGGATCGGGATCTACCTGCGTGGACTGGGCCTGATCCGGCCCGATGCGGAAGAAGGCTGAAAAACCTCTGGCCGCTGATGTCTTCGCTCGGCTATCAAGACCGGGACGCACGAAAGAGGCTTGCACATGGACGGAACACTTGCAGCGATCTACCTGGTGGCTAGCCTTTTGGACATGGGCGTCAACCATTGCGGCCAGGACGGATGCCTGGCGCGCGATGCCGCCCCGGCCCGGCTGTCCGTGCAGGCCGCCGACGTGCAGTTCCAGGGGGCCGGCATCGGCCAGGAACTCTACCTGGGCTATGACCTGGACCACCGCTATGGCCCGTTTCAGCCGACGGTCGGGCTGTCGGTCACCGAGCAGGAGGCCGGCTGGATCGGGTTCGGCGTGAAGTCGCGCATGGAGATCGGCGCGGCGGGCCTCTTCGCGGAAGGGTCGATCATGCCAGGCTATTACACGGCCGGCGACGGGCCCGACCTGGGCGGCAACCTGCATTTCCGCTCGGCCCTGGGGCTGGGCTACGAATTCGACAACGGCGCGACGTTGAGCGTGCTTTTTGATCACCGATCGAACGCGGATACCCGGCCGCGCAATCCCGGTATGGAAACCATTTCGGTGCGCTACCAGGTGGCGTTGGACTAGCGGCCCGGGGCGGGCCGAGGGGCGCTGCCCCTCTTGGCCTGCGGCCAATTCACCCCGGGATACTTGAGGTCCAAAGAATGCTGGGCTCGCGCCCGTCATTAACCTTATTCAGACCTGACGCGCGATCACCGCCCAAGCAGCACCAACGAGCGTTCGTCCCAGGCCACGCGGGTTTCGGTACCCACGTCCAGGACCGGGCGGCCGATCAGGTTCTTCATGGACAGCGTCAGCGGTTTGTCGATCCCGGCCACGCGCATATCGTAATAGGTCATGTCGCCGTAATAGACGACCTCGTCCACCACCGCATCGACTTGCTTGCGGGTCGTGGTTTCCCCTTCGAACAACAGCGACAGGGTTTCGGGGCGAATGCCGATACCGACCGGGCCGGGGGCGACCCCGCCCGGGGCCTGTTCGGACTCGACGGTGCAGCGGCCAAGCCCCTGGACCTTAACCTCGATCCGGGCGCCGGTCTGCGTAACTTCGCCGTCCAGGAAATTCATCATGCCGATGAATTCCGCCACCCGTTTCGATTTCGGACGGCGGTAGAGCGTTTCGGGATCATCCATCTGCCCGATGCCGCCATCGAACATCACCGCGATCCGGTCGGACATGACCAGCGCCTCTTCCTGGTCATGGGTGACGAGGATGAAGGTGATCCCGACCTCGCGTTGCAGCTTGATCAGTTCGACCTGCATCTGTTCGCGGATCTTCTTGTCGAGCGCCGAAAGCGGTTCGTCCAACAGCAGCACCTTGGGCTCTAGAATAAGGGCGCGGGCCAGGGCCACGCGCTGGCGCTGCCCGCCCGAAAGCGCATTGGCCGCCCGGGCGCCATAGCCGCCCAGCCCCACCATTTCGAGGGCTTGGCCCACGGCGCGGGTCTTTTCCTCGCGAGTCATGTCGGCGCGGCGCAGGCCAAAACCCACGTTCTCGGCCACGCTCAGATGCGGGAAGATCGCGTAGGACTGGAACACCATGTTGGTGGGGCGCAGGTTCGGCCCCACGCCTTTCATATCGCGTCCGTCGATGCGGATCGCGCCCGTGCCCACGTCCTCGAAGCCGGCGATGGTGCGCAGCAGGGTGGTCTTGCCGCAGCCCGAGGGCCCGAGCAGCGAGAAGAACTCGCCCTGTTGGATCTCGAGGTCGATATCGCGCAGGGCATGGTAATCGCCGAAATGCTTGTTCACGCCGGTCAGCTGGATGAGTGTCACAGGAATCCCCCGGTATCTTTGAGCCCGGCCCGTTTCAGGCCGCGCCGCCGCATGATTTCGGCAATGGTCAGCAGGACGATCGACAGCGCCACGAGGATCGTGCCCATGGCCATCACCACGGGCAATTGCCCCGGGAAGCGCAACAGGCCCCAGATATAGACCGGCATGGTCGGGTTGGCCCCCGACAGGAAGAAGGCGATGATGAATTCGTCCAACGAGATCGTGAAGGAGATCAGCAGCGACGAGATGATCCCGGGCATCACAAGCGGCAGGATAACCAGGCGAAAGGCGCTCCAGCGGGACTCCCCAAGGTCCAGCGCTGCCTCTTCCAGCGCCGGGTCGAGGTTCTGGAAGGCGCCGTTGAGCACGGCGATCGAGAACGGCATGCAGATCAGCGTGTGCGCCGCGATGATCGTCGTATTGGACAGGCCCAGCCCGAAGACCTGTACGATAACCACGAGCAAAGACACCGCAACGATGATTTCGGGCAAAACCAGCGGCAGCATGATCAGCCCCATCATCGGGCGTTTGAGCGGCCAGTCGGCCATGGTCGCGGCGCGGGCGGCGCAGATCCCGAGGATCGTGGACAGGACCGCCGTGCTGGCCGCGATGATCAGGGAATTGCGCACCGCAGCCTGCAGGGCCGCATTGCGGGTCAGTTCCTCGAACCAGTGGGTGGTGAAGCCCGACAGCGGAAAGGCGATGATGTCGGCATCGTTGAACGCGAACATCGGCAACAGGAAGATGGGCGCGTAGAGAAACAGCAAATACGCGATGGCATAAACCTTAAGCCCCTTCATCTCGGACCCCGCAGCCAACGGCGATTGAGCCAGATGAAGGCCAGCGACACGGCCGTGACAGACAGCATGGCCAGGATTGCCAGGGTCGCCCCCATGGGCGCGTTGTTCAGTTTCAGGAACTGGGTCTGGATCATGTTGGCGATCATCAGTCCGTCGGGCCCGCCAACAAGGCGCGGTGTGACGTAGTCGCCGATGGTAGGGATGAAGACGATGAGCACCGCGGCCACCACGCCGGGCATCGCCAGCGGCAGGGTCACGCGCAAAAAAGTCGTGAGCCGGGTTTCCCCAAGGTCCAGCGATGCCTCGAGCAGGGACCGGTCGATCTTTTCGAGGGCCACGAAGATAGGCAGGATCGCGAAGGGCGCGAAGGCATGGGCCAGGGTGATGACGACGGCATTGGCGTTGTAAAGGATGAAGGACAGCGGCTCGTCGATCAGGCCGAGGCCGGTCAGGCTGGAATTCAGAACGCCGTTATAGCCCAGTATCACCTTCCATAGGAAAACCCGGATCAGGTAGCTGGTCCAGAAGGGAATGGTGATCAGGAACAGCCAGAGCGACTTTCGTGACGGCTGGACGTGGAAGCTGACGAAATAGGCGATAGGAAAGGCCAGAAGCACCGTCGCCACCGTCACCGCCCCCGCGATCAGCAGCGACCCGCGCAACAATTGCATATAGAGCGGATCGGCCAGGGCCTCGGAATAATTCGCGAAGGTGAAGCTGGTGTCGATCGTCAGGTAGTCCTGTGTCCAGAAACTGAACAACAGCACCGTAGCGAGCGGCACAGCCAGAAGCAGCACACCGTAGAGAAACGGCGGACTGACCAGGATCAGCCCGCGTCTACCGCTATCGGTCAGCCGCTTCCTGAACATACGCCCCTCGATTCCCTTAAAAAACTGCCCACCAGAGGACAAAGAATCGCAACAAAGATCAATCCCTGTCCGGGATGGTGCGATTCGACCTGTCCTTTCCGCCAGTCAAGGTCGGGTTTTCCTGACAAATCACGAATGCGTGCTATGTCTGCCCGTGGATGGGGTCCAACCATGACAGGAGAGAAGTCGCGTTGGGGATGCACAACTGGGACGATTTGCGGTTCTGCCTTGCGCTGGATCGTCACAAGACGATGACCAAGGCAGCCGAAAGTCTTTCGGCCAACGTGGCCACAGTGTCGCGCCGCATCGAGAAGCTGACGGAGGAAATGGGCCAGGCGCTGTTCATCAAGCATGCCAACATGTGGGAGCCGACCGCGGCCGGGAGCCGGCTGGTCGCGCTGGCCGAGAACATCGAGGGTGATCTCGATGCATTCGCGGCGCAGCAGGGGATGACACCGCCGCCGGGTACGGTGGTGCGTGCGGCCATATCCCTGACGATTCTGCAAAGCGGATTAGTAGGTTGCAGCGCGCTCTTCATGCGCCGTCACCCGGACCTTGTGCTGGAGCTGACCTTTCGGGACCGCAGCATCGCCTATGCCGAGGCGGATCTGGCCGTGACCTATACCCGGCCGACCCAGGGCCTTTTGACCTGTCGCAAGCTGGGCGAGATGCGGGTGCGGCCCTACGTGGCCACGGGTCTGGAGCGGTCGCCTGCGGGCTGGGTCTGCATCGATTACAACGACGCCGATGCGCGGGTCACCGCCTTTGCCCGGTCCCAGGACCCCGGCCCGGTCCGCCTCCGCTTGGAGGGGTTGAACCTGGCCCACCGCGTCGTGGCGGGCTCGGACCTCGTAGCGATCTTTCCCGAATGCTACGGCGACACACGGCCCGATCTGAAACGGCTGAACCCGGACGGGCCGTCCGAAACGCTCGAGGTCTGGATCAGCTTTCATCGCAGCCGCAAGCTGGACCCGATCGTGCGCCTTGCCGACAGCCTGGTGACGGATTGCTTTTCGTCGGGGCCTGACGGATAAGCCGGGGGCACGGCCCGCGCGCGGGCGCAACAGGGGCACCCGATGACAGCGACACGCATGCGGCGCGGCGGTATCTCCGGGGGTTTCGATCCGCTGGCCCCCGCCCGCAACCGCGACATCCTGCATGCCTGCAGGGCCATCGGCATTCTCCAGGTGATCTGGTTTCACGTGATCATCGGCGTGGCGCGGCTGGCCCCCGACGGGGCGATGCCGGCGGTCATCGAACGGATCCCCGGCCTGTTCAATCCGCTCTGGCAGGCGATGGGGGTGGACCTGATTTTCATGGTGTCGGCCCTGCTGCTTGGCCTTTCGCTGTTTTCCGAAGCGCAAGAGACCGGGCGCATCAGCCTTCGCGCCCACGCGGTCAAGCGGCTCAGCCGGATCCTGCCGCTCTACTGGCTGGCCGTGCTGGTCTATGCCCTGGCCGAGGGGCGTTTCGGCGGCGATTTCTGGCGCTCGGCGATCTTCGCGGGGCATATCCTGGGCGACCGCAACGTGATCCCCGTGGGCTGGTCCATGGAGGTGATCATCCTGGTCTATGCCGGTCTGCCCGTCGCGGTAATGGGCCTGGTGCGCAGCCGCTGGCCCTGGCTGTGGCTGGCGGCGGCGCTGGCCGTGACTACCCTGCCCCGCCTGGCCTACCTGGCGGCCAGCGGCGCGGACGCGGCGGGGTTCTACCCGGTGATGCTGGCCGACCGGACACCGCCCCCGGCCGCCTTCGACCTCTATTTCCGGCCGTGGTTCCGGCTGTCGCCCTTCGTGGTCGGGCTGGCCCTGGCCTTCGCCCTGGCGCGCGGCCTGCGCCCGCCGGCCCGGCCCGCGCTACTGCTGGTCAGCCTGGCCTGCATCGCATATGGCACCGGCCTGCCGATCCATGACGCCGCCAGCTGGCCCTACCGCCTCGGCGGGCCGCTTTTCTGGACGCTGTTCTGGGCCTTCTGCCATACGGTTTTCGCACTTGGCGCTGCCGGGTTGGTCTGGCTGGCGATGACCGGTCGCGGGACGGCGCGCCTGCCGCTACACGGACTCTGGCAGGCGATCAGCAAGGCGATCTTCCCGATCTACCTGTTCCATATGCCGATCATCGCGCTGGCCGCGATCCCGGTCTATCGTAGCACCGACCTGTCCGCGCTGGCCGAAACAACGGCGGTCCATGTCCTCGCCACCGGTGCGCTCACCGCGGCGCTCACCCTGGCGTTGGCAATCCTTCTCAACCGCCATGTCGAGGCCCCGATCCAGACCCGCCTGCGCCGCCGGTTCCTGGGCGCCCCCCGGCAATAGCAAAGGGCCGCCCCAAAGGACGGCCCCTGCAAATCGCGTAACCTGTCGCCTTAACGCTTCGAGAACTGGAAGCTGCGGCGGGCCTTGCGGCGGCCGTATTTCTTGCGTTCGACCACGCGGCTGTCGCGGGTCAGGAAGCCAGCGGCCTTGAGCGGCGCGCGCAGGGACGGATCGTAAAGCTGCAAAGCCTGCGAGATACCGTGGCGCACGGCCCCGGCCTGCCCCGACAGGCCGCCGCCCTTGACGGTGGCCATGACGTCGAACTGGTCTGACACGCCGGCCACGTCAAAGGGCTGACGCAGCAGCATCTGCAGCACGGGACGGGCGAAATAGGTGGTCAGCTCCTTGCCGTTCACCGAGACCTTGCCGGACCCCGGCTTGATCCAGACACGGGCGACCGCGTCCTTCCGCTTGCCGGTGGCGTAGGACCGGCCCAGCTCGTCACGGACGGGCTCACGCGGGGTTTCTTCGACAATGGCCGGGGCTTCGGTGCCTTCGGCCACTTGGCCCAGCTCTTCGAGGGAATTCACTTGATCGGCCATTATTTCGCGCTCCGGGTGTTCTTCTTGTTCATGGACTTGACGTCCAGAACGTCGGGCTTCTGGGCGTCCATGCCGTGTTCGGCACCGGCGAAGACACGCAGATGGGTCATCTGCTTGCGGCTGAGCTTGTTGCCCGGCAGCATGCGCTTGACCGCCTGGGTCACAACGCGTTCGGGATGGGCGCCGTCGAGGATCTGCTCAGCGGTCCGGGACTTGATTCCGCCCGGGTGACCGGTGTGCCAGTGATAGGTCTTCTCGGTGCGCTTCTTGCCGGTCATCTGCACCTTGTCGGCGTTGATGACGATAACGTTGTCGCCCATGTCCATGTTCGGGGAGAAGGACGGCTTGTGCTTGCCGCGCAGGCGCATGGCCACGACCGAGGCAAGACGGCCCAGAACAACGCCCTCGGCGTCGATCACGACCCACTTCTTCTCGATATCTGCGGGGGTAGCAGAAAAGGTTTTCATGTGTTTCGGCCCTGGTTGGGGTTTCGGATGGGCGTGTTCTAAGGATTTGCCGCGCGCAGTCAAGCGCCAAAGGGGCTGGAAAACCAAACTTTTTCAGGCGGTTAATATTTAGGTATTATTTTACCCCATCATTCGGGGCGGCAAATCTCGCCCCGTGCGATGGCCAGCCCCGTCCGCGCCATCAGCCCGGCCACGACGGCCACCAGGACCGCAAGCACCGCGAAGCCGATCACGAGATGTGTCTGCGTGCCCTCCAGCGCCGCGAACCGGAAGGACGCGATGGCCAGCGCGGCCAACGGAAAGCTCAGCGCCCACCACGACAGGGCAAAGGGCAGCCGCGCCAGTTTCGGCACCTGCGCAACGACGAGCGCGGCAAAGATGTAGGCGGCGTAGATCAGCACACGCGCCATGCCATCCACCGTGTCGACCAATTGCAGATAGGCCACGAAGGCGACCGAGGGCGGCGCGATCAGGATCACCATGGTCGGGAACAGGCGCGCCGGGATCGGGTCGTGAAAGATCAGCCGGTTCATCACCAGCGTCAGGAGAACCACCCAGAACATCATGCCACCGGCAAAGAACAGCCACGAGGTCTCGACATGGCCCATCTTGACGCCGGCCACCGGCACGATCACGTTGCCCACCGCCGGGATGAACCAGGCGGGCGTCAGGTGACCGACCTGGAAACTGCGGTGACTGATCCAGCCAGTGACAACCGCAATGGTCAGCACACCCTGCCCGATCACACCGATGATCCAGATCATCCGCGCCAGGTCCGGCGCGATCGGCCAAACCGCCGTTGCCAGCAGCAGAAGCGAAACGGTGATCGTCGGAAAGAAGGCCAGCTTGACCGGATGGTTCCATTCCGCGGCCACCGCACCGGGATGCCGCAGCGCCTTGATCAGGTAGACCAGCGTGATCGCCCCCAGCGCCGCCACCGCCAGCCACAGCATGACCCGCGACAGCATGGCCGCCGGCGCCCAGAACGGGTCGGCCGCGTGCAAGGCGAGCGTCAGTCCCAGAAGCCCCATGACGATGGCGAAAAAGGTCACAGGAAAATGCGCCAGCCGCGCCTCGGGGGCCGTGTCTTGCGTGGTTTCGGTCATCGGGCTTTCCTTGCGGTTGAGTGCGGTTCGGGCCGGGATCATGGGTCTGCCCCAGAATATATGCCGTTTCCTTGATTTGAATCAACGGGCTGGTCAGGCCGTCTCGGAGGGCGGGATCGAATAGGTCAGACTGGCCCGCGCCACGGGCATGTCCATCCCTTCGGAAAACAGCCGCACCTCGGTCACGCTCAGCGTCCGACCCAGTTTCAGCACCTCGGCCCGCGCGATGATGTCGCGCCCGGCCTGCGGCTTGCGCATGAAGTCGATGGCGCAATTCGTCGTCACCGCCAGGGCCTGCTTGCCGATCCGCGCCATAGTCGCCACATAGGCGGCCACGTCCGCCAGCGCGAACATGGCCGGGCCCGATACCGTGCCACCCGGCCGCAGGTGCCGCTCAACGACCTTGAGGCGCATCACAAGCAGATCCTCATCCATCCGCTCGATCGCAAAATCCCCGCGTACCTGCGGAAAAACCTCGTCCAGGAAGGCCGTCATCTCGGCGATATCCATCGTCAAAGCCATCTCTTTCCCCCTGCCTGTCAGACCATTAGACTTGCCCCGAAACCGCGAAAGGAACAAGCCATGTCCCTGCTAGACCGCACAGACCGTAACGGCGTCGCCCAGCTGGTGATGACCGCGCCCGAAAAGCTCAATGCGCTGTCCGATGCCATGCTGGCCGCGCTTCAGGAAGCACTCGATGATATCGGCGAAAGCGACGACATCCGCGCCGTCACGCTGGCCGGATCGGGCAAGGCCTTTTGCGCGGGCCATGACCTCAAGGAAATGCAGGCCGGTCGCCAGGCCGAGGATGCAGGCGCCGCCTATTTTGCCGATCTGTTCACCCGCTGCACGAAGCTGATGCAGACGATCCAGTTGATCCCGCAACCGGTCATCGCCAAGGTGCACGGCGTTGCCGCCGCCGCCGGCTGCCAATTGGTGGCGACCTGCGACATGGCGATGGCCGCCGAGGGCACCCGCTTTGGCGTGAACGGCGTCAATATCGGGCTGTTCTGTTCCACGCCCATGGTGGCGCTGACCCGCAACGTGCCCCGCAAACGCGCCTTCGAGATGCTGACGACCGGCCGGTTGATCGAAACCGACGAGGCGGTCGAGATCGGCTTGATCAACCGCGCCGTCCCCGCCGATCAACTGGACGCGGCCACGACAGACCTGGCCGAGACCGTGGCCGGCAAACTGGCCAGCGCGGTCCGCGCCGGCAAAACCGCCTTTTACGACCAGGCCCAGATGACCACGGCCGAGGCCTATGCCCATGCCGGCGACGTGATGGTCCGCAACATGCTCGACCGCGACACCGATGAAGGCATCACCGCCTTCCTGGAAAAACGCAAACCCGACTGGGCCGGTTAGGTCCCGCTTTCTTTGGACCGGGAAATATCCCGGGGTGAATTGGCCGCAGGCCAAGAGGGGCAGCGCCCCTGCCCCGAAGTCGGCGCCAAAGGCGACGCCAAGGCGAACGGCGTGGCGTCAGCCACTCACCATGGTCATACCCCGTAAAGCCCGCCGAACTTCTCTTCCAGGTAGCGCAAGAGTGGCTCTTCGCTCGGCTCTTCGCCACAGGCGCGGGCGATGGTTTCGCGGGGCTGGTACAGTCCGCCATGGACCTGGACCTTGTCGCGCAGCCAGTCGGTGGCCGGGCTCAGGTCGCCGATGGCCAGCCCCACCTCCAGGTCCGGCACATCGCGGCGCAGTGCCTCGTAAAGGCAGCCGGCATAGACATTGCCCAGCGTGTAGGTCGGGAAATACCCGAACAGACCCACCGACCAGTGCACGTCCTGCAGCACCCCGTTGGAGGGCCGGTCCACGGCAATACCGAAATCGGCCTCGAACCGGGCGTTCCAGGCCGCCTCCAGATCGTCCACTTCCAACCTGCGCGCGATCAGGTCGCGTTCCAGGTCGAAGCGCAGCAGGATGTGCAGGTTGTAATGCACCTCGTCCGCCTCGGTGCGGATATATCCCGACTGGACGCGGTTGATCGCGGCATAAAGCGCCTGGGCATCGGGCACCGAAAGCGCGCCAAAGGCCGTCTTCATCTGGCTGTAGAGCCAACCGGCAAGGGCCTCGGACCGGCCCAGCTGGTTCTCGTAGATGCGCGACTGGCTTTCATGCACGCCCATCGACACGCCCTGGCCCACCGGGGTCAGCAGGTGATCGGGGTGGATGTTCTGCTCATAGGCGCCGTGGCCGACCTCGTGGATGGTGGAATACAGGCTGTTGAACGGATCGGCGGGGTTGGTCCGGGTGGTGATCCGGACATCCAGGCCCGAGCCAGAGGAAAACGGATGCACCGCTTTGTCCACGCGGCCCTTGGCCATGTCATAGCCGAAACTCTTGGCCACCTGGCGCGCAAAACGCATCTGCGCCCCCTCGTCGAAATCGCCGCTCAGTGCCGGCGGCGCTGGCCGGTCCAGCACCGCCTCGCGCAGGGCTACCAGGCGCGGGCGCATCCGTGCGAACATCGCATCCAACTGACCGGCCGTGGCGCCGGGTTCGTAATCCTGCAACATCGCGTCATAGACATCGGCGCCCTCGGCAAGCGCCGCGCCTTCCTCGCGTTTCAGGGCGACGACCTCTTTCAGTGTCGGCGCGAAGGTGGCGAAATCATCCTCCTCGCGCGCCTTGGCCCAAATCCCCTGCGCCATCGAAGTGACGCGGGCGATCTCGGCGGCCAACCGGGCGGGCACCTTGCGCGCCCGCTCGTGGTCGCGGCGGATCAGGCGCAGGTTCGCGACCTGCACCGGCCCGCTGGTTTCGGCCGCCTCCAGCCAATCGCCGACCCGCGGATCGGTGCGGCGGGCATGCAGCACCGCCTCCATCGCCGCCATTTCCTCGGCCCGCTGCGGTGCGGCAGCGCGCGGCATCATGGTTTCCTGGTCCCAGCCCAGCCGGCCGGCCACCTGCGCCAGCGCCTGGGTGGTCCGGGCGAATTTCATCAACTCGTCATAGGCGTTCATGTCAGGCCCCCCTCAGCGATTGCGGCAGCGGGTAGCGCGACAGGTAACGCGCCCGCAGGATCAGGACGAAGACCAGCACCGCGACCAGTTGGTGAACGATGGCGATCTGCCAGGGCGCGGAATATAGCACGGTGGCGATCCCGATCAGCATCTGGACCGATATCGCGGCGAAGACCGCGTTGAACGCGAACCGCGTCGTGCCATTGGCCGCCCCCTGCCCGCGCCGCCAGACGATGATGGCGAAGATGAACAACAGGTAGCCCGACATCCGGTGAATGAACTGCACCAGCCCGGCGTCCTCGAAGAAGTTGCGCCAGACCGGCGTCAGCTGGAACGGATCGGGCGGAAAGAATCCGCCGCCCATGAGCGGCCATGTCGGAAAGGCACGGCCCGCGTCGATGCCCGCCACCAGCGCGCCCAGCAGGATCTGCAGGAAGGTGAAATGCATCAGCCCGGTCGACAGCGAGAACAGCCTGGCATCGGCCAGCCGCCGGGCCTGCATCAACGCGGCCTCGGTCCGGCCCAGCAGGAACACATACCAAGCGATCAGCCCAAGAATGGCGAAGGCAAGGCCCAGATGTGTGGCCAGCCGATAAGAGGCCACGTCGAGCATCCCCTCCTGCAGGCCCGAATGCACCATCCACCAGCCGATGGCGCCTTGCAGCCCGCCGAGCCCGCCCAGCAGCAGCAGCCGCCCGGTCCAGCCCGCCGGGATCTTTCGGGCCAGCAGGAAGACGAAAAAGCCGATCGCCCAGACAAGGCCGATGAACCGGCCCAGCTGCCGATGCCCCCATTCCCACCAGTAGATGACCTTGAATTCGGCCATGGACATGCCGGCATTCTGTTCGATGTATTCGGGAATCTGCTTGTAGGCGTCGAATTCCGCCTGCCAGTCCGCCTCGGACAGAGGTGGAACCGCCCCGCTGAGCGGCGCCCATTCGGTGATCGACAGGCCCGAATCCGTCAGCCGGGTCAAGCCGCCCACGGCGATCATCACCACCACCAGCGCAAAGAGGCTCATCAGCCAGAGGCGGATCGCTCCGCGCGCGCCCGAGCGGCTGCCCTTCTCGATCCCGCCCGGTGCAACGGCGGGTTTTTCCGCCGTGTCGACCTCTTCGAAGATGCTGCGTTTCTTGTCGGCCATTCCTGCCCTTCCCGGTTCGTCCTGGCGAGCAAGCTATGCCGCGCCGCCCCCGGGGGCAAGCAAGCGCGGCAGCCTGTCTCAGCCCTTTTCTTTCCAGCGCACCAATTGCCGCATCATGCCATGCAACATCTGCACATCCGCCCGCGTCAACGGCATGCGCGACCACAGGTTGCGCAGGTTCAGCTTCATGCTGTCAGCCTTTTCCGGCGGGTAGAAGAAGCCCGCCTCGTCCATCCGCTCCTCGTAATGACGCGCAAGCGCCTCGATCTCGGCACCGTCGGCCAGGTCCGTGCGCTGGCCGCGCAGCACCATGTCCTCGGCCACCTCCACGGCGCGGCGCCATTCATAGCCCACCAGCAAGACGCATTGCGCCAGGTTGAGCGACGGGAAGTCCGGGTTGACCGGCACGGTGATGATGGCATTGGCCTGCGCGATATCGGCGTTTTCCATGCCGGCGCGCTCGGGGCCGAACATCACCGCGACCTTTTCGCCCCGGCCGATCCGTTCGGCGGCGTCCTTCATGGCCGCCTCGGGCGTGAAGACGGGCTTGGTCAGTTCTCGTGGCCGGGCCGTCGTGGCATAGACATGGGTCCGGTCCGCGATTCCCTCGGCCAAGTCACCGGCCAGAATCGCCTCGTCCAGAAGGCGCCCCGCCCCGCTGGCCATCGCCACGGCGGCCGGGTTGGGCCAGCCATCACGCGGCGCGACCACGCGCATCCGGTCCAGCCCGAAATTCCACATGGCCCGCGCGGCGGCACCGATATTCTCGCCCATCTGCGGGCGGATCAGGACGAAGGCGGGTTGCGGGGTTTCGCTGGGCATGGCGGTCTCGGCTGGCTGCGGGTCTGCCCGCTGATACGCAAGCCCACCTTGTTCGGCAAGCGGTAGCCAAGCCCCGATTTCAACGCTATAGCGGCGAAACCCCATCAAGACAGGCGGACAGACAATGGCCGACGAAAAAGAGCACCCGCAGATCTACCTGATCACCCCCACCGATTTCGAACTGTCCAGCCATCCGGATATGCTTGCCCGCGTGCTCGACAGCGTCGAGGTCGCTTGCGTGCGCCTTGCACTCGGCACGCGGGACGAGGACCGGATCGCGCGGGCCGCCGATGCCCTGCGCGAAGTCACCCATGCCCGCGACGTGGCCCTGGTGATCGACAGCCACATTCTGCTGGTGGATCGGTTGGGACTTGACGGGGTGCACCTGACCGACGGCGCGCGCTCGGTGCGCAAGACACGCAAGGAACTGGGCGACGAGGCCATCGTCGGCGCCTTCTGCCACAATTCGCGACATGACGGCATGACCGCCGGTGAATTGGGCGCCGATTACGTCAGCTTCGGGCCCTGCGGCGTCAGCCCGCTTGGCGACGGGCGGCAGGCCGAACGCGAACTGTTCGAATGGTGGTCGATGATGATCGAGGTGCCCGTCGTGGCCGAGGGCGCGCTGGACACCGTCATGATCCGCGACCTCGCCCCGGCGACCGATTTCTTCGGCATCGGCGACGAGATCTGGGGCGCCGAGGATCCGGTTTCGGCCTTGCAGGATTTGCGCGCGGCAATGTTCTAGCGGCTACGGCCCCGCGACGCCCGCTTCTGTCAGCCCGCCGCGCACGATACCCTCCAGCGCAGCCGCCAGCGCCTTTCGGTCCTTGTAATCCGCCACGGCCACCGGGGCATGGTATTTCACCACCACCTCGCCCTGCGGGCGCTGCGCGAGTGTCGCCGACAGGTGCGGGCCGAACGCCATGTCGCCCCACCAGCCATAAAGCCTAGGATCGGACCCCGGGGGCGCGCGGTAGATCACCGAGACCGGCTGGATGCGCAACGTGTCGCGAAAGGCCGGCTCGAAGAAGGCCGCGAACAGCGTCGGCTTGAAGGACAGCACCCGGCGGCCATCGGTCGAGGTGCCCTCGGGAAAGAACAGCAGCTTGTGCCCGTGCGACAGGCGCATGCGGAAGGTTGCGACCTGTGCCGGGGCATCGCGCCGGTCGCGGGCGATGAAGACCGTGCCCGTGGCCCGTGCAAGCCAGCCGATGCCGGGCCAGCCCGCCACCTCGGACTTGGAGACGAAATAGATCCGCTTGCGCGCATTCAGCGCGAAAATGTCCAGCCAGCTGGAATGGTTCGCCACGACCGCGCCGGGGCCGCGCATCGGCGTCCCCTCAGTCCGGTAGCCCATCCCGATGATGCGAAAGGCATTGCGGCAGACGAACTGTGTGATGAAGGGCGTCCAGGGGCGGCCCTGCCCGAAAAGTGGCCGTTCGACCAACCGCACCAGCAGCAACAGCGCGAGGCAGCCGAAGACCAAAAGCCCCAACGGGACGCCGCGCCGGGCGATCCTGATCCAGCCGGCCGCGTCGATGCGGTGGCTGTCCGGCAGGTCGTCCGACCGCCAGGTGCTCATGCGGCGTCCCCTGCATAAAGCGCCCTCTGGCGATCGTTCATCGCCGCGGTCTCGACGATCAGGCAGACATCCGTGGTGTTGAAATCGTGGTCCACGAAGGCGCCTTCGCCCACCACGCCGCCCAGGCGCAGATAGGCCTTGATAAGCGCCGGTGTCTGTTTCATCGCCGCGATCCGGTCAACGCGGTCCTCCGGTATCCGGTCCATCGGCACGAACCGCCGAGAGCGCACCTGCAAGGGTGCCGGCGCCAGGTGCCGGTGATGCAGAAGCGACAGGGGCTGGGCCAGCCTGTCGGCATCGGTGCCGTGAAAACTGGCCACGCCGAACAGGACCTCGAACCCATGGCCGAGCACAAATGCCGCCAGACCGCGCCAAAGGTGAAACAGCGCCTGGCCGTCGCGGTAATCGGGATGCACGCAGGATCGGCCAAGTTCCAGAAGGGGGCGGCCCGTGGCCCGAAGCGGCGCCAGGTCGTATTCATCCTCGGAATAGAACTGTCCCGCCGCCCGGGCCGCCGCATCATCCATGAGCCGGTAAACCCCGACAACCTGGTCACCCTCGGGCCGGGCGCGGTCACGCAGAAGCAGGTGCATGGCATGGGCATCGAAGCGGTCCTGTTCCAGGCCCGCGCCGTGATCGGCCGCCCCCATTTCCTGTACGAAAACACGATAGCGCAACGCCAGCGCCGCGCGCAGCTCGTCCTCGTTGCGGGCCAGTGCGGTTTCGAAGATGGGGGTGGGCCGTGCCATCGCTGTTCGGTTGCCTGTCTGCGGGTCAGCGCGTTGTAGGGGCGCAGGCGCAGCTTGGCAACGGTGGCGCGCGTTGCGTGCGGACGCAACTCAACCCTTGCGTGTTTTCGCGTCCGCGACTACCCTTCGCTCAACCCGCAAAGACCAGGACCAGCATGACCCGAGCGCTGTCGATCACCACCTTGCCCTCGTCAGGGAAGTTCACCGTCACCCGCCCGTCGATATTGGATTGCACCTGCCCGACGCCCCATTCGGGTTGCGCCGGGTGGCGCACCAGCATCCCTGGCTCCAGGAAACTGTTCTGATCCTCCATGTCCGCACCTGACCTTTCCGCGCTCATCGGCTCTCGTATCTGTCACGACATCATCAGCCTA
>JAAAPD010000020.1 GCA_009908505.1 Alphaproteobacteria bacterium | reverse complement strand
GTGGAAAAGGATTTGGATGTTGGCGACCCCGTCCACCTGGAGGAAACCCGCGTGCGCGGGGCGATCAAGACCGATTTCATCCTGTCGGCCGAGATCATGACCATCACGCTGGCCGCGATTCCCGCCGGCACCTTCTGGCTGGAGGCCGCGACGCTGGCCGTCGTGGCCATCGCGATTACTGCCGTCGTCTACGGCACCGTGGCGCTGATCGTGAAGATGGACGATATCGGCCTGGCGCTGGCGGCCCGGGGACGCACGGGACTTGGCCGGGGCCTGGGCCGGGGGCTGGTCAAGGGCATGCCCTACGTGATGAAGGTTCTGTCTTTTGTGGGCACGGTGGCGATGCTCTGGGTCGGCGGGTCGATCCTGGTGCACGGAACCCACGAACTGGGCTGGCACATGCCCTATGACCTGATCCATGACGCGGCCGCCGCTGTGGCCCATGGGGGCTTTGGCAACTGGGCCGTGACGGCGGGGCTGGACGGGATCGTCGGGTTGGTCGCGGGGCTGGCGCTGATCCCGGTGGTGACGCGGCTGATTGCCCCGCTGATGGGCAAGTCCGCCGCCCACTAGGGGCTAGTAGGCCGCCATGCGCCGGGCCAGGTCCTCGATCGAATAGCTGGCGCGGATCCCGGCCTCGTCCACGGGCCGGAACCCCGGGTCCATGAAGACGCAGCCGGGCCCGCAGACCTGCCGCACCCGGCGCGTTCCGTAATCCACATGCCACAGCCGGCCGCCCGGCGTGCTGACATAGCCGTCCAGTCCCAGCTGGAAGTCGCTGGCCAGGTCCTGGGCCGAGGGCACCTCGTTGTCGTAACCCGGCGCAAAGGCGCTGTGGGTGTGGTAGGAGGCGAAGACGCCGCTGTCCGCCCCGGGCACGTCCAAGTCGCAACCCGCAAAGGACCCGGCCCGTGGCGCGGTCGCAGCGATGCGGCCATCCGGGGCCACGTAGAAAAAGCCGCACAATTCGCGCCGCAGCGAGATCGAGCGCGGCTGGATCGCATCCAGGAAGGCGCGGGCAAAGGCGGCGGCCTGCACATCGTCCGGTGCAATGGCCGTGACGGGCGGGCCGGCGGCGGGGCTGGTGCCATAGGCGGCCGGGCGCGGCGCCGGCGCCGAGGCGCAGGCGGCTAGGGCGAGGACGGCCAGAAAGGCGAAAGGACGGCGCATGGGTCGATCCGGGCAAAGGGCCTTTGGATCATAGCAATCCCAAGGGGGCGCTGGCCAGCGCGGCGGGCAGGGGGCGACGCAGCGCCGCCCCCGGTGCGCCGGTCAGGCCAGCAGGTCGCGGACTTTCTGGGCCACGGCCTCGGCGGTAATGCCGAATTTTTCGAACAGGGTTTCGGCCGGCGCCGAGGCGCCGAAGCCGTCCATCCCGACGAAGCCGGCCTTCTGTTCGCGGCCGCGTTCCCCCAGAAGCCACTGGTCCCAGCCCTGGCGGACACCGGCCTCGACCGCGACGCGCACCGGCCCGCCGGGCAGGACGCGCTTGCGGTATTTGTCGTCCTGGGCGGCGAAGAGCTCCATCGACGGCATCGAGACGACGCGGGAGCCGATCCCCTCGGCCTCGAGGATGTCGCGCGCGGCCAGGGCGATCGACACTTCGGACCCCGAGGCCATGAGGATTGCCTGGCGCTTGGCGGCCTCGGCATCCTTGAGGACATAGGCGCCCTGGGCCGTCAAGTTCTTGGTTTTGTGTTCGGTCCGCACCGTGGGCAGCCCCTGCCGCGACAGGGCCAGCGCGCTTGGCGTGGTCTTCTCGGTCAGCGCGATTTCCCAGGCCTCGGCCACCTCGATCGTGTCGGCGGGGCGGATCACGTTGAGGTTCGGCGTGGCGCGCATCAGCGCCAGGTGTTCGACCGGCTGGTGCGTCGGGCCGTCTTCGCCCAGCCCGATGGAATCGTGGCTGACCACGTAGACCACCGGCACGCCCATCAGCGAGGATAGGCGCATTGCGCCGCGCATGTAGTCGACAAAGCACATGAAGGTGCCGCCATAGGGGCGGATGCCGCCATGCAGCGCCATGCCGTTCATCATCGCCGCCATGCCGTGCTCACGGATGCCGAAATGGATGTAGCGGCCGTCGCGGCTTTCGGGGGTAAAGACGCCCAAATCGCCGGTCTTGGTGTTGTTGGACCCGGTCAGGTCTGCCGATCCGCCCAAGGTTTCGGCCATGATCGGGTTGACCACTTCCAGCACCTTCTGGCTGGAGGCGCGGGTGGCCAGCTTGGGCGCCTCTTCCGCGAACTGCTTTTTCAGGGCCTTGATCGTGGCGGGCAGTTTCTTGGGGGGCTCCAGGGCAAAGCTGCGGGTGAACTCGTCCTGCTTGGCCTTCGACAGCTTGGCAAAAGCCGCGTCCCAGTCCGCGCGGGCGGCCGCACCGCGCTGGCCCAGGCTTTCCCACCAGGCCTTGACCGCGGGGTCGACCTCGAAATCGCCCATGGGGGCACCATAGATTTCCTTGGTGGCGCGCAACTGGTCCGTATCGGTCAGCGCGCCGTGGCCCTTGGCGGTATCTTGAGCGGCATGGCCCAGGGCGATATGGGTCTTGCACGAGATCATCGAGGGGCGCGGATCGGCCTTGGCCGCCACGATGGCGGCGTCGATGGCGGCCGGATCATGTCCGTCGATTTCCTGCACGTGCCAGCCCGAGGCGGCGAAACGTGCGGATTGGTCTGTGACATCGGCCAGGTCCACGCTGCCGTCGATGGTGATGCTGTTGTTGTCGAAGAAGACGATAAGGTGCCCCAGCTGCTGCATGCCGGCCAGGCCGATCGCCTCCTGGCTGACACCCTCCATCAGGCAGCCGTCGCCGGCCATCACATAGGTGTGGTGGTTGATGACCTGCTTGCCCCAGCGCGCGCGCAGCACCTCTTCGGCGATGGCGAACCCGACCGAGTTGGCGATGCCCTGGCCCAGCGGGCCGGTGGTGGTCTCGACGCCCTCCAGATGGCCATATTCAGGGTGCCCGGCGGTGCGGCTTCCCCATTGGCGGAAATCCTTGAGCTGCTGCAGCGTGGCCTGTTCGTAGCCTGTCAGGTAGAGCAGCGAGTAGATCAGCATGGAGCCATGCCCGGCCGACAGGATGAACCGGTCGCGGTCGGGCCAGTGCGGCGCCTTGGGGTCGAACCGCAGGTGGTTGCCGAAAAGAACGGTCGCCACGTCGGCCATGCCCATGGGCATGCCGGAATGGCCGGACTTGGCCGCGGCCACGGCATCGAGGGTCAGGGTGCGGATGGCGGCGGCGCGGGCCCAATGATCGGGATTGGCGCTGCGGAGGGCTTGGATATCCACGGAGGTTTCGTCCTTTTGGTGTCACAACTGGCTGTATGGGTCATAGCAGGGCGCCCCCCAAGATCAAGGCGGGGCTGCACGTCGCTTCAACGGTGCGGTATAAAGACCTGAAAAGGAATGCCTATCGGGATTTGCCGCCCTTCGGGCAATGGCATAGTCTTTTTCCACAGGCCCGCGATTCGGCCAGGGGGCTCCGCAAGGGGGCCGGCCTGACCGGGTCGGCCGGGTTCGGATGCGCCGCGATTTGGCAGGATCTCGGCGCTGTGGGGTGGTGCCGACGAGGCTGCCCCAAAAGTCGGGCCCTTGGACAGGGGCCCTAGGAAAGGACGGGCAGATGAGTGACATCTCGGATTTCGAGACGCGGATTTCGGCGGCGCTGGACCGCATCCGCAAGGCCGCCGAGCGCGGCGCGGCCATGCCGGACGCGCCCGCGGCGCCGCAGACAACGGATACCGCCGACCTGGAGGCGCTGCGCAGCCAGCTCGACGAGGAACGTGCCGCGAATGCGCAGCTGGAAGAGCGGGTCAAGCTGCTCAAGCAGCGCCAGGACGGCAAGCTGAGCGAGCTGGAAGCCAGCGTGGAGGCCAATCGCAAGCGCGCCGCGGGCATGGACCGAGAATTGCAGCGCCTGCGCCAGGTCAACGCGGACCTGCGCGACATCAACGAACAATTGCGCAAGGCGGTCGAGGCCGGGGTCAGCGAGCCGCATCTCGTCAACAAGGCGATGATGGCCGAACTGGAGGCGCTGCGCGCGACCCGCGCCGCCGACGCAGCCGAGATGGATGCGATCCTCGGCGAATTGCGCCCCATCATCGAACAGGAGGCCGAGGAAGATGCCGCAGGTTGAGATCACCATCGGGGGCCGCACGTTCGAAGTGGCCTGCCAGGAAGGCGAGGAACATTTCCTGCACGCCGCCGCCGCCATGCTGGACAACGAGGCTACGGCGCTTTCGGCGCAGATCGGGCGGATGCCCGAAAGCCGCATGTTGTTGATGGCCGGCCTGTTGCTGGCGGACCGGACAGCGGCGCTCGAGGACAAGGTGCGCGCCGCAGAAACCGAAACCGCCGAGGCCCGGGCCCGGCTGAAGACGCTGGAAGACAACCCGCCCGAGGCGCAGCGCGTCGAGGTGCCCGTGGTGCCCGCCGAAGTCACCGATACCCTGGCCGAGCTGGCCGCGCGGGCCGAGGCCCTGGCCGAGGAGCTGGAAGACCGGCCCGCCAGCTGACGCGCGGCGGGACACAGTTACAGAATGCGGGCCAGGAACGCGCGGGTGCGGTCCTTTTTCGGGGCTTTGAATATCTCTGACGGCGGCCCCTGTTCGGCGATCCGGCCCGCATCGAGGAAACATATCTTGTCGGCCAGTTCGGCGGCGAATTTCATTTCGTGCGTGGCCAGCACCATGGTCATCCCCTCGCTGCGCAGCTGGCGCAGCACGTCCAGCACCTCGCCCACAAGCTCGGGGTCCAGCGCGCTGGTGATCTCGTCGAACAGCATGATCTCGGGCCGCATGGCCAGGGCGCGCACGATGGCCACGCGCTGTTGCTGGCCGCCCGAAAGCTGGTCGGGAAAATGCTGCATCCGGTCGGCCAGCCCGAACCGGGTGAACAATTCGGTCACCTTGGGCCGCAGCGCTTCGCGCGACTTGCCATGCACCCGGCGCGGCGCCAGCATCACGTTTTCCTCGGCGGTCATGTGCGGGAAAAGGTTGTAGGACTGGAACACCATGCCGATGCGGCGGCGCACCGGGTCGGGGTTCAGGCCGGGTTCGGAAATGTCCTGCCCGTCAAGGAAAACGGCCCCGTCGTCAATGGGTTCCAGCAGGTTGATGCAGCGCAGAAGGGTGGATTTTCCGGATCCGGACGCGCCGATCAGGCAGACCATCTCGCCGCGCTCCACGGTCAGGGAAATGCCGTCCAGCACGCGGTTCCCGCCGAAGGATTTCGTCACGTCGCGCAGGTCCAGCATCAGGACCTCTCGCGCCGCTGGCGGGCGATCAGGTAATCGGCATAGCGCGTCGCCGGGATCGTCACCGACAGAAAGATCAGCGCCGCCCCCACATAGGGCGTGAAATTGGCCAGCAAGGACTTGAAGACCCCCGCCTGGCGCAGCACCTCGACCGGCCCGATGAAGGACAGAAGCGCAACGTCCTTTTGCAGGGCGATCAGCATGTTCATGTTGGCGGGCACGACCCGTCGGATCGCCTGCGGCAGTACCACGAACCGCATCGTGTCCGACTGGCTGAGGCCCAGCGAGGACGCGGCGGCGCGCTGGCTGTCGTGGATCGATTCGATCCCCGAGCGGAAGATCTCGGCCACGTAGGCCGAATAGGTCAGCACCAGCGCGACGGTGCCCCAGATATAGGGCGAATTCCACGGCCGCGGCAGGCCAAGGCCGGGAATGCCAAAGCCGATCAGGTAGACCACCAGGATCACCGGAATGCCCCGGAAGATGTCGGTATAGAGAATCCCGAAGAGTCGCAGCGGAAAAAGGGCCGGGTTCCGGGTGTCGCGCGCCAGGGCGATGGCCAGGGCGATCACCGTGATCAGCGGCACCGACCAGGCGAAAATGGCGATGTCCCACAGGAACGCCTGGACCAGGCGCGGAAAGGTCTGAGCGAAGACCTCGGCGTTGAAGAAGCTTTTCTTGACCGCCTCCCAGCCCGGGGCCATGGGCACCAGCGTGACGATGGCCAGGACGACCAGCGCCGTGCTGACCGCGGCCACGGTATTGGACCGGCGCCGCACGCGCGTCTCGTAGGCCTGGCGGCGGGTCCGGCGGGGCGGGGCGGCAGCGGCCGCCGCCCCGTCTGTTTTTTCCTGCAGCGTCAAGGGTTACTCGATGACAGGCACGCCGGTGGCCTCGGCCAGCCATTCGGCCTCCAGCGCGGCGAGCGTGCCATCCTCGGCCAGGGTCGTGATGGCGGCATCGACGCATTCCTTCAGCGCGCTGCCTTCTTCCATCGCTAGGCCGAACCGGTCGGGGTTCTCGCTCATCTCGGGCGGGAACTGGCCGACAAGAACGCCATCATCCAGCGTCACGGCGGAAAGATAGAGCGCGGTTGGCAGATCGAAGAGGCTGGCGTCGATCTGGTTGGCCTTCATCGCCTCGACCACGTCGGCACTGTCATCATAGAGCAGCATCGAGTCCTCCGGCCCGATCAGGTTTTCGATCATCGACGGCGCCGTGGTGCTGGCGGCCGCGCCCCATTTCAGGCCGCTGAGGCTTTCGACCGTGTTGGTTGCCCCCGCATCGGCGGTGGGCTGGCGCGTCAGCACGGCGGCGGCGGCGGAATAATAGGGCACCGAGAAGTCGATCACTTCGTCGCGGGCCGCGGTGATCGAGAATTGCTGAAGGTTGAAATCGTAGGTCTTGGCGCCGGGCTGGATGGCCTGGTCAAAGGACGACCGGGTCCAGACGACCTGGTCGTCGTCAAAGCCCATGGCGTTCGCCACGGCATAGGCGACGGCGGCCTCGAATCCTTCCTTGCTGGCGGGATCGTCGTTCATGACCCATGGGTAGTAGGCCGGGTTGCCGGTGGCGATGGTCAGCACGCCGTCTTCGATGGTCTTGCCCGCAGCGCAATCGTTCTGGGCCAAGGCGGCGGTGCTGGCCAAGGCAAGACCGGCGGCACTGGTCAGAAGTGTCGAGAGTTTCATGTAGTATCCCCCTGTTTGAACTGCCTGAAAGAAAAAGGCCCGCCGGGGGAAAAGTCCAGCCCCGTTTCATAGGGGCCGGATCTGTTTGCCGGGGCGGCGGTCTGCACCCCGGCGCTTGCGGATCAGGCGTTGGCGTCGCGGATCTTGTCTGCGGCTTCCTTGTCATAGGACACGCCGTTCTGGTCGAAAAGCTGGTCGAGCTCGCCCGACAGGGTCATCTCGGTCACGATATCGCAGCCGCCCACGAATTCGCCCTTCACGTAAAGCTGGGGAATGGTCGGCCACTCGGAATAATCCTTGATGCCCTGGCGGATCTCCTCGTCGGCCAGGACGTTCACGTCGGCGAATTCCACGCCCATGAAATTCAACACACCGGCCACGCGCTGGGAAAACCCGCATTGCGGCATGGACTTGGTGCCCTTCATGTAGAGCACCACGTCGTTGGCTTTCACGGTTTCGTCGATCTGGGTCTTGGCATCTGTCATCTTGCTTCCCTTTCTTGGCGGCGGCCGCGGTTTTCCGCGTACTAGGTCGTCTTGTCTGTTTCGGGGTCGTTGTACTCGTTCGGATCGAAATCCTCGGGGTCGAAGGCGTCCTCTTCCTCGGAAATCGCGGTCACATGCGTGGTGCCGGTTTCCTCGTCATAGGCCAGCCCGTAATCGGCGCGCCCTTCGGACTTGTAGCGCAGGTATTCGTGGATTGCCGCATAGAGAAAGGCCACCACGAAGGGCGACAGGACAAGAGCGGCGATCAGGCGGGCTTCCATGTGTCATATCCCTTTCGGACTAGTCCGGGGCGCGTGTTGTCAGTGCCAGCGCGTGCAGGTCGCCATTGGACCCGTCCATCTTGCCCTTGAGCGCGGCGTAAACGGCGCGCTGCTGCTGGACCCGGTTCATCCCGGCGAAGCTGGGGTCGATGACCTGCGCGGCGAAATGGGCCCCGTCATCGCCCTCGACCGTGATTCGCGCGTCGGGGAAGGCTTCGCGGATCAGGTCCTCGATTTCGCCTGCGGTGATTGGCATGGGGCTCTCCTGCGTGTTGGTCCTTGGGAAGATGTAGGCCGGTCGGTGGCGGCCCGCAAGGGCTGCATACCCCGGCGCAGGTCGCGGAAAAACGCGCGGGCGCGACCGGGTATCGGGCCGGTGGCCAAGGTGGCGGCCAGGCCGGAGGTCATCTCTTGCGGGCAGAGCGCGGCGACAAGCAAGCGGCGCTCGTGTTCGTGGTCTGGTTCGAGCGGCAAGCGACCCGCCGCCAGCAGCAGGTTGAGCAACTCGTGGATGCGGCGCAGGTGGCTGAAGGTGTCCAGCATGGGCGACAAGACGTCGGGGTCGTCGCGCCAGCTGGCGCCGCCATGCAGGGCCACGCTGCGCTGGCCCGCGCCCTCGCAATCGTATCTGGCACAGCCGGGGAAGCCGCGATTGGCCAGGTCCGCGTGGATGCGGCAAGCATGGCCCGAGAGGTTGGGGCAGGGCGTGCCGGCGGGTTTGTCGATGGCGAAATCGGCGCCCTTGTCGAGGGCCAGGCCGATACAGCAGAGCGCCACGCAGGCCGCGCAATCGGCGGCAAGGTCCGGCAGATCGGGCTGGTCGCCGCCGTCCGGGGCCGGGCCGGGCCCGGATCGTGCGGCAGGGCGCGCCAATTCTAGCCCATCCGCTCGCCGAAGGCGCCGCGATAGAGCGCCGAAAGCTCGGCCAGCGGCGCCACGCTTGCGCCGATGCGCACGGCGTCGCCGGAGAACTTGCCGACGAATGCGATGGGCACGCCCGCCCGCCCGGCCGCGGCCATCAGCGCCTCGGCCTTGTCGAAGCTGCACGCCACCAGGTACCGCGCCTGGTCCTCGCCGAACAGATGTGCGGTCTCGTCGCTGTCGAGATGCAGGCCGACGCCGGCCGCCTCGGCCAGTTCGAAGGCCGCCAGTGCCAACCCGCCATCGGACAGGTCGGTGCACACGTCGATCCAGTCGCGGTTGTCGCGTATGAAATCGCCGTTGCGTTTCTCGGCCTCCAGGTCCACTGCGGGGGCGTCGCCCTCTTCCCGGTTGAAGACCTCGGCCAGAAGGGCCGACTGGCCCAGATGGCCGGCGGTTTCCCCGATCACCAGCGCCACGTGGCCCTCGCGCACGGTGCCTGCGATCAGGTCGTCGGCGGTTTCGATCAGGCCCACCGCCCCGATGGTGGGGGTCGGCAGGATCGCCTGGCCGTCGGTTTCGTTGTAAAGCGACACGTTGCCCGACACGATGGGCATGTCCAGCGCCGCCACCGCCGCGCCGATGCCTTTGATAGCCGACACTAACTCGCCCATGATCTCGGGCTTTTCGGGATTGCCGAAGTTCAGGTTGTCGGTGCTGGCCAGCGGTTTCGCGCCCACGGCGGTCAGGTTGCGATAGGCCTCGGCCACGGCCTGCTTGCCGCCCTCGAACGGGTTCGCCCTGACATAGCGGGGGGTTACGTCGCTGGTGAAGGCCAGCAGCTTGTCGGTGCCATGCACGCGGATCACGCCCGCGCCCAGGCCGGGGGTGCGCACGCTGTCGGCCATAACCTGCGTGTCGTATTGTTCATAGACCCACTGGCGCGAACAGTAGTTGGGCGACCCGATCAGGGCGCGCAGCCCGTCGATTGGATCAACGCCCACGACATCGCCGAGCTCGGGCGCCGGGGCTGGCTCGACCCAGGGCCGGTCATATTCGGGGGCCGAGCCGGACAGGGTCGCCAGCGGCAGGTCGGCCTTGACCGTGTTGCCATGCAGGATCACGAAGCGGTCCTCGGCGATGGTTTCGCCGACGATGGCGAAATCGAGGTCCCATTTTTCGAAGACGGCGCGCGCCTCGGCCTCTTTTTCCGGGCGCAGCACCATGAGCATGCGTTCCTGGCTTTCGGACAGCATCATCTCGTAGGCGGTCATGTTCTCTTCGCGCTGGGGCACCTCGTCGAGTTGCAGCTTGACGCCCAGCCCCCCTTTGTCGCCCATCTCCACCGCCGAACAGGTCAGGCCAGCCGCGCCCATGTCCTGTATCGAGATCACCGCGCCGGTTTCCATCAGTTCCAGCGTCGCCTCCATCAGGCGCTTTTCGGTGAAGGGGTCGCCGACCTGAACGGTGGGGCGCTTTTCCTCGATCGTGTCGTCGAACTCGGCGCTGGCCATGGTGGCCCCGCCGACGCCGTCACGGCCCGTCTTGGCGCCGAGATAGACGACCGGCATGCCGATGCCCGAAGCCTCGGAGTAATAGATCTTGTCGGCATCGACGAGGCCGGCCGCAAAGGCGTTCACGAGGCAGTTGCCATTATAGGCAGGGTGGAACCGGACCTCGCCGCCCACGGTGGGCACGCCGAAGCAATTGCCATAGCCGCCCACGCCCTCGACCACGCCATGGACCAGCTGCCGCGTCTTCGGGTGGTCGGGTTTGCCGAAGGACAGCGCGTTCATCGCTGCGATCGGCCGCGCGCCCATGGTGAATACATCGCGCAGGATGCCACCCACGCCGGTTGCGGCGCCCTGGTAGGGTTCGATGTAGCTGGGGTGATTGTGACTTTCCATCTTGAAAACCACGGCCTGCCCGTCGCCGATATCGACGATCCCCGCGTTTTCGCCGGGGCCGCAGATCACCTGTGGGCCGTCGGTGGGCAGGGTGCGCAGCCACTTCTTGGAGGATTTGTAGGAACAATGCTCGTTCCACATGGCCGAGAAGATGCCAAGCTCGGTGAAGGTCGGCTCGCGCCCGATGATGTCCAGGATGCGGTCGTATTCGTCGGGCTTGAGGCCGTGGGCCTCGATCAGGTCGGGCGTGATGGCCGGCTCTTGCATGATGCGCTTCGTCCCCGTCAGGTCTCCGTTGCGCGGTGCTTTACGACATGGGACAGACAGGAGCAATGCGTGGCGCGCCCGGAAACTATCGCTTGACCGGGATTGATGGCTTCGATTGGGATGATCGCCATGAAACGCGTGCCCAATCCCCACCGGGGCGTCGGCTTGCCGGGCGATGCCGTTTTCAGCGCGCCCGCGCCAAGTGTTGCCGCCGAGGCGGTCGAGGCGCTGTTGCACCGCTGCCCGGTCGCCGCGCCCACGCCGCTTGTCGATGCGCAGGCGCTGGCAGGCGGGCTTGGCGTCGAAGAGGCCTATATCAAGGACGAGCGCGTCCGCATGGGGCTGGGCAGTTTCAAGGCGCTGGGGGGCCGCCTACGTGATTGCCCATCAGGCTGCCCAATCCGGGGCCGACGACATGGCCACGGCGCTGACGGGGCGGACCTATGTCACCGCAAGCGCGGGCAATCACGGCATGTCCGTTGCGGCCGGGGCGCGGGTCTTTGGGGCAGAGGCGGTGATCTACCTGGCCGATACCGTGCCCGACAGCTTTGCCCAAAGGCTGCGCGACAAGGGCGCCGAGGTGCGCCGCGACGGCCGTGATTACGCGGCCAGCATGGCCGGCGCCGAGCGCGCCGCGCGCCGCGAGGGGCTCACGCTTCTGTCCGACAGTTCCTGGGACGGCTACATGGATCTGCCGTGGCGGTTGATGGAAGGCTATCTGGCAATGGCCGCCGAGACCGTGCGGCAGATGCCCGCGCCGCCCACGCATATCTATTTGCAGGCCGGGGTCGGCGGGCTGGCCGGGGCGGCGTCGGCCCATTTCCGGCAAGCCTGGGGCGACGGACCGCAGATCGTCGTGGTCGAGCCCGAGAACGCCCCAGCGTTGGCGCGTAGCATAGCGGCCGGCCGGCTGGTCGAGACCACGGGACCGGACAGCCATATGGGCCGGCTGGACTGCAAGGCGCCTTCGGCGATCGCGCTGCGCGGGCTGTCGCGGGATGCCGATGAATTCGTGACGATTTCCGAGGCCGAAGGCGCGGCGGTGCTGCCGCTCCTGGCCGAACAGGGGCTGGCAACGTCCAGCTCCGGCGGGGCGGGGCTGGCCGCCGTACTGGCCGATCCGCCAAAGGATGCGCGCATCCTGTGCATCCTCAGCGAGGCCCCTGCATGAGCGGCTTTGCCGCCGCCGAATACCAGGCCCGGCTGGACCGGGCGCAAGACATGATGGGCGCGGCGGGTTTGGGTGCGCTGTTGCTGACCACGGAACCCGAAATCCGCTATTTCACCGGGTTCCTGACCCGGTTCTGGGAAAGCCCCTCGCGCCCCTGGTTCCTGGTCGTGCCCGCCTCCGGCCAGCCGGTGGCGGTCATCCCGTCCATCGGTCGCGCCTTGATGGAAAAGACCGGGCTGCACGATATCCGTTGCTGGTCATCGCCTGACATGGAAGATGACGGCGTGAGCCTTCTGGCCGCGACGCTTCGGGAGGTCGCCCCCGAGGGGCTTATCGGCGCGCCGTCGGGCCAAGAAACCCACCTGCGGATGCCGCTTGCGGATTTCGGCCGGCTTTGCGCCATGGTGGGGGTCGATCGCATGGCCGAGGATGCGGGGATCATGCGCCGTTTGCGCATGGTCAAATCCGAGGCCGAGATCGCCGCCATCCGCACCGCCTGCGACGTGGCCGGGCGGGCCTTTGCCCGGGTGGGCGAGATTGCCGGCGCCGGGGTGCCGCTGTCGCAGGTGTTCCGGGACTTCCAGCGCCTTTGCCTTGAAGAAGGGGCCGACTGGGTGCCCTACCTGGCCGGCGGCGCCGGGCCGCTTGGCTATGATGATGTGATTTCCCCGGCCACGGATGCGCCGCTGGACCATGGCGATGTGCTGATGCTGGATACCGGGCTGGTCGTGGGGGGCTATTTCTGCGATTTCGACCGCAACTTCGCCGTGGGGGTGCCCGCGCCGCAGGTCGAGGCGGCGTGGGACAGGCTGTTGCAGGCGACCGAGGCCGGGCTGAAGGCCGCGATGCCCGGCGCCCGGGCCTGCGATGTCTTCGCCGCCATGGATGCGATCGTGGGCGGGGGCGACGCCGGGCGGCTGGGGCACGGGCTGGGCATGCAGCTGACCGAGTGGCCCTCGCTGATGGCCGGGGACCGGACCGAACTGCAATCGGGCATGGTCCTGACGCTCGAGCCGGGCATCGCCGTTCCGGGCGGGGGTATCCTGGTTCACGAGGAAAACATCGTCCTGCGTGACTCGGGGGCGGCCTTTCTTTCGCCCCGTGCACTGGGGCCCCTGCCGAGGATCTGAGACATGCGCCAGCCATTTCCGTTTTCGCTGACCGGGCCGCTTGGCCATGACGCCGCCCTGGGCCTTGTCGTGCTGCAATCGGACGAGACCATCGAGGACGAGATGCGCCGCCTGATCCCCGATTCCGGCGTTGTCATCTACCACAGCCGGGTCGAGAGCGCGCCCGAGGTCACGACCGAGACGCTGGCGCATATGGCCCATGACCTGCCCGCGGCCGCCGGGCGGCTGCCGCGGCCGATCCATTTCGACGTTGTCGGCTATGGCTGCACTTCGGGCGCCTCGGTCATCGGGTCGGACCGGGTGGCCGCGCTGGTGCACGCGGGCTGTCATACCCGCCACGTGACCGATCCCCTGTCGGCGCTGGTGGCAGCCTGCGACCATCTGGGCGTGTCGAAACTGGCCTTCCTGTCGCCCTACGTGGAGGAGGTCTCGGGCAACTTGCGCGGCGCGCTGGCGGCGCGCGGCGTGGACAGCCCGGTTTTCGGCAGTTTCGACGAGGCCGAGGAAACCCGGGTCGCCCGGATCGACGGGCCGTCGGTCGTCGCGGCTGCCCGGCATCTGGCCGGGGCGGGTGGGGTGGATGCGGTGTTCATGTCCTGCACCAATCTGCGCAGCTTCGGCGTGATCGACGAGATCGAGGCGGCAACCGGCCTTCCGGTGCTCAGTTCCAATCTCGTTCTGGGCTGGCACATGTTCCAGCTGGCCGGGACGCGCACGACCGGGCCGGGCCGACTGTTCGCGGCCTGAAAAGAAAAAAGCCGGGCACTAAGGCCCGGCGAAGTCCAACAGGGAGGTATGAAGTTGATGAGCGATTAAGCATCATCTGCTTCAAGAGCGTATTTAAAAAGCGCTTGTGACTCGCGCAAGTCAAAATGCTGCGTCGCAAAAACAAAGCGGCCATGCGTTTTGCGCATGGCTCGTGCCGAACCCGGCGGTTGAAGGCGATCAGCCGGCCTCGGCACGCATGCGGCGGCGATGGGCGGTGATCTCTTCCTGGACGAAATCGCGGAAGGCCATGACGCGCTTGGATTGCCGCAGCTCTTCGGGATAGGCAAGAAAAACAGGGACTTCACCGCTTTCGACCTCGGGCAGGACGCGGCGCAGGCGGGGCGTGAACTCGGCCACGTAATCGGGCAAGACGCCGATCCCCAGATCCGACTGCACGGCCTGCAGCACGCCGAAATAGTTGTTCACATGGAGCAACTTTGGCGTGTCATAGGCCAGCAGGTGTTGCACCAAAGTCGCACCGGCGGCGACCTGGAAGGCGCTCGGGCTCTGGCAGATCAGGCGATGCGCGCCGAACTGGTCCAACCGGTCGATCGCGGGCGCCGCGTCCAGATAGGCATCGGTCGCGTAGAGTCGCATGCGCACCGACATCAGCCTCTTGCGGATCAGGTCGGCCTGGCTGGGCTCCTTCATGCGGATGGCCACGTCGGCCTCGCGCATGGGCAAATCCAGCACGCGTTCCTCAAGCATCAGGTCGATATTCAAGTCGGGATATTTCGCATAGAGCGTCGGCAGGCGCGGGGCCAGCCAGAGCGTGCCGAAGCCCGTCGTCGTCGTCACTTTGAGTTCGCCGAACACCTCTTCCTCGCTGTCGCGGATACGCGCCGAGGCGGCATCGAGACGGCGGGTCATGGCGCGGGTGGCGTCGAACAGCAATTCACCCTGTTCGGTGAGAATCAGACCCCGCGCGTGGCGGTGGAACAGGGTGGTATTGAGCGAGTCCTCGAGCGCACGGATCTGCCGGGACACGGCGGACTGGCTCAGGTGCAGAATGTCGCCGGCATGGGTCAGGCTGCCCGCATCGGCGACCGCGTGAAAGATTCTTAGCTTGTCCCAGTCCATACCCGTTCCTTCCGCAAAACCGTTACCGCAAACACATTTCGGTCCTTACTACGCCCAGTATGGCCATTGCAAAGCGACTTGTCAGGGTCTTATCGCTTTGTAGGTCAGCTTTTTTGACCTATAATGGATCAAACGCTCAACGGATGCGAGGAGGTGCCCAATGAGCCGTCACGATGTTTCGCTTCAAGACCGTTTCGACCTGTCCAGATCGCCCGTGCTGCTGAACGGCACCCAGGCGCTGGTGCGGCTCATGCTGATGCAGCGGGCGCGGGACCGCGCGGCAGGTCTGGACACGGCCGGCTATGTCACGGGCTATCGCGGCTCGCCGCTGGGGGCGGTCGATTTGCAGATGCAGCGCGCGGAAACGGAACTGGCCGAGGCGCAGGTGCGATTCCAGCCCGGCCTGAACGAAGACCTGGCCGCCACCGCGCTCTGGGGCAGCCAGCAGGCCGAACTGCGCGGCGAGGGGCGGTATGACGGGGTTTTCGGGCTCTGGTATGGCAAGGGGCCGGGCGTGGACCGGTCGGGCGACGTGATGCGCCATGCCAACATGGCCGGAACCAGCCCCCATGGCGGTGTCCTGATGGCCATGGGCGATGACCATACCGGCGAAAGCAGCACCACCTTGCACCAGTCCGACTGGGCCATGGTCGATGCCTACATGCCCATCGTCAGCCCCGCAGGCGTTCAGGAAATCCTCGACTACGGGCTTTATGGCTGGGCGCTGAGCCGCTTTGCCGGGGTCTGGGTCGGCCTGAAGACGATGAAGGACACGATCGAGGTCACAAGCGTGGTCGATGGCGACCCGTTCCGGCAGAGTTTCGTCACCCCCGACTTTCCCATGCCCGAGGGTGGATTGAACATCCGCCTCGTGGACACGCCCGTCGCGCAAGAGGCGCGGATGATCGACCACAAACGTTTCGCTGCCGAAGCGTTCTCGCACGCCAACGGAATGGATGCCCGCGTATGGGGCAAGCCGGGGGCGAAGATCGGGCTGGTCGCCGCGGGCAAGAACTGGCTGGACCTGCAACATGCCCTGTCGCTGTTGGGGATCGACGCGGCCGAGGCCGAGCGGCTGGGGATCACCACCTACAAGGTCGGGCAGGTCTGGCCCATGGACATGAAGGGCTTTCACGACTGGGCCGAGGGGTTGGACCTGATCATCTGTGTCGAGGAAAAGCGCAAGCTGATTGAGGTTCAGGTGAAAGAGGCCATCTTCGACGACCGCCACGGGCGGCGCGTCTATGGCTGGCACAAGGGCAATTCCTATATCGACGACCGCCGCGAAGAGCTGTTTCCCACCCGCTACGCGCTGGACCCGATCTGGGTGGCCGAGAAGCTGGGCGCGGTCCTGATCGAGGAAGGCCGCCGCACCGACGCGATCGAGGGGGCGCTGGCCAAGCTGGCCGAGGCGCGCCGGGCCGACAATGCCGAGGAGATCGCCGCGCGGCTGCCCTATTTCTGTTCCGGCTGCCCGCACAACAGCTCGACCAAGGTGCCCGAGGGCGAACGCGCCTATGCCGGGATCGGCTGTCACTATATGGTGCAGTGGATGGACCGCGACACGGTCGGGTTCACGCAGATGGGCGGCGAGGGCGCCAACTGGGTGGGCGAGGCGCCGTTTTCCAAGCGGCCCCACGTGTTCCAGAACCTCGGCGACGGCACCTACAACCATTCGGGGGTCCAGGCGATCCGCTTTGCGCTGATGGCGGGCACCAACATCACCTACAAGATCCTTTATAACGACGCGGTCGCCATGACCGGTGGCCAGAAGAATGATGGCGATCTGGGCGCCGACCAGATCTGCCGCGAATTGCTGGCCATGGGGGTGCGTGATGTCGCCGTGGTGCACGATCCCAAGGAAGGGTTCGATATCAACAGCCTGCCGGCCGGTGTTCACGTGCATGAGCGCGACGAGATGAACGCGGTGCAAAAGGGGCTGTCCAAGGTGCCGGGCGTCACCGCCCTGGTCTATATCCAGACCTGCGCCGCCGAGAAGCGCCGCCGCCGCAAGCGCGGCCAGTTTCCCGACCCGGACCGCCGCGTCTTCATCAATACCGATGTCTGCGAGGGTTGCGGCGATTGCGGTGTGCAGTCGAACTGCGTCTCGATCGTGCCGGTCGAGACCGAGCTGGGCCGCAAGCGGGCCATCGACCAGTCGAGCTGCAACAAGGATTTTTCCTGCCTCAAGGGATTCTGCCCCAGCTTCGTGACCGTCGAGGGCGCGCAGCTGCGCCAGAACCACGGCACCGGGCTGGACCTGCCCGAGTTGCCCGCGCCCGACCTGCCGGAGATCGCGGGCACCCATAACATCGTCATCACCGGGGTCGGTGGCACCGGGGTCGTGACCATCGGTGCCGTGCTGGCCATGGCCGCCCATGTCGACGGCAAGGCGGCCGGCATGATGGAAATGGCAGGTCTGGCGCAAAAGGGCGGGGCGGTGCATATCCATTGCCGCATCGCCGAGGCGGCGGACGACATTGCCGCGATCCGCGTGGCCACGGGCGAATGCGACACGCTGATCGGCGGAGATCTCGTGGTCAGCGCCGGGGCCAAGACGCTGGGCCTGACCACGACCGGCCGCACCCGCGCCGTCGTCAATTCGCACCAGATCATCACCGGCGATTTCACCCGCGATACCGAATTTCGCCTGCCCGCCGACCGGCTGACCGTGGCGCTGGAGGCGCGGTTGCGGGATCGCCTGGCGATGTTTGATGCTAATGACCTGGCCAGCCACCTGCTGGGCGACGCGATCTATTCCAACATGTTGATCTTCGGCGCCTGCTGGCAGATGGGCGGCATTCCGGTCTCCGAGGCGGCGATCAAGCGGGCCATAGAATTGAACGGCGCCGCGGTGGAGCGCAACACCCGCGCTTTCGATTATGGCCGCTGGGCGGTGCTGCACCCCCGGAAGGCGGCGGCGCTGCTCGAGGACAAGGTGACCGCCAAGCCCAGGACGACGGACGAGAAAATCGCCCACCGCGCCGAGCACCTGACCGCCTACCAGGATGCCGATTACGCCAAACGCTACACCGATTTCGTCGCCCGCTTTGACGAGCCGCTGAAAGAGGCGGTCGCCAAGGGCTATCACAAGCTGCTGGCCTACAAGGATGAATACGAGGTCGCCCGGCTGCACCTGGGCACCCGCAGAAAGGCCGAGGCCGAACTGGGCGACGATATCCGGCTGACCTATCACCTGGCGCCGCCGGTCCTGTCGCAGGATGGCCCCGACGGCCGCCCGAAAAAACGCGAATTCCGCGAGGCGACCATGCGCCGGCTGTTCCCGTTGCTCGCCCGTCTAAAGGGACTGCGCGGCACGTGGGCCGATCCCTTCGGACGAAGCGAGGAACGCCGGACGGAACGGGCCCTGATCGCGCAATACGAACGCGACATGGACGAGGTGCGCCGGCATCTGCGGCCCGATACCGAAGAGGCCGCCGTGGCGCTGGCCGAATTGCCGCTGTCCATCCGGGGCTTCGGGCCGGTCAAGGCCGCCAACGCCGCCAAGGCCGAGAAACGGCGCGAGGAATTGCTGGCCGCCCTGCGCGCCCCGGAAGGCGACCGTCAGGCGGCCGAGTAACAGTTTGTTATCAAAGCGTCACAGAGGCTGGCTATTCTGCGCCACCCCGCGTAAAGCGCCCTGAGGACAGACCAGCCCGACTTATGCCATGAGCGACAAGCACATAGCCCGCGACATTTCCTATGCCCATTCCGCCCGGTCCCGCGGCGGGCGGGCCATGATCCGCGTGATGGAAAACGCCACCGGTCGGCTTCGCCTGATCCGCAAGGCGCGCGGCTATGCCGACGAGGTCGCCGAGGGGCGTGATTTCTGGCAGGTGATCTGCGAGCGCTACAAGATCCGGCTGGAGGTCTTGGGCGGCAGCCTGGACGACATCCCTGACGATGGACCGCTGGTGCTGGTGGCCAATCACCCCTACGGCATCCTCGACGGGCTGATGATGGGGCGTATCCTGTCGGAGCGCCGGGCCGGGGATTTCCGGGTTCTGGCCCACAAGGTGTTCCGCAAGTCGCCCGACCTGGAGCGGGTGATCCTGCCCATTGATTTCGACGAGACCAAGGACGCTGCGAAACGCAACATGGAAACCCGCAAGGAGGCGCTGCGCTACCTCGGGCAGGGCGGGGCCATCGGGATATTTCCCGGCGGCACGGTCAGCACTTCTCTCAAGCCCTTCGCGCGGCCCATGGACCCGGCCTGGCGGACCTTCACCGCCAAGATGATCGCCCGGTCGGGCGCGCAGGTCGTGCCGGTCTATTTCGAGGGGCATAACAGCCGCCTGTTCCAGATGGCCAGCCACCTGCACTACACGCTGCGCATGGGGCTTTTGATCCGTGAATTCCGCGCCCGCGTCGGCAGCACCGTGCGCGTGGTTGTCGGCCGGCCCATTCCCGCCGAAAGGCTGGCCCCCTTGCGGTCCGACCCCAAAGCCATGATGGATTTCCTGCGCAAAGCCACGTATGAGCTTTCGCCAAGCCCGGTGGCCGCCGATGCCATCGGGTTCGAATACGAAGACAGGCACAAGGTCAAGGCAGGCGGGAACAGCGACAATGGCGGTAGGAATATTTGACAGCGGGCTGGGCGGGCTGACGGTTCTCGACGCGGTGCAAAAGCGCCTTCCGGACGTGCCCTTCGTCTATTTCGCGGACAGCGCCCATGCGCCCTATGGCGTGCGCGATGCCGATGACATCTACGACCTGACGACCCGCGCGGTGCAACGCCTCTTCGACGAGGGCTGCGACCTCGTGATCCTGGCCTGCAACACGGCCAGCGCGGCGGCCCTGCGCCGAATGCAAGAGGGCTGGGTGCCCCGCGACAAGAGGGTCTTGGGCGTGTTCGTGCCGCTGATCGAGGCGCTGACCGAACGCAAATGGGGCGACAATTCCCCGCCGCGCGAGGTGGGGGTGAAGCATGTGGCCCTGTTCGCCACGCCCGCCACCGTCAGCAGCCGCGCGTTCCAGCGCGAACTGGCGTTCCGTGCCATCGGCGTCGATGTCGAGGCGCAGGCCTGCGGCGGCGTGGTCGACGCCATAGAAGAGGGCGACTTGATCCTGGCCGAGGCGCTGGTCAACTCTCATGTCGATGCGCTCAGGCGCAAGATGCCAGACCCCGATGCCGCCGTCTTGGGCTGCACGCATTACCCGATCATGGAACAGCAATTTCAGGCGGCGCTGGGGCCGGGTGTCAAGGTGTTCAGCCAGGCCAGCCTGGTGGCCGACAGCCTGGCCGACTACCTGGAGCGCCACCCGACCATGGTGGGTCCGGGCGAAACCGGCGGATTCCTGACCACGGGCGATCCCAAGAAGGTGTCGGCGGGCGCCACCCGGTTCCTGCGACGAGAGATCACCTTCGACGCGGCCTGATGTCGCCTTGCGCGACTGCGCCCCAGCCCCTACCTGACGTTCGACAAAGGACTGACATGACCCACAAAGTCGCAACTCTCGGTGCGTCCGGCTATACCGGCGCGGAGCTCGTCCGGTTGATCGCCAGCCACCCGGCGCTGGAGATTGCCGCCTTGTCAGGCAATTCCAAGGCCGGGATGGCGATGGCCGATGTCTACCCGCACCTGCGCCACTTGGACCTGCCGCGCCTGACCACGATCGAGGATGTGGATTTTTCCGGCATCGACCTGGCCTTTTGCGCGCTGCCGCACGCCACCTCGCAGGCGGTGATCGCGCGCATGCCGGACCAGGTGAAGGTCGTGGACCTGTCCGCCGATTTCCGCCTGCGCGATCCGGCGGAGTACGAGAAATGGTATGGCAAGCCGCATTCAGCGCCGGACTTGCAGAACCAGGCCGTCTATGGCCTGACGGAGTTCTATCGCGACCAGATAGCGACCGCGCGGCTGGTGGCCGGCACCGGCTGCAACGCGGCGACCGGCCAGTTCATCCTGCGCCCGCTGATCGAGGCCGGGGTGATCGACCTGGACCAGATCATCCTGGACCTGAAGGTCGGGGCCTCGGGGGCCGGGCGGGCGGCCAGGGAAAACCTGCTGACCGCCGAGATGGTAGAGAATGCCAGCGCCTACGCCGTGGGCGGACAACACCGCCACCTGGGCGAGTTCGACCAGGAATTCTCCGCAGCCGCCGGTCGCAAGGTCGAGGTCCAGTTCACGCCGCACCTGGTCCCCGCCAGCCGGGGCATTCTTGCCACGGCCTATGTGCAAGGCGATCCGGCGAAGATGCACGGCGCACTGGCCGACCGCTATGCCGATGAGCCTTTCCTGCACGTGCTGCCCATGGGCGCCGTGCCGGGGATGAAGGACGTGCGCGGGTCGAACCTGTGCCATATCGGCGTGGTGGCGGACCGGCGCGCGAATCGTGCTATCATCGTGGGCGTGATCGACAACCTGACCAAAGGCTCCAGCGGGCAGGCGATCCAGAACGCCAACCTGATGCTGGGGCTGGATGAAACCGCGGGGCTGATGCTGGCCCCGGTCTTTCCGTAGAAGGGCATTGACAGATGGCCGGAATGAAATCCCTGAAGAAGCAGCGCCGCGTCCAGGTAATCGTCGTCGCGTTCGTGGCGCTGGCGCTGTCCTCGGCCCTGATCGGTTACGGCTTCCGCGACGGCATCGCCTTCTTCCGCTCGCCCTCGGAGATCCTGGCCGAGCCGCCCGCCGAGAACGAGTTTTTCCGCATCGGCGGCATGGTCGAAGAAGGCACGATCGTGCGCGGCGAGGGCACGCAGGTCAGTTTCTCTGTCACCGATGGCGGTGCGTCGATCCCCGTTGTTTTCGACGGCATCCTGCCCGACCTTTTCGACGAGGGCCAAGGCATGGTCGGGCAGGGGCACTACGTCAACGGTACCTTCCAGGCCGTTGAAATCCTTGCCAAGCATGACGAGGACTACATGCCCGCCGAACTGGTCGACAGCCTCAAGGAACAGGGTGTCTACAAGGAACCGGACGCCGGGGCAGCAATCAATTAACCGGATCGGCACAACCTTTTCCCCAGCCAATGACTGGGGAAGAGGCCATGCAAAGCGTTCGAGAGATTGCCGAGGAAATCGTCGCCCGCGAGGGCGGCTACGTCAATGACCCCGATGATCCCGGCGGGGCGACCAATCACGGGGTGACGATCCACACCATGCGCCGGCTCGGGCTGGACCTGGATGGCGACGGGAAGGTCAGCGCGGCCGACGTGCGGGCGCTGTCCCGCGACCAGGCCATCGAGATCTTCGTGCGGCATTATTACCTGCAAACCCGCATCAACCGCCTGCCGGACAGCATCCAGGCTTCGATCTTCGACATGTATGTCAATGCCGGGGCCAACGCCGTGCGCATCCTGCAACGGCTGCTCAACGACATGCGCCTGCAGGTCGAGGTGGACGGGGTGATCGGGCCGCAGACAATCGCCGCCGCGCGCGATGCCCAAGCCGCCGCGCCGGGGCATTTCGCGGATGCCTACGGGATCGCGCGGCGCAATTACTACTACGCGCTGGCCGATCGCCGCCCGTCTTCGCGCAAATATGCCCGGCGCCGTGATGGCGGCAAGGGCGGCTGGATTCGGCGGGCCGAGGAGTTCATCTCGCCCCGCTTCCACCTGAGCGAGGCGCAGCACCGCGAGAGGGTCGCCGCATGGGGCTGATCGAACGCATCCTGTCCCTTTTTTTCGATGACGGTCGCAACGTGATCCGCGACACCGCAGAGGTCTTCCGCGAGAATGCCGATGGCGCGGCGGCGCGCGAGGCGCGTCTGCGCCAGTCAACCCTGCGCCAATTCGCCGCCGAGTTCGCCGCGCCCCGCCCGGGCCTGTTCGACCGGGTCATGAACGGGCTCAACCGCCTGCCGCGTCCTTTGCTGGCCTTCGGCACGATCGGGCTGTTCGTGGTGGCGATGGTCGACCCGATCTGGTTCGCCAGCCGCATGCAGGGCATCGCCGTGGTCCCCGAGCCGCTCTGGTGGCTGATGGGGGCGATCGTCAGCTTCTATTTCGGCGCGCGCCACCAGGCCCATTCGCAGCAATTCCAACGCTCGATCGCGGATTCGCTGGCCCGGGTGCCTGCGGTGGTCGACAACACGGCGCGGCTCGACGCCCTGCGAGAGCCCGCCGCCCCCGGCGCGCCCGACGGCCCGGTGATCGACGCCGCCCCCAATCCAGCGCTGGCTGAATGGAGAAACACGCGACCGTGACGCTTTGACCGACCGGTTATCCTTTTTCGCCGGGGCGCAGACGATATACTGAACACCATGATTACAGAGCTTGGACATTTCGCCCTGATTCTCGCCGCGCTCGTGGCCGTGGTTCAGACAATCGTGCCGCTGGTCGGTGCCCACAAGGGATGGCGCAGCTGGATGGCGCTGGCCGATCCGGCCGCGACGGTTCAACTGATCCTTGTCGGGTTTTCCTTTGCGGCGCTGACCTATGCCTTCGTGGTGTCGGATTTCTCGCTTCGGCTGGTGTTCCTGAATTCCCATTCCGACAAGCCGATGCTCTATAAGATCACCGGCGTCTGGGGTAACCACGAAGGGTCGATGCTGCTCTGGGTGCTGACCCTCGCGCTTTTCGGGGCCTGTGCCAGCTGGTTCGGGTCGAATCTGCCGGCTTCGCTGCGCGCCCGCGTTCTGGGGGTGCAGGCGCTGGTCTCGGTGGCCTTCTACGCCTTCATCCTGCTGACCTCGAACCCGTTCCTGCGCATGGAGGTCGCGCCCTTCGATGGGCAGGATCTCAACCCGCTTCTGCAGGACCCGGGCCTCGCCTTCCATCCACCCTTCCTCTACCTGGGCTATGTCGGGCTTTCGATGACCTTTTCCTTCGCCATCGCCGCCCTGCTCGAGGGTAGGGTCGACGCCGCGTGGGGACGCTGGGTGCGGCCCTGGACGCTGGCCGCTTGGCTGTTCCTGACCGTGGGCATCGGACTGGGGTCCTGGTGGGCCTATTACGAACTGGGCTGGGGCGGGTTCTGGTTCTGGGACCCGGTGGAGAATGCCAGTTTCATGCCCTGGCTTCTGGCGGCGGCGCTGTTGCATTCGGCGATCGTGGTGGAAAAGCGCGAGGCGCTGAAGGCCTGGACGATCCTGCTGGCGATCCTGGCCTTCGGGTTCTCGCTGCTGGGCACGTTCATCGTTCGCTCGGGTGTGCTGACCTCGGTGCATGCCTTTGCCAATGACCCGGAACGCGGCGTCTTCATCTTGATGATCTTCGGCGGTTTCGTTGGTGCGGCGCTGGTGCTGTTCGCAGCGCGCGCGAGCGCGATGGAGGCCAAGGGCGTCTTTTCCATGGTCAGCCGGGAAAGCGCACTGGTCGCCAACAACGTGTTACTCGCCGTGTCGGCCTTCGTCGTTTTCATAGGCACCCTGTGGCCCGTCTTTGCCGAAATGGCACTGGGCCGGGTTCTGTCCGTGGGCGCCCCTTTCTTCAACGCGGCCTTCTCGCCCTTCTTCGTGGTCTTGTCGCTGATCCTGCCCGTGGGGGCGATCCTGGCCTGGAAACGCGGCAGCTTCAAAAAGGCCATGACGCCGCTTTGGCCCGTGGCCGTGCTGGCGGTCGCCCTGGGCGGGCTGGCCTTTGCCATGCAGACCGGGCGCAGTGCGCTCGGCCCGGTCGGTGTGCTCCTCGGCGCCTGGGTCGTGGGCGGTGCGGCCACGGACCTGTGGCAACGCACCGGGCGCAAGGGGCTGTCGGATCGGCTGGGCCGCCTGACGCGTCTGCCGCGCGCCGACTGGGGCAAGTTCACCGCGCATTGCGGGCTGGGCGTGACCGTGTTCGCGGTGGCGGGCCTCACGGCTTGGGAGGCCGAGGATATCCGCGTCGCCGATATCGGCGATCGCTGGCAGATCGGCATCCACGAGATCGAGCTGCGCGACGTGCGCCAGGAACAGGGGCCCAACTACATCACCACCAAGGCCGACATGGCGATCTTCCGCAATGGCCGCGAAGTTGGGGTGGTCCACCCCGAGAAACGCTTTTACCCCGTGGCCGAAATGCCCACGACCGAGGCGGGAATCCGCAATGGCGTGCTGCGCGATGTCTATCTGGTGGTCGGCGATCCCCAGACCAATGGCGGCTGGGCCGTGCGCAGCTATATCAAACCCTTTGCCAACTGGATCTGGGGCGGCTCCATCCTGATGGCGATCGGCGGGTTGATCAGCCTGAGCGACCGGCGCCTGCGTGTCGCGGCCGGCGCGGCCAAAGGTCGGGCGCCGTCTGGCGGGGTGCCAGCGGAATGAAGCGGCTGATCCTGGTCCTGGCCCTTCTGGCCGCCCCCGCCTGGGCCGTGCAACCCGACGAGGTGCTGGACGATCCGGCCCTGGAGGACCGCGCCCGCGACCTCTCGGCCGGACTGCGCTGTCCGGTCTGCCAGAACGAGAGCATCGACGAAAGCAATGCCGGCATCAGCCGTGATTTGCGCATCCTGCTGCGCGAACGGCTTGTCGCGGGCGACAGCGACGAAGAGGCGGTGCAGTTCCTTGTCGACCGCTACGGCGAATACATCCTGCTCAGCCCGCCCAAGAGTGGCGCGAATCTCGTTCTGTGGCTGGCCGCGCCGGTTCTGCTGCTCATCGCGGCAGGGGTCGGTTATGACTCGATCCGGTCGCGATCCAGGGCCAAGGCCCCCGAGGATCTGTCGGAAGAGGAAAAGGCCCGGCTGGACGAAATCATGCGGTCCTGACGCGGGGTTGGCCTTTCCTGAACCGCGTGGTTCAGTAAGCTGCGCTAAAAACCTGCGGAAAGGGCAAGGACATGGACTATCAGGCAATCCGGCTGGAGATCTCGGACGGGGCGGCGGTGATGACACTCAACCGGCCCGAGGTCATGAACGCGCTCAACACCCAGATGCGGGCCGAAATCCCCCATGCGGTCAAGGCGGCGGCCGGACAGGCTCGGGTTTTGGTGATCCGCGGGGCGGGCGATGCGTTCTGTTCGGGGCAGGACCTGGGCGATGGCGGCAATGCCGCCAGCCTTGACCTGGAACGGACCCTGCGCGACGAATACGTGCCCATGCTGCGGGCGATCTTCGACTGCCCGATCCCGACCATCGCGGCCGTGCATGGCCCGGCCGCGGGGGCGGGGGCGAACCTGGCGCTGGCCGCCGACGTGGTGATTGCCGCCGAAACGGCAAGTTTCATCCAGGCCTTTACCCGGATCGGCCTGATACCGGATGCGGGCGGCACCTACTGGCTGCCCCGCCAGATGGGGGCGGCCAAGGCCATGGGGGCGGCCCTGTTCGCCGACAAGATCACCGGGCGGCAGGCCGCCGATTGGGGCATGATCTACGAGGCCGTGCCCGCCGCCGAGCTGGACGAACATCTGGCCCACCGTGTCGCGCACCTGGCGAAGGGCCCGACCGAGGCCTATCGCCACTTGAAGGCGGCGATCCGAGGGTCCTTTGAGAACTCGCTCGACGACCAGCTGGCGTTGGAGGCCCGCTTGCAGGGCGAATGCGGCAAGACCCGCGATTTCAAGGAGGGTGTCCTGGCCTTCCTCGAAAAGCGCCCGGCGAAATACGAGGGGCGCTAGGGCCGCGCAAGGGCAAAGTAGATACTGTCCGACCATTCGCCACCCACGACAAAGGTGTTCCGCGCGCGCCCGGCCTCAACGAAGCCGAGCGCCGCAAGAAGCCCGATCGAGGCCGCGTTGCGCGGGTCTGTGTCCGCCGTCAGTGCCGGGGCCCGGGTTGTGGCCCAGAGGTGCAGGATGATAGCGGACATGGCCTCGCGCGCCAGCCCCTTGCGCCAATGGTCGGGGTGCAGGATGAAGCCGACCTCCCACGGGGCATGCATCCCGCCGGCACCGATGGCGCGGCCGGAGTGATCCCAGATGAAATAGGTGGGCTGGTCGGCGAAGGCCGCGATCATGGTGTCCAGCATGGCCCGTGTCGTGTCCAGCTCGCCGTGCGGAAGGCTGGACCAGTAGCGCATGGCGCGCCCGTCGCCGTAGATGGCATGCAGGTCGTCCAGGTCGCCCGGTCGGGGCGAGCGCAGGGTAAGGCGTGCGGTGATCAATGTGGTCATGCGGCAGGCTAGCTTGGAAACCGCCTGTCGCAAAGAAAAAGGGCCGCCATTGCCGGGGCGACCCTTTTGCATTTCCGTATGCCGAGGGATCAGCGGTTCTCGATATCCACATAATCGCGAAGGTCCGCCCCCTGGTAGAGCTGGCGCGGGCGCCCGATCTTCATTTGCGGATCGGACAGCTGTTCCTTCCACTGGCTGACCCAGCCGACGGTGCGCGACAGCGCGAAGATCGGCGTGAACATCGAGGTGGGAAAACCCATCGCCTCGAGGATGATGCCGGAATAGAAATCCACGTTCGGGAAGAGTTTCTTCTCGGTGAAATAGGGATCGTCCAGCGCGGCCTTCTCCAGCTCCTTGGCCACCTGCAGCGTCGGATTATCGTCGACACCCAGCAGGTCCAGCACCTCGTCGGCGGATTGCTTCATCACCTTCGCGCGCGGGTCAAAGTTCTTGTAGACGCGGTGCCCGAAGCCCATCAGGCGGAACGGGTCGTTCTTGTCCTTGGCGCGGGCGATGTATTCCGGGATCTGGTCGGGCGTGCCGATTTCCTTGAGCATTTCCAGGCAGGCCTGGTTGGCGCCGCCATGGGCGGGCCCCCACAGACAGGCGATGCCGGCGGCGACACAGGCGAAGGGGTTCGCCCCCGAGGACGAGGCCAGCCGCACCGTCGAGGTCGAAGCGTTCTGCTCGTGATCGGCATGGAGGGTAAAGATGCGGTCCATGGCGCGGGCCAGGATCGGATCGACATGGTATTCCTCGGCCGGGACCGAGAAACACATGTGCAGGAAGTTCGCCGCGTAATCGAGATCGTTGCGCGGATAGACGAAGGGCTGGCCGATGGAATACTTGTAGGCCATGGCCGCGATCGTCGGCATCTTGGCGATCAGCCGGAACGAGGCGATCTCGCGCTGGCGTTCGTCGGAAATGTCGGTGCTGTCATGGTAGAAGGCCGACATCGCCCCCACGACACCCACCATGGTCGCCATCGGATGCGCATCGCGGCGGAAACCGCGGAAGAAATTGTGCATCTGCTCGTGGATCATCGTGTGGCGCGTCACGGTGGTCTCGAACGCTTCAAGCTCTTCGGCCTTGGGCAGGTAGCCATAAAGCAGCAGGAAGCAGACCTCGAGGTAGTGCGACTTGCCGGCCAGCTGGTCGATCGGGTAGCCGCGATGGGTCAGGATGCCGGCATCGCCATCGATATACGTGATGGTGCTGTCGCAGGACGCGGTCGAGGTGAAGCCCGGATCGTAGGTGAACACCCCAGCCTGGCCGTAAAGCTTACGGATGTCGACGACATCGGGGCCGGCGGTGGGCGAGTGCATCGGCAATTCGTAGCTTTCGCCATCGATGGTCAGCGTCGCGGTCTTGGTGGTGTCGGCCATGGCGGTTTCCTTTTTCGCAAGGGGACGCCCGGGGCCGGGCGCCGCTGTTTCACCGGTCCGGCCCCCGATATCCGTCCGTCATGACGAAAAGGTTTCAGCCGGTCGCGTCCTGGAGTCGCGCTATGGTTTCCTCGCGTCCCAGGACGAGCATCATGTCGAAGACACTAGGGGACACGGCGCGACCGGCAAGAGCCGCCCTCAGCGGTCCGGCCAGCTTGCCGAGCTTCGTCTCGTGCGCCTCGGCGAGGTCAGCCACGAGCGCCTCCAGCGCATCTCGGGACCAGCTAGCAGTTTGCAGCTGCGGCGTCAATTCCTTCAGTATACCACGGGATACATCGTCCAGGGCGGCGGCCGCCTTTTCATCGGGCGCGATCGGGCGCGAGGTTAGGCAAAACTGCGCCTTTTCAAGCAGTTCTGTAAAGGTCTTGGCCCGGTCTTTCAGGCTGGGCATGGCTTGCGACATGGCGTCCCGCTGGTGTTGCGTCAGCGGCTCGGCCCCGGTTGCGGCCAAGAACGCTTCCAATTCATGCAGCAGTGCAGCATCGTCGCTCGCCGCGATGTGCTGGCCGCAGATATTGGCCAGCTTCTTGAAGTCGAACCGCGCGGGGGCCTTGTTGATGCCGTCCAGGTCGAACCACTCCTTTGCCTGGTCGTCGGTAAAGAACTCGTCATCGCCATGCGCCCAGCCCAGACGCGCCAGGTAATTGCGCATGCCAGCGGCCGGGAAGCCCATCAGCTGGTATTCGGCGACGCCCGTGGCGCCGTGGCGCTTGGACAGTTTCTTGCCATCGGGCCCGAAGATCAGCGGGATATGGGCATAGACCGGCACCGGCCAGCCCATCGCGCGGTAGATCGTCATCTGGCGCGCGGCGTTGTTGAGGTGGTCGTCCCCCCGGATCACATGGGTCACGCCCATGTCGTGGTCATCGACCACCACGGCCAGCATGTAGGTCGGGCTGCCGTCCGAACGCAGGATGACCATGTCGTCCAACTGGTCGTTTCGGATCGTGACCTTGCCCTGGACCTTGTCTTCGATCACCGTTTCACCCTGCAGCGGGGCCTTGACGCGGATGACGTAGGGCGCGTCGGGATGGCTTGCCGGGTCGGCATCGCGCCAGGGCGAACGGTAGAGCGTCGATTTGCCCGCCGAGCGGGCGTCGTCGCGGAAGGCCTGGATTTCTTCTTGCGTGGCGAAACACTTGTAGGCATGGCCCTTGTCCAGCATCTCGCGGGCGACCTCGGCATGGCGGTCGGCGCGGGCGAACTGGCTGTAGGGGTCCTCGTCGTAATCCAGCCCCAGCCAGTCCATGCCGCGCAGGATCGCCTCGGTCGCCTCGGGGGTCGAGCGGGCGCGGTCGGTATCCTCGATGCGCAACAGGAACTTGCCGCCGCGGCCCCGGGCATACAGCCAGTTGAACAGCGCCGTGCGCGCGGTGCCGATATGCATCTCGCCGGTGGGCGAGGGCGCGATGCGGGTGACGACCTGTTCGGACATGGGCATTAACCTTTCGCTAACCATGGGTTTCTAGCTTGGACCGGGGCATACTCGGGCTGAAGGGCAGGGACAAGTGCGCCTTCTGAGATGGATCGACAACGCGCTGCTGGGGCAGCAGGGCCATCTGTTCGGCTGGTCCCCGGTGCTGTTCGCGGTGGGAATATCCCTGTATTTCGGGGCCCGGTTCGAGCCGGGCCTCGCGCTCTATGCCGGGGCGGCGACGGGCGTGTTGGCCTGCGTGATGCTGCTGCGCTGGTGCCCCGACGGGTTGCGGGCCCTGCCGATCGGGCTGGCGCTGGTCCTGGCCGGGATGCTCGTGGCCGGGGGCCGGGCCCATTCCGTGGCCGCCCCGGTGCTGGAGTTCCGCTATTACGGCCCGGTCGAGGGGCGGGTGATCGAGATCGACCGCTCGGCCAGCGACGCGGTGCGCCTGACGCTGGACCGGGTCGTGCTGGAGGACATGGCGCCGGCCCGGACCCCGGCCCAGGTGCGCGTGTCGCTGCATGGACAGCAGGGCCACGTGACGCCGCAACCGGGCCAGACCCTGATCCTGACCGGGCATTTGTCGCCGCCGTCCGGGCCGGTAGAGCCGGGCGGATTCGATTTCCGCCGAATGGCCTGGTTCGAAGGGCTGGGCGCGGTGGGCTATACCCGCACGCCTGTCCTTCTGGCGCGGCCCGCCGAGGAAGCGGCGGCGGGCCTGGCCATCTACCGGATCCGGGTGGCGATTTCGCGCTGGGTGCAGGCGGCTCTGCCGGACGAACGCGGGGCCTTCGCCGCCGCGATCATGACCGGTGACCGGTCCGCCATGGGCCAGGAGGTGCTGGAGGACCTGCGCGCCTCGAACCTGGCGCATCTCTTGGCGATCTCCGGTCTTCACATGGGGTTGCTGACCGGGTTCGTCTTCCTGGTGATGCGCAACGCGCTTCTGCTTTGGCCCGGATTCACGTTGCGCCACCCGGCCAAAAAGGTCGCGGCCTTCTGTGCCCTGGTCGTCGCGGCGGGGTATTACGCCATGTCCGGGGGCAACGTGGCGACGGAACGCGCCTTCATCATGGTCTCGGTCATGCTGGTGGCGGTGATGCTGGACAGGCGCGCACTGACCATCCGGGCGGTGGCCATTGCGGCGATGATCGTCCTGGTGCTGCGCCCCGAGGCGCTGTCGGGTCCCGGTTTCCAGATGTCCTTTGCCGCGACCACGGCGCTTGTCGCGGTGTTCGGTTTCCTGCGGCGGTTCGACATGGACTGGTTGCCGCGCCGGTTGCGGCCGGTTCTGGGGGTCGTGCTGTCCTCGTTAATCGCGGGGCTGGCCACGGCGCCGATTTCGGCAGCGCACTTCAACCAGGTGTCGCATTACGGGCTGTTGGCCAATGTGCTCTCGGTGCCGGTCATGGGCACGCTGGTCATGCCGGCGGCGGTGCTGGCCGCGGTCCTCGCGCCGGTCGGGCTGTCGGGGATCGGGTTGTGGCTCATGGGGTTGGGTATCCGGTGGATCCTGTTCATCGCCGATTGGGTCGCGGGGCTGGAGGGCGCGGTGGGCCATGTGCACAGCCCGGCGCCGCCGGTGCTGGGTCTGCTCGCCTTCGGAGCGCTGGTGCTGGTCCTGTGGCAGGGCCGTTGGCGGTTTGCGGGGGTGGCCCCGGCGGCCCTGGCGGGTCTGCTCTGGCTGGGCACCGAACGCCCGGCGCTTCTGGTTGCCGATAGCGGGGCGCTGATCGGCGTGTTGGGGGATCAAGGCCGCGTGCTGTCCAAGCCGCGCGGCGACGGGTTCGCGGCGCGGGCCTGGCTGGAAAACGATGGCGCGCCTGTCGCGCAGGCAGTGGCGTTCGAGCGCCCGGGCCTGAGGATCGACGGGCGGCGGCAGGAGGCGCGGATCGGGCCCGCGCGGGTGCTGGCGGTGCGCGGCAAGATGGCGCTGGCCGAGGTCGTGGATTGCGACGGGGCGGATATCCTGGTGTCGAACCAACAGGTCGGGGCGGGCCAAAGCTGCACCGTGTTCGATATCTCGGCCTTGCGCGAAAGCGGGGCGGTGGCCGGATACTTGCGCGACGACGCGCTGCATCTGATCAGCGTGAAGGACCTGACCGGAGACCGGCTCTGGAACAGCCACCGGGCGCGTAACAACATCCGGTTGGCGTGGCGCCAAGGCGGCGACGGGCCTCAGTAGGTGCGGATCAGTCCGACAAGACGCCCCTGGACCTTGACCTGGTCATCGCGGAACAGGCGGGTTTCATAGGCCGGGTTCGCGGCCTCGAGCGCGATGGTATTGCCCGAGCGGCGATAACGTTTCAGCGTCGCCTCTTCGTCCTCGACAAGGGCGACGACAATTTCGCCGTTATCGGCGGTGGCGGTTTCGCGGATGATCACCACGTCGCCATCGTTGATGCCCGCGTCGATCATCGAGTCGCCCTTTACCTCGAGCGCGTAGTGCTCGCCGGCGCCGACCATGCTTTGCGGGACGGACACGTTGTGCGACATCTCGGAAATGGCGGCGATCGGGACACCGGCGGCGATGCGGCCCATCACCGGCAGCTCAATCGCGCCCGACGACTCGACCGGCATGGCATTGGCCGGCGTCTTGTCGGGGCGTTCGCCCTCGATCACCCGGGGGGTGAAACCGGTTTTATGTTCCAGGGAGTCGGGCAGCTTGACGATTTCCAGCGCGCGGGCCCGGTGCGCCAGGCGGCGGATGAAGCCACGTTCTTCCAAGGCCGTGATCAGCCGGTGAATGCCGGACTTGGAGCGCAGATCCAGCGCCTCTTTCATCTCGTCGAACGAGGGTGGCACGCCATCACGCTGCATCCGCGTGTGAATGAATTCCAACAGGTCGAGCTGCTTCTTGGTCAGCATGGATCATCTCCGTCAGGGGGTGTTTCACGCACCCGGTCAGGAGATGTTCTACGGGTGTTCCCGTTTTGTGTCAACCTGTTCTGCTAGATCGGCAGGACATCCACCTCGGTGCCAGCAGGGTGGCCGGGATCACCGGGGGGTTGGACGATCAGGCAATCGGCCTCGCTGAGCACCGACAATAGCGAGCTGTCCTGCGTGTCATAGGCGATGACCCCCGCGGCGGTGGTGCGGGCCCGCAGGTAATGCTGTCGCGGGCCATTGGCGGGCAGATCGGCGGCCAGCGGGCGCGGTTCGGGCGCGGAGACCACATCGTGCTGGCCCAGCATGGTGCGGATGAGGGGGGCCACGAAAACATGGCCGCAGACCATGGCCGAAACCGGGTTGCCGGGCAGCCCGATCAACGCGGAATGCCCCAGCCGCCCGGCCATCAGCGGTTTGCCGGGGCGCATCGCGACCTTGTAGAAGGCCCGTTCCATCCCGCGATCGGCGAGGGCGGGCCCGACAAGGTCGTGATCGCCCACCGAGGCGCCCCCGATGGTCAGGATCAGGTCCGCCCCTTCGGCCAGGTCGAACACGGTCTGAAGCGAGGCCAGCGTGTCGCGGGCGATGGGCAGCAGGCGGGCGCGGGCGCCCAGCGCCTCGACCAGCGCGGCCAGCCCGTAACTGTTCGAGGCGATGATCTGGACGGGGCCGGGCTCTTCGCCGGGCTGCACCAGCTCGTCCCCGGTGGCGATGATCGCCACGTCGGGGCGGCGCGCCACGGGAACCGCGTCGATATTCATGGCCGCCATGAGCGCGACATCCGAGGGTGACAGCACCCGTGGCGACGGAAGGGTGTCGCCGATGCGGAAATCGGTACCCATGGCGCGCACATGGGGGCCTTTGCCTAGATCCTCGGTCAGGGTGATCGTGTCGCCCTCGCGGTTGGTGTCCTCCTGGATGACAACGCGGGTTGCGCCCTCGGGCATGGGGGCGCCGGTGAAAATGCGCACTGCCTGCCGGGGCCCGACCGCGCCCGAATATCCGTGGCCCGCCGCCGCCTCGCCGATCACGTCGAACCGGTCGCCCGGGGCTGCATCCCCCGCGATGGCATAGCCGTCCATGGCAGAGGCCGAAAAGGGCGGCTGATCACGCCGCGCCGCCACCGGCCGGGCCAGCGTGCGCCCGGCCGCCCCGCGCAGCGGCACCTGCTCGACCTCCAAGGGGGCGGCCAGCGCCAGCAGCTTTTCGAGGGCGTCGTCGACGGTGATCATGGCGTTACCGCTTCCAGTTGAGCCGTCTCCCACTCCGCGAAAGTGCGCCCGTCTGAAAGTTTCCATTCCTTTCGACCGTTTGCGGCACGTCCGCTCACGATCGCGGCCGCCGCGGACGGGCTTGAGAAGGCATAATCCTCGGTCATGCGCGCCTTGCCGTCAGACAGAACTTCAATAACCCCATTTGTCACCAGATCTGCGTGTAATTTCTGAAAATTTAGGACGTGTTTCGCGCCGCCAACCCATTGTGCGCGAACGATGGAACCAGCCTTGACGACCATTTCATCGGCCGCCAATTCCGCAGTCGCGTGTATGTCGTGGCGCGGTATTCGCAGTTCGAACCTTTTGGTCGACGTTGTGCCTGTAACTATGTCGCGATTAACATGAGCGGCGCGTCGGCCACTCTGGAACATATCCACGCGGATTGCCGGTAACACCATGTGAAGCGTGTCGAGAAAGCTCTCCATATTGGCGGTTGCGGCCTCGTTCAAACTCGACCGTGGCGGTGCATTGCCGTTCTCCAGAGGGATGTTTGCCGCCTCGATCGCGGTTTCCGCCAAACGGCTTTCGAGGTATTTCACGTGCGCTTTGTGCAGGGCGTCGCCGGACGTCGTAATCAGGATGGTCTGGTCCCACCAGTCTCTGGCCGTTGCGTGTTGCTTGACCCTGTCCGCCATGTTTTCGGCTTCTCCGATGTAGGCAAGGGGACCATTGTCGGTTTCACCTATCAAAAGATACACACCGGTCTGCGCGGCGTGTTGTCGTTTCAACCCGTCGACCAAACGGGTCCGCGGAATCCGCAGGACATGCCCGGTCCAGTTGAACACTTCCGCGGTCAGCATCCCGTCGGGCTTGCCATCAACGAAAAACAATTCCAGCGACCGCCCGGTCATGGTGCCTCGAACCGTCCCGACTTGCCGCCATCCTTGAGGGTGACGCGAATGCCGCCGATTTCCATGTCCTTCTGCACCGCCTTGAGCATGTCATAGACCGTCAGCGCGGCGG
>JAAAPD010000076.1 GCA_009908505.1 Alphaproteobacteria bacterium | reverse complement strand
CTCCATGCGCATGGTCATGGGGTTGAATTCGGCACCCACCGGGTTCTGCATCCAGCCATTGGCGATCAGGATCCACAGGGCAGAGAAGTTGGACCCGAGCGCGACCAGCCAGCCGACGACCAGGTGTTGCACCTTGCTGAGCTTGTCCCAGCCGAAGAACCACAGGCCGACGAAGGTCGCTTCCAGGAAGAATGCCATCAGCCCTTCGATCGCCAGCGGCGCGCCGAACACGTCGCCCACGTAATGGCTGTAATAGCTCCAGTTCATGCCGAACTGGAATTCCATTGTGATGCCCGTGGCCACGCCAAGGACGAAGTTGATCCCGAACAGCGTGCCCCAGAACTTGGTCATCTGCCGCCAGATCACGCGCCCGGTCATGACATAGACCGTTTCCATGATGGCAATCAGAAGTGACAGACCAAGCGTGAGCGGCACGAACAGGAAGTGATACATGGCCGTCATCGCAAATTGCAGGCGCGACAGCTCGACGATCCCGAATTCCATATCTTTTGCTCCACTTTTTGGGGGCGCACCCCCGGTGATGGTAGAGCTATGGGCCACTCCACACATCTTCACTTTGATATATGTCAATAAGTCGTAATCTTGCCACCAGTTAACCCAGTGCGATGGTGCGGTTCGCTGTCGCAGCCTCGCGCGGGTGGTGGCTGGCCATGACGATCATCGCATCGGGCAGGTAAGCGCGGATACCGGCCAGCACCTTGGTCGCGGTCGCGTCATCCAGCCCTTCGGTCGGCTCGTCCAGCAACAGCAGCGCGGGGCGGCGCAGCAGCGCGCGGGCCAAGGTCAGCCGCCGTGCCTCGCCGCCCGACAGCCCGTCGCCCCTTGGGCCAAGGACGGTGTCCAACCCTGCACGGGTTTTGAGAAGATCGTGCAGGGCGACTGCCTCCAGCACGGCCCACATCTCGGCGTCGGTGGCCCGCGGACGCGCCAGCCGAAGCGCATCGCGCACGCTGCCCGCCATCAAGACACTACGTTGCGGCAAATAGGTAACCGCCACCCGCAGCGCCTGTTCGTTCCAGTCGCCAACGGGAACAGACCCTAAACTGATCTGGCCATCCAGAAGCGGGTGGAACCCCGCAATCGCCTGCAAGACGGATGATTTGCCGCAGCCGCTTGGCCCTGTCAGGGCCAGTGTTTCGCCGGGTTGCAGGTGAAACGTAATACCTTGCAGGATCGGCGTCGCGCTTTCGGGTCGTGCCAGCGCGAGAGTTTGCACCGCCAGCGCAATCGGACGGGTCGTCTGTCCGGTCGGCACCGTATCGGCATGATGAAGCGTCCGGCTGACCCGGCGCGCGGCCTCGCTCATGCGGCCCAGGTCGGCCACCGCGCGGCGCAGGGGCGCGATGGTTTCGGCCAGCGCCAGGGTGGTAAAGAAACCAAGCGCCGCGATCGCGGGTGCGATTTGGCCAGCTTCGGCCGCCAGCACGCCCAGCGCCAAGGCGCCCGAGGCCATGACACTGGCCAACACGGTTTGCGCGGCCCCGGTGCGGCGCTCGATCCGGTCGAGCTTGCGCTGCAAGCGTGCCTGCCGCATATGCGCCACGCGGACATAAGCGGCGTGATCGCGCAAACGTCCATGCGCGGCCAGCGTATCGCGGCTGCGTATCAGGTCGATCAGGCGCGCGCGCAGGGCGTGCATCGCGGCCTCTGCCTGACGGGAAACCGGCGCCGCATGTCGGACCGACACGGCCAGCACCAGCGCGCTGCCCCCAAGCCAGCCCAGCAGCGAAAACGCGGCCAGTGGCAGCCCCACCAGCCACCACAGCAGCCCGAAGGCCAGCATCTGAGTGGCCAACGCCGCGACAATGGGCAGCACCAGGCGCAATGCGATCCCGTCAAGCGCGTCGATATCCGCCGTCAGGCGCGCCAAGGTCCGTGGCCCCCGGACCTGCACGAGCCGTGCGAAAGGCGCGTGCAGAAGGCTGGCCATCACGCGCAAGCGCAGGGTTTGAAGCGCGCGCAAGGTCGCGTCATGGGTCAACATCCGTTCGCCATAGCGCGCGGCGGTGCGCCCCAGCGCCAGAAAGCGGATCGCGGCGGACGGACGGAACACATCGAACACCGCGCCCATGCCGACCAGACCGGCGGCGGCAGCCGCGGTAATGAACCAGCCCGACACTCCCAGCAGGGTCGCCCCCATCACCAGCACCACAACGCTGAGTGCCGCCCCCCGCAGCATCGCCCGGCGCTGGTCGCGCAGGATCAGCCGGAAGATATGCCAAAGCGCCCTCATGCGTCGCCGCCCAGCCGGATGATCCGGTCCATCAGTCCCGCCAGCCGCATATCATGCGTCGCAACGACAAGCGTTGCCCCGCCTGCGGCCTGGGCGAGCAGGGCATCTGCGATCAGATCGGCGGTTTCCGTGTCCAGGTCAGCGGTCGGCTCATCCGCCAGAATGACATCGGGCCGCGCGAACAGCGCGCGCGCCAGCAAGACGCGCCGCCCTTCCCCGCCGGACAGCCCTGCCCCGGTTTCGCCAAGCCGCGTGTGCAGCCCCCGTGGCAGGGTGGCCAGAACCGGCTCCAGAGCGGCCTGTTGCACGGTGCGGTCCATATCCCCCAGATCGGGGCGTCCCATGTCGATATTGCGCCGAAGGCTGCCGGTCAGGAAATGCGGCGACTGCGGCATCCAGCCGATGCGGCGGCGCCATGCATCGGCCGTGTCGTTGCTCAGCCTTTGGCCTGCGACGGTGACATGTGCCCCGGGCATCTGCTGCAATCCGGCCAACAGGCGCAGCACGCTGGTCTTGCCCGAACCGCTTGGTCCGACAAGGGCGACACGCTCACCCGCTTCAATGTCGATCAGCGGTATGTGTCCCCCGGACGGCAACGTCATCGCGTTCAGGCGCAGCGTCGGGGCCCCCGGCAAAGGGTCTGCCGGAACACCGGCCCCAAGTCGCAGCTCGGGGCTGGCCTGTCGCCATTCGGCAAGTTCTTCGGCCAGTGCGTCCGCGGAAGCCTTGTCATGCCAGGCAGCGGCCAGATCCCGCAGTGGCTGGAAGAAATCGGGGGCCAAAAGCAGCAGGAACATGCCCACGGCGGGCGAAAGCGGCGCACCCCATGATCCGAATGTGACCACATCCAGCAACGAGAACCCGACAAATACCGCGACCAGGGCCACGCCCAGCGCCGAGAACAGCTCCAACACGGTCGAGGACATGAAGGCCACGGCCAGAACCGCCATGGTGCGGCGGCGCAGCGCATCGGCTTTGGCAGCAAACCCGTCCTGCACCCATGACCCGGCCCCCAGCGCCCGGATATCGGGCAGGGCGGACAGTCGTTCGATCAGCAGATCGTTCATGTCGCCAATCTCGGCCAGTTGTCGGGCGCTCGCCTCTTTCGCGGCCCAGCCGACCAGCGCCATGAAGACCGGGATAAGCGGCCCGGCGACCAACAAGACCAACCCCACCGCCCAGGCGTGCCAGAATGCCAATGCAAGGATGACCGGTGGCACCAGCATGACGCGCAGTCGCGCAGGCTGAAACCGGGTCATGTATGGAATCAGCAGGTCCAGCTTGGTGCTGACCAGCGCACCGATCGCACCTGCACCGCCAAGGCCCCAACCGGACGCCCGCCGCCGTTCCGTCGCGATCATCCGCAACCGCAGCTTGGCCACGGTCAGGCGGGCACTGGCCTGCAAAGCCCGTTCTGACAGATAGCCAAGGCCCGCCCGCGCCAGACCAAACGCCAGAAACCCGGCGACAAGCAGCATGGGGGCAGGCCCGCCCCCCTGCAACAGGCCCTCGAAAAGCAAGGCCACAAGCCAAGCCTGTGCCAGCCAAATCAAGGCCGCCACCGCCGCGACAAGGCTGGCACGCCGCACCTGCGAACGTACTGGCGCATCGAGCAGCGCAAGAGGGGTCTGTTGAGATGTCATGGATGTGAGCGTACAGCCAGATAAGTCGAATTGTATCCACCAGTTATACCATGCACGCTGACCTCGACTTGATTCAGATCACGCGCCGGACAGAAAACGCCCGCCTTGCGACACAGACGCGTTCGCCCATGCTGCCTGAAGGCAGTACCGATGGCGAAAGACAGTCCGAAGGCGGTTCTGTCGTGCAAGCTTGGGCATGTGTTGAAAAACGACTGTGGCTTCTCTGGTGTTACGAAATATGCGGCAACGTGTGCAGCAATTCTCGACGTTGAAGTCGGAATGCTGTCCAAAAAAGCGGGGCGCGCGTGGCAAGCATCTGAGGTTATAGACCTACGTGCCCCTTCGTCACACGCAAGTCATTGGCTCAAAAGAGCTTGGAGCGAACCGGCCTCTTCATCAACGCGCACTTTTCCGAAGCCAAGCTTCGCGCCTTGATGAGCAAGGCCACCCGGCAGCCCCGAGCCTGTCCGACCTGAAGTTCGTTTCAGCCTCGTCAGAACTGGTCTTGCGGACCACCTGAGGTTCCTGGAGAGCTGTGTCGCTTCGATCCGGCGATCGGCGCTCAGGGTACCGTAGCTTCCACAAATTGGCGCCGGTCTGAAGGAGATTTCGGCGCCCGTTGGCGGCGTGCAGGCCTTCATTGAGCAGCTTGACCAGATCATCCCCGACGGCGGGGTTGTAGATGTGGTAGAGATGCCCTGACGGACTGTCAGCGGGCGGATCGCTCGGATCGGTGACCTCTACGCCCTCGGGCGCTTCGAAATCTGGGCGCTTGACAGTTGCGGAACGTCCATCATCAGTGCCATGATGACAAGGGCCGCACCTGCACGCCGCGCCGATGAAAGACGCCCAAGCATTTCGCTTCCCTCGACAGCCGAATCGAGACATCCCCGACGTTATGGGACGAATGGATGACCGAAGAAACAACAAACACGCTGTTGCGTCGGAGGCCCGCATGACGGCCAAAGTCGCCTTTCGTCTCATCGGCGCGTTCTCGGGCCCCAGCCTGCTGCTGGGTCTCATCTTTTTCGCCGCCGCGCTGACCCCCTCGCTGATCCCCCGCGGGCCCGAGATGCAGGGTGTGCTCGGCGGCCTCGTGACCGCGCTGGGATACCTTTGTGCGCAGATCCTGGCGCTGCTGTGGTGGGCCTTGGACCTGCCGCGCCTTCCGGCCCGCGTCGCGCGGTGGCTGACATGGGCCTCGGCAGTAGCGGTCGCGGCGCTTTTCCTTTGGGTGCTGGGCGCCAGCCTCGGATGGCAAAACGACCTGCGCGGCAAGATGGGCCTGCCACAGGCCGACGCGCTGCACCTCGCGGTGATCCTCGCTCTCGCGGTGCCGACCTTCGCCGTGGCCTACGGGATCGGCCGCCTCGTGGCCTCGCTCTTCCGCTTGATCCGGGCGTGGTTCTATCGCGTCATGCCGTCGCGCCGTGCGAATGTGCTGGGCTTCGTCGCGGTCGTGCTGATCCTTTTGGTCGTAACACGCGATGGCATCCTCGACCGGGTCGTGGCGGGTCTCGACGCAAGCTACGAACTGGCGCAGGCGCTGTTCGACAATGCGCCGCCCCCGCCGGACAACCCGACCAGGGTGGGCAGCGCAGCCTCCCTTATCGACTGGGGTGCCATTGGCGCGCCGGGACGCGACTTCATCACGTCCGGGCCTGACGCCGCGGCCATCTCGGCCTTCACCGGGCGCGCGGCGATGGACCCGATCCGCGCCTACGTTGGCCGCGCGAACGGCGACACGCCAAGGGAACGGGCCGAGCTGGCACTGGCCGAATTGCAGCGCCTCGGTGCCTTCGAGCGCGAGGTGCTTATCATCGCCAGCCCGACCGGCACGGGCTGGATGGATCCCGGCGCGCATGACCCGGTCGAGTACATGCATGACGGGGACATCGCGACGGTCGCGGCGCAGTACTCCTATCTCCAGTCGCCGCTTGCGCTGATCCTCGAGACAGATACCGGCCTCGAGCAGGCGACCGCCCTTCAGGACGTCGTCCACGGCTACTGGAAGACGCTGCCGCCAGATGCCCGCCCGCGCCTCTACGTCCATGGTCTCAGCCTCGGCGCGTGGTCGTCGATGCACGCCACCAATATATTCCGGCTCCTCGACGACCCGATCGATGGCGCCTTCTGGGCCGGTCCGCCGTTCCCCTCGGCCTTCTGGAACTACGTCCAGAACCGGCGCGCGCCGGGCAGTCCTTGGGTCTTGCCGACGATCGGCGACGGGTCGCTCGTGCGTTACGCCTCGCACGTCTCCGACGCGTCCGAGGCCGAGGCGCCGTGGGGCGGAATGCGCCTCGTCTTCCTGCAGTATTCCAGCGACCCGGTCGTGTTCTACGACCCCGCGTCGCTGTGGCGGGCCCCGCCGTGGATGCGCGATCCACCGGCGGCGGACATGTCGGATCACTTCGTCTTCATGCCGGTCGTAACGCAATTCCAGCTCGCCCTTGACATGGCACTGTCCTTCGGGGCGCCACCCGGTCACGGACATGCGTATTACGCGCGCGATTACATCGGCCCATGGGTGCAGGTGACCGATCCCGCAGGCTGGACGCGCGAAGACACGGAGCGGTTGATCGCCCATTGTGACAACGGGTTTCAGGCGGGATGTTCTAACGACCGGGGGTAAGCCGCCGGCAAGGATCGTGAAACCAGGCGTGCGCCATGCTGCGGAAGCCTCTTTTGTCCTCTTGTTTTCCGCGCTTTGCTGAAACATGGCGGCCGCCCAGACGGCAACTCCGCTCGAATCACATGATCGGCATACCGGCCTTCGGACTTCTCGCCGGCGTCGGTGGCGTGGCGCTTGCCCTCGCCGCGCAGCCAACGGTCGAAAACTTGTTCGGCGGCGTGTCCATCTTCACCGACACGCCGTTTCGCGTGGGCAACGTCATCCGCTACGGCGGCGAGGCCCGCAAGGTCGAACGCATTGGGCCGCGCCCGTCGCGCATCCGGGGCCTCGACGGGACGCTGACCACCGTGCCGAACAACGATCTGGCCAAAAGGCACATCGTGAACGTGTCGGACGTGACCCTTGCGACCTTGGCTCTCGTCGGGTGCGACCGATCTTCGAGTTGGTGGCCGCGCCTGGTCAAATGCCCCCTGATCCAGAATTTCATCACGAAGTGGCAGCGCAAACGCGGTTTTTCATGACAAGAATCGTTCTCTGCGGTAACTTGTCAAAAGCGCGAAGAGCGGGGATCAGATGGGAGCTTTCACCACATGTGCATGACGTGTTGCGAGACGATCGAACAGGGTGGCGCAGCGATCGACTGCTGCCTGTGCGGCGCGCCGCAGACCCAGGCGGCCTTCGCGCGGATCGAGGCCGACATCTCGCGGCGCCAGTTTCTCGGCGGCAGCGCGGCCGTGGTCGGCATGTTCGCGGGCTTCGGGCTGGCCCCCGGCAAGCTGCGCGCCCAGACGCCGGGGCGTCCGACGCTGCTCACGAATCTCCGCTTCTTCGATGGCACGACGCTTTCGATGCAGACGGGCCGCGACATCCTGGTCGAGGACGGACGTATCTCCGCTTTGCCCGCTACCGGCACCGGACCCCAGGACGCCGACGTCATCGATTGCGGCGGGCGCGCAGTGACGCCGGGCCTGATCGACTGCCACTGGCACGCGACCCTCGTCAGCGTCAGCCAGGTCGCGGCTCTGACACAGGATATCGCCTTCATCCATCTCGTCGCCGGACAGGAAGCCGGCGCGACGCTGATGCGCGGCTTCACGACGGTCCGCGACACCGGTGGTCCGGCCTTCGGGCTCAAGATGGCCACCGACCGTGGCGTTGTGACCGGGCCGCGCATCTTCCCGTCGGGTGCCATGATCTCGCAGACCTCCGGCCATGGGGATTTCCGGCTACTGAACACGTTGCCGCGCGGGGATGGCGATTTCGACTACACCGAAAGCACGGGCGTCGCCGCCATCGCTGATGGCGAGGCGGAGGTACTGCGCCGCACCCGCGAACAGCTCATGAAGGGCGCAAGCCAGATCAAGATCATGGCCGGCGGGGGCGTGACCTCGCTATACGACCCGCTCGACACTGCCCAGTTCCTCGAGGAGGAGATGCGCGCCGCGGTTCGTGCCGCCGCCGACTGGGGCACCTATGTCTGTTCCCATGTCTACAACCCGCAAGGGATACAGCGGGCGCTGCGCGCCGGGGTCAAATCCATCGAGCATGGTCAGCTCGCCGACATCGACTCCGTTCGCATGATGCGCGAGGAAGGCGCCTGGTGGTCGATCCAGCCATTCCTTCAGGACGAGGACTCGAACCCGCGCAGCAACCCGATCCAGCAGGCGAAGGCCGAGGAGGTGGCACGCGGCACGGTGCGTGCCTTCGAAATGGGCCGCTCGGAAGGGGTCAACATGGCTTTCGGCACCGATATCCTGATGAACCCCGGCGCATCGCAAAGCCAGGGTCGGCAGCTGGCGAAGCTGACCCGCTTCATGCCGCCACTCGAGGCGCTTCGCATGGCTACTGGCAATGCCGGAGACCTGCTTGCGATGTCCGGTCCGCGCGATCCGTACCAGGGTCGTCTCGGCGTGATCGCAGAGGGCGCTCATGCCGACATCCTCGTCTGGGATGGGGATCCTGAAACCGATCTCGATTTTCTCGATGATCCCACAAGTAACCTGCGCCTCGTCATGAAGGGCGGTCGGGTTTTCAAGGAGACGCTTTGATGCTTCGCAACCCGACCTTGTCAGCGATCGGCGCACTGGTCGCCGGCGCTTTTTTCAGCACAGCCCCCGCTCCGCTCCAAGCACAGGACTGGGCTGGGCAGGTCACGCTTTATGGCTGGGGCGCAGGCGTCGGCGGCGACTTAACGCCATTTACCGGCGCGCCGACCCTGTCCTTCGACAAGTCCCTGACCGACGTTCTGGAGGATCTTGACGCCGCTGTTTTTGCGACCGCCTTCGCACGGCGTGGCGACTTTGTCGTATTCGGGGATTTCACTTATTCGTCTTCGTCCCGGAACGGCTTGACCCCATTGGGACCGGCTTCGGGCGAGGTGACGATGACCTCGCTCACCCTTGCGGCAGGACAGCGCTTCGATACGGGCGGCGAGACAACCGTCGATGTCATGGGCGGCTTGCGCGGCTGGAAACTGGACGGGTTGGTGTCAGCCCCATTGGTCGGTGTCAGCCTTGCGCCCGAAAAGACATTCGTGGACCCAATCTTGGCGCTACGGGTCAACACGCCCATTGCGGACAGGTGGTCCGTGCTGTCCTATGCCGATTTCGGTGGGTTCGGGGTCGGGTCCGATCTGACCTGGCAGGCCGCTGTCACAGCCAACTACCAGGCGACCGACAACCTGTTCCTGTCCTTCGGATAT